>JADHLI010000001.1 GCA_016780775.1 Alphaproteobacteria bacterium | reverse complement strand
ACCCCCGACACGCGGATTATGATTCCGCTGCTCTAACCACCTGAGCTACTCCGCCAAAAAGAAATCAGGTGCGCTTTGATAAAACCAAATGGGGGTTGGGGTCAAGCCTAAAAGTAGGCTTAAGCAAGCGGATGCTTAATTAAGGCTATCTGCCTGTGTTGGTGCCTTTGAAATCCAGCCCCCGCCTAGCATCAGGCTTTCATCCTCACCATCATAAATCACGCCCGCCTGACCGGTGGCAATCCCAAACTCTGGCGCCTCTAGCTGCAGGCAAATCTTGCCAGCCTCGCCAGCGTTAAGCGTAAGCCGCGCCTTTGTAGCCGGAGCGGTATTGCGCAGCTTCACCAATACCTCGCGCCCTTCCAGCGCATTTGCTGGGGCCTGCCCATCACTGCGGCGCACCCAGTTCATATCGCTTAAATACACTTCATGACAAGCTAGCGCTGTTTGTGGGCCGACTATCACCTCATGCGCACTAGCGTTTATGGCCACCACATAGAGCGGGGCATTATCCCCATTTTCAGCACCAGCTTCTGATTTGCGCCCCCCTATACCCAAACCGCGCCGCTGGCCTATCGTGTAGTCTATCACGCCTTTATGCGTGCCAAGTGTTGAGCCATCTATATGTTTGATCAGTCCAGGTTCAATCGCGCCGGGGCGCAATTTGCGCACTACATCGCCATACCTGCCGTTCGGCACAAAACAAATATCTTGGCTATCTGGCTTATCACTGACAGAAAGTTCATATTTTCGGGCCAGCGCACGAGTGGCGTCCTTGGTCAGGCTGCCTAGCGGAAAGCGCACAAAATCCAACTGGTCCGGCGTGGTAGCAAATAAAAAGTAAGACTGATCTTTATCCCTATCAATTCCGCGCCGCAAAATTGGCTGCCCATCTAGGATATCGCGGCGCACATAATGGCCCGTTGCCAGACAATCAGCGCCCAGATCGCGCGCCATGCCCAACAAATCCTTGAACTTCACCGTTTGGTTGCACCGCACGCACGGGATGGGCGTATGCCCAGATAAGTAGCTATCCGCAAAATCATCCATCACCTGTTGTTTAAACAGGCTTTCATAATCCAGCACGTAATGGGGAATATCTAGCCGTCCTGCAACCTGACGCGCATCATGAATATCAGCGCCCGCACAACACGCCCCCTTGGCCGCTATCGCCGCACCATGATCATATAATTGCATGGTGATGCCGATAACTTCATACCCTTGTTCGACCAGCATCGCTGCGGTAACAGAGCTATCCACGCCGCCAGACATCGCCACCACCACGCGTGTTTGCGCCGGCGGCTTAGCTATGCCCAAACTATTCAGCTTTGTGATGTCTTCTGCCATAGTGGCATCGCTCTTTTTGTTGCTATTTCGCGTCTATATCAAAGATTGGCTAGCTTACATGTCCTCTGGAACCTGTACGGTCAGACCATCTAATGCATCACTCATGCGTATCTGACAGCCGAGGCGAGAAGTTTTTGTAACCCCAAAGGCTAGGTCCAGCATATCCATTTCATCATCAGATGGCGCGCCAACACGTGCATAATCTGCATCGCTGAAAATAACATGACAGGTCGCACAAGACAGGCTACCCCCACAAGTGCCTTCTAGCCCCATATTATTATCACGCCCGGCTTCCATCAGTGTGGTACCTTCATCAACGGTAATTGCATGCTTACTGCCATCTGGCTTAAGGAAATTAATTGTGGGCATTTGGCTCTCTTTTATATCGTAATTGCCCTGTTTTTTAAGGGCTGTTTATGTCTTTGAACTATTAGGTCAATGTTGGGTTTTATATATCTCTATTATAGCCTTCGCAACCCCTGTCCATTCGGCCTCTGTACTTTGCCAGCCCCCCGATATTCGTATAACATTAGCGGCCGCATCGCCGCGCGCCATCGCCGTGATAACATGGCTATCCCCTACCTTGCCAGATGAGCAAGCTGCGCCTGCACTGACCGCAAAACCAGCCAAATCCATTAACATTACCGCCTTTTGCGCAGAAAGCTGCGGCAGGTAAAGTGCAGATGTGTTGGCAAGGCGCGGGGCAGCTGCCCCCATCACCTCAATTTCTGGATAGGCTCTTTGAATAGTAGCTTCCATCGCATCACGCCAGCTTGCCTGAATATTGATATTCGCTATATCGTGGGCGGCAACCGCTGCCCCAAAGCCAATAATACCGGGTAAATTTTCAGTACCAGCGCGCCTTCCCTGTTCCTGACCACCGCCACGAAGCAAGCTGACCAGCTGTTGGCCAGCGCGGCAGTAAAGCGCACCTACCCCAGACGGCCCGCCTAGCTTATGCGCTGAAAAGCTGGCAAAATTAAGGTTTATCTGAGGGAGGTTGATAGGCGCTTTGCCCAGAAATTGAATCATGTCTGAATGACAGGCGACATTATAGGCACAGCACATATCAGCAACCGCTTCAATAGGCTGAACAACACCTGTCTCATTATTAGCGGCCATCACCGAAACCAGTGTTTGCGCCTTATCTGTATCAGGCAGTGCCGCTAGCATCGCTTGTAACTGGTCAAGGCGAATAAGGCCATTTTCATCAACGTCTATGATCTGCGCATCAGGGCACGCTGCCAATACCGCATCATGTTCCACTGCACTGGTTATGATATGACGATAATTGCCTAGCACAAGATTATTTGCCTCTGTGCCGCCACTGGTAAAGATAATGTCATGTACGGATACCGCCAGCGCATCCGCTAGCTGGTGTCTAGCTGCGTCCATCTGCGTTCGCGCCGCCCGGCCAAATTGATGAATAGAGGACGGGTTAGCAGGCAAATTTGCAAGGGCTACCATCGCCTTTGCAGCTTCCGGCAACAATGGTGCCGTCGCATTATAATCAAGATAGACAGGCGTCATGCCACTAACCTTCACCCTAAACAGTAACAGATTTGTTTATTCTGATGTACGGTTTTGAATATCACTGCCTGCGGTCTCATCTCCAGTAGTTGGGTTGTGTACCGCTTCATCTTGGCTGGCAACCGCGTTCAGCCTTGTCCGCAAGGTCTCCAGTTCAGCAAACAGGGCGGCAATCGTCCGGCTCTGCGCATCATCAGCTGGCAGGTCATTAACGCCGTAAGCTTCAAACTGGCTCTCGCGGCTACCTTGTTTAATCGCTTTTGCCGGAATACCGACCACTGTCTGGCCTTCGCCTACATCTCTGGTCACAACTGAATTACCGCCGATACGCGCGCATTTACCCACGGTTACAGGACCTAATATCTGCGCCCCTGCACCAATAATAACATCATCTTCGATAGTTGGGTGTCGTTTGATGGTTTTTTGTGCATGCGAATCCACCGCTGGCATCACCCCGCCAAGGGTCACATCATGATATAGCGTAACGTTCCTGCCAAGTATACTCGTCTCACCAATAACAACCCCCATACCGTGATCCGCAAAGAAGCCGGCGCCAATTTGGGCAGCGGGGTGAATTTCAATACCGGTGAACCATCTGGCAAACTGCATAATAAAGCGCGGCACAAAGCGCAGCCCAGCACGCCATAAAGGATGGGCGATGCGGTGAGCTAGCATGACATGGAAACTTGGATATAAAAATACCGCAGCTAGTCGGTGGCCAGCCGCTGGATCACGTTCTATGATAGCGTCAAGATCAGCTTTAAGCTTATCAAGCATGGCGTTTCCTTTTCTTGTACACCGACACATGATACCAAAAAATCAGGCGCCTCTTCAATAGCTCATTGGCCTAGCACATACATAACGGGCTTGGAATAGGTTGATGTTTAAGATATAAGCCGTATTTACGATTCCACAAGGGAGATAGCTGTCAAAATGCCTGAAGTGATTATCAACGGCCCTGCAGGGCGTCTAGAATGCCGATATATGCCTGGCGCAACAAGTGATGCCCCAACCGCATTGGTACTGCATCCCGAACCGCATAAAAACGGCACGATGAATAATCGCGTCACCTTTGCAACCTATAAGCTATTTCAGGCCCGAGGTTATGCCGTCATGCGGTTTAACTTCAGAGGGGTTGGCCGCTCACAAGGCACATTTGAGCAAGGTGATGGCGAGTTAGCGGATGCTGCAACAGCTATGGATTGGCTGCAAGCACAGTTTCCTTCCTCCAATGTTTGCTGGATAGCTGGATTTTCTTTTGGCTCATGGATTGGCATGCAATTAATGATGCGCCGCCCTGAAATTACTGGTTTTATTTCTTTATCACCGCCAGCTTCTACCCATGATTTCACCTTTCTTGCCCCCTGCCCGGCTAGCGGACTTATCGTTCAGGGTAGCGAGAATGAACAAGTACCAGCCCAGCGGGTGCAAGCACTTGTAGAAAAAATCTCAAAACAGAAAGGCGTGATCATCGATGTAGATATGATAGATGGCGCAAACCATTTCTTTAGCACGCATCTGGATGAAGCAATGGTTGCTGTCACGCGCTATTTGGATCGCACCGATGATGGCCGCGATATGCCGAGTGATTTGCAAAACCCGAAATAACGGATACCCAAATATAATGGAAAATAGTGTAACCCCGCCTAAATCAGAATTTTTAAAGACCCTGATTAGCAGAGGCTATATGCATCAGGCTACCAATCTTGAGGGGTTAGATGCGCTAGCAGAACAACAGCCTATATCAGCCTATATCGGCTTTGATTGCACGGCTAACAGCCTACATGTTGGCTCGCTTATCCAAATTATGATGCTGCGGTTGTTGCAACGCACAGGGCATAAGCCGATTGTTCTGATGGGCGGCGGCACAACAAAAATTGGTGACCCTTCTGGCAAGGATGAAGCGCGCCCATTGCTGTCTGATCAGGATATTGAGCAAAATAAGCAAGGCATAAAAAAAATATTCGAAAAATATCTTACCTTCGGTGATCGGCCAACAGACGCCCTGATGGTGGATAATGCTGAATGGTTGGACCAACTGGCCTATATCCGTTTCTTGCGCGATTTTGGCTCGCATTTTTCTATCAACCGCATGATGGGCATGGAATCCGTAAAACTTCGCCTAGATAGGGAACAAAACCTATCCTTCCTTGAGTTTAATTACGCTATTTTGCAGGCCTATGATTTTCTGGAATTACGCCGCCGCTATGGCTGTAGTCTGCAAATGGGCGGGTCTGACCAGTGGGGTAATATTGTTAGCGGTGTAGATTTAACACGCCGCGTAGACAGCCAAGAAATTTTTGGCCTAACTAGCCCGCTTATCACCACCGCTTCAGGGGCGAAAATGGGCAAGAGCGCCGCAGGGGCTGTGTGGCTAAATGAAGACCGCTTGCCTGTTTTTGACTTCTGGCAATTCTGGCGTAATACCGAGGATCAAGATGTAGGTCGCTTTCTGCGCCTTTTTACCGAATTACCAGAGGCTGAAATAGCCAAGCTTGAAGCTCTGGATGGCGCTGAAATCAATCAGGCTAAAATTGTTCTAGCGAACGAAGTAACCAGCTTATGCCATGGCCCGGAGGCCGCTAAGCAGGCTGAGCTAACCGCCCAGCAGAGTTTTGCTGATGGCATCATCGCAGACGGGTTGCCAACATTAAAAATTACCCACGCAGATATGCCTAGCCTTAGCGTTATTGATGCCTTTTTACAGTCTGGCCTTACCACCTCCAAAGGAGAGGTGCGCAGGCTTATACGCGGCGGCGGCGCACGGCTAAACAATGTTGCGCTCAGCGATGAGGACAGGATGCTATCTGAAACGGATTTTGATGCCGATGGACGCGCCCAAATTGCGGCAGGTAAAAAGCGTCGTGCAATTTTGCAGCTCACGTAAAAAGACACACCGCATTTATCGTTAATTCTGGGTGTTGCCGCCAAAAATGCGCTTGCGCTCTGCGCCCAGCCAATTGGGGCTAAAAATATCGCGCAGCAGGCCAGGGGCTAACGCCAGCGCATTTACATTAACATCCGGCTCATCAATACTGCCCTGCATGGAGAATTGCGTAGCAAATAGCCCGGTTCTATCCACCCCGGTTAAAATCTCCGCCACTAAAGGCACGCTGCCAATAATGTTGGATACCAGATTAGCAGGCACCAGATTGCCACTTATATCCAGCGTCCGCTCGGCTTTATTGACCTGCCCTAGAAGCGAGATACCAAGGGCAGCCCCGCCAGCCTGTACCCTCTCCAGCTCATGTATCTCACCCTCAGAATGAATAATGGCCTCGCCTCTGGCAAAGGCCGTCCCCTCACCCTCAACAAGACCATAAAGCCCAGCAAGAGAGAGAACAGAGAACATTCGCACCGCAGCAGGCGCTTCGATAACAACAAAATCATCTACCTCAAATACGGTCGAATAACGCTCAAAATTTGTATCAGAAAATTCGGTCTGCATCTGTAATTTCCCGCGTCGTATCGCATCTGTGATGCCAAGTCCCGCCAGCACCCGCCCTGCTTTCTCAGAACGGATTATCAGTTTTGCGCCTGCTTCCTTGCTTGGCTTGTAAGAAAGCTCTGCCTCGCCGCCACCGATTAGGCCAACGCCTTTTAAATATTCGCCGCTCGGACCAAAGCTTGTTTGCAAGCTTGCTTCACTCACCAGCGTTTTGGCGTTTACATACACCGCCCCTTGCAAGCTAGCCTCCCCATTACCATCGGGGCGTGTTTGCCCTGTTAGCGCGCCAGAAAAGCTCAGGTTCGGCCCAATAACAATTCTGTCTGCGGTAATATCAAAGCGGATATCTAGCCCTTCTTTAATCTGATTATCGCGGCGCAGGGGCTGTAGATTTAGCGTCTTGCCCTCAGCGGTAAAGGACAGGCTAGCATCCCCGCTTCGCTCAAATAAAACAGATTTAAGCTCTGTGCCCGGAAACACTAAATCTTCTAGCAATCCAAAGCTGGGCACGCCTTTCTCATCCATGGTCATTCGGCCTTTAGCGCGTAAACTGCCAGTTTCGATATCAATCGCTTCAATTGTGGTTAGCTTGCCATCTTCAAAAACAAGCTGGGCATTGATAAATCCGCTCTCCCCTTGCAATTTTGCCCATTCAAAGCTGTTATGCTGGACGCCTAAATCAGTTACATCAGAGCGAATATTGACCTTTACATCCTTGCTACCTGCAACACCGGAAATATTCAGGCGCGCTGCCGCACCGCCCGTAAGTGGCCAGCCTATCCGCGCAGATATGAATTTTGGAAGCTCTTCTGAATTAGCCAGCTTTAATTGCAGTTCTGTTTTGTTATCTGGCAACCGGCGATAGTTGAAATCGCTGTCAATTCCAGACAGACGGCCAGAGCCTGATATCTGTGTCTCTCCTTTTCCGGCTGATATGACCAGCACGCTATCTTCTAAATGCTGGCCAAGTGGCAGACCATCTATATCAGCATCTGATAGCGTACCATCCACGCTAATATCAGCTATTTTAAAACGTCCACCAAGCGGCACTTCTCCTGCAATTGTTAGGGTAAAGCGGCTTTGCCCTTCAATGGTGAGCGGGCGCAAGCCAAGCTTGTCGATCTGATTTATTTTAGGATGGTCGAGGATTTCTAGAACATCTGTGACCTTGCCAGAGGCAAGTGTTTTAAACTCTATCTCTCTTGCCCCTGTATGGTTTAGTAGCGGGCCATAGCTAAGCTGCGCTTGTTCCACCATAATGCTATTTGCTTTACCTGCCTCAAAATTGCCAGATAGCATGTTATCTGCGAAATTGATTTGACCACGCAATTCTGCAACCGGCATCATGCCTTTATGTAACTGATAGCTGAGCTGACTAAAAGGCAATCTACCCTCTAGCTTCGTGGTGCGTATTTTGTCTGGTTGCTCTGACAGCGCGAAGGTAAGCTGGCCATCAGTTATCCGCCCCCCACCTAAGTGACGTGACATCCAAGAGGTTGTTAACTTTGCAAATTTAGCTGGCCAAAGATGCCGTGCGAGGTCAAAATCTATTTCCGGTAAGCTTAAATTAATTTCTGTTTCAAATATCCCATCAGCTAAATAGCGCTTGCCGCTAACCAAAGCCTCGCCATATTGGTCAAAATCAACAAATAAATTTTGCAAGATTGTTTCTTCTGGCTGATGCCGCCAAACCGCATCAAGGCGCGGTATTTTTACCGTTGGCGTAAAACCGGAAACCCGTGCAAATCCATCTCGCAAAGATAGCGAGCCTTTGGCGATACTGATCTGCCCACCAGCGCCCATTACCATTTCAAACTGCCCGCCCAGCGTGCCAACAATAGATTGATATTGCGCATCTTTGTAGGACAGGCGCAGGTTAGAGACCTCACCTGATATCCCAAGAGATGCAATATCTAGCTGCTGCTTCTGCCAATCCAGACCGCCAGCAAGCTGCACTGCAATCGTGCGCAACCGCCCCCCTGAGCTATTTTCAGAAACAAAGCGGCGAACTTCAGCTGCGTGTGTTTTCGGCCATTTTTTCAAAACATCCCGAACCGCGATATCATCACCAACCAGTTGACCAGAAAGCATCGTTCGCGAACCGCGCACGCCGCTTATCCTAGCAGATAGCGCAAAGGATTTTCCATCTGCCATTTGCAGGCTAGCATTGGATATGTTCAAGATATTATCAGCTGCACTATAGTCAAAATCGGTGCTAAGCGCATTATAGCGGTCACCTAATTCAGAGAATAATGCAAAGCCTAACTTGCCATCATTAGCACCGATTGACCCACTTAAAATCTGCAAGCCTGCGCTATCATACGCGCCGGAAAGCGACGCCGTAAGCATACCGATATCTATGGGTAACTGGCCTGTATAAGGGGCAAGGTGGCGTGCAAGAGCCGCCATCTTGAAAACCTGCATATCAAGGTCAAAATCTATCAAACCAGAAAATAAATTGGCGGTTGCTGTAAATTTTAACTGCGGCACTATCTCGCCTGCATCAACGCTTTGGGTTAGCCCAATAGAAAGGCTGACATTTCCATTGGCAAACACGCCGCCTTCGGGGGCGGCGGTCAGGCGAACATTCTGAAACCGCACCGGCTGCCCGTCTTCATTATCCCCAACTATGGATAACTCTTTTACGCGAATGCGAAGCTGCAAAAGACCGTCTGGCCAAAATTTACCCATTTGCGATAGAAAATTATCACCGATACCTTCAAAAGCGGAGGATTGGCCAAATTGCCAACCAGCAGCGGTATGCGTGACCGATAGGCTGTCTGTGTCGATAATAACTGAGCTAGGCATCTGTTTGATAAGGGAGATAGGGGTGAATATAAGGTCAATCGCCGGCACTTCTATCGCTTGCTCATTTGCCTCAAGCTTTACGGTCTTGCCAGTGATAACAAGCGCGCGCTGGGCAGTATCTAGCGTCCAGTCAATTTCATTAAAGCCAATATTTACATCCCGAAAGCGTTCCTGCAGATAGCTATTTACAGCGCTGTTCAAGCCGCCCTTATTATGCAGCCACGCTGCCATTCCCCCTGCCACTATGCCAGATAAGCCAATAATCACTAAAAATGTGAGGGCAAAAAATTTAACCACTCGTCGCATTATCATATTTTGTGATGCCTATCTCTTTTAACTTTTTTTTATCCACATTTTTTTGCCCCCTTATTGCTGCTAGCAACTATGCAAGATCAGGAGCAAACGCATACTTCTTGATAATCTGTTCTGAACTATATGTCTTTTTTTAATTCCATACTATATAATGTCGCATAACAACTAACGATAACATGCCTTTTTGGAGACAGTTTTATGGTTGAAACCGGACAATTAGCGCCTTCAATATCCCTCATGACTGACGATGGTCAGTTTACCTTGTCTGAACATATTGGCAAAAATGTGATTATCTTCTTTTTCCCGAAGGCAGATACATCTGGCTGCACCAAAGAGGCCGTCGCTTTTTCTGGTCTACAAGCGGAATTTGAAGCCGCTAATACCATTGTTATCGGCATTTCCAAAGATAAGGCTGAAAAACAAGCTAAGTTCAGGGAAAAGCATGGGCTGACCTGTCTGTTAGGGGCAGATACAGAAGGCGAGGTTTGTGAAGCCTTTGGTGTTTGGGTTGAAAAATCGATGTATGGACGCAAATATATGGGCATCCAGCGCGCTACCTTCATTATAAATGCTGATGGGCGGGTGGGACGCATCTGGCCAAAGGTCAAAGTTCCCGGCCACGCAGAAGAAGTGCTGGAGCATGTGCAGGCTGGCGGCTAGCAAAAGGCAAAATGATGCGCGATATTAGCCCAGCTATTCTGGAAGCCTATAACTGCCCAGACCCGCTGGAAAAAGCCCGGCTTGCCCAGAAAATATATACAGATCTTTGCAACCAAGCTTATAGCTATGCCGCGCCAATTGATATTGGCTTGCGCCCCGGCAGGCCAGACAAGCCTGAATTACTGGCCCCACGTTTTGTTCCAAGACGGCGCATTACCAAAGCAAGCACAGGGCGCATCGCCTTGCTTCATGCTATCGCGCATATAGAGCTAAACGCCATTGATTTATCCCTTGATATAGCTGTGCGTTATGCTGATTATCGCTTGCCCTTCGACTTTGTTCGGGACTGGATGTCTGTTGCCAGTGATGAAGGACGGCATTTCACATTGCTGCATCACCGCCTGAACGACCTTGGCAGCGAATATGGCGCGCTACCTGCCCATGACGGGCTATGGGAAGCAGCTATTAAAACCGCATCTGACCTCGCTGGCAGGCTGGCGATTGCCCCGCTCGTGCTGGAGGCACGCGGCCTAGATGTCACACCCCAACTTATCACCAAGATGCGTGAAGTTGAAGATCATGCTTCTGCTGAAATTCTAGAAGTTATTATGCATGATGAGGTTGGTCATGTGGGCACGGGCAAGAGATGGTTTGATTATGTTTGCGGATACGAGCGGCGCGACCCCATTTCCAGCTGGCAGAGCCTTGTGCGGCACTATTTTAATGGCGCTTTAAAACCGCCTTTCAATGTGCCTGCGCGTACCGCCGCTAAATTTTCTTCTGCCTTTTACGGACCCTTGGCCGCCGAGCAAGCAAGAAAAGATGCAGCAAATCAGCATCCCTAACTAGGCCTGTCTAACCTAACTACCAAAACTAACTGCCAAAACTAACTTCGTGTAGAGCCTACCCGCGCTGCAAGGCTAGCTTCAACAAACGCATCTAACTCGCCATCTAGCACCGCTTGCGAATTACCTGTTTCTACATTGGTGCGTAAATCCTTGACCATCTGATAGGGATGCAAGACATAAGAGCGGATTTGCGATCCCCAGCCAATTTCAGATTTGCTTGCATTCCCTTCGGTTGCCGCTTCCTCACGCTTTTGCAATTCCAGCTCATATAGACGTGCTTTAAGCATATTCATAGCCGTGGCGCGGTTGCGATGCTGGCTTCTGTCTGACTGGCACTGCACAACAATATTTGTAGGAACATGGGTGATACGGATAGCTGAGTCAGTGGTGTTTACATGTTGCCCACCTGCCCCTGATGCACGGTAGGTATCAACGCGCAAATCTTTTTCTTCAATGGTGATATCAATATTTTCATCCACCTCTGGATAAATCCAAACAGACGCAAAGCTGGTATGCCGCCGCGCCGAGCTATCATAAGGCGATATCCGCACCAAACGATGCACACCAGATTCTGTTTTCATCCAGCCATAGGCGTTAACCCCTACCACCCGCAAGGTGGCTGACTTAATGCCAGCTTCCTCACCATCACTTTCCTCGATAGTCTCCAGCTTGAAGCCGCGCGCTTCTGCCCATCTGGAATACATACGCAGTAACATCGCCGCCCAATCCTGAGCCTCGGTACCACCAGCCCCGGGATGGATTTCGATAAAACAATTATTGCCATCTGCCTCACCAGAGAGCAGAGATTCTAACTGTTTCTTACTCGCTATTTGCGCAAGATTTTGCAAAGCCGTCACCGCTTCTGCAACCATTTCAGCATCGCCCTCTTCTTCGGCAAGCTCCATTAACTCAATATGTTCTGAAAGCCCTGTTTCTAGCACCCTAATTGCATCAATCTGCTGATCCAGATGGTTTTTCTCACGCATAATTTTTTGTGCTTGCGCCTGATCGTCCCAGAAATCTGTTTGGGCAATCTGTCCTTCTAGCGCGCTTTGGCGCGTTAACGCCTCTTCCCAGTTAATATGCCTGCGCAGCAATTCTATGGCAGATTGAATGGTGTCAATATCGGACTGCGATTCGGTTTGCATCTGAAAAACCTTGGCTAAACAACATCAATGAGGGTGCGCATATCTGCCTTTGATAGACTATGCAAGGATAAGGAGTTATCAATACAAGGCCGGTGCGTCAACCGCAGAAGCAGATGAAGCCGCACCGTCATCTGGCAGGTCAATCAAGATGCCTGACTTAGGGCGCTGTCCCGGCTTAAACACTTCCAAGACCGCCATTTTATCATCATGGCGCACCCGCTCACCTGTTTCGGCATGTACAGGGACCAGCGAAATACCGCCTGGGCGACGAAAGGGAATAGTAGGCGCATTAGCCAGCGCATCCATCATAAAATCTTTGAAAATAGGCAGGGCTGCGGTCGACCCGCCTTCTATCTTACCCAGAGGGCGCGGCACATCATAGCCAACATATACACCAGCTACCAAATCAGGCGAAAAACCGATAAACCATGCATTTGTATTATCATTCGTGGTACCCGTCTTTCCTGCTAGCACCAGCCCACTATCTGCAATACGCTTGCCTGTGCCACGGCTAATGACCCCCTTTAGCATCGATACCATTTGATAGGCAGAGGCGGGATCTGTTAATTGCAAGCGCGTTTCTGCTAGTTCTGGAATAGGTTGCGCCTGCCAGCCTTCCCCTGCCACACAAGCGGTACAATCGCGCTTATCATGGCGTAAGATGGTGCGGCCATACCGGTCTTGAATACGGTCGATCAGGCTGACATCAATTTTACGCCCGCCATTTACAAGCTGGCCATAAGCAGCCGTCAGCCTTAGCAACGTTGTCTCACCTGCCCCTAATGACATAGAAAGGTAAGGTGGCAAATCAGCATCAATACCAAATTTAGCAGCGTAATCCTGAACCGCAGGCATGCCGATAGCCATCGCCAATCGCGCCGTCATCAAATTACGCGATTTTTCAATCCCTACCCGCATAATGGATGGACCATAAAATTTCCTTGTATAGTTAGCAGGTTTCCATTTCGGCTTACCTTTACCTTGGTCAAGGGCAAGCGGTGCATCTAGGATCTGGGTAGTAGGCGAGTAGCCCTTATCCAGTGCGGCCAGATAAACAAACGGCTTAAAAGCAGAGCCTGGTTGCCGGCGCGCCTGTGTAGCCCGATTAAATTCAGACGTGCGGTAATCATACCCCCCCACCAATGCCAGCATCCGGCCTGTATGCGGGTCAAGAACCACAATAGCGCCTTCCACATCTGGGCGCTGGCCAAGTGCAAAATCATTTGGTTGGGGCTGATAGCCTTCTTTTAACAGGTCTTTTGCCTCAGTTGGCGGCTGAACAATAACAATATCATCGACAAAAAGTGCTTGTGTTAGCGCGGTTATAGGCTGCGGGCGAACCCCGTCTGGGTCGCGGGGCGGATAGGCCCATTTTGCCAGCTCAAAAGGAATAGTAGCCGTCTGGCCATTCACGTATATTTGCGCCTTTGTCTTTTCAACTGCGGTCACTAGCGCAGCATATCTCAAATCTGGTAGGTTTTTGGTGTATTCTGCTAGCTGGGCATCAATATCTGCATTCTGGTCAATACGGGCTAATGGTCCACGCCAGCCTTGCCGCCTATCTAACGCTTCCAGCCCCTCTCGCAAGGCACGCTCCGCTTTTTGCTGAAGCGAGGAGTCAAGGGTTGAGCGCACCGAAAGGCCGCCCTCATATAAGGTATCAGAGCCAAATTCACCTATCAGCAGCCTGCGTATCTCTTCAGTAAAATAAGGTGCGCTCGTCTCATCAAATCCAGAAGGTGGGCGTATTCCTAGTGGGCGCGCTTTAGCATCAGCTGCGGCGGCAGCTGTGATATAGCCATTTTCCTGCATCTGCTTTAGCACCCAATTCCGGCGCCCAATTGCCGCTTTTGTTCTTCGCTGCGGATGATAGTTGGATGGTGCTTTGGGCAGCGCGGCTAGATAAGCCACCTCATGCAAATCCAGCTTATCCAGCGCTTTATCAAAATAATTCAAAGCCGCCGCCGCGACACCATAACTGCCATAACCTAAATAAATCTCGTTTAAATAAAGCGCCAATATCTGTTCTTTAGAAAAGGCACGTTCCATACGAATGGCCAAAATTGCTTCTTTAATTTTCCGGTCAATAGATAGCTCATTCGTTAGCAGAAAGTTTTTCGCTACCTGTTGGGTAATGGTAGACGCACCAATAGGACGTTTGCCCGTACCCATCGCGGCAATATTGGTGACCACCGCTCTGGCCAGCGCAACCAGATCAACGCCCGGATGCTGGAAAAAAGCTTTATCTTCTGCAGATAAAAACGCATGTACTAACTGGGGCGGCATCGCTTTTACGGGAACAAATAAACGTTTTTGGGTAGCAAATTCCGCTAGCAACGCCCCATCGCCGGCATGGACACGACTTGCGACAGGCGGCTCATAGCGCGACAATTGGTGATAGGGCGGCAAATCCTGACCCCACTTCCAAAATACCCACAAAACGCCTGTAAAGGCTAACAGCCCCATGAATAAAGTTACAAAAAATAGTCTGAAAAGAATTTTAACCATAGGCACTCATTTAACCAGCAATTACGGCAGACATATGGCCAATTACCGCCCAGACCTCTCTAACCAAACCACTAATGCCTTGGCAATTTGCTTTGTTAGTTTATCTCGGTAACGGCTGGAGTTCAGATTTTTTTCATCATCAACATTGCTTAAAAAACCCATTTCAACCAGCACAGAAGGTACATCTGGTGATTTAAGCACGGCAAAGCCAGCAAACCGATGTCCGCGCTTATCGCCGCCCGGAAAGCCCTTTATTTCGTTCAAAATCGCACGCGCAAGATGCGCAGATTCATTCATCGTTTCACGCTGAAACATACCCAGCAAGGCATTTGCAGCCAGCGGATCTTCTGCGCCTAGATCAGGTCCACCAATAAGGTCTGCCTTATTCTCGCGCGCTGCCAGATAAGCAGCTTCTTTATCTGAGGCTTTATCTGAGAGCGAAAACACTGAAATACCGCGTGCGGATGAGCGCTGCGCTGAGTCTGCATGTAACGAGATAAAGGCATCTGCGCCCATATCGCGTGCTACCTGAATACGCTGACGCAATTTTAAATAACGGTCACCTGAGCGCACCAGCTTTGCCTTAATCTTGCCTGTAGCATTTAGATGGGCGGCAAGCTGTTTGGCCGCCGCTAGCGTGATTTTTTTCTCATGCGTACCCCGCTTACCAATAGCACCCGGATCTTTACCGCCATGCCCTGCATCAATAGCAACTACCCACCTTTTAGGCCGGCTCTGAGGCACGCCAAGGGTTACCGGGCGCGATGACGCCGCTGCATTGTTAGGGCTTGTGCTTGGAGATGCCTGTTTTGCAGGTACTGGCACTACCGCTGGCACGCTGTTCTGGATTGAGGTTCCAGAGACGGCCTCAAACGCGCCATTTGCTAGTGCTTTTTGCGCGAGTTTGAATGAAATCTCGCCTCTATCCATCAAATCAATAACCAGACGATGGCCATTATCCTTAGGCGGAAGGGTAAAAGCGCGCTCTGGTGAGGCGGGGCGGGCAAGCTCTATCACCAAACGGCCAGAGCCGGGCTTTGGGTGGCCAAAGCGATAGCCCACAGCAGGCAAATAAGAAAGTTGGCCTGAGCTAGGCAAACCAGCAACAGCCCATTCCATATCCTCATAATCCAGCACTAGGCGCCACGGGTCAGACAAGAGCAGCATTTTGGCCTGTTGCGGAACAGCAGTTTCAACAACTAAACGCAACGCCATCTGGCCATCTATATCCACATTGCCGAGACGCATAGCGGTCAGGCTGTTTTGTGCGGACGCTGGCATGCTGGATAAAACACTTATAAAAAGTGCTGCCAGACACACATAAACTTGCGCGGCTAGCCTTATTTTACGACCGATTTTCAGCAGATATTGCGTGATAGTACTAAATGTCATTTCTAAACAAATATTTCAAAGCCAGCGCCGCCAGCGAAGCGTATCTTAAAACCAGATGGCGGCTTCATTCTAGTCGGGTGCGAGAATAAACCAGCCATGCCAACCTGACCAGCCCGAATTAACAAAGAAAAATAGACAAGATTATGAAATGATTTTGAAAAGCTGATTTTTACTGTATAGTGAAGTCAGAATTTTGAACTCGGGCTCTTCGCCGCCTCCGGTAGTTGTGCAAAACCGCCAAAAATCGCTGAGGCAACTTACGACAAGCCCGATAGAAATGACCCTCAAACGGGCGTAAATTACAGAGAAGCAAAGCTTTTTATCCAAAAAGCTACCTGTAAACACTAAATGCCCAAGCGAGATTTTGAGAGAATTATGGCAAGAATGATGTTTGTTTCCAACTTTAACACACCATCAATGCATATCATCAGCTCCACAGCCGCGCTAGCAACGCCTATCGCTGATGTTATCCCTATTGCCAGCAACACGAAGACTGCTCCGCATGCGCGCCAGTCAACATACCTTTCTTGCGTAGATGCCCTGCACCGCAAGAACATAGAAAGTCAAATTTATGAACAAGAAACTACTGATAGATGCACATCAGCCCGAAGAAACACGGGTTGTTTTGCTGAATGGCAACAAAATCGAAGAGTTCGATTACGAGAATACCAGCTTTAAGCAACTCAAAGGAAATGTATATCTAGCCCGCGTCACAAGGGTTGAGCCATCTCTGCAAGCTGCGTTTGTTGAATATGGCGGCAATCGGCAGGGCTTCCTAGCTTTTAGCGAAATTCACCCCGATTATTACCGCATCCCAATTGAAGATAGAGAAGCACTGGTCGAACAGACCAAGCAGGTCGCCGATGAAGAGAATGGCGATGAAGAAGGTGAAGATAGCACCCCTGAGGCTAGTAATGCAGCACCAGAGACCTTAGGCGGGGAAGATGAAGATAATGACAGCCCAAAGCCAAGCGCAGCTGTCTTACACCGCTATAAAATACAAGAGGTTATCTCCCGCAAGCAAATCCTGCTTGTGCAGGTTGTCAAAGAAGAGCGCGGCAACAAAGGCGCAGCACTCACTACCTATATTTCGTTGGCAGGGCGCTATTGTGTGCTGATGCCTAATAGCAGCCGTTCTGGCGGGGTATCCCGGAAAATCACCAATGTAGCAGATCGTAAGCGGCTAAAGACGATTGTTAATGACCTAGATGTCGCAGATGGCATGGCAGTCATTGTGCGAACCGCAGGTGCAAAACGCACAAAGACTGAAATTAAGCGCGATTACGCCTATCTATCTAAATTGTGGGATGAAATTAGAACCAACACCCTGCAATCAGAAGCACCAGCGCTTATCCATGAAGAAGGCTCGCTGGTAAAACGTGCTATCCGCGATATTTACACCAATGATGTTGAAGAAGTGCTCGTCGAAGGCGAGGATGCCTATAAGACGGCAAAAGCACAGATGAAGATGCTTATCCCAAGCCACGCAAAACGAGTGGTGAAATATGAGGATCAAACCCATCTGTTCCAGCATAATAATGTAGAGCCGCAATTAGATACTATTCACCAGAATGAAGTGACGCTGAAATCTGGTGGCTATCTGGTACTGAACCAGACAGAAGCGCTGGTCGCTATCGATGTAAACTCTGGCAAAGCCACACGTGAACGCAATATCGAAGAAACTGCACTGAAAACAAATCTCGAAGCAGCAGAAGAGGTTGGCCGGCAATTAAAGCTACGCGATCTGTCTGGCCTGATTGTGATCGATTTCATTGATATGGATGAAAATCGTAATCAAAATGCGGTAGAGCGGCGCTTGAAAGATGCGTTGCGCCACGACCGCGCCCGCATACAGGTTGGCTCTATCTCACATTTCGGTTTGCTGGAGATGTCACGCCAACGCTTGCGCCCTTCTTTGGTGGAGTCAGTATCCCAGTCCTGCCCGCATTGCTTGGGTACTGGCCGGGTACGTTCAGTTAATTCCTCTGCTTTGCACATTCTGCGCATTGTGGAAGAAGAAGCACGCCGGGTGCCAGACAAGGATATCACTATCTTTGTAAATGGTGAGGTTGCGCTATATATCCTGAACCAAAAACGTGCCTCCCTAGCCCAGCTAGAAAGCCAATTTGGCATTTCCATATTGATAGAAGCTGATGCTAGCCTGTTGCCTGCTGATTACCGGTTTGATGGCCAACGTGGCAGTGACCAGCGAAATGACCAGCGTAATGACCAGCGTAATGATAGGCGTGGTGATAGGCGTAATGACCGGCGCAATGATAAGCAGAGTGACCAGCGTAATGACCAGCGCAATGACCAGCGCAATGATAAGCAGAGTGACCCGCTAGAGCCCCATCAAAAACAGAATCAAGAACGTAATGGCCCACCTGTAGGTGAAGACGGGGATGAGGAACAGCCAAAACGTCGCCGCAGAGGCAAACGGGGGGGCCGTAGGCGGAAAAGACGCGGCGGTGAAGACGAAAACATCACAAATGAAAATCAGGCGGTTGAAACTAACAGCCCGAATGAAGCCGAAGGCGCAGCAGTGCCAGAAGCCAATGATGAGAGCCCCAGCACAGAGACGAAAAAACCACGCCGTTCCCGCAGGCGTCGTCGCCCTTCTGGTGATAATGAGGCAGCTGCCAATACAGACCAAACTACTGCTCAAAGCAACGAGAATCAGGGCAACGAGAATCAGGGTAGCGAGAATCAGGGTAGCGATTTAGCAGAACCTGCGATTGAGCAAAATGTCGGTGAGGCAAATACAGCTGTTGCTGCTAATGATGAAAAAGCTGCGCCAAAGGCTCAGAAAGCCGGCAAGAAGGCAGCTAAAAAACCAGCTAAAAAGGCCGCAAAGGCAAAAACAAAGAAAGCGGCTGCCGCTGAAGAGGGTGATACCGCTTCTGCGAAGGCTAAGACATCTAAAACGCCAAAGACAAAGGCCAAAGCTACAAAGAAATCAACAAAGGCTACAAAAGCGAAAACCGCTCCAGCAGCAGATACAGGCTCTGCTGCAAATACAGATAGCGGTACTGAGCGCGGGCCCGCAAGCTCGGTTGAAATCAAAGTCGTCAATATTGATGATAGTGACGTGCCAAAAACCAAAAAAGGCGGCTGGTGGTCGCGGTAGGGCAATATTTACAAGCGCAATATTTACAAGCGCAAAACATAAAAAAAGCCAGAAATTTTCTGGCTTTTTTCTTTATCCAATTTTTTGGAAACTCGGAGAGTTAATTTAAAACCCTGCTAGCTTAACCGCAACATTGCTGCTCAAATCACCAACAAACTGGTGTATGCGTTTGCATGCCTCATGCATATCTTGCGTGCGACCCGAAAATGACAGCCTTACATACTGGTGACCATTATCAGGGTCAAAATCAACACCAGGAGTGACCGCCACCCCTTCGCGTGCCAGTAAACTATCTGCAAATTTCACCGCATCATCGCTAAAGTGAGAGATATCGGCATAGAGATAAAATGCCCCATCACATGGGGCAGCGCCCTCTATCATCTGACGCGGCAGACCTGTCATTAAAATTTCCCGATTTTGGGCGTATCGCTGACAATGCGCCTCAAGCTCATCGGTGCAATCAAAAGCCGCAATGGCCGCAATTTGATTAGGTGTTGGGGCTGAAATAAACAGGTTTTGTGCCAACTTTTCCACCGCACTCACCAGATCATCTGGCAAGATCATCCAGCCAATACGCCAACCTGTCATAGAAAAATATTTTGACATGCTGTTAATCACTATCGCGTTTTTGGTGTAGTTCAGCGCAGTTTCTGCACGGCAGCCATAAACCAGCCCATGATAAATCTCATCCGAGATAAGGCGCACACCTTTCTTATCACACCAGCGGCAAATTTCAGCGAGTTCGCTATCTGATAACACCACCCCAGTCGGATTAGAGGGGCTAGCAATCATCAGCCCGTCTGGCAATGCCTCCCAGCTTTCCATCTCTGCCAGCATTGGCCGCCAACCTTGATTTGGACCTGCAGAAAGGGGCACAGCCTCTAAGCCAAGACCTTCCATTAAATTACGATAAGCAGGATAGCCAGGTGTAGGCAGGGCAATTTTGTCGCCTTCATCAAAAGCGGCCATAAACGCCAGCGCAAAGGCCGTCGAAGACCCCACAGTGATGGCAATATTATCGGTATGGGGCTGCACATCATACCAATCGCTATAATGCTGAGCTAATCGCGCGCGCAGTCCCATCACACCAAAGGCTACCGAATAACCATGCGTCGGTGTCTGCTCTAGGGCTGAAATCAGAGCACTGCTTGTCGCTTTCGGGGCAGCAGAAGAAGGCTGACCAACTTCGAGATGGACGATATCTTCACCCGCTTGGGAAAGCTCCCCGGCCTTACGCATCACATCAAGCGCTAAAAAAGGTGGCAACGCACTTCGCTTGGAAACCTTTAATGCTTTTTTTGCCTGACTGCGCCCTTCCCCCATTTGTGCTAACATACCCATCATATTCTCACTTTTTCGACTTTTCGTTCGTAATAGGCATAATAATGCCATAAAAAATAAATAGACTTTAATTTGAACCCAAAGTTACCAGCATTCATTAATGCGCGATGCACAACATCATTTGTTAAACGAAATGTCAATTATCCTAAACGCAATTTAATTTTGTTTTTTTAGTTTTTTTAGAATTTTATGCAATAATAAGAGAATAAAACCAGAAAATGACAAGAATACGGCAAATTCGCGCCTGTTTTGTGCTTTTTTTCTTGCTGCTATCAACTTTTTCAGCACCAAGCTGGGCAAGTGGCATGATACGCGATAGCGAGCTAGAAGCAGGATTTGAAGCCCTGTCTGCACCTATGGCAAACGCAGCTGGCATACAGGACGGCATAATCATAAGGATTATTATTGATCCCAGCTATAATGCGTTTGTGGCTGGCGGACGCACGGTTTATTTACATTCCGGATTATTGCTAAAGGCACGCTCGGCTGAAGAAATATTGGGGGTGATTGCCCATGAGATTGGCCATCTGGCTGCGGAGCATGTCCCGCTGCGCAGTGAAGCGGTCCAAGAAGCTGGCCTTGCAACTGCATTGGCAACTGTTGCAGCAGCAGCGGCAGCAGCGGCTGGTTCGCCAGATGCCGCTCTTGGCCTCGCTATTGGCGGCGTGGATACGGGCAAGCGCAACTACCTTAAAACCTCTAGGCGGGACGAATCTATAGCTGATGAATGGGCCTTGCAGTTACTGGATAAAACAGGGGTGTCCAGCTTTGGCCTAGCTGAGGTAATGCGCCGGCTTTCTGCGCAAAACGCTCTACCCACAAGTCGCCAATCCAGCTATTACAGCTCGCACCCTGGCGCTGGGCAGAGGCTAGCAACCTTTAATGACCATCTCTCGCGCAATAAAGACAGCATAAGAGAAATAAGCGAGCAAGATATGCGCCTATTGCAACGGCTGGTCAGCAAGCTAGCAGCCTATGTAAATCCCCCGCGCCAGACCTTAACTAAGCCTTTTAACGTTGTTTGGCCGCGCTCAGAGGCTGAGCAAACACCCTTAGCAATAGAGGCAGATACAGCTCTTTATGCGAAAGCAATTGCTTATTACCAGTATGGTGAGATGCGTGCTGCCCGCGATACGATAAAAACGCTATTGGAAGACCGTCCCGACGACCCGTGGTTTATGGAATTTGCAGGCGACATTCACCTATCTAGCGGGATGGCAGATAAAGCAGCTAGCTACTATCGCGCTGCGCTGGCGAAGCGACCAGCAGACCCACTAATCTCGCTAAGTCTGGGACGTGCGTTGATTTCTACGAACCAGCCAGCTCAGCTAGCAGATGCCGTTAACGTTCTAGAATCTGCCTTAAAAGGAGAACCTGATTGGGGCTTTATTAAGCGCCAACTAGCCATCGCTTATGGCCGTTTGGGAAAATTATCACATGCCGACATCCTGCTAGCGGAAGAAGCGGTTATAAATGGGGATAAGCCGCGAGCGGTACTACTGGCTAGGCGGGTCTTAGAGCGCACGGAAATTCCTGTTAGTCTGCGGAGCCGGGCAAGCGATATTCTGCTAAGCCTTGATGTTCCATTGATTGTTGAATAGATAAAGACAATATGCATGGCCCTCCCTATCTGGCGATGCGCCTTTTTTGAGGAATTGAGATGAAAACCTATTCTAGCAAAGCTTCCGCTTTTTTTGTGATGATGCTCTGTGCCTTCTCGTTGACACTCTTTGGACTGCCGAAAAGCGTGCAGGCTGAATTTGGCTCCGCTGAAAAACAGGAAATCGAAATCCTGATAGAAAAATTCATTCAAAATAATCCAGATATCTTGCGTGATGCGCTAACAAAGCTAGCACAGGCAGAAGCGCTAGCTGCCCAGCAAGCGGCAATGGCGATGGTGCTAGATGATGCTGGTGACCCATTTATAGGTGCTGAGGATGCCAGCCTCACAATTTATGAGTTTTCTGATTATAATTGCGGCTATTGCAAACGCATTTTCCCAGATTTGATGGCTGTTTTGGAACAGGAGCCATCTGTGCGGCTGGTAGTCAAAGAATTTCCTATCTTAGCAGAGAGTTCTGTTTTGGGCGCGCGCGCCGCTATTGCTGCCCAGCGCCAGGGAAAGTTTCCTGCCTTTCATGCAGAGATGATGGAATGGCGCGGGAAGTTGGATGCAGGTGCTATTGACCGAATGACAAAAAAAGTGGGGCTAGATAGGCAGCAATTGCAACGTGATATGTCAGACCCAGCCACTGATTTTATCCTGAACCGTACCAGACAGGCTGCTTCTGCCTTTGATTTACGCGGCACCCCTGCTCTTATCATTGGTGATAATGTTATCCCAGGAGCAATAAGCCAGTCTGAAATTTTAAATTTGATAAAACAAGCACAGGCCGATAAAAATTCTTAAGGTGACACCAGAGCCTAATATGCTTTATAAGACGCGAAGGCAAATTGATACGCGCGGCTAAATGGCGCAAATGAAGACGCAGATATTACAGGCAGATACAAAAGATGAAAACAGATCTTCTGATAGTGAACGGCCCAAATCTGAACATGCTAGGCAAGCGTGCACCCGAAATCTATGGCTCTGACACTCTGGATGATATTCAAGCTGCCTGCACAGAGCTTTGCGATGAGATGGGGCTGTCACTGCGCTGGTTTCAGTCCAATATCGAAGGTGAGATGGTAACCGCTATCCAAGAATCTGCCTTTGATAACAGCCCACACCCTGCGCGTGGGCTTATCATTAATGCTGCTGCATATTCCCACACCTCAGTTGCGCTTTATGACGCAGTAGAGCTGTTTGAAGGGCCAAGCATAGAAGTTCATCTCAGCAATACAATAGCCCGCGAAAATTTTCGTCATCACAGCTATATGTCGTTAGTATGTGATGGAATTATTCAGGGATTTAGCCGCGATTCTTACCTTTTAGCTATTCGCGGTATTTCTGAAAAGCTGGCGGTAAAACGCTAGTGATTAGTAACTACGTAACGGACAGGATGAAGAAACGCCATGGCCTCCTCTTCTAAAGGTAAAACATTCTCTGAAGAAACAAAGTTAGTAAAAGGGCTGACAGCCATTCTCGATGAAAGCAACCTTACTGAGCTTGAGTTTGAAACAGAAGAAATCTCGATCAGGCTGTCGCGCGGTAGCACCGTGGCTGCGCCTGCGATGATGCCAGCCCCAGCGGCCATGCCAGCTGCCCCTGCAGTTGCTGGCGTGCCAGATGCACCAGCTGCTGCTGCCAGTGACGCAGACACCGATGTTGCTGGTCATCCGGGCGCTTTAAAATCGCCTATGGTCGGCACCGTTTACCTAGCCCCAGAACCAGATGCGCCTCTATTTGCAAAAGAAGGCGAGCAGGTCAAAAAAGGGCAAACCTTGTTTATCGTCGAAGCGATGAAAGTAATGAACCCAATAACCGCGCCTGCAGACGGAAAATTAACGCGGGTGCTAGTGGACAATGCACAGCCTATCGAATTTGATCAGCCCCTTGCCATTATAGAGTAGTCATGTTCAAAAAAATCCTTATTGCCAACCGCGGAGATGTTGCATTACGCGTTTTGCGCGCCTGCAAGGAAATGGGCATTCCAACAGTAGTTGTGCATTCCACAGCAGATGCCGAATCGATGCCTGTAAGACTAGCAGATGAAAGCGTTTGCATTGGCCCACCTGCAGCCACCAATTCCTATCTTAATATTCCTAATCTGATTTCTGCCGCGGCTGTCACAGGTTGCGATGCAGTACATCCAGGGGTTGGTTTTCTGGCCGAAAATGCGGATTTTGCAAAAATTGTAAAAGCTCATGGGCTGACCTTTATTGGCCCAGAGCCTGAACATATCCAGCAAATGGGCGATAAGGTGCAAGCAAAAATTACCGCCGCTGTAGCAGGACTGCCGCTAGTACCCGGATCACCGGGCGCTGTTGCCACACTTGATGAAGCTGCCAAGCTAGCCAAAGATATTGGCTTTCCGTTGCTTGTGAAAGCCGCTTCGGGTGGCGGCGGGCGCGGCATGAAGGTTGCCGCAAGTGCCGATGATCTGGCAGAGGCTTTTTCGTCTGCCCGGTCTGAAGCCAAAGCCGCCTTTGGAGATGATACTGTCTATTTAGAGCGCTATCTGGATAATCCGCGCCATATCGAAGTTCAGGTAATCGCCGATAAATACGGTAATGCAGTGCATTTGGGAGAGCGCGAATGTTCGGTTCAGCGCCGACATCAAAAACTGTTTGAAGAAGCACCCTCCCCTGCCTTGAGCGAAGAAGAGCGGTCAAATATCGGTGATATTGCCGCGAAAGCAACCAAGCAGATGGGCTATCTGGGCGTTGGCACGATGGAGTTTTTATATCAGGATGGCGCATTTTTCTTTATTGAGATGAATACGCGCCTGCAGGTAGAACACCCAATTACCGAGGCTATTACAGGTGTGGATCTGGTCCGTGAGCAGATCCGTATCGCTAGTGGCAAGAAATTAAGCTTTACGCAAAAAGATATCAAATTTAACGGGCATGCCATTGAATGCCGGATTAATGCTGAACATCCAGAAACCTTTGTGCCAACACCGGGAACAGTTGAGTTTTATCACGCAGCTGGCGGGTCTGGGGTACGTGTCGACACTATTTTATATAGCGGCTACAAAATACCGCCTTACTATGACAGCCTTATCGCCAAGCTGATTGTGCACGGCAGAGACAGAGATCATGCCCTTGCACGCTTACGTTTGGCGTTAGATGAATTTGTGGTTGAGCCTATTCCAACAACATTGGAGTTGCATAAACGCCTGCTGGATGCGCCCGCCATTCAAACTGGTGATTATTCTATAAAATGGCTAGAACAAAGCTTTTTTGACACAGACAAGTGATATGCTGATGATAGGGCTATGAGCACCGCTTATATCTATGCCCCTGAAACCATTATCAAAGCCTATTCACTAGGCGTCTTTCCGATGGCCGAATCCCGTGAAGATGGGGCTATTCATTTCTATGAGCCGCAACTGCGCGGTATTTTGCCTATCCAGCCGCCGCATATCCCGCGCCGCTTACTGCGCTCTGTGCGGCAAACGAGCTGGGATGTTACCATAAATCAGGATTTTCGTGCGGTTATTGAAGGCTGTGCCGAGGTCACAAAGACCCGCAAAGATAGCTGGATAAATACTGAAATAATCCGCCTTTATCTCGCATTACATAAAATGGGGTTTGCCCATTCCTTTGAAGTTTGGGAAGGTGATGCGCTAATAGGCGGTCTTTATGGTATTCGCCTAGGCAGTGCATTTTTTGGCGAATCTATGTTCTCGCGCCGTAGCAACGCCTCCAAAATTGCCCTTGCTCATCTAATGGCACGGCTTTATTTTGGGAAATTCAAATTACTAGATGCACAATTTGCCAATGACCATTTGCGCCAGTTTGGCCTAATAGAAATCCCAAAAAAAGATTTTCAAGAACAATTACAAGCCGCGCTCGCCCAGCCTGCTGAATTGCCTTTTGATAGTGATGATAAGGTTATTTTTGATCACTTAGCACAGGCTAAAACGCTAGCGTCATAGACAGGATGCTCCAGCGCAGAAATCGCTGGGCTAGACGCAAACATCCAGCCAGAAAAAACCACCTCAGCTTTTGCTTGGGTGCTATCGGTATAGCCAACATCTTTTATTTCAAGAAAGGCTGCTGTTTCTGGCGGTGCTTCTGGCGGGCGATAAGCACAATGATAGGCGGTGATCTCCAGCGTGCCAAAACGGGTAGGCTGGCGAAGTGCTATTTCCATAGTAGCGATGCGTGCGGTAATTTTGTCTAATGTTTGCAAACGAACGCCAATGCCGTTAATCCAGCCATCTTGCACCAGAGCTTGGTTTTGTTCTTGTAGCTGTACTTGATTTTGGGTCTCCAACTCTGCTTGAGTTTGCGCATGCGCAGCCTCAAATGGGTCTCCAGCCCATAAAAGCAGGGCAAGGCTAAACACCCCGCACTTTTGCCTGAAACCAGCTTTAGCGCGAGCTATCATCATTACCCTGAAAAACAAATTTTCCAAGCAGGTCAGATAAGCTGACCGGATCGCGCGTGTCATAAATTACTGTCCCTGCTTGCATCAACTCATCTGAGCTGCCAGGTAGAATTTCCAAAAAATTCCCCCCTAAAAGAGAGGCTGCGGTAATGCGTGCAGAGCTATCTTCTGGCAGCTTGAAACGCTCATCTATTTGCATATTGATGCGCGCTGTATAGGTGATCGGATCAAGAGACTGCGAGACAATACGCCCTACCTTGATACCAGATAGCCTGACATCATCCCCAACAACCAAACCACCTGTCGTACCAAAATCTGCGCTAATTTTATAGCCATTTGCGGTCTTCAGATCCGCTGCTTGATAGACAAGAACAGTAAAGGCGGCTGCACCTGCCAGTACCACCAACCCCATGACAATTTCTAATGTGCTGCGTCGCATGTCTTTAGCCTTTATTCCTGACAACTATCTGTTGGGCGCCTATCTGTTGGGCATTTATCAGTTTGGCGTCCAAGGCTCATAATCGCCAGTTGCTTTTGCACGCTTGCCACCCTTTAGCGCATGGCCTGCCGGACGATAGGCATGGCGCGTGCCAGTTAAATTTGGCAAATGCTGTTTCTGCCAGCTCTGTTTTGCATGCCCTTGCGCAGGCGGCGGTGTATCCTCGGTATAGTGCAACCAGCCATGCCAATCTGAAGGCACTTTTGAAGCTTCCACACTGCCTTGATACACAACATAGCGGCGTGGCCGCCCATTGCCGCGCTGACGCCGAGACTCGTAATAGCGATTACCAAACTCATCGTTGCCAACAAGCTGGGAAGACATTCTGATAAATATTTTAGAAAGAAAAGTCATATTATTGCTATTATCCTACTCACGTTCTCTGTCAGCTCAATTCCCCCTTAGGTTATAGAACTGGCGGGATGGTTTTTCAAGCATCTTCCCGAGCACTAGATTTCATAGTGCCAATCTAAGCGGTGGGGGGAAGCAAATATCCTGTATAAAAAAACACTTTATGGCCAGAATGTGAGAGAAAAACGAACGCCGTATTTGTGCATTAGAAAGTCAACCCCAAACAGCTTAAAAAAAACATGTATTTGATTAATTTTCAGATTGCACCGACCCCCTACATCATGTAGGTTTTACGCTCGAGATCACTAGATATGGTGATGTCCGGACTTAAAGACATTCCCGTAACATACGGTTTTTTATTTTTTTTAGACGATTTATCGAGGGTAGAACATGCAGTTTGAGCGCCGATTCACGACACCAGAAACGGATATTTTTGCACAATTATCTTACCGCAAGGCAAGTAGTGAGATTCGCAACCCTGATGGCACAATAGTGTTCTCAGCACAGGATATTGAGGTCCCTGATCAGTTTAGTCAGGTAGCAACCGATATTCTGGCACAAAAATATTTCCGCAAAGCAGGGGTACCAGCCGCTTTGAAAAAAGTGGAAGAAAACGATACCCCTTCTTGGTTGTGGCGTTCAGTTCCAGATGAAAAGGCGCTAGCCAAGCTAGAAGAAGATGAGCGCTATACAGGCGAGACATCAGCAAAGCAGGTATTCAACCGGCTAGTGGGGACTTGGACATACTGGGCATGGAAAGGTGGTTATTTCACTACCGAAGATGATGCCAAAACCTACTATGATGAAATGGTGTTTATGCTGTCCATGCAGATGGCCGCACCAAACTCACCACAATGGTTTAATACCGGTCTGCATTGGGCTTACGGTATCGATGGTCCGTCTCAGGGGCATTTTTACGTGGATTATCAGACTGGCAAGATGGTGCGCTCTAAATCTTCTTATGAGCACCCTCAGCCACATGCCTGTTTTATCCAGTCTGTGGATGATGATCTTGTCAATGAAGGCGGGATTATGGATTTGTGGGTACGCGAAGCCAGATTGTTTAAATATGGTTCGGGTACCGGCTCTAACTTCTCACAGCTTAGAGGGTCCGGCGAAAGCCTGTCAGGGGGCGGCAAGTCTTCCGGCCTGATGAGCTTTTTGAAAATTGGCGACCGCGCAGCTGGTGCTATTAAATCAGGCGGCACAACCCGCCGCGCTGCAAAAATGGTGACCGTAGATATCGACCATCCAGATATCGAAGAATATATCGACTGGAAAGTGGTTGAAGAGCAAAAGGTTGCTGCGTTGGTAGCTGGCTCAAAACTGGCACAAAAGCATATGTCAGAAGTGATGAAGGCCTGTGTTGAAGCGGCAGATTTAGACGAAGAAGCACGCTACAATCCAAAGGAAAATAAAGCGCTGAAAAAAGCTATTCTGGCTGCACGCGGCTCTATGATCCCAGAAAATTACGTCCAGCGTGTTATTCAGTTCGCCCAGCAAGGCTTTACAGAAATCGCCTTCAAGACTTATGACACAGATTGGGATTCAGAGGCCTATCTTACCGTTGCTGGCCAGAACTCAAACAATTCTGTTCGTGTAACAAACGACTTTCTAAATGCTGTTTTGGAAGATGGTGATTGGGAACTGATACGCCGGACAGATGGCAAAGTTGCCGAGAAAATTAGAGCCGCTGACCTGTGGGAAAAAATAGCGCATGCCGCATGGGCTTGTGCTGATCCGGGTCTGCAATATGATACGACCATTAATGAGTGGCATACTTGCCCAGCTGGTGGCCGCATTAACGCCTCCAACCCTTGTTCAGAATATATGTTCCTAGATGACACAGCGTGTAATCTGGCCTCACTTAATCTGATGCAGTTCCGGCATGAAGATGGCAGCTTTGACGTTGAAGCGTTTGAACATGCCGTCCGCCTTTGGACAATCACACTGGAAACTTCGGTATTGATGGCGCAGTTTCCATCTCGTGAAATTGCACAAGGCTCATATGATTACCGCACATTAGGTCTGGGTTTTGCCAATATTGGCGGGCTTTTAATGGCAGCTGGTTTTTCTTATGACAGTGATGAGGCGCGCGCATTATGCGGGGCTATATCTGCTGTAATGACAGGTCGTTCTTATGCCACCTCAGCTGAGCTAGCAGGCGAAGTTGGCGCTTTCCCACGCTATAAGGAAAATGCCAAGACAATGTTGCAGGTGATGCGCAATCACCGGCAAGCAGCCTATGGTAAAGCAGATGGCTATGAAGGCCTGTCTGTTCTGCCAGTGCCGCTAGATCACAAAAACTGTCCTGAAGCTGGCCTCGTCGAACATGCTAAAAAAGCATGGGATGAAGCATTAGAGCTAGGCGAAAAGCATGGCTACCGCAATGCACAGGCAAGTGTGATTGCCCCAACCGGAACGATTGGTCTGGTGATGGATTGTGATACCACAGGCATTGAGCCAGACTTTGCGATCGTGAAGTTCAAGAAGCTAGCTGGCGGTGGTTACTTCAAGATTATCAACCGGGTAGTTCCAGAAGCGCTAACACGGCTTGGTTATAGTGAGAGCCAGATACAAGATATCTCGCGCTATGCAGTTGGACATGGCAACCTAGAAAGCTGTCAGGCGATCTCTATGAACGCGCTGAAAGATAAAGGCTTCACAGATGCCATCTTAGCACAGCTAGCAGGTTCATTGGAAAACGCCTTTGATATCAAATTTGCCTTTAACCGCTACACACTTGGTGATGAATTCTGCAAAGACACGCTAGGCTTCACTGATGCCCAGCTTAATGATTTCAATTTCAATATGCTCGAAGCTATGGGCTTCAGCAAAGAAGAGATCGAAGCTGCCAATATCCATGTGTGTGGGGCGATGACCCTAGAAGGTGCACCGCATCTGAAAGACGCACATCTGCCTATCTTTGATTGTGCAAATGTATGCGGGCGCATCGGCAAGCGGTTCTTGTCTGTGTCCAGCCACATCACCATGATGGCAGCTGCCCAGCCATTCATTTCTGGGGCAATCTCAAAGACCATCAACATGCCAAATAACGCCGCTGTTAATGAATGTGGTGAGGCCTATATGCAGAGCTGGAAATTGGGCCTTAAGGCAAATGCACTCTACCGTGATGGCTCCAAGCTAAGCCAGCCTCTATCTTCTGCACTTATTGAAGATGAAGATGATGAGCAAGAAGAAGCACAAATGTCAGCCGCACCACAACTGGTAGAAAAAATCGTTGAGCGGATCATCCGTGATAATGACAGGCAGCGCCTGCCCGACAGACGCAAAGGCTACACCCAGAAAGCCAGTGTTGGTGGACATAAAGTCTATCTGCGCACAGGCGAATATGAAGATGGTCGCTTGGGTGAGATATTCATCGATATGCATAAAGAAGGTGCAGCCTTTAGATCGTTGATGAACAATTTTGCTATCGCGGTGTCTATTGGCCTGCAATATGGCGTCCCACTAGAAGAGTATGTAGAGGCCTTCACCTTTACCCGCTTTGAGCCGCAAGGCATCGTGACCGGTAATGATGCTATCAAAATGTCCACCTCTATTCTAGATTATACCTTCCGCGAGTTGGCTATTTCCTATCTTGATCGTCATGATTTAGGTCATGTAAGCGCTGATGATCTGGAAATGGATACAACTGGTACTGGCGAAGCTCAGTCTGAGTTAATGAACCGGGTGACAAGCCGTGGTTTCATCCGGAAACAAGGTCTAGTGGTCTACTCAAATGAAGGCTCGGCAGCAACGTTAGCAGTGGCAAGTGAGGCGGTTGCCGAAACTAGCCTAAAGCCAGCAACTGGCGAGCAAGCAAGCTTGGCACAAGCTGCAAGCGTGGCAGAAACGATTGCCCGTCCAGAAGCCAGTATTGCTAACAAGGTAAAAGAAGCGCGGATGCAGGGCTATGAAGGCGAGAGCTGCCCTGAGTGCCAAAACTTCACCCTAGTGCGCAATGGCACCTGTTTGAAATGCAACACATGCGGGTCAACAACTGGTTGTAGCTAAGCTCTTAGTTAGTTCATAGGGCCAGTTCATAGGGCTAGTTCATAGAACGCTACACTTAAAGCGCCCCTAGCGGATGAAAATTTGCGGGGGCGTTTTTTATGTGTTGATGCTTGTTAAAAAAGGTGTTTGAGTGGCATCATCAAATTTGAATAAACAGTAAATTATTCCATACTTGCATGAAGGAGAAATAAGGATGAGCGTTGCTGAAACCAATCTTAAAGCCCTTGGGATTACCCTGCCTGAAGCGCCAATGCCAGCGGCGAATTATGTTCCTTATGTCCTCTCAGGCGATCTTGTATATATATCTGGGCAATTGCCGCTAATAGAGGGCAAGCTTAGCATCACCGGCCATGTTGGCAAGGACGTCACTACCGAACAGGCAGCAGACCAAGCACGAATTTGCGGCATTAATCTAATTGCCCAGCTAAAGGCAGCTTGTGGCGGTGATTTGAGCCGTGTTGAACAAGTCGTCAAGCTAGGCGGCTTTGTGTCTTGCACAAGTGATTTCACAAGCCAGCCTGAGGTTATAAATGGCGCGTCAAACCTGATGGTGGAAGTATTTGGCGAAGCTGGCCGGCATGCCCGTTTTGCGGTTGGTGCCAACACACTTCCGCGCGGCACCTGTGTTGAGGTTGAAGGGCTATTTCGAATAGCCAAATAGACCTAATCTTTACAAAACATCTGTTTTATATGAACAAAATATGCAGCGCTGATAGATGCCCACTTGTCAGCGCCATACCCTAGCGCCATATCACTTCTATGACCCTTTTATCGGCAGATGATTTGTTTATAAGTTTACATGAAACGCTAGCCGATATTCCGGCAGAGGCGTGGGATGCGCTGAACATAGATGACTATCCTTTTGCATCCTATGCCTTTTTACATGCGTTGGAGATAAGCGGTAGTGTTGGCGCTGATACTGGCTGGCAGCCAGTCTTTATTTGTATTCACGACGGCAAGGATGGGCCATTAAAAGCCGCCATGCCTTGTTATGTGAAATATCATTCTTACGGCGAATATGTGTTTGACCATAGCTGGGCGCACGCATTTGAGCGGGCGGGTGGCAATTATTATCCAAAATTACTTGGGGCTATTCCCTTCACGCCTGTGCCGGGCCCTCGCCTGTTGCGCCGGCCAGAACATAGCGCACTAGACAGCATGCTTATCGCTGCTTTTCAGAAAATCACCCAAAATCATAATTTATCTTCTGCGCATATCAATTTTATCGCAGAAACAGATAAAAAGACCCTTGCAGATGCAGGTTGGATGATTCGCAAAGGCTTGCAATTTCATTGGCATAATCAAGATTATGCTGATTTTGATAGCTTCCTTGCCAGCCTATCTTCGCGAAAGCGCAAAAATATCCGCAAAGAGCGGGGCTCTCTAGCCGATGCAGGCGTGGTGTTTCAGCAATTAACCGGCGATGATATTCAGCCAGAGCATTGGGACGATTTCTATCGTTTTTATCTAGCCACCATTGATAAAAAATGGGGCGGGGCTTATCTGACACGTGCCTTTTTTACTGAGATCGCGGCAACCCTTGCTGATAACATACTGCTAGTGATGGCAAGTCAAGACGGGCAGATGATAGCTGGTGCGCTAAACTTTATTGGCAAGGACACGCTGTATGGACGCAATTGGGGATGTGTATGTGAGTTGCCTAATCTGCATTTTGAAACATGTTATTATCAAGCCATAGATTTTGCTATTTCGCGCGGTCTGCAAAAGGTAGAGGCAGGCGCACAAGGGTTTCATAAAGTCCAGCGCGGCTATCTGCCAGTTTATACATATTCTGCACATTGGCTCGCTGATGAAGGATTTTCTGAGGCCGTACAACGCTTTTTGCGTCAGGAAAGCGCAGCTATAGAAGAAGAGCGGCAACAGGTAATGGCCACAAGCCCCTATCGCCGCACTTAAATTTTTGACGCCCCTACTAAAAAAGCCTAGCTTTTCTGAGATACAGGCGTCTTTTTCGGCTTTTTACCTGTTTTGCGTTGCGGCGCAGCAACAGTTTTCAGGCTAAGCGCGTCTTTTTCAACACCAACCTTCACTGTACCGCCTTGCATCAGCTTGCCAAAAAGCAGCTCATCAGCCAGTGGTTTTTTGATATGCTCTTGTACCAGCCGCGAGAGTGGTCGTGCGCCAAAGGTTGCATCATAGCCGCGAGCCGCCAACCAGTTACGGGCGGCCTCATCTAATTCTATTTCAACATCTTTATCTGTTAATTGCGCTTCAAGCTGCATAATGAACTTATCCACTACCAGACGAACAGTATCTATTTCCAGAGGGGCAAAAGGTATCACCGCATCCAAGCGATTTCTGAATTCTGGCGTGAAGGTTTTTTCAATGGCATCTGTATCTGCGTCTGTTTTCTGGCCACGCCCAAAGCCAATAAGCTGTCTGGTCATTTCAGATGCGCCTGCATTAGTGGTCATGATCAACACCACATTGCGGAAATCCACACTCTTGCCATTGCTGTCGGTTAGACGGCCATGATCCATCACCTGCAACAGAATATTAAACAGATCAGGATGTGCCTTTTCTATTTCATCTAGCAATAATACCGCATGCGGCGTCTGGTCTACCGCATCGGTCAGCAAGCCGCCTTGGTCAAAGCCAACATAGCCTGGAGGCGCGCCAATAAGGCGGCTAACCGTATGGCGTTCCATATATTCAGACATATCAAAGCGGATTAGCTTGACGCCAAGAATTTCTGATAGCTGTCTTGCTGCTTCGGTCTTACCCACCCCAGTTGGGCCAGAAAAAAGATAGCTACCTATCGGCTTTTCAGGCTCACGCAAACCTGCGCGTGATAATTTAATAGCTGAGGAAAGCGCTGATAAAGCGGTATCTTGGCCAAATACCATACGCTTTAGATCACCTTCTAGCGTTTGCAATGCGGTTTTATCATCACTGCTAACATTCTTTGCTGGAATACGCGCCATCGACGCGATAGTGGCCTCCACTTCTTTTTGGCCGATCACCTGACGCCGACGTGACGCTGGCACTAGGTTTTGTGCTGCACCAGCTTCGTCAATCACATCAATCGCCTTATCAGGCAGCTTGCGGTCATTAATATAACGTGACGCAAGCTCCGCAGCTGTTTTAATTGCTGCGTGCGTAAAGCGAACCCCATGATGGCTTTCATAGCGCGATTTCAGCCCTTGCAGAATTTTAATCGTGTCTGGCAAAGATGGCTCAGCGACATCAATTTTCTGGAAACGGCGGGCAAGTGCGCGGTCTTTCTCAAAATAAGAGCGAAACTCTTTATAGGTCGTTGAACCTATACAACGCAAATCACCTGACTGCAGCGCAGGCTTTAGCAGGTTCGAAGCATCCATCGCCCCGCCAGAGGTTGCCCCAGCACCAATGATAGTATGAATTTCGTCAATAAAAAGGATAGCGTTTTCGTCACCCTCAACCTTTTTCATGACGGCTTTCAGACGTTCTTCAAAATCGCCACGATAGCGAGTACCCGCCAGAAGCTGGCCCATATCAAGCGCATAAATCACAGCTGTTTTTAAAACATCTGGCACCTCGCCACTCGTGATGCGCAAAGCAAGCCCTTCGGCAATAGCTGTCTTGCCAACGCCCGGATCGCCGACATAAAGCGGGTTGTTTTTTGTCCGTCTGCATAAGACCTGAATAGTGCGGTCAACTTCTTTATCGCGGCCAATAAGCGGGTCAATGCGCCCCTCTTCTGCCTTGGTATTTAGATTGACGGCATATTCTGCCAATGCATCAGCAGATGCTGCGCTATCATCACCATCTTTATCATTTTGCTCATCTGCACCGCGCACCTGCTCTCCATTGCCGTGGCTGACAAAGGAAACCGCATCCAGACGGCTCATATTCAAAGAATTCAAAAACCATACCGCATGGCTTTCGCGCTCTGAATACATAGCAATAAGGATATTTGCACCTGTTGCCGGCCCACGCCCAGAAGACTGCGTATGGATAATCGCACGCTGAACAACGCGCTGAAAGCCTGAGGTAGGCTGAACTTCTAGATTTTCAGAAGGATTTACAATGGCTGCAAATTCATCATCAATATGGGTTTGTAGCATCTCGCGCAATTGCTCGACATCAACCTTACACCCCGTTAGCACGCTTAACGCATCAGGGTCTTTGGTCATTGCAAGCAATAAATGCTCTAATGTGGCGAATTCGTGGGCATGGTCCCCTGCAATAGCCAAGGCTCGGCGCAAGGTATCTTCAAGTTCCTCTGACAGCATCTGGCTATTCCTTTTCCAACTGTAATTGCAAGGGATGCTCATTCTGACGTGCAAATGACATCACCTGACTAGCTTTCGCTTCGGCGACTTCGTAAGTGTAAACACCGCAAATTCCAACACCGCGCTGATGCACATGCAACATAATCTGTTGCGCAACCTCATAATTATGACCAAAGAAGCGCTGCAAGACATGCACAACAAACTCCATCGGCGTATAATCATCATTCAGCATGATAACCCGATATAAAGATGGCTTTTTGGTCTTTGGCTCTTTTTCAAGGAGCATGTGACCATCTTTATCATTATCCAAATTGTCTTTTTTGCTCATCGGTTAAAACACCTGCTCGGTTTGAGCGTAAACATTCTTTGACCTTATCAATATTGGCACTTAATTTGAATATCCCAAGTGCGAAGCATTAAAAAAAATGGTGAAAAGTGAAGTTTTTCAGCATTTGGGGGTACGCATTATAAATACCAAGCTATTTTTCGAGGTTGGTTGATACCTTTAAATATAGTAAGTTCAACGTAATAAAACATACCCCCCTAAAAAAAAATTATGGGAAATTTATGGGGAATTTAAAGGAAAATCATTGGTAACTTATGGGTAGCTTAGCAGAAATATCAGGGAAATATGATATGATAGCAGACGAGCATGGCTCAAAGCAGGCTAAAGCGCACGCGCCAGAGCAGCGCGCTTTCCTGCAGGTAAGCCGCGTGCGCGTGTTGTTAACAATGCTTACACTAGCTCTTGTGATCGTGCTTGTGCCTTTAAACCCAGCATCTGCAAACCCGCGCTATGCTTCGTTGATTATGGAAGAGACAAGTGGCAAAATCCTTTATTCAAGAAACGCCGATAAAAAACTCTATCCTGCATCACTGACGAAAATCATGACCTTATATCTGCTGTTCGAAGCTTTGCAGACAAAAAAGATAACTAAAAATACCCGCATGAAGGTTAGTAAAGTCGCGGCTAGCCGTTCCCCATCAAAACTATATCTGAAAGTCGGGCATAGTATCAGCGTGGAAAATGCTATTCTTGCTCTAGTGACAAAATCAGCAAATGATGTTGCAACCATTATTTCTGAGCATTTGGGCGGAACAGAGCGCGAATTTGCAAAGAAAATGACTCGCAAGGCTAAAGCCCTTGGAATGAAGCGCACTACTTTCAAAAATGCCTCTGGCCTGCCAAATAGAGCCCAAGTCAGTACCGCCCGCGATATGGCCAAGCTGGCGGTTGCGATACGCCGCGACTTCCCGCAATATTTTCACTATTTCAGCAATACGCATTTTGTCTGGAATGGCCGTAAATTCAAAAATCATAACCGCTTGCTGACCAGCTATTCTGGCACAGATGGGATTAAGACAGGCTATATCAACGCATCTGGCTTTAACCTTGTTGCCACTGTTCAGCGTAATGGTGTGCGTTTGGTAGGGGTGGTGTTTGGTGGGCGCACCGGGCGGACGCGCGACAAACATATGGTCAGCCTGCTTACCAGACAATTCAAGAAGATTAAACCGGTGCAAGTGCGCTCTGCAAGCCTGCCAGCTGCGCCAATACCGCGCCCAGATAGCCTCTTGGAGGTTGCCCAAGCAAAATCACCACCAGCCCTGCCCGTGCCAACACCTAGCCCAGCACCAGCTAATATTGTGCCGGCTACTACACGTCCCGCAGCGATACAGACAAAGCCTGTAATTGCAGCTGCCAGTCCAGCAAGTTGGGCAATACAGGTTGGCAGTTACACACGGCGTGTATCAGCACATAAAGCCGCCATTCGCGCCCGGCAAACAGCAAATGATGTCCTAGAACTAATGCCTGCAGAATTATCACTTGTCTCTTCTGGTGGCCTGCCTTTATGGCGGGTGCGTTTTGGCAAGTTACAAGAAAAACAAGCACGTTCTGCTTGTGCTGCCTTGCTGAGCAATGGAGCAGCCTGCATTGCCCTGCCGCCCTCTCTTGCAGATGCAGGCTAGCTTACACCATCACTGCCCTTATCTGAAATCACGACTTTTTAGCTGCATTTCTGCTCCTTTGTTTGCAGGCAGCCTATCGCTGGCATTTGCAGCTATATTATCGGGCTCCAGACTAGGCGGTTCAGCCTGTAACAGGCCTAAATAATGGTCGCAAGCATGCAAGGCATCAGCGATAAAATGAGTAACAATCCCTTCTTTTTGTACCCGTCCATATATACCTAGCACATGAGCGCCAAGCAAAGCAGTGCGATCCCGTTCAGCAATATGTGGCCAGACAATTATATTCACCGATAATTCACTATCTTCTATGGTAAGGAACATTGTGCCTTTAGCTGTACCTGGACGCTGGCGCGACGTAACTAGCCCGATAAGGCGCAAGCGCTGGCCATTTTGTGCTGTAGTAATCACCGAGCAGCTTTGCCACCTATCGCGCGTAAAAGCAGTCGCTAGTAATTCCAGCGGATGCGCTTTTAGCGACAAGCCGGTCAGCGCGTAATCTTGCGCAACGGCCTCTCCTGCTCCCAGTTTTGGCAAGGGGGCTGGGGCTAGCTTCTCTTTTATCACTGATGCCTCATCAGTTGCGCTATCTGCAAAAGCAAAGAGCGGCAAATCACCTTGCTTCATGCGCCCCATCTTGCGAATTTGCCAATAGGCTTGGCGGCTATCCAGACCCAGTGATTGCAGGCCATCTGCAGCCACGATAACCTCTAGCGCTTTTACAGGCACATCTGCACGCCGCACTATCGTAGCAAGGCTGTCATAACCGCTCCCGCGGCAAGCAATAATCCGCGCTGCATCTGCCTCCCGCAAGCCTTTAATCAGACGCAAACCAAGCCGCAATGCATGCCGTCCATGCGTGCTTGGCTCTAAGCTGGCATCCCATTCAGAGGCGTTAATATCAATAGCACGCACCTCCACACCAGATCGCTTTGCATCGGCTATTAGCTGGGCTGGACGATAAAATCCCATTGGCTGGGCATTCAATAATGCACAACTAAAGACCTCCGGATAATGGCATTTCAGCCAAGCTGAGGCATAGACCAGCAAGGCAAAACTTGCCGCATGTGATTCAGGAAATCCATAAGTGCCAAACCCTTCGATTTGACGAAAGCAGGCAGTAGCAAATTCTGCGTCATAGCCGCGCGCTACCATCCCATTTATCATCTTGTCATGAAATTTATGGATCTCACCATTTTTACGGAAAGTTGCCATAGCGCGGCGCAGCCGGTCTGCATCAGCGCCGCTGAAACCCGCACCAACAATAGCAATTTTCATCGCCTGCTCTTGAAATAGAGGCACGCCCAAAGTGCGCTCTAGCACCGCGCGTAACTCTTCAGACGGATAACTGACATATTCTAGCCCAGCACGTCTGCGCAAATAAGGATGCACCATATCACCTTGGATAGGGCCGGGACGAACAATCGCTACCTGTACAACTAAATCATGAAAAGAGCGTGGTTGCAGGCGTGGCAGCATAGCCATTTGGGCACGCGATTCCACCTGAAAGACGCCAACAGACTCGCCCCTGCATAACATATCATAAGTTTGTTTATCTTCTGGTGGGATACTGGCCAAGCTCAGGCGGCGGTAATAATGATGCTGCATCAATTGAAAAGCACCTGCAAGGCAACTTAGCATGCCCAAAGCCAACACATCAATTTTCAGCAAACCAAGCGCGTCAATATCATCCTTGTCCCATTCAATAATGCTACGCCCCTGCATCGCAGCTGGCCGGATAACACAGATCTTATCCAAACGGTCCCGCACAATCACAAACCCACCAGAATGCTGCGATAGGTGACGCGGAAATCCGTATAGCTGGCGTGCCAGTAACAATACCTGTTTCAGGCTAGGATCTTGTCTGTCCACCCCGGCAGCCTGAAGAGACTTATAATCAATACCATTTTCATTACCGCGCCATACTTGGGCTGATAACGCGCGCTGCACATCCCGGCTAAGCCCAAAAGCCTTAGCTGTTTCTACCAAAGCGCTACGCCATCGATAGGTAATGACAGCTGATACTAGTCCGGCGCGGTGCCGGCCATAGCGATGATAAATATATTGGATAACTTCCTCACGCCGATTATGCTCAAAATCCACATCAATATCAGGTGGCTCATCGCGGGCTTCACTGATAAAACGCTCAAATAATGGCTCAGAGCGTTCTGGGTCAACTGACGTGATGAACAAACAATAGCAAATTGCTGAATTAGCCGCAGAACCGCGCCCCTGACATAGAATATTGCGGCTTCTAGCAAAGCGCACAATCTCAAAAACGGTTAGAAAAAAAGGCGCATAATTCAGCTTTTTTACCAAGGCTAATTCACGCTCTATAAAGGCTTTTACCTTTTCTGGCACACCATCGGGATAGCGTTTATGACTCCCTTTTTCAGTTTGCCATGCCAGCTCTTCAAATGCGGTGCGCCCTCTTCTCTTACCCCCTGATACAAGGCTAGAGGAGCGGCTATTATCATGCTCTGGATAAGCATAGGAGATATCCTCCAAGCGGAATTCACAACTATCTGCCAACGCGTCTGCCGCCAGCAACGCCTCTTCAAATCCATACCAACGCCGCGCCATTTCTTCGCGACTTAATAAATGGCGTTCTGCGTTTGCTGAAATCGTACGCCCAGCTTCAGCTAGGGTTGTTTTCTGCCGGATACAATGCAGCACATCTGCTAGTGGGCGACGCGCGGGGTCATGATACAACACCTCACCAAGAGCTATAAATTCCAGCGCGTCTGCTTCGGCCTGATTTTTGAGCTGATAAAGCCTTTCTTCATCACAACCGTCACGCATCAGATAGCCCCCAGCATAAACGCGTCCCTTTGCAATTTGGGCAATGGCGCGCGCCTGCTCTTGCCATGCAGTATCTGCGGCTATAGGCGGTATAGTGATAAGGCAGGTTTCAGCCGATAGACGCGAGAGATCACTGATATATAAATCAGGGGCTTCACGCTGGCGATGGCCACTGCGCATCATCGCCGCACTTAGCCATTGGCACAGAGATTCATACCCATCAAGACTGCGCACAAAAACCATCAGATCGCCGCCATCGCGCAAAGCTATTCTAGCCCCAGAAATAAGGCGCGGCGGGGCTAGCTTCTGTTTATTATTGGTAGCGTTTTCATATCCAATATCTCTAGCAGCTGACCAGGCGCGCACCAGTCCGCCAACACCAAACAGATCAGCAATTCCTATCGCCTGCCAACCATAACTCGCAGCTGTTTGCATCACCTCCTCAGGATGCGAGGCACCATGCAGAAAGCTGAAATTGGTCTGGCAGCCAATCAGGCTTTGCGGCAGATATTGTGAAGCTTTCCCCTTCATGAAAAACATCCATGCACGAACCATTGAACAGCTTCACCACGTTCTGGCAAGCCTTCGCGGTAAACCCATAACCGCATGCCAGAACGGGTCTCAACACGGTAATAGTCGCGTGTCTTAATCTCTTTATGGGCTGTATCCCACCAGCGGGGGCCGATGCGCTCTGGCCCAGTTGCACGACCTATCTGCCAGCTCTTTTTACGCCACCTAAGCATCGCTGGCGGGTGATCGGGAAGCAAGGCAACCACATGCACTGGCTCGGCTGGTTCAAACAATCTTATCGGACGCGGCGGGGTTAGGCTGGCTGGTGCCGGGGCTGGCCAACTACTATTGTCAGAAGCAGAGCTATCATAAGCATCAGAAAGCCGCTGATAAATCATAGAATCGCTGACTTGCCAGCTAGAATTATAAGTAACGCGCTGCACCTTATCTGGACCTAGCTTAGCTGCTAGAATATCCAGCACGTGATCGATATGCTGGCCTTTCAGATGACATGGCTCGGTACCCAAAAACCCTGTTTGCGGAAGCTCTGCAGCCAGCTTATGTGCCTGTAGCCAACTATAATCAATACCAAATTCAGCATCTATACGTGTTGCCGCATCAGCTAGCAGGCGGCGCAGAATATCGCTGCTTCGCCCTGGGCGCGACAAGTTGAAATATAGCCGGCCTATTTGACCGTCGCTGCGTTGCCAGCCTAGCTCAAAACAGCTTGCCGCCATCTCTGCTTCTAAGAGCAAGCTGGCTATCTCTTGTACAAGCTGTTCTATCATCTGCTGCAGGGCGTCTGCCCCAGCTAATGGTTCTGCCCAAGACAGGCTGACGCATAAAGCTGGCGGGGCTTTTATAGGGGGAGGCGCTACATCACGGTTACCACAAACTATCGCCCATTTTTGCACAAATTCTGGGCCAAAGCGAATAGCAAGCTGGGCATAGGACAGGGATTGCAGATGATGCAAACGGCGCAAACCCGCTTGCGAGAGTGCTTGCAACATGTGATCATCTAGCAACAGAGCCGCAAGCGGTAAGTCTGATAGCATTTGCATCAGATGTGCGCGTGAGGAAAGCATGACCAGACCATCTGCTGCTTGTGGATGATATTGGGCGAGTGCACGCGCGCCTGCAAAGTAAGGCGCCGCCGCACAATATACAGGTATCTGGCTTGGCTCTAGGCGCTTTTTGATATCCGCAATAATTGCATCCATACCGCCATGCAGATGGCTTGCCCCGCTCATATCTATCCAGATGCCTATGTCATCTGTGCCCTTATTATCGATGCCGGTTCGAGGGCTATAGCGCCATGCCCATCTGGCCAGTTTTTCTAGCGTGCTGCGGGTTTGCTCTGGGGCAACTTCACTCAGCAGAATATCCGGCAGACGTGCGCGCGCATCAGCCACCCCCATACCCGCTGACAATCCTGCTTTTTTGGCCGCATCGCAGAGATAGACAAGCCTGTCTGCATGCTGGCGGCGGCAATAGAGCGCCACTGGCCTGTCCATAGGCCACCCTTTTTGGATGCATATCTGGCGCACGGGCAAATCTGGCAGATAGATATACAGATATTCGCGGCGCGGCCTATGCCGTCCATTAGCCTTTCTAATAGAGGCATTTCGACTATGATGGGCAAGAGGGGGGGTATCCATAACATCCCCCTAGTTTGCAGCGTGATGCAGATAGGCTGGCAGCTGGTTATCGCCAGAAGTAATTCCAGAAGCCGTTCCAGAAGCCGCACTAGGAAGCTGATGCGTAAAAGGCAAGCTGGCTTGTGGTGCGGTGCTAGTATCGCGGATAAGGCGCAACTGGCCAGATACTGGGCAGTAGCAGATATCTGCGCTAGCTAGCCCACCTTTGCGGCTTTTTATAAGCTCAGCAGACCAGCGTGGTCGCCAATCCAAGTGCTGGTTTTCATCTGCAGGCTTAGAAGCTATAGACCAGCCTGTCTCAAAGCCGGTACTAGGGGCAGGTGGGCCAAGCAAAAACCCCAAACTATCCCCTGCACGAGCTGCCCTGCGCAAGCGTTGTGCCCAGCGTAGCCATTGATCAGATTTGCTGGCAAGCAAGCCATATTCTGCTACCACCCCTGCTATCCCAGTGGTTTTCAATGCTTCTTCAAAAGCGGATAGAAGACGGGCTGGGTGCGAGTCATGAACGAAGATGATTTTGGCAGGATCAAGCCCCATCGCCCACATCCCTTCGGCACATAAATGCCCATGATAGCCACTAAAACGGGGGCTACACCAGATAATCGGCGCTTGTGCTTTATTAATTCCCTTGATAGTACCCGGGGCAGATTGTTGTTGGGCGCGCAATAAACTTATAATAAATCCAGTGGCCGCTGCATCGCCATGCAGGGCCGTTATCAGATGTACATGGCGATGTGCTAGCCCCCCCGATAAAGCGTCGTCAAAACAAGGGATATTTGTAGCCAGATAGCGCCTATCTGGGCCTTGCTGACTTTCTATCTTCTGGCGCAAACTAGCAAAGACATCTGCCTTTTCAGGCGCAGATATAGCCTTGTGCGCTACAGGGGCGCTAGCCATGTCCGTACAGCCATCATATGGATAGCTATCGCCTTGATATTCAGATGGTTTTTGCAAGCCTAGTGGGTGCATCTGTTATCTATCTGAGCTGAAAATATCTCTCCAGCCCAACCTGTCCTCATCTCTATTTATGTTTATATGTTCTTGTTTTGTTCTTTTCTGAAGATATAAAAAAGGCGTGCAGCGAGTCAAGTTATGAATCTGTTCATTTCAGGTGATAAAAGTGAAGATATTGATCTATTTGAATAAATCGCGATGCTTTTCAGGATCTGTCCAAGCATCTTCATCATGCCCAGAACGGCTAGAATAAAAGCTAAGCGCCATCAGACCACAGCCAAGCACAATAGTGCCCACCGCGCCAGCTATCAAGGCTAGCCAGCCATGAAAACCGAGCTCTACATGCCCCATCTTCTCCTAGACATAAACACTGCCAAGACAGGCCCCAACTAGCGATACAGCCGCAATAATGAGGGCGATTATATTCAGTTTACGGCCTTTTTTTAAAGGAGGTGTTTTATCTATTGCCATCAGCCTGCAAGCTCACTTTCAACCAGTTTCACCCAATAGCTGGTGCCAACGGGCAGGATAGAATCATTAAAATCATAGCCGGTATTATGCAACATCCGCCCTTCTTGTGCAGGCCCTGCTCCGAGCCAAATATAAGCGCCCTTGCGTTCTTCCAGCATAAAAGCAAAATCTTCTGCTGCCATAGAAGGGGGCATATCCATATGCACCTTTTCAGCCCCTACAATATCGCTGGCAATTTCAGCCGCGCGGTTTGCTTCCAATCTATGATTAACCGTTGGCGGATAGCCCGCACGCCAGTCAATTTCTGCCTCACAGCCATGTGCAACCGCAAGCGAGTTAACAATTTTCCGAATATTTTCTTCGGTCAATTTCCGCGTTTCTGGCAAGATAGCGCGTGCTGTACCGCCTAGTTCCACCTCATCTGGAATAACATTAAAAGCGCTGCCCCCATTTACCATCGTAATCGATACCACCGCACTATCTACCGGATTGGTTTGCCGCGCGACAATAGATTGCAGAGACTGGATAATGGCGGCAGAAGCCAGCACGGGATCAACAGCCTGATGCGGCATCGCGGCATGACTACCACAGCCCCTGATAGCGATATGGAAATGGTCGGCACTAGCCATACAAGCGCCTCTAGAAACAGCAATATGCCCTTCTTCCAGACCTGGCCAATTATGCATGCCCCAAACACTATCTGCATCAAATTTAGCAAACAGGCCTTCATCCATCATCATCTTGGCCCCTGCCCCGCCTTCTTCGGCAGGCTGGAAGAAAAAATAAACTGTGCCGTCAAACTGCCGGGTTTCAGATAGATATCGTGCCGCCCCCAGCAGCATCGCCATATGCCCATCATGTCCGCATGCATGCATCCGGCCTGCGCTAGTAGATTTATGGTCAAACTCATTTGCTTCGGGCATGGGCAGCGCGTCCATATCTGCACGCAAAGCTATTTTTCTGCCTGTATCTGTGCGCCCTTTTAGCACACCTACCACCCCGGTCTTGGCAAGGCCGCGATGCACCTCAATGCCAAAACTAGCAAGCTTTTCAGCAATAAAATCAGATGTCCAGACTTCCTCATAGCCTAGCTCAGGATGTGCATGCAGTGTCTGCCGCCAATCCGTCATTTCCCCATGAAAATCAGCGATGCGATTAATGATAGCCATCTTCATTCCTTTACAGCTTGAAGCCTGTTCAACTACCCGTTCAATTAGATAGTAAAGGCCTTCTAAATAAGTGTGTTACCCATGATAAGATAGGCCAGCAACACACGGATGTCGACCAAACACCAAGGGAAGTCGAAAGCAAGACAGGTTTTTTCACCCTATGAGGCGATGTTGTCTTGGATAGCGCTATAAATATCATTAGATTAACATTTGAGAAATCAGCCCGTTATTGGAGACGGCGCTCATGAAGTAAATAGAGAGACGAAGATGACAGAATCAAATATCGATAGAGGCGTGCGCGCCTTACGTGACAGAAAAAAACACTATTCGATATTTTCACTCGCACGTCAGGCTGGAAATTATCATCAGGGCTGGCAGCAGGCATGGCGGCATGCAGAACCTAAAGCAGAATATGATGCGGTAATTATTGGCGGCGGCGGACATGGCCTTGCTACCGCCTATTATCTAGCTTCTGTGCATAATATGACCAATATTGCGGTTATCGAAAAAGGCTGGCTGGGCGGCGGTAATACTGGCCGGAATACCACTATTATTCGCTCTAACTATCTGTGGGATGAGAGTGCCTCAATCTATGAGCATGCGATGAAATTATGGGAAGGGCTGGCGCAGGATCTGAACTTTAATATCATGTTCAGCCAGCGCGGTGTTCTAACCATTGCCCATTCCGAACATGAGCTGAAAGAAATGTCGCGGCGGGTGCATGCTATTCGCCTTAATGGTATCGATTCAGATATTCTTTCCCCAGAAGACATAAAAAAATTCGTTCCTATTATGAATATGGATCAAAATATTCGCTATCCGGTGATGGGCGGCTTTCTGCAGAAGCGCGGCGGGACAGCGCGTCATGATGCGGTGGCATGGGGCTATGCCAGAGCCGCAGATGATATGGGTGTGGATATTATCCAAAATTGTGAGGTAACAGGTTTGCGCAGACAGGGGCGGCGCATTGTTGGTGTTGAAACGACCAAGGGACTAATCAAAAGCCGTAAAGTTGGCTGTGTGGTTGCAGGGCATTCTTCAGTCCTAGCTGATATGGCAGGTATCCGCCTGCCAATCGCCAGCCGACCCTTGCAAGCGCTGGTATCAGAGCCGATAAAACCAATTTTAGACACGGTCATTATGTCTAATGCTGTGCATATGTATATCAGCCAGTCTGATAAGGGCGAGATGGTGCTGGGAGCAGGCGTAGATAAATATAACTCTTATGCCCAGCGCGGCTCTTTTCCAGTGCCAGAACATATGCTAGCGGCTGCAGTAGAGTTATTCCCGGTTTTATCGCGCTTGCGGATGCTGCGCCATTGGGGCGGAATTGTTGACACGTGTCCAGATGCCTCTCCCATCATATCACGCACCGACATTGATGGCTTATATTTCAATTGCGGTTGGGGTACTGGCGGCTTTAAAGCAACGCCAGGATCAGGCCATGTGTTTGCTGACCTTATCGCCAATGACCGGCCTAATGATATTGCCGCACCTTATGCCTTGAACCGATTTGAGACAGGTTTGCTAATTGATGAGCATGGCGCAGCAGGTGTAGCACATTAAACCTCTAAAGATCAGAGGCGGAATTTATGTTGTTTTTTTTGAGAGCTGAAAAAGATGCTGGAAATTAATTGCCCCTATTGCGGGTTAAGAGATGAAGAAGAATTTGCGTGTGGCGGCGAAGCGCATATCGCAAGGCCACTAGTTGACAATCCGATTAGTGACAAGGATTTTGCCGATTATCTTTTCTATCGTGACAACCCAAAAGGTGTCTTTTTAGAGCGCTGGCGTCATAGTGCTGGTTGCCGCAGATGGTTTAATGTCGTGCGCGATACGGTCAGCCACCATATTCTGGAGGTCTATCCAATAGATACAAAACCCAGTACTAAAGCTGGCCGCGCTGCCTATCAGGCGAGCTGGCGTCGCCAAAGTCCGGCAGAAGCAGCAGCTAGAAAAGTGCCGCAAAAGACACGCAAAACATCCATATCAAAGAGGTAGGCACGGGTGATGGCAAGAAAAAAAACGATGCAAACAAACCGCAATAATCAGCAAGCGGTCTCTATTGATAGCCATGCGCCGATAAGCTTTACCTTTGATGGCCGCACCTATCAGGGCTGTAAGGGGGATACGCTGGCCTCTGCCTTGCTTGCAAATAATGTGCATTTAACAGGCCGGTCTTTTAAATATCACCGTCCACGCGGCATTATGGCCGCTGGCGCTGAAGAGCCAAATGCCCTCGTGGGTGTGGGTGTAGGCGGGCGCGTTGAGCCAAACGTTAAAGCAACACAAATAGAGCTATATGATGGGCTGGTCGCAGTCTCACAAAATCGCTTTCCTTCTTTAAAGCTGGATATTGGCGAAATTAATTCTGTCTTTTCGCGCTTTTTCCCAGCTGGCTTTTATTACAAAACCTTCATGTGGCCTGCCAGTTTCTGGATGCGTTATGAGCATATCATTCGCCGTGCTGCCGGGCTTGGCAAGGTTGGCGATACACATGAAGACCCTGACAGATATGAAAAACGCCATGCCCATTTTGATATTGTGGTGGTTGGCGGCGGTCTATCTGGCCTAAGCGCGGCCTTGCAAGCAGCCAATAGCGGCCAGCGCGTTTTGCTATCTGAAGATCAGCACCAATGGGGCGGCTGGCTGCGGTCATGTGATGATATTATTATCGATGACATGGCGGGCCATGAATGGGCAGATAAAACCATCGCGCAACTTGCTGAAATGGATAATGTAACCTTACTGCCACGCACCACCTGTTTTGGTTATGGGGATCATAATTTTCTGACCCTTGCAGAACGGGTAACAGATCATCTAGCTGAAAAACCTGCCCATCTGCCACGTATGCGCCTATGGAAGGTGCGCGCCCGCCGCGTAATATTGGCAACAGGTGCGATTGAACGGCCTTTGGTTTTTGCTGGCAATGATTTACCCGGGGTGATGCTCGCATCTGCGGCACAAACCTACCTTAATCAATATGGGGTTCTTGCTGGCCGGCGCGGCATCCTGACAACAAACAATGATGCGGCATGGCATAGCGCTTTTGCCCTGCATAAAGCAGGCTGCCTTATAACCGCGATTGTGGATACACGGACAAACCCCGCACCTGCAGTTTTAAAACAAGCAGCGTCTCTTGGTATTCAAACCCGTCTTGGGGCTGGTATAATTGCTGCACATGGGCGTTTACATGTTGCCCGCGTGGAAATCGCATCATTGACAAAAACAGGTGATGCACTCGCAGGTGAAGCAGAGCATTTTGATTGTGATCTAGTGCTAATGTCAGGCGGGATGAACCCAGTTGTACATCTGCATTCGCAAAGTCGGGGCAAGTTAAAATGGGATGAGCGAACCCATTGTTTCCGTCCATCCACCACCCATGAGGACGAGCAATGCGTTGGCGCCTGTAATGGCAGTTTTGAGCCAGAGCGCGGCGTAAAAGAGGCAATAGCCGCAGCGCTAAAGGCGGTTAAGGCAAATGGCGGCGCGGCAGATGCGCTTAATCTGCCAGACATTGTGGCAACAAAAATTAACTGGGCACCTATGCCAATTTGGCAGATTCCAAACGGCCTGCCTGCTGGTCAAGGCGGCAAGGCATTTGTTGATTTTCAGAATGACGTAACGGCCAGTGATATCCAGCTTGCAGTGCGCGAGGGCTATCATTCGGTCGAGCATGTAAAGCGCTATACGACGACTGGCATGGCAACTGATCAGGGTAAAACGTCCAATATTAACGCGCTTGGCATTCTAGCGCGCGAGCGCAATGCTGAAATTCCGGCCGTTGGTACCACTACTTTTCGGATGCCCTATACACCAACCTCTATTGGTATGATTGCCGGGCGCGATATTGGCGGGTTGTTTGATCCGGTTCGCACCACACCTATGGATAAATGGCATCGTGAAGCGGGCGCAAAGTTTGAACATGTTGGCCAATGGAGGCGGGCTTGGTATTACCCGCAAAATGGCGAAAGCATGGAACAAGCTGTTAGCCGTGAGGTGCGCGCTGCCCGGCAAACAGCCGGACTTCTAGACGCATCAACCTTAGGCAAAATTGATATTAAAGGGCCGGATGCCGCAGAATTCTTGAACCGTATCTATACCAATAGCTGGCTAAAGCTGGGTGTGGGCAAGTGCCGTTATGGGCTGATGTGTAAAGATGATGGGATGGTCATGGATGATGGGGTGACCACCAGACTAGCCGAAGATCATTTTCACATGACCACGACAACTGGCGGTGCGGCAGGCGTTTTGGATTGGCTGGAAGAATGGCTGCAAACTGAATGGCCAGAGCTAAAAGTCTATCTGACCTCGGTCACCGAACAATGGGCAGTAGCGACTTTATCTGGGCCAGCAGCAAAGGAGATTTTGAATGCCGCGGGGACAGATATTAACTTAAATGATGAAGGGTTTGGGTTTATGTCGATGCGCGAGGGTTATATATCTGGCCTGCCCGCGCGAATTTACCGTATCTCGTTCACGGGTGAGCTTTCTTATGAGATCAATGTGCCTGCCCGCTATGGTATGGCGTTATGGACAACCTTGATGCGAGCTGGCAAAAATTTTGGCATCACCCCTTATGGCACCGAAGCGATGCATGTGTTGCGTGGTGAAAAGGGCTTTATCATTGTGGGTCAGGAAACAGATGGTACAGTGACCCCGCATGATCTAGCTATGAGCTGGATTGTATCAGATAAAAAATCTGACTTTATAGGCAAACGAGCACTAGCACGTCACTCTATGAAAGCAGGCGACCGCAAGCAACTGGTTGGCCTTAAGACCAAAGATCCAAAAAAAGTTATTCCAGAAGGTGCGCACGCAACCCTAGACCCGAACCAGCCGCCACCTGTTGAAATGCTAGGGCATGTAACCTCTTCTTACTTTAGCCCTAATCTTGGTCATTCTGTCGCGATGGCATTATTGCGCGGGGGGCATGCACGCATGGGCCAGACAGTCTATTTCCCAATGTTGGATAGCAGCCCGCCGATTGAAGCCACTATCACTGATACCAGCTTTTATGACCCAAAAGGAGAGCGACTTAATGGCAAGCTCTAATTCAGAAAATACCCGCGATAGCGTGCCAAATGCGCAATCTCCGCAAGCCTCTGCCTTGCCAGAAATCTTGCCTAATCCCGAAGGGGGGGCTGCAGGTTTAAGTATCGCAAAGGTAACAGGTAAAACACTGATTAATCTGCGGTGCGATGACAAAATTAAAGCCAAGCTAGAAACTTTGTTTGGCGCGGCTTTGCCTACCCAGCCTAACAAAGTTGCCATCATAGGCACGCGCCGCGCGCTCTGGCTTGGCCCAGATGAAACCCTGCTGATGATCGAAGAAGAACAGGAAGCAGAATTTATGCTGAACCTTAGGGCAGTGCTAGGCAACGCCCATTACGCCGCAACACCAGTTTCAGATGCGATAAAAATTTTTCGGCTTGGAGGCGCAAGGCAGCTAGATGTGTTGGCAAAGGGCTGCGCACTAGATTTACATCCCGCCAGCTTTAAAGAAGGTGATTGCGCCCAATCTATGCTTTCACATGCCGCTATCACACTGGCCGCGGACAGCCAAGACAGCCTGCTGCTATTCTGCCGTACCAGCTATTCAGACTATGTGACCAGCTGGCTAAAAGATGCCGCTGTCGAATATGGCTATATTCTGTTAGATAACGCTTAATAATCGCTATCTGGCAGCGCAGCCATACGGTTTTCAATATATTCACGCAACGCAGCGTCGATTTCTGGGTCTATATCTGGGGCTTGATATTCTGCTAGCATCTGGGTTGCGCGGGCTCTAGCGCGTTGCTCACTATCCATTCGCCCTTCACTGTCCCACTGCTCGAAGGTGGTATTATCTGCCAGAGAGGAGCGCCAAAAAGCAGTTTCAAAATTTGCTTGTGTGTGGGAACTGCCCAGAAAATGATTGCCAGGTCCAGTTTCACGCAACGCGTCAAGTGCCAATCCATTTTCAGATATATCAATACCTGCTGCCATACTATCCATCATTGTTAATTGATCCGCATCTAGCAGTAATTTTGCATAATCTGCGACCAGCCCGCCTTCCATCCACCCAGCAGAATGCAAGGCAAAATTTACCCCGCCTAGCACGGTAGGCAGAAGCGTGTGGGCACTTTCATAAGCAGCTTGTGCATCTGCTGTCTTGGAAGCAGTAAAGGACCCGCCTGAACGGAACGGAACCTTTAAACGGCGTGCCAATTTTGCAGCTGCATATAACACTTTTGCAGGCTCTGGCGTACCAAAGGTGGGGGCACCGGTCTGCATGGAAATGGAGCTGGCAAAACTGCCAAATATTACAGGCGCACCTGGATTTACAGCTTGCGAAAACGCAATCCCGCTCATCGCTTCTGCCAACACTTGGGTAAGCGTGCCTGCCACCGATACTGGCGACATCGCCCCAGATAAAATAAAGGGCGATAAGATACATGCCTGGCCAGCCCGTGCATAAACCTTGAGCGCACCCAGCATCGTATCATCCCATGTTATGGGCGAGTTCGCATTGATCAGCGATACCATCACACAATTCTGGTTAACAAAATCCTCACCAAACAGAATTTTTGACATTGCAACGCAGTCTTCGGCACGTTCAGGAGCCGTAACAGAGCCCATATAAGGCTTATCAGAGTAGCGCATATGCGCGTAAATCATTTCCAAATGCCGCTTGGTTACTGGCAAATCAACAGGCTCGCACACAGTACCACCAGAATGGTGTAAACCAGGCAGCATATAGATTAATTTCACAAAATTATTAAAGTCATTAATTTCAGCATAGCGCCGCTCACCTTCTAGGTCGCGCACGAAAGGGGGACCGTAAACAGGTGCGAATACAGTATTATTCCCCCCTATCACCACTGAGCGATCACGGTTGCGCGCATATTGGGTAAATTCAGACGGTGCTGTCTTACACAGCTCTTTTGCAAGCCCACGCGGGAAATGCACGCGCTCTCCATCTATATCGCATCCCTTATCTTTTAGGATGGCAAGCGCTTCTGCATCATCACGAAATTCGATACCAATTTCTTCAAGCACAGTTTCCGCATTATGTTCAATTAGCTCGCAAGCTTCATCGCTCAGCATATCCACAGGGGCAATATTTCGCACCAAATAAGGCGAAGATGTAGCGGAACTTGCTTCTCTGGCGCTGCGCCTTGCATCACGTCCACCGCCACGCCGACCCCGTTTTTGGGGATTAATATCGTCCATTTTTTTCTTCCTTATCGGTAAGCACTTGCCAATTTACAGGCCATTAACACGTAACACCAAACACCAAAATCAAAAAAGTTTAGGCACGGAGCTTTTCATTAGCTGGGTCAAACGGGCTTTCCTCTATCACTACCGCATCATATCGCTGACCCAAAATATCTATCTCAAGACACGTGCCAAGCGTGGCTAGTTCTGGTGCTACCATGGCGAGTGCCAATGATCTTTCCACCCGGAAGCCATAGCCGCCAGAGGTTGCCCGCCCGGCTAGCTTGCCATCACTGTAAATGGGATTACCGCCCAGAGCATCAGCATCATCAACCCCTTTTACTTCAAGTGTTACAAAGGTGTTAGCAAAGCCTTTTTCCTGCCAAGCAGCCAGACTATCACGCCCAATAAAATCCTCTTTTTGCATCTGTACAAACCGGTGCAAGCCAGATTCAAAGGCGGCATATTCAATGCTCATTTCAGTGCCAACCATGCGATAGGATTTCTCCAGCCGCATTGCATCCATTGCACGAATACCAAAAGGCTTTAGCCCAAAAGCAGCACCTTCTTTAAACAGCGCATCAAAAATATGGTTATGATATTCAATAGGGTGATGTAACTCCCAGCCTAACTCACCAACAAAATTGACGCGCAAGGCCAAAGCTGGTGCTAAATTTACATCAATTTTTTGGCCAGACAACCAAGGAAATGCTGCATTTGAGAGATCGCTTAACGTTAATTTCTGCAACAAATCTCGTGATTTTGGTCCTGCTAGAACCAATACCCCCATTGAATTTGTCAAATTGGTATAGATAACAGAACGATCATCTGGCATATGTTTTTTCAACCAGTCATGATCAAGGCGCTGAGCTGCCCCTGCGGAAACAATATAAAAGCTGTCTTCTGCCTCACGCATAATGGTGAACTCTGAATGTACACCACCGCGCGGGGCTAGCGCATGTGCTAATATCACGCGGCCTACCTTACGTGGCAATTTATTGGCGATTAGATTTTCAAGAAACGCTTCTGCACCCGGCCCTTCAATGCGGCATTTTGCAAAAGCTGACATATCCAAAAGTCCACAATTTGTGGTGACATTCTTCACTTCATTACCGACATGTTCAAACCAGTTAGAACGCCTAAAAGACCAATGATCTTGTGTGCTAACCCCTTCTGGAGCAAACCAGTTTGCCCGTTCCCAGCCAAATTTATGGCCAAAAACCGCACCCATATCCTTTAGCCTGTCATAGCAAGGTGTGGTGCGTAACGGACGCGCAGCCTCCCTTTCTTCATCAGGGTAATGAACGGTAAAGACGTTAGCATAGGCTTCTTCATTCTTCTCTTTTAAATAGCTTTTGGTGGCGTAATCGCCAAAGCGGCGCGGGTCGACCCCGTTCATATCAATATTAGGCTCGCCATCAACCATCCATTCTGCTAACTGCCAGCCTGCACCGCCTGCAGCGGTAATACCAAAGCTATGCCCTTCATTCAGCCAAAAATTGGGCAAATCCCAAGCAGGCCCAACAATTGGGCTACCATCAGGGGTGTAAGCGATTGCGCCATTATAGACTTTTTTAACGCCAACCTCGCCAAAAGCAGGTACCCGTGCAATGGCTGATTCAATATGTGGCATTAACCGTTCCAGATCTTCCTGAAATAACTCATATTCGCTATCATCATCTGGCCCATCAAAATAACAAACCGGAGCGCCAACCTCATAAGGACCAAGGATAAGCCCACCATTTTCCTCACGCATATACCAAGAGCCGTCACTTTCACGCAGAACGCCCATTTCCGGCAATCCTTTTGCTTGACGTTCACGAATAGCAGGATGCGGTTCAGTAACAATATATTGATGCTCAACCGGAATAACAGGGATATCTAGCCCCACCATAGCACCTGTGCGGCGCGCAAAATTTCCAGTAGCTGACACCACATGCTCACAGCTGATCTCACCCTTATCGGTGGTCACCTTCCATTCGCCAGAAGGGGTGCGTGAAATCGCGCTCACAGCTGTGTTACGGTAAATTTCGGCCCCCTTATCACGCGCACCCTTTGCCAGCGCTTGCGTCAAATCAGCGGGTTGAATATAGCCATCATCGGGGTGACGTATCGCGCCTACCAGCCCATCTTTAACCGCTAACGGCCAGATATCTATCACCTCATCAGGGGTTAAGCGTTCTACATGCACCCCGATGGTCTCCGCCACGCCGGCATATTGCATATATTCATCCATCCGGTCGCTATGGGTTGCTAGCCGGATATTGGATACTTGTGATAACCCCGGATTAAGGCCTGTTTCTTCTTGCAAACTACGATAGAGATTGACCGAATATTTATGTATTTGGCCTACCGAATAGGACATGTTGAATAAAGGCAGAAGGCCTGCTGCATGCCAAGTGGACCCGCTGGTCAGCTCTTTGCGTTCAATAAGAACAACATCTGACCAGCCTTTTTTTGCCAGATGGTACAAAGTGCTGACGCCTACCGCACCGCCACCAATAATTACAACTCTTGCATGGCTCTTCATCTTTTCGCCCTTCGCATCGCTTGTTATTGAGAACAATAGAATACTTTTCTGAATAAGTCCTATTCTGACATAACAGCATTGAGAAATATGCTTCAATGCGACCCAGTTTTGACAAATTCAGGCAGACAAGCACGCTAAAGAAGGAGGTGGTGGAAAAAAATAAAGGCTCTTTAACGCGAGGGAGGCCCCTTTTACGGATATAGGCGTTGCGCCGTCCAGGTACCAGAAGCTGACTTGGTAAAGCGAAAGCGGTCATGTAGCCTAAATTCACCATCTGCCCAAAACTCGATCTCATCTGGACGGATTAAAAACCCGCCCCAATGCGGCGGTCTTGGAATATCATCGCCGTAGCGCGCTTCAGTAGCCGCAACAGCCTCTTGCAGCTCTTGGCGACTTGCCAGCGGTTTAGACTGATCTGATGCCCATGCGCCTATCCGGCTACCGCGTGGGCGGCTTGAAAAATACGCATCGCTCTGCTCAGCTGGGACTTGCTCTACCTGTCCACATACCCGCACCTGCCGGCGCAAGGATTTCCAATGCATTACAAAAGAGGCCTTCCCAGTTGCCAGCAGCTCAGCAGATTTACGGCTATTATAATTAGTATAAAAAACAAAACCTTCTGGAACGACTTCCTTTAGCAGCACCATCCGCACAGAGGGCATACCAGAGCTGTCAACAGACGCAATAGCCATTGCATCAGGGTCATTTATTTCGGTTTCCTTTGCCTCAGCAAACCAGCTATCAAATAGCTCATAGGGGTCTCCACCCAGCGTATCTGCGTCTAAAACACCCATGCCGATCTATCCTTTAATTTTACGTTATTTTCATCATGATTTGGACAGGTGAACTCAGCTAGGCTATGGTCCGGCCAACTCCCCTTATCCTTATTTTTTTAAATAGGGCCGGAAGGGATAAAAAACAAGCATCTGACCAGAGCTTTCATCCGCAGATCCAGCTGAAATTTAGGGAAATGCTACCCTTTTAGAAAGGCTTCTGCATCCATCCTTTAAAAGATGCCTAAAATTTGCCATTTTCTGTAATTATTTTATAATGCAGATAATCTGTCTCGCTCAATCGATTTTGCTATTAAGGACCACTAACATGAAAACACTTCGTTATTTTCAGGCTATCGCTCTTGCGCTTCCGATCATGTCTATGTCTGCAACGGCTAGCATCGCAGAAACCCGAATAGAGAGTGTGCTTGGCACTGTTACCAAAGTGGATACGCTGACCAAGTCTTATATTCGTAAAACCCCGCGCGATGAACGTCTCTGTGAGATAAAAGAAGTACCTGTTTACAAAGAAGGCAAGCAAGGCGATGAAATCGGCTCAATGATCATTGGCGGGCTGCTTGGTTCTGCGGTTGGCAACAAATTTACCGATGCAGATGGCGGCGGTGCTGCAGGCGCAGTAGCCGGTGCGCTACTTGGACGTCAGCATGCCAAAAACAGCACCCAGCAAGGCAATATTGTTGGCTACAGGCAACAAGAAGAATGCCAGACAAAGCGTGTGCTTCTAGAAGAAGAAGTTACCAAAATCACTGGCTACCGTCTGCAAGTAGAGGCTGATGGGCGTATTCTGAGCCTTGAAGACCCTAACCCTGCTAGCATTGGCGACCGCGTTGAAGTGCGCAAACAGGTTAGCTACTCTTTGAAATAGATATCACTACTTATATCTGCCCAACTAGTATATGCCCAGACTAATATGTGTCCGTTCTAAAGGTATTTATACTTTATCGCCAGATTTACAGTACTGGGATTGCTCTCTGGCTGGATTTGTTTGGCCAAATTTGCTACATCTAACGCAAGGTTTTTGACGAGCCTATCATCTGTGCTGCCTATTTGTTTGGGAAGAAGCACAAGGACAGGCGAGAAAACAGCCAGATATCTTGAATATAGAGGAATAAATGTCTCAATCATCAGGGATTATGAACGGAAAACGCGGCCTTATCATGGGGGTGGCGAATGATAGATCTATTGCGTGGGGTATTGCTGCACAAGCTGCCGCCGCTGGTGCAGAATTGGCTTTTACCTATCAGGGTGATGCTTTGAAAAAGCGGGTAGGACCTTTGGCAGAATCTGTTGGTAGCGACCTTGTTATGCCATGCGATGTAACCGATGAAGCCTCTATTGATAGCGTTTTTGATAGCTTGAAGCAGAAATGGGGCAAGCTGGATTTTGTTCTGCACGCTATCGCCTATTCAGATAAAGAAGAGCTGAAAGGTGAATATGTGGATACAAGCCGTGATAATTTCACCCGTACCATGGATATTTCAGTCTATTCCTTTACCAGCATTGCGCGGCGTGCAGCCGCAATGATGCCAGATGGCGGCTCTTTGTTAACCCTAACCTATTATGGGGCTGAGCGGGTTATGCCACACTATAATGTGATGGGCGTTGCCAAAGCAGCACTAGAGGCGTCTGTGCGCTATCTGGCCGTAGATTTAGGTGGGCGTAATATCCGTGTAAATGGACTATCTGCAGGACCAATGAAAACGCTAGCAGCTTCTGGTATTGGTGATTTTAGATATATCCTGAAGTGGAATGAATATAACTCGCCGCTCAAGCGCAATGTGACGCTAGATGATGTTGGTGGCTCTGGGTTATATCTGTTGTCTGATTTATCTTCTGGCGTATCTGGTGAAACCCATCATGTGGATTGCGGCTATCATGTGGTAGGCATGAAAGCGGTTGATGCACCTGATATTTCTGTAGTCTGATCTGATGGGCGATAATAGTTTCGGCACCCTATTTTCATTTACCAGCTTTGGGGAAAGCCATGGCAAGGCTATTGGCTGTATTGTCGATGGTGTCCCGCCCGGCCTACCCCTTAGTGAAGAAGCTATTCAACCTTATATGGACAGGCGGCGTCCGGGCCAAAACCGGTTTGTTACCCAACGCCGCGAAGCAGATAAGGTAGAGATTCTATCAGGTGTCTTTGAAGAAAAAACCACTGGTACGCCAATTTCTCTGATTATTAAAAATACCGATCAGCGTTCAAAAGATTATGGTGACATTGCTAAACAATATCGCCCCGGCCACGCAGATTTTACTTATGATGCAAAATATGGACATCGCGATTACCGCGGTGGCGGACGGTCATCTGCGCGCGAAACCGCTGTCAGAGTTGCTGCCGGTGCTATCGCTGATTTAGCGCTAAAGGCAATTTTAGGCGAGACATTTCAACTTTATGGCTCGGTGGTGCAAATTGGCCCCCATGAGATTAACCGGGATAATTTTGACCGCAACCAAATAGACCAAAACCCCTTTTTCTGCGGCGATAAGGAAGCGGCAAAAAACTGGGAGGATTATCTTGATGGGGTGCGCAAGCAAGGCTCGTCTGCTGGCGCGGTTTTAGAAATTGTCGCAAGCGGCATCCCGGTGGGGCTAGGCCAGCCTATATATGGAAAGCTGGATGCAGAAATTGCCTCAGCCATGATGAGCATCAACGCTGCTAAAGGTGTGGAAATTGGCTCTGGCTTTGGTTTGTCTGCAATACCCGGACATCAGGCTGGCGATGAGATGCGGATAGGAGATGATGGAGCACCAACTTTTCTGTCAAACCATAATGGCGGGGTCTTGGGCGGTATTTCTACAGGCCAAGATATCGTTGCAAGAGTAGCGATTAAGCCTACCTCATCTATCCTGACACCGCGCAAATCCATTTCCAGTGATGGCATAGCAACAGACGTGGTTACCAAAGGACGGCATGACCCGTGTGTAGGCATAAGAGGGGTGCCTGTAGCAGAAGCGATGTTGGCCATAGTGCTTTTAGACCAGCTGATGCGCCACCATGCGCAAACAGCTATACTGCCTCGCTAAAGCTTTTTTATATCAGGGTTTAATGGCGTAAAACAGATATTCAATATTGCCATCTGCCCCTGTTATGGGTGAACAAATTAGCCCCTTTTCCTGCCAGCCGCACGCCCCGCAAACAAAGCTCCTGACAAGCTCTATTGCAGCTTGTCTGTCTGCTTCTGCTCGGACCACACCCCCTTTGCCAAGCGCCGCACGCCCAGCTTCAAATTGCGGCTTAATCAGAGTTATCAGCACTGCCCCAGCCCGGGCCAATTCCATTGCCGGTGCAAGTGCTTTGGTAATCGAGATAAAAGACAGATCGCAGACAATGAAATCAATATCGCGTGGAACAAGCTGGCGCGTTAAATCACGGGCATGGGTTTTTTCCAGATTAGTGATGCGCGGGTCAGAAGCCAGCTTTTTAGCAAGTTGACCATGACCAACATCCACCGCATAAATATGCGCCGCCCCTCGGCTGAGCAACACATCGCTAAAGCCGCCTGTACTTGCACCAACATCCAAACAGACCCCCCCTGATAAGGACGGTACATCAAAAGCATCCAAAGCCGCTTCTAGCTTAAGACCGCCCCTGCTAACCCAGCGAATGCTAGCTTCTTCAATATTAAAATTTCCATCTAAAGGGACGGTTTGAGACGGCTTTGCAAGAAGCTCACCATTTAGCCTGACTGCTTTTTCGCGGATAAGGGATCTTGCTTTCTCTCGGCTCGGCACCAACCCGCGCCTGACCAAAACAAGGTCAGCTCGCCCTTTCTCATAACCCGTCATCTAACTCTATTCTGGCCCACCAAAAACTACTTACGCTCATTCGGCCTTATTGTCTGATTTCTTATTAGGCGTTACCTAGGGTACTAATCGTTTGCTTTTTTCCTAGCTGTTTTTTTGTCAAATGCCTTTTGTGGACGAGCAATCTCTTGTGCCAGTTCTGTAAGCGCGCTCACATCTAGGCCAGATATCTCCAATTGGCGGCTACGCTCGGCGTGATCTAGATAGGCATCTGGTAGGCTGGCCGTGCGAATTTTCAGGGCGCCATCAAGGCAGCCTTCTGCTGCCAGATATTGCAGGACATGCGCTGAAAAACCCCCTGGGCTACTCTCTTCAACAATCAGCAAGGCAGGATGGTTTATCGCCAGCGCTTTAATACATTCCTTATCAAAGGGCTTAGCAAAACGTGCATCAACCAATGTGGCGGATATGCCCAAAGCGTCCAGCTTATCTGCTACCCCTTCACAAGTTTGCAACATCGTGCCAAGCGACAAAATAGCAATATCACTGCCTTGGCGTATCTGGCGGGCTTTACCAACCTCAAGCAGCTGTGCGCCCCCATCAAGGCAAACACCTGTGCCTGTACCGCGTGGATACCGCAACGCAGATGGCCCGCTATCATATCCAGCGGCTGTTGCCGTCATATGCATCAGCTCAGCTTCATCAGCTGGGCACATAATCATCATATTAGGCAAACATGATAGATACGCCAGATCAAATACACCGGCATGCGTTGCGCCATCTGCGCCAACTACCCCAGCACGGTCAATAGCAAAACGAACTGGCAAGTTCTGTATCGCTACATCATGTACGAGCTGGTCATAGCCGCGCTGCAAAAAGGTAGAATAAATCGCAGCAAACGGCTTCATCCCCTCACTTGCCAGACCAGCAGCAAAGGTCACCGCATGCTGCTCGGCAATACCTACATCAAATACTTGTGAAGGGCAGGCTGATGCCATCTTATTAAGACCTGTCCCAGAGGGCATTGCAGCTGTAATAGCGACAATATCGCGATCCTGTTTGGCAAGCTCGGTCAGGGTGTCCGCAAAAACAGACGTGAAGCTAGGCTTATTGCTAGCTGATTTAGAATGCTCACCAGTAATAACATCAAATTTTGGCACCGCATGATATTTTTCAGCAGAAGGGCTAGAAAAGGGATGACCATGACCTTTTTCAGTGATGACATGCACCAGCACTGGTCCGCCAATTTGGCCTTCTTTTAAATTGCGTAATATAGGCAAAAGATGGTTCAGATCATGCCCATCAATAGGTCCGATATGGAAAAAGCCAAGCTCATTGAACAGGCTATGACCACTGACCAGCTCACGCGCTAGGTTCTTTGCTCGTTTGGCGGTGCGCTCAATCTCTGCTGGAAAGCGGCTGGCAACTTCCTTAACAATCCCTCTGATGGAATGAAAGGGCTGGGAGGAAATAAGCTCAGATAAATAGGCTGACATCGCGCCAACAGGCGGGGCAATAGACATATCATTATCGTTCAAGATGACAATCAGGTCGCTATCAGAGGCGCCGGCGTTATTTAGCCCTTCAAAAGCCATCCCCGCACTCATCGCGCCATCGCCGATAACAGCAATAACCTTGTTATACCCGCCTTTAAAATCTCTGGCCGTTGCCATACCTAGCGCCGCTGAAACAGAGGTAGAAGAATGCCCAGCCCCAAAGGGATCAAATACAGACTCAGACCGTTTGGTAAAGCCAGACAGACCGCCTTCTTGACGCAAGCTTGCCATCTGCTCGCGCCGTCCGGTTAGGATCTTATGCGGATAGGCCTGATGGCCAACATCCCATATCAAGCGGTCATCGGGGGTATCAAAAATATAATGCAAAGCAACGGTAAGCTCTACAACGCCTAACCCGGCGCCTAAATGGCCACCAGTTTGGGATACGGCACGTATCATCTCATCGCGCACTTCGTCTGCAAGCTGCGGCAATTGCGCTTCAGATAGTGCCCGCAACGCTTCCATAGATATGATTTTGTCTAGAAGTGGTGTTCTCGGCCCCGTCACTTCCCCCTCCCTTAACCCTTCTTCCTATAATCTAGTTTACTTGATTTTTTGCCTTATAGTCTCAGCAAACTGATTATATTATTAATATCTATACGATGGGTTTAATGATTCCGGTTTATAACAAATTGTGCGAGGCCGCGTAACCCGTCTGCTGCATCACCAAACTGATCCAGAGATGCACAACCATCTTCTATCAGGCTATCGGCTTGCCGGCGCGCTTCTTCAAGACCCAGCAGCTCAACAAAACTTGCCTTTCCTTGCTCTGCATCGCGCCCTGCAGGCTTGCCAAGCTGGTCCGCATCTGCCTGATAATCCAGCAAATCATCAGCAATTTGAAAGGCTAGACCTAAATGGCTGGCAAATTTATCAACCGCATTTTGCATGCGCTTATCGCCGCCACCAATAATAACGCCCATCACTGCCGATGCACGGATCAATGCCCCAGTTTTCAACTCCTGCATTATTTTTGTCTGCGCAGGGTCTGACGCACTGGTTTCAGCCTGCAAATCCAGCATTTGGCCACCAGCCATGCCGACAACCCCAGATGCCCTAGCCAATACGGCGCAAAGCTCCAACTGGCGGCTTGCATCAGCCATTAGTCCGGGCTTAGAAAGCAGACTAAACGCTTCTGTTTGCAAAGCATCCCCTGCCAGAATAGCGGTTGCCTCATCAAAAGCCTTGTGACAGGAGGCCACACCACGCCGCAATTCTGCATCATCCATAGCTGGTAAATCATCATGAATGAGCGAATATGCATGCAACATTTCCACTGCACCAGCTACCGCCAGATGCGCCGGCTGATAGGATTCCTGGCTGCTCGCCGGGGAAGATTGCTGGCTGCTCGCCAGGGAAGATTGCTGGCTGCTCGCCAGGCGCGCGGCAGACAAAACCAAACTTGCGCGCACCCGTTTACCACCATTCATCGCTGAATAGCGCATCGCAGCAAGCAGGTGCTGGGCAGATGCATCTTTCAGCGCATCAAAATACCCATCAAGCCACTCAGATGTTTGCGTAGCATCCTCTTGCAAAAGTTGCGGTATATTGACCATATGTTAGCGCGTATCAAAAGGCTTTGTGCTAACAGATCCGCCCTCTTCTGGCAGATTAATCTGCTCCACTTTCAGACGCGCTTCTTCAAGGCGGGCTTGACAATGCCCCTTCAATGCCATGCCGCGGCTATAGGCATCAATAGCTTTATCAAGGGATACATCACCGCGCTCTAGCTGATCAACAATAGCCTCTAACTGGCTTAAAGCTTCTTCAAAACTAAGCGTATCTAGATTCTCACCCTTATTTGATGTCTCAGCATTGCGTGTTTCAGCGTTTTGTTCTTCTTGTGTCACCGGCGAATGCTCCATGCTGTTTTAAGCCGTTTTTCAAAAGCTTTTACTTAGCGTTTTTCATTAATGGTTACCGCAATAGACTTTACCATCTCTGCAATTCTTTTCCGGACTTTAGGCTTTTCAATAGAATAATAGGTGCGCACTAATTCTAGTGTTTCACGCCGTGCCATCGGGTCACGAACAGCTTCTTCATCAACGCTATGCTCTGAGCCACGACTAATCCGCCTCGGCGAAGATTTCATTACATCATCGCTCATATCATCAAAGAAATAGCTGATAGGCACATCAACGATTTGGGCAATATCCCATAAGCGCGACGCGCTGATACGGTTAGCTCCACGTTCATATTTTTGCACCTGCTGGAAGGTGATATTCAAAGATGCACCTAACTGCTCCTGCGACATGCCAAGCAAGGTCCGGCGCAAACGCACCCGCTTGCCAACATGCATATCGACCGCATTATTATTTGTTACTCTGAAATTCTTATCGCTGTTCTCAGCCATATTATTTCCCTCATATCCCTACAAACAAAGATAACACTAAAGGTTGCATAACGTATAGAAGTTTTTACACAATAGTTTTTAAGCTTTAACTAATATGGCTATAGCCCTGGTCTTTCAGATAGGGTGTCAGCTCGTTTGAAGCTGACCATAGATCGCATCTAAGCCGCGAAGCAGATGCGGAACAATACTAGCTTCAAAAGCTGAATGCCCAGCATTATCCATCAGTTTCAATTTTGCATTTCCGCCCCAACCATCTGCAAGCTTCTTTGCTGAGAAAGGTGGGCAAATCACATCATACCGGCCTTGCACAATATAGGCAGGTAGGTGCCTGATCTTAGACAGGTTATTTAACAAGTAATCTCTGGGCATAAAACAGTCTGATAAGAAATAATGTGCCTCTAGCAAAGCCAGAGTATAAGCAGATGCCCCGCCATCGCGCAACACTGCCCGCAAGGTGGCACAAGAATTCTCATAAGCTGCCCATTGATTAGCCGCAGCCATTGCAATCGATCGGCTAGGGCTGGTCAAGCGCCGATAATAGGCGGATAGAATATCACTCCGTTCTGTCTGGCTTATATGTGAGACAAACCGCTCATATGCTTCTGGGAAAAACCGCCCCATATCATATAAAAACCAATTGATTTCCTGCTCACTGCCCAGAAAAATACCCCGCAATATGAAACCAAGACAATTTTCAGGATAGGCAACGCCATAAGCAAGCGACAATGTGGAACCCCATGAGCCACCAAATAGGATGAATTTGTCAATCCCGAGCTGTATACGCAGAGCCTCAATATCTTCCACCAGATCCTGAGTGGTGTTTTGCTTCAAACTTGCATAAGGCTCCGAGCGCCCACAGCCACGCTGGTCCAACAACACTGCACGATATTTTTCAGGATCGAATAGGCGGCGATGGGTAGGCGCACACCCAGCGCCCGGGCCGCCATGCACAAATAATACAGCAACACCATCGCGCTTGCCGCATTCTTCAAAATAAATAGAATGCTCACCGCGTTTCATAAAGCCAGTATTAAAAGGTGTTACCGGCGCATATAGATTTGTTTCTGCATCTAGTGCATGCACGTGGTATGACCCCGCCTTTTTATAAAACAGTCTTGAGGTTGCCAGATGACATTTACATTCATCTAAGGGCGTACAGGTCTAATTTAAGGTAATTGCGGCAACAAATCCAGCGGCATATCTGTCTTCGCTTCCAAACTTACGCGCAGTTTTTTAAGCGCGCGATGTTCTAGCTGACGCACGCGCTCTTTACTTACCCCAAGAGTGCCACCCAATTGTTCTAGCGTTGCCCCTTCATCATTCAGGCGGCGGCGGAAAATGATAAGCCGCTCACGCGGGGTTAATTCATTCAACGCTTCGTGCAGACGCTGCGAGAGGACATTTGTATCATGGATACTTGTTACAACCTGCTCCGGGTTAGGCCGGGTATCTGCCAGAAAATTCTGTGCCTCACTATCGCTTTCAGAAGATACAGACATATTAAGAGAAGCATCAGGCCCTGACAGACGCTGTTCCATTAACACTACATCATTAACGTTCACACCGATTGTCTCAGCTATTTTTTGCCGCCCTTCTGCCGATAACGGGCCCCCATCAGCTTCGCCAATGCGCGCACGCAGACGCTTCAAACGGAAGAATAACGCCTTGTGAGCAGCAGTTGTTCCAGTACGCACAATAGACCAGTTACGTAAAATGTGATCTTGAATAGAGGCGCGTATCCACCAAGCAGCATAGGTTGAAAACCGAAATCCCCGCTCAGGCTCAAACCGCCTTGCAGCCTGCATCAAACCGATATTACCTTCTTGGATTAGATCGCCAAGGGATAGCCCGTAATGGCGGTATTTGGAAGCCGCACTTACAACTAACCTGCCATATGCCAAAACCAGCTCATGCATTGCACGATGGTCATCATGGTCGCGCCAACGCGTCGCCAACTCCAACTCATACTCGCGCTCAAGCAAGGGCTTTTTCATCACCTTGCGGATAAATTGGTTATCTGAGCTTCGTGTTTCCGACTGATTGACCTGCGTCATAATATCTCTCCGTACTATCTATACGGACAGCCTTAGGGCAAAGATCAGACGAATAGGTGAAGATGCCCAACCATTTCAAATGGTGGAATGATGCAGATTGCATATAATAAAGAGCGCGGTTGTGAAACAACCTTTAAAGACGCAATTTTTTATGCAGCGTCCATAAGGTCTTCTAGCCTATCTGCCGCTGTATCCTGATCAATATCTTCGATAGCAGCAAATTCACGTGCCAGCCTTTCAAGGGCGGCCTGATACATCTGCCGCTCTGAATAGGATTGCTCTGTGTTCGGATCGCGTTTGCGCAAATCGCGCACTACTTCTGCGATATTTACAGGATCGCCAGATTTGATTTTGGCTTCATATTCCTGTGCCCGGCGAGACCACATAGCCCGCTTCACCTTCGCCTTTGATTTCAGAGTAGTAATCGCATCATCCATATGTTTGCGTGAGGATAGGGTGCGCAAGCCAAGCGTCATTGCCTTTTCCAGCGGAACGCGCAAGGTCATTCTGTCCTGCTCGAAACGAATCACAAGTAGGGTTACATCAGTTCCAGCTATTTTCTGGTTTTCGGTACCATTGATTTTGCCAACACCATGCGTGGGGTAGACAACAAAATCGCCATCTTGATAGGTAAATGTCTGTTTTTTTGGCATATTCTCTCCACAAGACTGAACACTTATCGATCAGCTTGTTCCGATATCTTGAAAGCATTTTAGCGTTTGCATTTGATCTTGGTTCTGCAGGTCTGAACTACCCGCAAACACCATCTCCGTTGCATATTCTACCATAAAATCCGAGATTTATCAAATCACCGGCAGAAGAATGGCCTTAATTGCCCTCGCCCGGGGCTTCGGTAAAGAAAGTTTCAAACTTATCTTTTTTATCTTGCATCATATCCGCGTCACTAAGCGGGTCACGGCGCTGGGTAATATTTGGCCATACCTCAGACAAGCGAGCATTTAATTTCAACCATGCTTCTGCACCCGGCTCACTGTCTGGCAAAATAGCTTCAGGGGGGCATTCCGGCTCACACACACCACAATCGATACATTCATCGGGATGGATCACCAGCATGTTTTCGCCCTCATAAAAACAATCAACTGGACAGACTTCTACACAATCTGTGTATTTGCACATTATACATTTATCATTGACGATATAGGTCATTGAGCCACCCGAAAAGCAAGTTAGCTGGTTATGGTACGGCAGATACTGTATTTCACACTATCAGGCAAGACCCAGATTGGATTTAGCGGTCTTTGCAGCTAATCCAGAATCTACGTCAGATACAAATAGCAGCCCGGCTAATCGGCGCATAAGCTGGGCTTCGATATGGTCAAGCTTACCATCTGCCAGCACCACCATCCATACCATTTCCATCACCCCTAGCCGTTCTTCATAATCAGAATTATCGCGTAAGCGGCGCAATAGACTATGCAACTCAACCCGCTCCGAACTCTGGTCTATGGCTGCGCGCATCATTTCCGCTGCTTTATCCGCGCCTAGCTCAAACTGGCGTGCAATCACCTCAGTAATGAGCACCTTCTCTTCTTCAGCCAAACTGCCATCCGCGTTGGCAGCTTCTATCATCAACGCGGTGACCAGACTAGCTAGCTCATCTGTATCGCTGCCTTCCGGCTTTACTTTTTTATCCTGTTTTAGCCATTCAGCCACCGTTTTAAACATCACAAATAATCCTGTTCTACGTTTAGGGAAGTTTTAAAGAAAACTATCTTTTAACTTTTGCGTTATACGTCTGTCTTTTTTAGTTGGCCTGCCAGCACCTGGATTTCTTTTCTCAAAATCAGCTGATAGAGCTTTATCATCCTTACTTTTCTTCACATCAGGAGGGCTTAAATCAGTGTAAAGCTGTGCTGCCTCAGAAGCTGGGCCGCGGCGCGTTGCAACCGCGTCTATTTGTATCACTCTTATGTGGTTTGCCTGCGCAAAGGTCAATATCTGGCCAATTTGAATTTGGCGATGCGGTTTTGACATCACCTCTCCATTTAAGCGCAATTTGCCAGAAGCAACCAGCTTTGTTGCCAAACTTCTAGTCTTAAAAAAGCGCGCATACCACAGCCATTTGTCAATCCGCAGGCTGGTATCAGAGGAAGAAGAGCTCATCACATTCGGCCATAAATATACTGGCTCTAACCTTTTTTCAAGGCAGCCAGCACCGCAAAAGGAGAGTTGGGGTCAGGCTGTTTTGCATTATTCTGGCGGGCTCGCTCAGAGGCACGCGCTGGGGTGTTATTATTCCCGGTAGGCCGGCGGCGTGCGCCCTTGCCTGCCTTAGCACTACGCGCTTTATCTGGGTGTGCTTTTTGGCTATTATGTGGCTTTGCGCTTTTGCGCTTTTGCCGCTCAAAAATAGCAATGCTTGGTTTTTCTGGGTCTTCTGATGGCCGCTCCGATACTTGTTTGCAGCCCAGATCAGACAAGATAAGCGCCATTTCCTCACGCCCCACCCCTGCGAGCGATAACATCTCATCACTTATTTCAAACTGGCCTTCACGGGCGGCTGCGCGCACCAAAGCTGCCACACGTTCCACCATATCCACGCGCATGATACGCGCACCCAAGCGGCAATATCCTGCGGCCAGCCAATAGGTATCTTCCGGCATCTTCTCGCCAGCTTCTTCATCTAGGCTGAACGATACTCTTCCCTCAGGCGGCGCACCGCAGAGGGGGAAATTCTGGTGATAGAGCGAGAACAGTAACACCCTCAACGCGATAGGGGCAGGTTTTAGCATAGCTGGCAGAAACAGATTTTCAATCCCCATACGGATGCCCGCCCGCGCTAAAACAGGCTTATCCGCCTCACTTAGCTCTTTTATCTGATCGGCAAGTAGGCGGCGCGGCACCGTGCCTAGCCCTTCATAAAGCTGATATAACAGCCCCTTTGCAGCCCCAGAAAGCGGTGTAGGCGGGCTAATATTGCCAGCCCCGTCTGTGCCAGTATCATTTGTACCAGCCCCGTCTGTGCCAGCCCCTTCTGTGCCAGTATCATTTGTACCAGTATCATTTGCGCGGGAACTCTCAGTTATGTTTTCTGACTTCCCTTCAGGGTTCAGCAGGCTTTCCGGCTTAGCTAGCAGCATTAGAGGCTGCAACACTTCCATAACATGGTCAGTAATAAACTGGTTCAGCCTGTCTTGGATGCGCGCGCGTTGGTCGTGCGAGAGCAGGTCGCTATCACCAACTTCAACACGCGGGGCATAAAGCACCTCAGACTTTACCAGCCTTGCGATAACCGCCTCGCGCCAGAAAAGCTGGCCTTTGGCATCTAGCTTAAAAGCTGGGTCAGCAGAAATGCTTAGCGCGGCTACCCTGCGTTCAATCTCATCTGGCAAGCCTTTGCGTGCGGCCGCCAGAATAACGGCTTTTTCTTCACTTTCTGCTAAAGACGGAACAAAGCTAAACCCATGCAGGCTGCCCACTTCTTCACCCTCTACAAGGACGCTACCGTCCAACCTTACTGATGCCAACAATGTTGCCGATTCCTTTAATCTTCGTGACAAATGCGCCGCCCGCTTATCCACAAACCTTTGCGTAAGGCGGTTGTGTAATTCATCTGATAGCCGATCTTCTATAGCTCTGGCAAGTTCTGGCCAGCCTTCTGCATCATCTGTCCAGCCAGTTTTATGGGTAATATAGGTCCAAGTGCGGATATGGGCGATGCGCGTCATCAGCGTATCGATATCCCCATCCAGCCTGTCCAAATGTTGTAACTGGCTAGCCACCCAGTCTTTTTTCAGCCGCCCATCGCGGGCAAGTTCGGTGAAAATACGCGTTAACATCACCACATGGCTGTCTGTCATAGACTGGCGGAAATCAGGAATTTGCACCACATCCCATAATAGCCGCAATCGCCCCGGATTATCGGCCAGGCTGCGCACCTCCTCACTATCGGCTAGCGCGGCAAGCGTTAGATGGTCGTCTGCATCCGCTTTTTTCATCATCAAAGGGCTAGGCGGCGGCGCTTCCAGAGCGTTTAACAACCCATCAAGGCTATTGAAATTCAGCTTGCGATTACGCCAATAAAGCCCGCGCACAGGGGCAAAGCGATGCCCTTCAACCGCATCTATCAATTCCTGTTCAAACGCGCGGCATCCCTCGGTAGTGCCAAAAGTACCGTCCGTGGTATGCCGCCCTGCCCGCCCCGCAATTTGCGCAATTTCAGCGGGATAGAGATGGCGCACCGACCGGCCGTCAAATTTGATATCATCCGCTAGCGCAACATGGCCGATATCCATATTCAGCCCCATCCCGATAGCGTCAGTGGCGATCATAAAATCCACATCCCCGTTCTGGAACAGCTCCACTTGGGCATTACGGGTACGCGGCGATAAAGCGCCCATAACCACGGCTGTGCCGCCGCGCTGGCGGCGCACTAATTCAGCCAAGCGATAAACCTCGGAAGCGGAAAACGCCACAAGGGCAGAACGGCGCGGCAGACGGCTAGCCTTTTTATGCCCTGCATAGGATAGGCGCGATAACCGCTCGCGATAGATAAACTCTCCATCGGGGAATAGCTGTTGCAAAATAGGGCGCATAGTATCCGCACCCAAGAACAGCGTTTCATGCCGCCCCCTAGCATGCAGCAGCCGGTCGGTAAAAACATGGCCGCGCTCTTTATCCCCGCAAAGCTGGATCTCATCAACAATCAGGCAATCCACATCACGGGTAAGCGGCATCGCCTCCACCGTACAGCAAAAATAGCTGGCATTGGGGGGAATTATTTTCTCCTCCCCGGTGATCAGCGCAACCCGCGAAGCACCAAGCTTGGCCGCCATTTTATCGTAATTTTCGCGCGCCAAAAGCCGCAAGGGAAAACCCACCATACCAGACGGATAGCCCATCATCCGGTCAACCGCATAAAAGGTCTTGCCAGTGTTGGTAGGCCCAAGCACGAATTTCAATTGCGGGTCGGAAACAGACATAAGCGGTATAAGAGCCAGACAGAAAAAAGAGTAACAAATCCCCTAGGCTTTCAGATGTAGCAAAGCCATCCCCCCCTGTCACGGACGAACTACGCGAAAGGGCCCGCTTTGATAAATATTAGGGCATTAACGAATTTTAGGCCAATTCCCCCTTTTTACGTTTTCTTAAGGTTTCTTTGCTAGCGTCTAAGGCTGGGCAAGATAACAAAGCCCATAAAAACATACCTGAGGAGAGATAAAATGCCATCATCGCCGCTATCCCCTAAACCCCCACTAAGCGCCCGTTTAAACCAGTTCTGGGCAAATATGCTGACCCCGCTAAACGCCTATATCGGCACCGGCCTAATCATTTTGCTGCTGATAATGTCGCTAGCCGGCTTGCTTTTGGGCGGGAAGGAGCCGCGCCATGTATCGGTCAGCGTGCAAGATGAAGGGGTGTCCGTAATCATCGGTGATGGGGCTGAAAACCAGCAGCAACACAAACATAGCCTAGAAGGCGGCAATAATTTTGAATTTGAAGGCCAATTTGGCAGAGATAGCTCAGGGTATCACGGCCCAGAGTATCACGGCCCAGAGTATCACGGCCCGGGACAACATGGCGGAGGGCATTATGGCGGATGGCATCATGGCCCGGGACAACATGGCGGATGGCATCATGGCGGCGGCGCGATCTTTGGGCTAGTGACGGCGATAATGCTGGCTGGCGTGGTTGGGCTAATCGCTAAACTTATCCTGATAGAAAGCCACCTTGCCGCCCTGCGCCAACGCACCGATACGCCCCCTGCGGCCAAAACAGCCAGAACAGCCGGACGCCCCAAAGGCACTGTTAAAACAAAAGCGAAAACGAAAACGCAGAAGAAGGCAGGCAAGAAAGCCCCCAAGGCCAAGCGCAAAACCGCAAAGAAAGGCAGATAGATGGCAGAAGATAGAAAGGAATTTCAGAGGCGGTTAAAGGCGTTCAAAGACGCGTTTGATGCCGAGGATTGGGACAAGGCGATTGAGGGGGCTAGGTGGGTACGTGAAAATAAACCTTCTGACTATAAATTTAGTGATAAAAATAAAGGCTACTTATCTGAAACCTTCGGTGCAAGTGGCACTGTGTTCCTTGGGATCAATGCATTCAAACAAGCACTTAGTGACTTTGACTATGCGATTACACTTTCGCCCGGCAAGGCTAGACTTTTTATAAACAGAGGCATCACCCATACAAAACTTAAAGATTTTGAACGTGCGCTGGCTGATTATAATAAAGCCATCGAATTGGAACCAAACAGTCAAGATGGCTATACCAATAGAGGAACCCTTTACCTTGAAATTGGTAATAGGGATGCTGCTATCAGAGATTTTGATACCATAGTAAAAGGGTGGCCAAAAGAAGCCAAAAGTTACTTTGAAAGAGGTATTGCGTATAATTCCGTCGGAGAACATGACAATGCGTTTGAAGATTTTAATACCGCCATCGAAATTGACTCTGGATTTGCTAAAGCTTACTGCGAGCTAGGGGTCATCCACAGAGAGCGTGGCAACTTCGAAGAGGCATTAAGTACTTATAATCAAGCCATCATATTAGATAAAAGTGACGCTACCTTTTATTACAATCGCGGCATTGCTCTTGGCCATCTCAACCGTAATGATGAAGCGATCAAAGACTTTGAAAAAGCAATTGAATTAAACCCCAGTCTAAAGGGTGCCGTTCATAATAGAGCGATTACTATAGGTAAAATAGAAGCTGAAAAGGCAACTAAGACAATCAAGGAAAGTTATGAGGAGCGCCTATCATCCATAACCAAACCTGCTGACATTGATAAACGTTTTGAAGCTAGAAAAAAAATTAGTGAAGAACGACTCAACCGCTACAGAAATTATACAGCAGGGTGCATTGGTGTGTTAGTTTTTCTTGTGCCAATTATTTGGTACTTACTGTCTTATGAGATTGAACTCTTCGATGTAGATTGTAAAGAAAATGGTTGTAGCAATTTCTTTCTAATCGCTAAAAATATATCCATTACCGTAACAACTTTATTCCTTCTCTCCCCTATCTTTATTTTCCTAAGCTATTGCAACCGCAATGCGCGGATAGAACGCCATACCCTAGAGGATTATGACCGCAAGAGTATTATGTTACTCATTCGCAACCAAGAAGGCGCCCATATTCAGACGCTGATGGAACATCTTGATAAGCGCGGCACACCAGAGGTCTTGAACAAGCTGTATCATCCCAAACAGGCGCACGCCCAAGATAGCCAGCAGGATAGCCGCGAAGGCTTGCTGAAATCTCTCTCCCCCAAGAATCCTGCCGATTAATCTTATTTTAAGACCTGTCCTTTATAGTCATTCCTAAATCCTGTTTAGAGAGGGGAAAATGGCAGAAGATAAAAGGAAATTTCAGAGGCGGCTAACGGCGCTTGATAAGGCTGGCATGGCCGGAGATTGGGAAAAGGCAGTTGAGCTTAGCGAAGCGCTAAAGACAGAGTTCCCCGACAGTTTTGCCGAAGATAAAAGGAACACAGAACGTCTAGCAATTGCCTATTATAATCGCGGCGTTGACTATACAAAACAAAAACAACATGCACCCGCCATCGCTGATTATGATAAAGCGATAAAGTTAAAGCCAGAAGCAAACATTCTTGCAAGAGCCTATAATAATCGAGGCGGCAGTTATAATGGGTTGGAACAATATGAACGCGCTTTAGCCGATTATGATAAAGCGATAGAGACAAAGCCAGAAGCAAACATTCTTGCAAGAGCCTATAATAATCGAGGCGGCAGTTATAATGGGTTGGAACAATATGAACGCGCTTTAGCCGATTATGATAAAGCGATAGAGATAAAGCCATATTTAGCAGAGGCCTATTATAATCGAGGCAACAGCTATGCTGGGCTGAAACAATATGAACGCGCCATCGAAGATTATGATAGAGCCATAAAGATAGATCGAAAAGGTGCAGGCGTCTATAATAATCGGGGCAACTGTTTTGAAAAGTTGAAACAATATAAACGCGCCATCAAAGATTATGATAAAGCGCTTAAGTTGGAGCCAAACCGAGCAGGTGTCTATAGAAATCGTGGCAACAGCAACGAAGGGCTGGGAGAGTTTAAACGCGCCATAAGTGATTATGGTAGAGCGATAGAAACAATGCCAGACTACGAGGAGGCCTATATTAGTCGCGGTATCTGCTATGCGAGGATGGGAGAATCCGCACGTGCCATCGAAGATTTCACAAAGGCAATTGGGTTACAGCCAGAAAACAGTTTTACCTATGCTTTTAGAAGCATGGTTTATACAACAGATTCTAATTTTGACGCTGCAATAGAAGATATCAAAAGAGCTATATCCGCTGACAACAATCAAGAAATTTATTTAGATATCTTTTCAGATATTGTTCGGGAAAAATTTAAACTAGAGAATAATCAGACTACTGAGGGAAAATCGGAAACACTTCGGAATAAAAGGGAAAAACTATTTAAAGGCAGCTTCAAAAAGATTATTGGTTTGTGGTTAGGTCTTCTCATAATTTTCTTTCTCTTTAGCAACCCGCAACTCTTAACTCTCTTTACTTCTTCTAGAAGTTTGGTGAGCTTAAATTTAACCCAATATCAGAATTTTCCTTTACCGCAATTTCAATAACCACGATTGCCTTAATTACGCCGTGGATTTGGCAGGTAAGGATTACTACCAATGAAACAATGGTTCATACGCAAGCTGAATTGAATATAAATTTCGATGAAAGATTTGCTCAGTTAGGAGCTAGCAAAAGCTTTGACAGCATAAATGCGCTGAAATTTAACCTAGACCAATCACTTCATGAATCCAGCATCTTGGACAGCATTTCCCCCCAATAAAAAAGCGGGGTGTTGTCCCCGCTTCTTTGCCCCCCGTTGGAGGTTTGCTTTTTTAACCCCTTACCCCCAGCCGGCCATCTTAAAAAACGCCCAGCCACCGGCTTAAGAAGTGCTTAAAAATGCCTAGAAATGCCTAGAAATGCATAGAATTGCCGCCCGTATCTTTGGAGATTGGCGGGGAGAATTTCGTTAAATCTATGCCCACCACGGCTTGTTTATATTCTTCTGCGGTTGGCGTTCTGCCCAAGATAGCCGATAGCACCACCACCGGGGTTGAGGCGAGCAGGGACTCGCCCTTTTTATCGTCCGCATCTTCGACCACGCGCCCCTTAAACAGGCGGGTAGAGGTTGCCATCACCGTATCGCCCTTTGCGGCTTTTTCCTGATTGCCCATACATAGATTACAGCCCGGGCGTTCCAGATATAAGATATTCTCATACTCTGTGCGAGAGGCTTGTTTTGGGGCGCTATCATCAAATTCAAAGCCAGAATATTTCTGTAATATCGCCCAGTCGCCTTCTGACTTAAGCTCATCAATGATGTTATAGGTTGGGGCGGCCACCACTAGCGGGGCTTTGAACTCTATCTTGGCGTCTGCGGCCTCTAGGTTGCGCAGCATTTGTGCTACGATTTTCACATCCCCCTTATGCACCATACAAGAGCCAACAAAGCCCAAATCGACCTTCTTCTCACCCCCATAATAAGAGATAGGCCGGATGGTATCATGCGTATAGCGCTTGGAAATATCGGCGTTATTCACATCCGGATCAGCGACCATAGGCTCATCAATTTGGTCTAAATCGACAACCACCTCAGCTGCATATTTAGCAGAGGCATCAGGGGCTAGAGCCGGCTTTTCGCCAGACTTAATCTGGGCAATACGCGCATTAGCGATATCGACCAGCCCTTGCAACATGGCAATATGATTATCCATGCCCTTATCTATCATCACCTGAATACGGTCGCGCGCAATCTCTAGCGAGGCAATCAGCGTGCTATCTTCAGAAATACAGATAGAGGCCTTTGCCTTCATCTCTGCTGTCCAGTCGGTAAAGGTAAAGGCTTGGTCAGCCAATAGCGTGCCGATATGCACCTCAATCACGCGCCCCTGAAAGATGTTATCACCGAACTGCTGTAGCATCTGGGATTGCGTGGCATGCACCACGTCGCGGAAATCCATATGCGGGGCCATGCTGCCTTTAAACACAACCTTTACCGATTCAGGGATAGGCATAGTAGCCTCCCCCGTGGCCAGCGCGAGCGCAACTGTGCCTGAATCTGCCCCAAAGGCAACGCCCTTAGACATACGGGTGTGCGAATCCCCGCCGATAATTATCGACCAGTCATCCACAGTGATATCATTCAGCACTTTGTGAATAACATCCGTCATCGCATGATATTCATCCTTTGGATCGCGCGCCGTGATCAGCCCGAACTTATGCATAAATTGCATCAGGCGCGGGGTGTTTTCCTGTGCCTTGAAATCCCATACAGACGCAGTATGACAGCCAGACTGATAGGCGCCGTCAATCGTTGGGGAAATAACCGTGGCCGCCATCGCTTCTAGCTCTTGGGCGGTCATCAGGCCGGTTGTGTCTTGCGAGCCAACAATATTTACCCGCACCCGGGCATCTGAGCCTGCATGCATAACACTGCCTTCTTCAACGCCTACGGCATTCGCATTAAAGATTTTTTCTACCGCGGTCAGGCCTTGATTATCATGCGAGATAATCTTGGAAGGCGCAAAAACAGGCGTTGGGGTAACCCCTAGCGTCTCTGCTGCAAAGGTTTGCAGCTTTTTGCCAAACACAATCGCGTAAGAGCCGCCAGCCTTAACAAATTCTAGCTTTTGCGGCGTAAAAGAAGGGCTTAAATCAACGAGCTCTTCACCTTCATCATCGCTGAACAGCTTTTTTGCCTTAGTATTAATGGTCAGAACTGTGCCTGTATCGACTGCATATTTCTGTTCCAGCACTGGATTGCCATCATTATTTAAAATCGGCTCACCCTTATCATCCAGCTTTTTTACCCAGTTTTTCAGATCGATACCAATACCGCCTGTCACCCCGACAGTAGTCTGGAAAATAGGGGAAATGCCGTTTGTTCCGGCGACAATTGGCGCGATATTCACGAACGGGATATAGGGGCTAGCCTGTTTACCCGTCCATAGCGCCACATTATTCACCCCAGACATACGCGATGAGCCGACGCCCATTGTGCCTTTTTCAGCTATCAGCATCACCTGCTTATCAGGATGCTGCAGTTTCAGGGCTTGAATTTCTTCTTGTGCGCGCTCAGAAATCATGCATTTGCCATGCAATTCTCTGTCTGATCTGGAATGCGCCTGATTACCTGGTGACAGCAAATCTGTTGAAATATCGCCCTCTGCCGCAACATAGGTCACGATTTTAATCTTCTCATCAATATCTGGCAGTTTGGTAAAGAACTCAGCCTTTGCGTAACTTTCCAGAATTTCACTTGCCAGCGCATGCCCTTTTGCATGGGCTTGTGCTAGCCGGGTTGTATCGGCCTCATATAGAAAAACCTGACCTTTCAGCACTTCTGCTGCGGCTCTTGCGCTGTCTGCTGTACCATCAATAGCTAGGTCTAGCAGCACTTCAATTGATGGTCCGCCCTTCATGTGCGAGAGCTGTTCAAACACTGATTCTGGTGTTATTTCAGCGACCTCAGCCTCCCCCAGAATAATATCTTTTAAGAACTGTGCTTTTACCCCCGCTGCACTGGTGGTGCCGGGCAGCGTGTTATAAATAAAGAAATCGAGGCAGGCGCCGCGATAGGCGCTTGAACTATCTTTGATATGGTCAATGCATTCAGCTACCAGCGCGCCATTATCAATCGGCTTTGGTTTTAGATTCTGTTTCTTGCGCTCTTCAATTTCGGCCAGATAGTTGCCCAAATAATCCCCAAGATTTTTATCAAGTGATGTCACGTCTTCCCCCTTTAGATTTGCCCTTTATTTTGCGGCGCGCGCTGTCGTCATGCCCAGCATAAAAACTAGCCAGCGAAGCGCGTTTAACTCTGCACCAACAAATTAAAACACGAAAATGTCGAAATTGGCCGCAAGAGGAGCGCCTGCAAACGGTCAGCACTAGCATAGCAAAATGCGCGGCAAACTTCCAGACCCGGAGCGCACCCTTTCCACATTATTGAAACAGCCATAATGGCCTTGCTCAAAATGGTTAATGACCAGATTCTATGCGCTAACGGTTTTACCCCTCGGTTACCGAAAAAAACTAGACCGGCCGGGCATTGCACCTTAAATATGGGGCATGACAATCGAATTACGCGCAATTGCACTCAAACGCGGCTCAAGATGGCTGTATGAGGATATCAACCTGCAGATAAAAGCAGGGGAAGTGGCGGTATTGCGCGGGCCTAACGGATGCGGGAAATCTAGCCTGCTTCGCGCGGTAGCTGGTTTCCTGCCCCTAGAAGAAGGCCATGTCCTCCTGAACGGTGCGCCACTTGACTTGCAAGATACTGAATGCCCGCTACAAGCGAGTTGGTATGGCAGTAATGACGGGCTGAACGGGGAATTCACCGCGCGCCAAAACCTGCAAATAATGGCGGGCTTGGTTGGGGCTGGCCCGGTCGGCTCTGGCAAAGATTTAAGCCCAGTTCTGGAGAGGGATATTTTTGGCCTGACCAGCTTCCTTGATATTGAAGCGCGCCTGCTTTCTACAGGCCAACGCCAAAGGCTTGCTTTAAGCAATTTGCACTTTAATTTAGGGCCGTCCGCGCTCTGGCTACTAGATGAGCCAAATAGCGGGTTGGACGCAGATGGCCGCACTGCCTTTGAGGCATTATTGGCTGCCCATCAGGCAAAAGGGGGCTATGTGCTGATGGCTAGCCATATTGCGTTGGCGGAAAGCCTGCCGCACACGACATTTGAAATTGGTGGGCCAGAAAATATTGGGACAGATAATATTGGAATGGAACGATGAACGGGTTTTTCCATTTCCTGATGCGGGAATATCGCTTGAGCCTTGCAAGGCTAGGCGACCATCTAACCCAAGCTGCTTTTTTTGTGATGGTAGCTACTTTATTCCCGCTCGCAGTAGGGCCATCACCTGAACTGCTGAAAAGCCTTGGGGTTTCGATTATCTGGATTGCCGCGCTCCTGAGTGCGCTACCTTCATTTGACCGATTATTTGCTGATGATTATCGCGGCGGCTGGTTAGAGCAAATCTGTCTTAGCCCGCATGCGCTCCATGCTTATGTGCTCGCAAAAATTGCGAGCTGGTATTTATTTGCACTGCTACCTCTTCTAGCGATTACCCCGCTTTTGATGCTATTTTTTAATCTGCCTTGGATGTTGGCTTTGCCGCTTATTACCAGCCTTGCGCTAGGTCTGGCAGCATTGATGCTATTAGGCGCTATTGCGAGTGCGCTAACTTTGGGAGCACGGCGCACCGCAATGCTGGTTGCGCTCTTGGTGCTGCCACTGGCAATCCCTATCGTGGTTTTTGGCGTGATGGCAGCGCAGAGCGTATTGCAAGCTCAAAGCCCATCTGCACATTTCAGCCTATTAAGTGCTTTAGTGCTTTTCCTTCTTGTGGTAAGCCCTGTTGCCAGTGTTGCTGGTCTGCGCTCTGCTTTAGAAGATGGGTAGCCGAACAGCTTCCCTAATAAAATGAGGATGATGCCCCAATAAAATGAGGATAATGATAGATAAGGATAATGGCAGGCTTTTTTGATTTCATGGCGAATCCAACGCGCTTTCAAGCGATAGCAAAGCCGTTGCGCCCCTTTTGCTTGGCGCTAGCGGTAATGTGTTTTGCGTATGGACTATTTTTATCTTTATTTGCTTCCCCTGCAGATTATCAGCAAGGCGAGGCAGTGCGCATTATGTATGTGCATGTACCTGCTGCTTGGATAGGCCTGTCTAGCTATCTGGGGCTTGGTATCTGCGCCCTATTTTATCTAGTTTGGCGGCATCCATTAGGCGATATTGCGGCGCGGGCTATCGCGCCTATTGGGGCAGGGTTTGCGGGTATAACCTTAGTGACCGGCAGTCTGTGGGGTTATCCGATTTGGGGAACATGGTGGGTATGGGATGCGCGGCTTACTTCTATGCTCGTGCTGTTCTTTTTCTTTATTGGTTATATTGCATTGGCAAACGGGTTTGAGCGGCGCGAGCGTGGCGCACGGATGGCAGCCATTTTGGCACTGGTAGGCTGCGTTAATTTACCGATTGTAAAATTTTCTGTTGATTGGTGGCATACCCTGCATCAGCCAGCTAGTATTCTGCGATCTGGCGGGGTTGCGATTGATAGTTCTATGCTCTGGCCCTTAATGGTCATGTTTGCAGGGTTTCAGGCCTTTTTTATCTGGATTGTGTTGCACCGCATGGGATGGATACTAGCGGAGCGCAGACTAGAAGCGCGTCTGCATCAAAGTAAACGCGCCCACCTAAAGCCAAGCGAAGAACAAAACAGGAAGTTAGCGCCATGACCGTGCAAAGCTATGAATTTTATATTTTTGCAAGTTATGCAGCTACCGCGCTTTTTGTGATTGCAGCCAGCTTACATAGCTGGCTAAAGGCTAAAAATATCGAAAAGAAATCCAAGCAGGACTAAAGGCTAACCCCTTCTGCGTCCACCACGTCGACGCCCGGGATTATCGTCTGATGCCACATTATCGCTTAAATCACGTGGCGGCAGCATCACAGCTGCACTGAGGCAAGGATAGGGGTCTGTCTTATGCGGAAAGGCCATTGCGCGAACAAAATGATTTTGAAAATCTGCCTCAACAGCTGTTTCAATTTTCTCGATTTGGCGTACCGTAGCCTCAATCGTCTGGCGCTGGTCAATATTTAACAAAGCCATTCTGGCCCCTGCTCCTGCTGAATTACCAGCGGCAATAACCTTATCGAGCGGACAATCTGGCACCATTCCTAAAACCATCGCATATTTTGGATCGATATAAGAGCCAAATGCGCCTGCTAAAATCACACGGTCAACACGCTCCAGCGCCATTTTATCCATCAGCAAACGGAACCCTGCATGCAAAGCTGCCTTGGCTAGTTGGATAGCACGAACATCATTTTGCAGGATGCTAACGGTGTCAGTTATTTGATATTTAAAAGTTCGACCATCTTCTTTAATGCGGTCAGTGCGGCTGGCAAGGCTGCCATCTATCACCCCTTCTGCTGTGATAATGCCAGACAAATACATCTCGCCCAAAGCTTCGATAATGCCAGACCCGCAAATGCCTGTAATCCCGGTATTGACGACTGCCTCATCAAACCCTGCTTCATCAGACCAGATATCACTGCCAATAACTGAATAGCGCGGCTCTAGCGTTTCTGGGTCAATTCGCAACCGCTCAATTGCGCCTGGTGCTGCACGCTGTCCAGCACTGATCTGCGCGCCTTCAAATGCAGGACCAGTCGGTGAGGAAGCTGCCAGCAAACGTTCTTTATTGCCCAGCACAATCTCAGCATTCGTGCCAACATCTATCAAAAGGCTAATATCATCACGGGTCTGCGGGGCCTCGGCTAGGACAACGCCAGCGGCATCTGCCCCAACATGGCCAGCAATACAAGGCAGAACATAAACCATGCTACCGGGGTGCAAATTAAGGCCAAGCTCAGAAGCACGCATTTCAACAGCCGTATCAACCGTTAGGGCAAAAGGCGCACCACCAAGCTCAATCGGGTCAATCCCCAGTACCAAATGATGCATGACAGGATTACCAACCAGCACTATTTCCAACACATCTTCTGGCGTCATGCCGGCCTGCTCTGCACCGCCTTTGATGAGTTGCTGTAAGCCTTCGCGCACCGCTTTGGTCATCTCGTCTGCGCCGCCCTCATTCATCAGGCCATAAGATACGCGGCTCATCAAATCTTCACCAAAGCGGATTTGCGGGTTCATAATGCCAGTGGCGGCGAGGACATCACCTGTATTCATATCGCATAATTGCGCAGAAATTGTGGTGGAACCAATATCGATTGCCGCCCCTAAAATCTGTGTCTTAAGACCTGGCCAAATAGCAATAATCTGATTGCCACCACGTAAAGCTACGGTAACCTGCCACTTGCCTTTGCGAAGGCATTGCTGTAGCGCGCGCAATACATGCACACCGCAGGACACCTCCCCTGATACCCTGTCTGGCCACTGGTTTTGCAAAGCTTCAATAACGCGGCGCAAATCCCCTGAAGGCTCATGCATATCTGGCTCACGCACATCGATGAAACATAGCCGGACAGGCGGATTTAGCGCTATAACCCGGTTATCAGCAGCTTTGCGAACGAGTTGGTTATGCACCTGACTGGTCGCAGGTACATCCACCACCAAATCCGCCTCAATCTTGCACTGACACGCAAGACGTCGCCCGTCAGGCAAGCTGCGTTTTTCGGCATAGCGTGCCTCTGATGCAGAAGGTTCAGATAAAGAAGCGGATGAGGAGATAAGCCCATGCTTGGCAAATTGTCCTTCGCCAACGTCAATTTGGCAACGTCCACACATGGCACGCCCGCCGCAGACAGAATCAATATCCACGCCTAGCTGACGTGCAGCTTGCAGCAGGTTTGTGCCTTTAGCGACCTGCCCTTGCCGACCGGAGGGGGTAAAAACAATTTTTACCTCTGCCGTGGCAGATGCGCCCTTCTCCTCTGACATAAGATTACCAACTCCTACTTAGTTTTTTCTTAGGCTCTAGCGCGTCTTCTGGTCTGTCTACGCTCGCGCTGGCCACTCCCTTCTGCAGGAACTTCTCTGAATTTAGATATCCATTTCCGGCATTCTGGGTCAACGCCGTTCATGACATTTGCGCCCATAATAGCAGTCATTTCTTCGCTATGAAGGGGGTTCATAATAGCAGAGGTCATTCCCGCACCCGCCGCCATCGATAAAAACGCTGCATTCATGCCATGTCGGTTTGGCAAACCAAAAGAAATGTTAGAAGCTCCGCAAGTGGTATTTACTTTTAGCTCAGTGCGCAAACGGTTGATTAAATCAAGCGCAGTGCGCCCCGCCATGTTAATGGCGCCAACCGGCATGATCAATGGGTCAACCACGACATCTTCACGCGGAATGCCAAAATCAGCGGCCCGTTCAACAATCTTCTTGGCAACATTAAAGCGGACATTGGCATCTTCTGAAATACCTGTTTCGTCATTTGAGATAGCTACAACCGCTGCACCATATTTTTTCACTAGTGGCAGGACAACCTCTAACCTTTCTTCCTCGCCAGTCACTGAATTGACCAGCGCTTTACCCTGATAAACAGACAAACCTGCTTCCAATGCAGCCACGATAGAGCTGTCAATGGCCAACGGCACATCCACCACCGATTGAACTAGCTTAATAGATTCAGCCAATATGGCCGGCTCATCAGCCATCGGGATACCAGCATTAACATCTAGCATAGTTGCACCCGCTTCGACCTGTGCCACCGCATCAGCGATTACACGGCTATAATCTCCTTCTGCCATTTCAGCGGCCAGCAATTTTCTTCCCGTCGGGTTAATACGCTCACCGATAACACAAAATGGCGATTCAAAACCGATGGTAATCTCTTTACTGTGTGAAGATACAATAGTGTTTGTCATATACCTGGCCTTTATCTATTGTTTAAACATTTCCTGAGGGGCTGGAAAAATCACCGATAGAACGGCTACTCGGCCGCCACCTCAAAACCGCCCTTTGGTAGTAATTTAATATTTCCCTGCTCTACCGCATGCGCATAAGCAGCAGTTTTGGCAAACCCGCCAAAGGGGTAATAGTGAAAATGCTGCAACAAGCAATCCTTATCCGCTGCCATGCCAGCAGATAGGCCTGCGAGCAGCTCATGCGGCGATTGCACTGTCATCAGCTTGGCAACATTACGTGCCTGCTTGGCAATAAAGCGCATAGATGGGCCAATACCAGATATCTGGGCAAACCGGAATAAGGTCTTGATGGTCGCAGGGCCAGGGATACCAATACGGATGGGAAGCTGGCTGCCAGCTTGTCTGATGCTTTTCTCCCATGCCAGCACGGCATTTGCATCAAAGCAGAATTGTGTTTCCATATAGAGCGATATCCCTTCTTTACGGGCAAATTCATTTTTCTGCTCTATTGCTACTGCTAGCTGCTCATCACTGATGTCGGGGCTGCCTTCCGGATGGCCTGAAACGCCAATAGTAGTAATTCCATATTTCTGAATCAGGCCGGTATTTAGCACCTGCATCGTGCTGTCAAATTCGCCCACTGGCTTATCTACACCGCCGCCAATCACCAGCACTTCGCGGACATTGGCTTCGGCTGTCATCCGCTTTAATAGATCATCAAGCTGGGCGCTATCTTGCAGCGAGCGTGCAGCGATATGCGGTACCGCATTCATCCCCTCATCTGCTAGCCGTTTGGATATTGCAATCGTATCGAGAGGGTCAGATCCCGGCAGAAACGTGACATTAACCGTCGTACCTTCTGCCAGCGAATCGGCAAAACTATCGATTTTTGTGGCACCTGCAGGCGTTACTTCAATCGACCAATTTGCAGCTGACCTAGCAATATCTTCTATGGTTACGCTCATCTTATGCTTGCTTCCTTTAACACTGCCAGCCTATAAAATTCACTCTGGTAAACGCACTCTGGTAAACCCACTTTGGTAAACTCACTTTGGAAAATTCACTTTGGAAAATTCACTCTGGGTAATTTACTCTGGAAATTTTACTCTGAACGGATGTAGCGTAAGGAGATCGCCAGCTATCGCCCCTCATCTGTCCGAACACGACATTGGAGAGTTAGTCTTGTGATGGATTATGTCCACCAGCAGCGACAAGCGCAGCTAACGCGGCGCTGTCAACTTCTGCTTCAATAGCGCTAGCTTTAGCTTCTGCTTCGGCTTGCAAATCATCTGAGCAGTCCTGTGATGGGGCGCGCCGCCAATCAGCCAAATAATCATCTGTGCTATCTGCGCCATCACGCATCGCAGCTTCATCAATAGCAAGTGCAAAGCGGCGATGCAGCTCAACCTTCGCCTGCTCCCGGTTTCGTCCTCGCCCCGTTTCCGCAACCACTTGTGCCGGGATATCCCGCCAATAAATTACCGTAAGGCTTGCCATCCCACCCTCATTCTGCAGTGTTCTATAGTGATTTATATTTGCATACGCCCATGCTAGGCCGCACCAACCTCGCGTCTTTTTGCGATAAGGGCTTTTGCAGTTTCCACCGCAACTGCGGCATCACGGCAATAAGCATCAGCACCAACTGATTCGCCAAAGGCTTCATTCAGGGGTGCACCACCAACAAGAACGATGTAATCATCGCGAATACCTTTTTCGACCATCGCATCCACAACCACCTTCATATAAGGCATAGTAGTCGTTAACAGCGCGGACATACCAAGGATATCTGGCTCATGCTCAGCGATCGCATCCAAATAATTTTCAACCGGATTATTAATACCGATATCTATCACCTCAAAGCCTGCGCCCTCTAGCATCATGGAGACAAGGTTTTTGCCAATATCATGGATATCGCCCTTCACCGTACCGATCACCACTTTGCCAACACGCGGTGCACCTGTTTCAGCAAGCAATGGACGCAAGACACCCATTCCAGACTTCATCGCATTTGCAGCCATCAACACTTCTGGGACGAACAAGATACCATCACGGAAATCAATACCGACGATTGTCATGCCCTCAACCAGCGCTTTGGTCAGCACATCATACGGCGTCCATCCGCGCCCAAGCAGAATATTGACCCCTTCGACAACCTCTTCTTGCAGACCATCATAAAGGTCATCATGCATCTGCTGAACAAGTTCATCATCATCTAGTTCAGATAAGATAATTTCATCATCATCGGACATTTCAGACTCCCCTTACACTTCCACCAGATTAACGATATTTAAATTAACAGCATTTAAATTAACGGCTTGGCCTAGCATTCTATAAGCCCTTAAAAAAGAACTCTATTCGAATCATTAAGGCGGGCAACTAATCTAGCGGTTTTTTACAACGACTTTAATTATAACAGTTACGACATTTTGCCAGAATTTAGAGGGATAGATACTGTTATCAGCCTAAATTGCCATGTTTTTTCATGATGGGGATGGTCATTAGCGCAAATAGCATCGAGATGCCTGTCAGCCCAAACGCCTTAAAGGTAACCCAGCCATCATCTGAGAGGGTACGCCATGCAATTTCATTTGCGATTGCAGAGACAACAAACATCACCACCCAAATCCAAGTAACTTGCTGCCACCCAACCGAAGAAAGCTGCAACTGGCTAGATAGCATCGCCTTTAGAGGGTTACGCCCGATAAGCTGGCCGCCAGCCAAAACAGCCGCAATAAGCAGGCTGATAACTGTAGGTTTGATTTTGATGAACACAGGGTCATTGAAAAAGATGGTCAGGCCGCCAAAGAAAGCTACCGCGATGCCGCCAAAAAGCGCCATCATGGGTATTTTGCGATCCCATATCCAGGACAGGCTAAGCGCAATCACGGTTGCAATAACCAGCACCCCTGTTCCCCACATAATACCAGCAAAATAATTGGTAATAAAAAACAGGATGAGCGGGCCATATTCCAAGATAGGGCGGTGTTTTTTTTGCGATGGGTTTGAGCTATCAGGAGCCATAATGACGCTGTTAAGCAACCTTTCTATTTGTTGTATCACCTTGCAAAGCAAGGCATGTCTGCGCCGTTTGCGCAATCAGCGCAGCAGCTGTTGGATTGTCGCGTGCCTGCTCACCAAGGGTACGCCGCCATGTGCGCGCGCCCTTCAATCCAGTGAACAGACCCAGCATATGACGGGTTATATTGTGCAGGCGCACCCCCTTTTCAATCTCTTTTTCTGCATAATCGCTCATTTGCTGGGCAATATGCGATAGATCAGCCATTTCATGGCCAAACAAGGCAGATGATATATAACCTAGCTGCCGCGGGGTTTTATAGGCTGCTCTGCCTATCATGACGCCGCAAAATAGACCTGCCTCTGTTGCACTCTGGATATCTTCTAATGTTTCCAACCCGCCATTTAAAATGATATCCAAATCTGGATAATCAGCAGCTAGCTGGCTAGCACGGCCATAATCCAGCGGCGGCACTTCTCTGTTTTCCTTTGGGCTAAGCCCGTTCAGCCACGCTTTTCGTGCATGCAGATAGATGATTTTAACGCCGGCTTCGGCCTGTGCATCCACAAACTTGTTTAACCCTTCCATCACATCCATATCATCAATGCCTATGCGGCATTTAACCGTTACGGGCCTATCTGTCTCCCCCTGCATAGCGCGCACACATTCGGCAACCAGCTTTGGCTCCGCCATCAAGCTAGCACCAAAACATCCAGCCTTTACCCGTGGAGAGGGGCAACCAACATTTAAGTTTATTTCATCAAAACCGAAATCACGCACTAAGCGAGTTGCCGCGGCTAGCCTATGCGGCTCAGAGCCGCCAAGCTGCAAGGCAAGTGGATGTTCTGATAAATGATGGGCACAAAACCTGTCTGCACCGGCATGTAATATCGCTTCTGCTGTAACCATTTCGGTAAAGAGCAGCGCATTTGGGGATAGCAAGCGATGAAAATAGCGACAATGCCGGTCTGTCCAATCCATCATCGGCGCAACAGATAGCCGTCTATCAAGCCCGTCTTTATTATAGGATGGAGTTTTGAACATCTTGTTTTTGCGCCTTTGTTACAGCTAAAAAACCCAGCTATCTGCCGGATAGCAACATATCAGCATGACCAGATTTCTGCAACCAGCACTCGCTTCGCACTTGGCAAAAGAGCGCAACGCGCAGTAGAGTGCTAACCTTTAAGCGGAATACAAGATTTTATTTGGGAAAAGAAGAGGTTGGCGTGCAAACAAAGAAATTGGGATACTCATCACTAGAGGTCAGCAAACTCTGTTTAGGTTCTATGACATGGGGAGAGCAGACCACACCAGAAGAAGGTTGGCGTCAAATAGATACAGCCCTTGCCCATGGTATCAATCTTATCGACACAGCCGAAATGTACCCAACCAATCCGATGCGTGCAGAAACCTCTGGCGATACCGAGCGAGTGATAGGCAACTGGCCAGCTATTAAAAAACGCCGTGATGAGGTGGTTATCGCAACCAAAGTAACTGGTGAGGGTCATAAATATGTTCGCGAAGGCGCGCCAATAACGCCGACAACGATCCGCACGGCATTGGATAATTCGCTTGCTTCTATGAATACCGACTATATCGATATTTATCAGCTGCATTGGCCAAATCGCGGCTCTTATATGTTCCGCAAAAACTGGCATTATGACCCAACTGGACAGGATAGCACCGCCTTTCTTGAACATGTTGAAGAAGTGTTGGACGAGTTAGACAAACAGGTAAAAGCAGGCAAAATCCGCTATTTTGGTTTATCGAATGAAAGCGCATGGGGAACATCTGTGTGGTTGCAAGCTGCCAAGACCTTAAACCGCCCACGCGTGCTTAGCATCCAGAATGAATATAGCCTGCTCTGCCGACTGTTTGATTTAGACCTTGCTGAGCTATGCCATCATGAACAGGTGGATTTGCTAGCCTTCTCACCGCTAGCCGCTGGCCTTTTAACTGGCAAATATAAAGGAGGGGAAGCCTTGCCAAAAGGCGCCCGGATGAACGCCACCCCTGGGCTTGGCGGACGCATCACCCCGCGTGTCTGGCCAGCTATTGATGCCTATCTTGGCATTGCTAAAAAATATGGGATAGACCCAGTGCATATGGCACTTTCATGGGCAATGATGCGCCCCTTCATGGGGTCAGTAATCTTTGGCGCAACTACACAGCAACAGCTAGAACATATTATAGCTGGGGCTGATCTAGTTCTAAGCGAAGAGGTGGTTGACGAGATTGACGCCGCGCATAAAGCCCATCCTATGCCCTATTAAAGAGCCCTATTAGAGGGGCTTACTTATCCTTGCTGCCTTTTATTAATGGCAAGCGCAGGTCAGACACTGCATTTGCATGGGCATCAAATCCTTCATAGCGGGCAAAAACCTCTGTTTTTGGTGCCATTTCTGCAAAGCCAATAGCATCCACCCGGCCAATAGAGGCGGTGCGCATAAAATCATGCACGCCAAGCGGCGCATGCGCATGCGCAGCCCCAGAGGTAGGCAGAACACAGTTTGGGCCCATCATATAATTGGCTAGTGATCCAGCCGCATATTCCCCTAACAGAATTTCAGATGCAGTCTGGATATAAGGCAGATGCCTATCTGCCTCGCGGGAGAGAATTTGGCAATGTTCAGGTGCATATTCATTGATAAAATCATAGGCTTGCTGCTCATCTTTTGCCAGCACGATACCCCCGTTCATGCCAGATAATACCGCCATTGCATAGGCCTGCCGCTCATCAGACATTTGCGCCAAATAATCTGGCAAGGCTGCGGCCACCGCATTTGCAAATGCCTCTGAGCAGGTAACAAGAAAGCCTGAGGAGTCTGCACCATGCTCACATTCTATCAGGATATCTAGCGCTGCTAGGCGCGGGTCAACTGTCTCATCACTAAGAATAATAACCTCACTGGGACCAGCTGGTAGGCGCGACCCAATCTTGCCAGCTAAAACCCTCTTTGCGGCAACAAAATATGGGCTACCAGGCCCCTCAATCTTGCGGCATTTCGGTATAGATGCAGTGCCAAAGGCAGCCGCAGCAACCGCTTGTGCGCCGCCAGCTTTGGCTATTTTTTCAACCCCCGCTAGCCGTGCTGCCACAAGCGTCGCTGGGTCAATATCCCCGTCCGCTCCTGGCGGGGTTAAAATAACCGGCTCCGGTACACCTGCCACCACAGCTGGAATTGCTGTCATTAAAGTTACAGACGGAAAACTGCCTTTGCCGCGCGGCGAATATAAGGCCACTTTGTCAATTGGGTAGGCCCGCTCACCTACCTCTATCCCTGGCCGAATTTCCATACGCCAATCTGCTTCTGGCTTTTGCTTTTCATGGAAGCGGCGAATATTATCAGCAGCATATTCTAACGCATCTACAAGCTCGCTATCCAGCTTGTCAAAGGCGGCATCTATTTCTGCTTTACTTGCCAATAAAGATTTATTGGCCAAATCTGCATTATCAAAAGCCTTCGCATAATGTACCAGCGCAGCATCACCATTTTCACGCACCGCATCAATGACAGGGCGCACAGCATCCATATAGGGACCTAGGTCATCTTCTGTACGGGTTTGCAAGGTAGCAATTTGCGCTGCGCTATAGTCTTGTAGTTTATGAATAGCGATAGATTTAGTCATGGATTTCAAATTTCAATTCGTCAGTGGCAATAAAATCATCAAAAATAAATGGGAAAAATAATTAGGGTGTGAGCCAAAGCAGTTCCCACAACAGAAGATAGCATGGAAGCCGGGCGTTAACAGCTCTTTCTTCGTATTTTCATGGCTAGTCAAAGGGCAAAAATATTGCGCCCTTCACTATCCTGCACCGAAACTATCCAGCAGTCAGGGTCATATTCGGTCTCGCGGCTAAGCCGTTCTTGAACCATAGCGCTACTGACCCATCCCTCACCCGTGATGCAGACCCACTCATATTCATTATCATAGTTTAATTGACGCGCCAGCAAACGCGCTTCGGTAGCACTTTTTTCCACCTCAACAAAAATAGCCCCCGCACGCGCATCACCTTTGCGAAGGATGGCAGCGAAAATACCTCGGCTCGCTGCTTGGCGTAGCCCTGCTGCAATGACAATATCAGTGGTTAACCGAGCCACTATTTTCTGCCTGTTTCAAACATCATCTGGCCTGTCTCTTTTAAAAATCAGTGCATCGGCCATTATTTTCCCAGTCGCCAAACCGTGTCGGCTCTGGGCCCTTTGGACCACCACGCTCTATTGCCTTATCTGGCGAGCCTGCGTCCGAGCCATCAGATGCGGGTACAGGCGCTGCGTCTGGTAACTTGCCTTTATCGGCATCTTCTTTTTGTTTGCTCATGTTTTTTGCCCTTTTCATACTGGCAAGCGCGCATATATTCGCTTAACGAAAACAGATAATCTATCTTATCAGATAAAAACGCCAACCCCTAAAAGCAATCCCTATTAACAGGGAAATTAAGATATTCGCCTTTATATTAGCCTGCACGCTCATATGCGTTTCTTATAGACAAGAAACCACCGCTCTGGTCTATTGCCGAACATGGAAAAAGATACCAGACCCAGATTGTCTCTTAAAGCAGGGGCCTTAAAAAAAGCAGGGGCTAAAAAACGCAAAAAACAACGCCCTAAAACAAACGCCGCGCCGAAGCAAAAGCGCCTGCCAAAATCTGGCGAGGACAGCCAAACTTCAGCAGATAGCCGGCTTATCGCCTTCAATATTCTGGATGCGATAATAGGGCGCCAGCAAATGCTAGAAGCTGCTTTTGCCAATAGCGAAGGATTTAAGGAGCTGGAGGCGCGTGACAAGGGACTAGTCAGGCTTATTGTTGCCACTTGCCTGCGCCGACATGGCCAGTTATCTGCGCTGCTGCAAAGGATGATTTCAGACCAGACAGCTGCGCCTGTTCAACTGGTGTTAAAAATTGGGCTAACCCAGCTTCTTTTCCTTGATTTAAGTCAGCATGCCGCCACTGATACGGCTGTTGAGCTGGTTAAAAAAATTGGTTTTGAGCGGCAATCAGGGCTTGTGAATGCAGTATTGCGGCGCACTATTCGTGAAAAGGAAGTGTTGCGTACAAAAACCACCCCAGCCGATAATCTTTCGAAGGATTTACGCGCAAGCTGGCAAAAAAATTGGGGCACAGAGCAGACCGCAGCTATAGCAGAGCTTGCCGCGCAAACCCCGCCACTAGATATCACTGGTACCGGTGATGTTGCCGCGCTCGCACTAAAGCTGGAGGGCAGCCCTCTTACCCAGCAGACTATAAGATGCAGCTTTGATGGGGATATCCGCAATATGCCAGATTATGATGCTGGCAATTGGTGGGTTCAGGATGCTGCTGCTGCCCTGCCTGTTCATCTGATGGGTGACGTTGGAGGCAAAAATATCTGGGATTTATGTGCCGCACCCGGCGGAAAAACAGCCCAGCTTATTGCCAAAGGCGCAACGGTAACAGCCGTGGATAAAGAGGCGGCACGAATTGAGCGGCTTCGCGCTAATTTAAAGCGACTAAATATGCAGGCGGCTATTAAAACAGCTGATATTCTAGATGATGCGTTTGGGCGCACTGCAAAGCAGCAAAATATTGATATGATTTTGCTAGATGCGCCCTGCTCCGCCACAGGCACGATAAGACGCCGCCCAGATATTTTGGTGCGCGCCGAACGCCCAGAGCTTGCCAGTCTTCAGGAAATACAAATCCAGATGTTAAAAAACTGCTTAAGCTGGTTAAAACCAGAGGGGAGTGTGCTGTACGCGACCTGTTCACTAGAGCCAGAAGAGGGCGAAGAAGTCGTTAGCGCGATACTACAATATGGGCTGGGCAGAACGCTGCCCTTTAGCGCGGCTGAACTGGGCCCGTTTGCGCCAGCATTAACACCTGAAGGCTGGGCGCGCATCTTGCCAAATTGTTTAGCAGAATCAAATCTGAACAGCGATGCGGCACGACTGGGAAATGATGGATTTTTCATTGCCAGATTAGCGCCTTCTGCGGCATAAATAAGCATTAGCCATTTTAACCCTCTCATGCGATGACAGGAACCTGCTTTGATGGATGCCAAGGCAATGCTATTTGACCCATCTGAAGAAAGCGTCCTAACAGAATCTGATATCTGGAAAATTAGCGCACTCGAAATTTTATATCGCCAGTCGCGCCTGTTTAGCTGGCAGCTTCGCAGCACACCGCCGCAACTTCCTTTGCCTGTTATCCCTGATTTATGGCGTGGAGATGCTAAAATAGGGGCAGCAATTTTGCAGGGAATGATGCCGTTCTCAGCCGATTCTGAGACGTTTGCCCGTTTCGACTGGGTGCGTGACTTGCGCGATTATGGCGGCGCAGATGCACGGATTACCGCCCGCAATATGATAGATAGATGGATGCAAGGTCACCGGCATTGGTCAGCAATGGCATGGCGGCCCGATATTTTGGGTGCAAGGCTAGCCAATCTCATCTTTACCTTTGGCTGGTTTGGCGCGTCTGCAGATGAAGCTTTCCAGACACGGTTTGCCGCCATGGTAGCTCTGCAACAGCGTTGTCTTGCACTGGACTGGCAGCACCTTTATGCCCCGCTTGACCAACTAACCGCACTAAAAGGCCTTATATTAAGCCAGCTTGTACAGATGCCGGCAGCGAATGACATACGCCGCAAACGCGAAATCACGGCTCTGTTTGACTTGCTGGTATCAAAGGTACGAGGCCAAATTAACGCCGATGGGGGACATCGCTCCCGCCAAGCTGAAATTCACCTAGATCTTCTGAAACTGCTGATAGAATGCCGCAGTGTAACGCGCCCGCTAGGCATTACCGATATGCCTATCCTTGATGATATTATCCAGAAGATGGCAGCAATGACAAAATTATGGCGAGATGGGTCCGGCCATTTCTCGCACTTCCATTTCGCGGGCCTGTCTTCTGCTGAAGATATTGATCAGGTTTTAAGCCGGTGCAACGCTAAAGGGCGCATTACCCAGCATGCTCCAGATACTGGTTTTGCCAGAATTTCTGCAGCACGAAGCACGCTTATTATTGATACAGGCACGACAAGTGACGCCCCCTCTTTTAAAGGACGATACAAAGACAGCCTGCATAATGCAGCCAGCCGCCTTGCCTTTGAATTTAGCGTTGGCAATGCGCCTTTCATTGTAAATACTGGGCAAGGCGCTGCTGAGCCACGCCTGCGCACTGCCTTTAGTCAGACTGCCGCCCATACTGCCCTGACCCTTGATGGGCTTGATAATCAGCATAAAGAAACCCGCACATTGAATTTTGACATCGGTCCTGCAGATGGCGGCTTTTTAATGCAAGCCACCCATGATAGCTATGTCAAAAGTCACGGCATTTTACACACAAGACAGCTATTTTTATCACGGGATGGCAATAATCTACGCGGCAGTGATCAACTTAATTATTCTGGCGCGCCTGGCCAAATACCAATAGAGGTCATTATCCGCTTTCATTTGCATCCACAAGTCAGCGCGGCGCGGGTAAAATCAAAACAAATTCTGTTAAAAGTACATAACCAGAAAGCTGGATGGCTGTTTAAATGCCGCGGCGCAGAAACCGCTCTGGACAGGTCTGTCTATCTCGACAGGAACAGGCGTAGCTCTTGCCAGCAAATTGTCTTGCGCTGCCCAGCTAGCCAGATACAAACCAAAGGCAATTTGACTATTAATTGGGCGTTTACCCGCCATTCATCATAAAGGCGCAAATTGCATCTGCAAGCTGACTTGTATTCCCAAGCTGACTTGTATTTTGGGGCAGGTTGCGCAATAAGGGGCACGTTACGCGTGCAAGAAAACAGCTTAAATTGTGCCCAGTTAATATTGGGCCTAATGAATATTGGGCCTAGTGAATATTGGCCCCGTTAATATTGGGCCCAGCATAAATAGATAACGAGGATATATAGATTATGCCTAGCTCATCTCCAGTAGCGGTAAAAACAGCCCTTCTTTCGGTTTCAGACAAAAGCGGTTTGACAGAATTTGCAACCCGCCTTGCTGGACTTGGCATTACCCTGCTTTCAACTGGAGGGACAGCAAAGGCACTACGTGAGGCAGGATTAGAGGTAGTTGACGTATCTGAAGTTACCGAATTTCCAGAAATTATGGATGGAAGAGTAAAGACCCTGCATCCTAAAATTCATGGGGGATTGTTGGCCAAGCGTGATGATAAAGCGCATCTAGATGCCGCTGCCTTGCATGATATTTCCATGATCGACTTGGTGGTAATAAATCTCTATCCTTTTGCCGAAACATTGCGCTCGGGTGCTGATTTTGACCGCTGTATCGAAAATATTGATATTGGCGGGCCAGCGATGGTCAGGGCATCTGCTAAAAACCATGCCTTTGTAAGTATCGTTAGCGACCCAGCAGATTATGAAGCGGTAGCTACACAGCTAGAGACATCGCAAAATGTTCCAGCAGATATGCGCCAAGAACTGGCCCGCAAAGCCTTTGCTATGACAGCGAGCTATGACCAGATGATAGCAGACTGGTTATTAACCCAAAAGGATAGCAAAGAAAGCCCCACGATACCAGAGACCCTATCGCTGTCTGTGCCGAAGATTTTAAGCCTGCGCTATGGCGAGAATCCGCACCAGCAGGCCGGCATTTATCAAACTGATGCAAATACCCCCTCGGTTTTGTCTGCAGAACAGATACAAGGTAAAGCCCTGTCCTATAATAATGTTAATGATACAGATGCTGCCTTGCGGTTAGTGGCAGAATTTGATGCGCCTGCCATTGCAATAATCAAGCATGCTAACCCTTGCGGGGTCGCGGTCGCGGATAATTCTCTTACCGCATGGCAACATGCCCTAGAGGCTGATCCAGTTAGTGCTTTTGGCGGAATTGTGGCATGCAACCGAAAACTTGATGGCAAGCTAGCCAGCGAAATAGCCTCCATCTTCACCGAAGTGGTGATAGCCCCTGACGCCGATGATGCCGCGCGTGAGGCACTTTCAAGCAAAAGCAATCTGCGGCTATTGCTGACCAAAAACCTGCCAGACCCAGCCGCATCTGAGCTAGCCGTGAAATCAGTTTTAGGTGGATATCTAGTACAGAGCCGCGATAATGGGCAAATTACTCGTGATGACTTGCAATTTGTAACCCGTATTCAGCCGACCGATGCGCAAATTGACGATATGTTAACAGCTTGGAAAATTGCCAAACATGTGAAATCTAATGCGATTGTATATGTAAAAGATGGGGTATCTGCAGGGATTGGTGCTGGCCAGATGAGCCGGGTTGACAGCTGCCGTATTGCCGCACAAAAAGCGCAAGATATGGCAGAAAAACATGGCTGGCAGACACCGCGCACACATGGCTCTGTGGTCGCATCAGACGCCTTCTTCCCCTTCGCAGATGGGTTGCTGACCGCAATAGAAGCTGGTGCAAAAGCGGTTATCCAACCGGGCGGCTCGATGCGTGATGCCGAAGTTATCGCAACCGCTGATGAAGCTGGTATTGCGATGGCCTTTACCGGCATGCGCCATTTCAATCACTAGACACCCAAGCTAGCCAAATTATTATAACCCAAATTATTATAATCAGGTCATTTCTGGCCGGATCATTTCTGGCCGGGTCATTTCTGAACAGCCTGATAGCATTTTGCCATTAAAGAAGGCAGCGTCTCTGGCGCGCAAGCCTGCCAGCTATAACCGTCTGGCAAATTTACGCCCGGCTCTATTTTGCCCTCAAAGACAGTGATGACAGCCGTAAAATGAGTAAAGACATGGCGGATTTCAGCTTGTTCTTTGCGCCAGTTAAGGCCAGATGCCTCATCAGCCAGCCAGTCTGGACAGGCACTGCCATCCCAGCCATGCGAAGGGAAGGTTAACATACCGCCCAAAAGGCCTTTATTTGGCCGTTTACCAAGCAGAACCTCGTCTCTTTGATTGCGGATGATATAGACAGCCCCTTGTCGCACCGGTTTAGTTTTTTTCTGAGGCCGGATAGGCAGGCGCGTCGGATCATCAAGCTGTGCTGATCTACAGCCCTTTTGTAAGGGGCAGCGTCCACAATCTGCACGCCGAGGCTGACAGACACCCGCTCCCACATCCATCAACGCTTGCGGAAAGTCCGGACGCCGTTTTTCTGGGCAGATATGTTTATAAATCTCTTTTAAAGCAGGCTTTACCGCCTGTACCTCTTTATCTATGCCGGCATAGCGGACCAAAATACGCTCTATATTCCCATCCAGCACAATCGCTGGCCGCGCAAAGGCAATGGCGGCAATCGCGCCCGCAGTATAGGGGCCAATACCTGGCAGTTTTTGTAAATCGTCTGGTTTTTCTGGAAATTTACCCTTATGGCTAGAGACGATTTCACGGGCTGCCTTTAGCATATTACGCGCCCGCGCATAATATCCTAGCCCTGCCCATGCCGCCAATACCGCATCATCATCCGCGCCCGCTAATGCATAAATATCTGGCCAGCGCGCAATGAACTGGTTGAAATAAGGAATAACCGTGGTCACCCCAGTTTGCTGAAGCATCAATTCAGATAGAAACACATGATAGGCTGGCGCCATTTCAGGGCTTATCGCCCGCCAAGGCAAGCTGCGTGCATGCCTATCATACCAGCTGAACAAGCGCGTTGCTGGAAAGCTGTCAAATAGGGAAAGAAGGGAAACGTTATTCATAAGCTAGCAGTCAGTTTAGCATTTCATCAGATTTAAGCCATAGCGCATGACATAATCCTCTATCCAGCTATTTCCAAGCCCTTTTGCTTTTATGGTCAAATCTTTGCTGTCATGCTAAACTATAAGTATGGAAAATTCTAAGCCACATCGCCGCAAAGGCCGGCGTTTGCGAAAATTATCTGGCCTGACTGAGGGGCTAATCGCCCCTGCCATGCGAAAACGCGGGCAAGTCCTAACCAAGATTATTGCAGGATGGCCGAATATCGCAGGAGACGCGCATCAATGGTGCTTGCCAGCAGATATAAATTTTCCTGCAAATAGTCGTATTCACGCAACCCTGACCCTGTCTGTGGCCAGCGGCAGAGGCCCACAAATCCAAATGATGAGTCAGGAAATTTGCAAGCGTGTTAATAGCTTTTGCGGATTTGCGGCTGTCAGCCGGCTGAAAATCAGACAAGATTTGCGAAGCCCCCGAAGCCTGCCTGCCGCCCATCAAGCTGCGCCTGCTTTGGATATAAATGGAAAAACAGATAAACTTGCTCTTGCCAGACTGGAAAAGGCTACTGCAAATATCAAAAACCCAGAATTACGTGCCGCCCTTATCCGGCTTGGCCAAACCATTGGCTGATTTGCCTTGGGCTGATTTGCCTTGGGCTGATTTGAAAAATAAAGCGGCAAAATAACCCCTATTGCATTTCTTTACTTGATATTCGCCTACCCCCTTTGCCATATTGCAGCCATTGTTGTTTTGTTTATAGTAGGGATGGCATCATGCTGACATGCATGAGACCCTGTTAAGCTGTTGCACCTTTGTTAATAAAAGAGAGCCTGTCCATGAAATTAGCCCCTACAAAAAGAGATAGACGATTTTTTCTGCAAGCTACCGGCGGCGCCCTTATTAGCGCAAGCTTGCCCATTTCGGCGCAGGCAAAACTTGATATCTCGCCAGAGCGGGCACGTGAAACCCGCTTTTTAGGAAGCGATGATGCTGCTGTTACAGTTGCAGAATATTTTTCTATGACGTGTGGGCATTGCGGCAATTTTCATCGCAACACCTTCCCTGAGGTAAAAGAGAAACTAATTACCCCTGGCATTATTCGCTTTGAGATGCAGCCCTTCCCACTAGATCAGCTAGCTTTGCAGGCGCATGCACTTTGCCGGGTTTTGCCAAACGCTAGCTATTTCAAAATGGTTGATGTTCTGCTTGACCAGCAAGAAAGATGGGTTAGAGACGCAGACCCCGTTGCCAAGCTAAAACAATATGCTAAATTCGCTGGCATTTCTTCGCAAGATTATGATGAAATAATGAATAGTAGAGACTATCTTGAGGCCATTGTCGAACTTCGCCAAGAAGCAGTTCGAGATCATAAAATTCAGTCCACACCAAGCTTTGTTATTAACGGTGAAAAGACCTTCAGCGGCGCCTTGTCATATGATGAGTTTTTAGCTGAATTGAATGCCTTTGGCATCTGATAGCGATACTTCGGGACCCCGCGCTTTATGATTTTCCGCTCCCTTTCCATGGCAGGTTTCAAATCCTTTGCTGAAAAAGCAGAGATGGATATTGAGACGGGTTTGACCGGCGTTGTCGGGCCAAATGGGTGTGGTAAGTCGAACATTGTTGAGGGGTTGCGCTTTGTAATGGGGGAAAGCTCTGCTAGGCAAATGCGCGGCACTGAGCTTGATGACATTATCTTTGCCGGCACCGATAATCGCCCTTCGCGTAATCTGGCTGAAATAACGCTATTTCTGGATAACCAGATGAAAAAAGCCCCTGCCGAATATAACCAGTTTGATGAGTTAGAGATAACCCGAAAGGTGGAGCGTGGCAAAGGGTCTAGCTTCCAGATTAATGGAAAGCCTGCCAGAGCCCGCGATGTGCAGCTTCTATTTGCTGATTCTGCAACAGGCGCACGCTCAGCAGGTATCGTCTCGCAAGGACGGATAGGGGCAATTGTTGGCGCAAAACCTGAGGACAGACGCTCGCTTATCGAAGAAGCCGCAAATATCAAAGGGCTACATCAAAGACGCCATGAGGCTGAATTGCGCCTGCGCAATACTGAAAACAATCTAGAGCGCATCGAAGATATGGTTGCCCAGCTTGCCGAACAGCGCCAGCAGCTTGCTAAACAGGCACGCCAAGCTGCCCGTTATCGTTCGGTAGCTGACCGAATTCGCAAAGCAGAAGCCAAGCTTGCGCTAGCTAGATGGCAATCAGGAGAGGCAGAGCGCGAAAAAGCCGTTAGTGATCTGGCCAGCCAGCAGCAAAAGGTTGAGGGGGTTACGGCTCTTTCTGCGCAGGCGGCCACCAAGCAAGCAGAGTTAGCTGCCACCTTGCCACCTTTGCGTAATGCTGAGGCAGAACAGGCCGCAAAAGTTCAAAATCTGCGTATTGAGCTTGGTGAATGCGACCGAGAGGAGATGCGCATCGCAGAAGCCCTTCAGCGCCTCGACCGGCAGATAGCCCAAATTACCAGCGATGCTGAGCGAGAGACAAGCTTGCATGAGGATGCTGCCACTGCCCTTAGGGGGCTTAGCGAGGAGCGCGATAAACTGCTCGCCCAGCACACACAAGATACCCCCCGCTTAGAAGCGGCAGAAAAAGCAAAAGATGAGAAGCGTCAGATAAGCCAGCAAGCAGAGCAAAAAGCTGCCGAAGCACAATCTAAATTACAAACGGCTGAGCAGACTAAAAACCAGTTAACAAAGAGGCAGGCAGAGCTAGAACGCCGCCTAGAGGTTGCCACACAGGAGCTGGACAAATTAAATCTGCAGACGCTCGGCGAGCAAGCACGCCAAGCAGAGACAGAAAAAAACACACAAGAACAAGAAGCGGTGAGGTCAGCAGAAAGCTTGAAAGCCTGTGAAGATGAGCTGGCTGAAAAAACCGCTTTGCGTGATGCGTGCGCACTTGCCCGCAATGAAGCTGACGCTGGGCTTGCCAGAGTAACAGCCGAAATTGATGCGCTTAGCTATCTGTTGCTTGAAAATGCACAAGCTAACGGCACACCTGCTGGTGATAGTCTAAAGGTAGCAGAGGGTATGGAACTCGCACTCTCTGCGGCTTTAGGCACAGATTTAGCCTTGCCTTTCGATAAAGGCGAGCAAGGCTATTGGCGCCGCGATTTGGAAACTGGCGAGCCCGCTGCCACGCCCTTATTTGGCACGCCTATAGCTGATTTCGTCTCAGGGGCACAGGCCTTGGAGCGGGCGCTTACAGGCGTTTCAATCATAGAAGAAGCTGAAGGGGAAGCCGCTCAGGCTAACCTTTTACCCGGACAGGCTTTGGTCAGCAAAGAAGGTACATTATGGCGCTGGGATGGGCTGATTCGTAAAGGCGAGTCTAGCAGTGAGGCAGAACGGATACGCCAGCGTCAACGCCTAACCCATCTCAGCACAGAAGAAGATAGAGCCAAAACCAGCTTTGCTGATAAACAAATCGCCTTGGATGAAGCCCATGATGCGCATAAGGAGTGCCTTGAGCGTTATCGCAGCCTGCAAGAAAATAGCCGGCAAGCAGGCAGCTCAGCAGAGGCCGCACGGCGTAGCTATGATAGCGCTACCATGGCCCTTACCACCGCACGCACACGGGCAAGCGATCTAGAAGCTGCGCAGCAAAATGCGCAGACAGACCTAGACGCGCTAACAGATAATGAATGGCTAGAGCTAGATATGGACGCGCTCACCGCAAGTGCAGAAGCAGCCCATCTTGCCGCCACGAAAGCGCGGACTGAATTTGATGAAGCGTTAAGCACTGAGAGCGAGCTTCGCCAGAATTTACGCACCTCCCAGCAGCGCACCCAAACCCTAAATAGCCAACTCGCAGACTGGAAATCGCGCCTTGCCGATACCGATAAGCGCAAACAGGAAATGGCTATGCGCGCGCAGCAAGCCAAAGAAGAGCGTGAAGCGCTAGCTGAACGGCCAGCTACCCTAGAAGCACGAAAACATCAGCTAGCCACACAATTGGAAGCAGAAGAGGCGTTACGGGAAGAAAAAAGCGATGCGTTAAGATCTGCAGAAGCAGCACTGTCTGAAGCAGATGCTAATGAGCGTGAGGCAGAGCGCACCCTATCGCAAACCAGAGAAAGCCTGATCCGGGCTGAAGCTTTGGCAGAACGCCTAGAATCTGAACAAGCTTTGCTGATAGAGCGCATAAAAGAAAAGCTGGATTGCCAGCCAGATGAGCTATATGCGCTAGCGCAAATCAGCGAAGGTGAGGTGCAGGCTGAACCTCTGGAAAAGCTAGAGATGGCTGTCAACAGGCTGAATAATGAGCGCGATCAAATTGGGCCTGTTAATCTGCGCGCTGAAGTGGAAATGGCCGAGCTGGATGAGCGGGTGACAAGCCTGCAAAAAGAGCTTGATGATTTAGCTGAGGCTATCGCCAAGCTTCGGAGTGCTATTGCCACGCTCAACCGTGAAGGCCGCGCACGCTTAATGGAGAGCTTTGCTGCGGTAAATAAACATTTCACCCAACTATTTACCACCTTGTTTGGCGGCGGACATGCAGAATTACTACTAACTGGCTCTGATGACCCCTTGCAAGCTGGCTTGGATATCCTAGCCAGCCCACCAGGTAAAAAGATGCAGTCCTTGTCTCTGCTTTCAGGCGGCGAGCAAGCATTGACTGCCCTAGCTATCATCTTTGCGGTATTTCTAACGAATCCAGCCCCTATTTGTATTCTGGATGAGGTCGATGCCCCACTAGATGACACGAATGTGGCACGATTCTGTGATCTCTTGCGCACTATTGCTGAGCAAACACAAACGCGTTTTCTGGTTGTAACCCACCACCGTATGACGATGGCTAGGATGGACAGGCTTTTTGGCGTGACGATGGAACAAAAAGGGGTTTCACGGCTAGTTTCTGTGGATTTACAAACAGCTGAAGAGTTGCGCGACAGCCTGATTGCCTGAGCAGATTGGCAAGTCAAATTTTACCTAGCTGCGACGCGGTGACACACCTAATAAAATGAATGCGGGTTTCGCGCATCTATCGCTTGACAAAACAGCCCATACCAGCCTAGTTTGTGCGCGATCTTTGGGTCTGGGATACTCGTCATTTTTAGGGGAGTTGATCAGTCCCCGCAAACAGACTTCTGGAATGTTCCGGCATGGCAAAGAAGGATACATCAGACAATAAGGCAAAAGCTGCTAGCTTGTCTGAGCGGATCCGCCAGCTAGAAGAAAGTCAGGAGCCAGCGCGGCACAATAATAGCCGAGCCGCGATGTCGTCAAACGGTCTAGCTATGGCTGGCCGCGTGACAACTGAATTGGTAGCTGGTCTGGTTGTGGGTACAGGGGTTGGATGGGCATTAGACCAGTGGCTGGGCACAACACCGATTTTGATGGTGGTGATGTTTTTCTTAGGAGCAGCAGCTGGGATGATGAATGTCTGGAGGGCGCTTACCGGTCGTGGTATGGCTGCTGGATTTTTTGATGAGAAGCGGCAGGCGAGCTCAGATGAGCAGACGTCTGACGAGAAAAGCAGGAGTGATTAGGTGCATTCACCTGTTGAACAATTTGCGATTAAAGTGCTGTTCGCGCTGAACCTGTTTGGATTTGACATCCAGTTCACTAACTCTTCTTTGTTTATGGTGCTCGCTGTGCTGGTTAGCTCGGCATTTTTGTATTTTGCAATGGCACCCGCGGCAACTGTACCCGGCCGAATGCAAGGTCTAGCTGAAATGCTATATGAATTTGTCGCAGACATGGTTCGTGGCAATGTTGGTAGTGAAGGCCGTCCCTATTTCCCGTTTATTTTCACGCTGTTTGTATTTGTTTTATTCTCAAATCTACTTGGGCTTATCCCTTACAGCTACACCACGACTTCTCAGATTGTGGTTACTTTCGCGATGGCGATGTTTATTTTTATTGGGGTGACAATGATTGCGCTGTTTAAGCACGGCTTGCATTTCTTTAGCTTTTTTGTGCCTGCTGGTGCGCCAAAAGTTCTGATCCCCTTCCTTGTCTTGATCGAGGTTATTTCATATTTTGTGCGCCCGGTTAGCCTTTCTGTCAGATTATTCGCGAACATGCTTGCTGGCCACACAATGTTGAAAGTGTTTGGCGGGCTAGCTGTAATGATCGCCAGTGCTGGCGGGGTCTTTGTTGCTGGTTCTATCTTGCCTCTGGTCGCTATTATCGGCTTGACCGGGCTGGAAATTCTAGTGGCCGTCCTTCAGGCTTATGTGTTCACGATTTTGACTTGTATGTATTTGAATGACGCGTTACATCTGCACTAGATTTTACGCGTTTTAATTAGTTTCGGCAGCGCGGTCTTGGAACAGACCAAACTGCCAGAAGTTAGCAACTTAGTTCTCTTAATCAAACGGAAGGAAAAAAAGATGGACGTCGAAGCTGCAAAGATGATTGGTGCTGGTCTAGCTGTTATTGCTCTGGCTGGTGTTGGTGTGGGTATCGGAAGTATCTTTTCTTCCCTCGTTAGCTCTATCGCTCGCAACCCTGCTGCACGTGATACCGTTTTTGGTATTGGCATTCTTGGATTTGCCCTTACAGAAGCGATTGCGCTATTCGCACTGGTTGTTGCCTTGCTGATGCTGTTTGCTCTTTAAGGCTAGCTGAGCAAACTAGACTTTAGATATCAGCGTGATAATGAGGTGTGGCCCTATAAGCTATGCTTTTCAAGCTGATATCCTTTTAGCAAGATAACTACTCTGGATGACGCTGGTACAGGCAATGATGAATTTCAGAAATATCGTAACCAGAAAAATAATGAGCTCCGCACTTCTCCTAACGCTAGCAGGTACCTCACCTGTGTTAGCGGCTGGCGATGCAAAAGGGCTGCCACAGCTTGATATCACAACATGGCCTAATCAGCTCTTTTGGCTGGTTGTGACATTCGGTATCGGCTATGTGATTATGTCCAGATTTATCACACCGCGCATTGGCGGTGTTCTGGAACAACGTGGCAAAACTATCCAAAATGATCTGACCCGTGCCAAAGAGGCTGAAGCAGAAGCACAAGAGATGAAGGCTGAATATGAAGCCTCTCTTGATGAAGCGCGTGCCAAGGGTGCAGAAGCCGCATCAAAGGCCATGTCAGAAGCGAAGGAAAGCGCAGATACTGCAGAAGCAGCACTCACTGCCAAGCTCGCTAAAAAGACAAAGGCTGCTGAGACCAAACTTGCAAAAATCCGTGATGAAGCTCTTGCAAGCATCAATGATGTAGCAAGTGAAGTTACCCAAGATGCGGTAATGGCGGTAACAGGCATGAAAGTAACAAAAGCTGAAGCCACTAAGTCAGTTTCTAAACTGGCTAAAGCGGGCGCAGGGCAGGAGGCGTAAATGCAATTTGATGAAGGCGCTTGGGTTGCGCTTGGATTTGCTATCTTTGTCATTCTGGTCTGGAAAAAGGCTGGAGCGGCGTTGCGTGAAATGCTGGATGCGCGTGCAGATAAAATCCGCAATGAGCTTGAGCAAGCAGAAGCGCTTCGCAAAGAAGCTAAAGCCCAGCTAGATAGCTTCAAAAGCTTGAAAAAAGAAGCAGAAGAAGAAGCTAAAGCCATTATTGCGAACGCGAACTCTGCGGCAAAACGTATTCGTGAGAATGCCTCTGCAAAAGCAGAAGAAAATATTGCGCGCCGTGAAGCGCAGGCAGCTGAGAAAATTAAAGCTTCTGAAACCGCAATGGTGAACGAGATTAAAGCAAAAACAGCACAGCTTGCAGCGCAGGCCGCCCGTGAGATTATCACAGATAAGCTGGATGAAAAAACAGCCTTGAAGCTGATTGATCAGTCTGTGGAGCAAATCGCAGCGCACAAGTAAATGATGCGCCTAGCCATATAAAAACAAACCGCCCCTGATGCATTCAGTGGCGGTTTTATTTTGTCTTATTCTTAAAATCTAAGCTGCTATTAATTTAGATCTATGCGTTTTGGTACAAGTGATATCACCAATCGTCCGTCCTTTGGTACACTAATATCTTGGCGGACCAACGGATAGATAACGTCTATCCCATCTCCAAATGCCATTCTGTAGCTAAAGCTTTCATGCAACGTAACTGTTTCCCGCTCATCTATAATGGCGGCAATGAAGGGTACTTCTAGCAAGGCTGCTTCTGCGCCATCTTGCAAATTACGACTGACTTTCAGCCCAATAGCAAGTTCGATATCAACTTCCTCATCATCCTGCTCGCATGTCGCTGAAACACCATTTAGCCGAATGGTAGAAATCTGGCCTGCTTCGGCTGCCAAATTAATGCGCGACCCAAGTTCTGGTGCGGAAACCAGATTAGAGCAATCATAGGTAACAGGGCGCAAACTGGTACAGGCCCCAAGCAGTGCCAAAACACCAACACCTAAGACCGCACGAGACAAAGCAGTGGTTGAGAAGCGTTTATTCATCTTAAAGCCTATTCCATAATATCTTTCAAACAACAAAAGGCAGCATCACCAGCCTATATGAAACTCTTATATAGCAGTGTAAACAAACTTCTGCTACTCATATAGGACAAAAGCAAGCTGTGCTAAACGCTAGCCAGAACTGCAGATTTTTATTCGTAGTGCCAAAGACAATCTAGATGATGAGCCAAAATAATTCTAAAACCCTAATTCTAGCCTCTCCAAGGGGATTCTGCGCAGGTGTTGAGCGAGCGATTAAGATTGTTGAGGGTGCGCTAGAAAAATTTGGTGCACCTATCTATGTCCGTCATGAGATTGTGCATAATAAACGTGTAGTAGATGACCTAGCCCAAAAAGGGGCTGTCTTTGTAAAAGAGCTAGATGAGGTACCAGAGGGCGGGCATGTTATTTTTTCTGCGCATGGTGTTGCGCGCGCCGTACATAAACGTGCCGATGATTTAAATATGATGGCTATTGATGCCACCTGCCCATTAGTTACAAAGGTGCATCTGGAAGCTGGAAAGCATGTAAAGCGTGGGCGCCATATCCTACTTATCGGCCATGCCGGCCACCCGGAAGTTATCGGCACAATGGGTCAGGTAGAAGCTGGCGAGATGACGCTGATTGAAACACCGGAAGATGCGCTAGCCTTTACCCCCCCAGAAGACACTGACCTTGCCTTAGCCACGCAAACAACCTTATCTGCAGATGAAACCGCTGAAATCATTACAGTACTTCAACATCGCTTTCCTGAAATTTCAGGGCCCAAAGGGGAGGATATCTGTTATGCCACAACAAACCGCCAGAATGCGGTAAAGGCATTAGCCTCTGATATTGATTATCTGCTGGTTATTGGCGCACAAAACTCCTCCAATTCCAAAAGGCTGGTAGAAACAGGTCTGAAAGCCGGGGTTGAAGCGGCTAAGCTGGTGGCTGATGCAAGCAAACTTGATTTTGCTGCCCTAGACAAAGCTTCCATTATTGGTCTTTCTGCTGGTGCTTCTGCGCCTGAAATTCTAGTCGATGAAGTTGTTGAGGCCTTGCAGGCACGCTATGAGCTAACCATCACCCATCAGAATTTTATTCAGGAGAATATGCATTTCAAGCTGCCTTCTATCCTGTCTAAGCAAGAGGTGGCATCATAGCAGTTTATACGCAAATAGATGATGAGGCGCTTGCCGCCTTTTTAGAGCTATATGATCTGGGCAATTTGCTAAGCTTTGCTGGCATTGCTGAGGGGGTTGAAAACTCTAACTACCTGCTTCGTACTGATAGGGCTAATTATATTCTCACCCTATATGAGAAGCGGGTAAATAAAGATGATTTGCCCTTTTTTATAGGCCTGATGCAGCATCTCTCGCAAGCTGGGCTGAATTGTCCTGTTCCAGTTGCGGACAAGTCTGGCCAGATATTACAAAAGCTGTGTGGACGCCCTGCAGCTATTGTCACTTTTCTTGATGGTACATCCCAACGCTTTCCAAATGCCGCAAAATGTCGTGCATTAGGCCGCGCATTAGCAGAGTTTCATACTACTTCTGAAGGTTTTGATGGGGTACGTGAAAATGCGCTTGGACCAAAGGGTTGGTCGCCTCTGCTGGCCTCAATAGACGGCGATTTGCCAGAAATGCCTGATGAAATTTTAGCTCTAGCGGCTAACAGTCTTGATATCATTTTAAAAAACTGGCCTTCTGATCTGCCGGCTGGTCATATCCATGCCGATATGTTTCCAAATAATGTATTATTTGTTGGCGATGAGCTAACCGGCATCATAGATTTCTATTTTGCTTGTCAGGATTTATATGCCTATGACATTGCTGTCTGTCTGAATAGCTGGTGTTTTGATGCAGATGGCAGCTTTAATGTCACTAAATCAGGGGCATTATTACATGGCTATGAACAGGTCAGAGGCCTGACACAATCCGAAAAGGACGCCCTGCTTATCCTTAATCAAGGTGCGGCCTTGCGGTTTTTCCTAACGCGTCTTTATGACTGGATTAATACCCCTGCTAATGCGCTGGTAAAGCCACTTAATCCTATGGAGTTTTGGTCACGCCTGCGCTTTCATCAGCATGCAAAGGGTCCAGAATCCTATGGCCTGTGGCGTTAGAAGCATCAGATGAGCCAAACACCAGCCAGTGTTTATTTATATACAGACGGTGCATGCCTAGGTAATCCGGGGCCTGGTGGCTGGGGTGCTATACTGAAATGGAAAGATGAAGTTAAGGAGCTTTCCGGCAGCCAAGCTGATACAACCAACAACCAGATGGAGCTTATGGCAGTCATTAGGGGACTTGCCGCACTAAAGCGGCCCATACGCGTCCATATTGTCACAGATAGCAAATATGTGATGAACGGGGTACAGGACTGGATGCCTAAGTGGAAATTGAACAACTGGCGTACAGCCGCTAAAAAACCAGTGGCCAATAAAGAATTATGGGAACAGCTGGATGCGCTATGTCAGATGCATCAAACTAGCTGGGAATGGGTTAAAGGCCATTCTGGCCATCCAATGAATGAGCGTTGTGACGAGTTAGCCAGCAATGAAGCAGCCAAAATCGCTCATTCATAGAAATGTTGTTAAATGTCTTTTTGAAACCTAGGCAATCGCTGCCAGCACATGTTCTGCGCTTGAAACCTCGAAAATACCTGGCTCCTCAATAAAGACGTGGGTAATAGTACCATCTTCCACCACAAAGGCGCTCCGCTGGGTCCGTTCAGCCAGTACATCACCAAAATCTGCGGTAATCCCTAATGCGCGCGAAAACTCCGCTCGTACATCTGCCAGCATATCAATTCTACCTGCCGCGTCATTCATATCTGACCAAGCTTTCATTACATGCGCATCATTGATAGACAAGCACGCAATCGCATCAAAACCTGCGGCTTTCAGCCTATCCATATGTTCCAGAAAATTTGGCAGATGTTTTGCAGAGCAGGTCGGCGTAAAGGCGCCCGGCACAGCAAACATAACGATTTTACGACCAGCGAAATACGTCGCTGTTTCCAGCTCTTCCACACCGTCTTCAGACTTTGTGCGGATCGTAACAGCAGGGATTTTCATTCCAGCTTCAGGTAACATTTTATTTGCCCTTTTATGATTTCTAATTATGCCAAGCAATTGATTTTGCACACCTATTCAGACGAGATAGGCTTATTAATTCAACTTGTCCAGTGCTTGTGTAATCTTTTCTGAACTTAACAGCTCATCAAATATTATTGGCGGACGCCCATCTGGATAATATAAGATATTAAACGGAATACCAAAGCGCCCAAAGCTGGCCAGATAATCCGCAATATCCGGGTCTGGCAATGTCCAGTCTGCCTGTAATAGCACCACCTTATGCACCTCAAAGCCGTGCATTATTTTTTCAGTATTTAGCACCAACGCTTTATTTACTTTACAGGTAATGCACCAGTCAGCTGTAACATCAACAAAAACAGGCTGGCCTGCCTCCAGGCTGTCTTTTATAGCCCGGGGCTGCCACTGTTGCCATCTGGCTTGCTGGTCAGCAGCCTGAAATGCGCCGAGGCTAGTATTTTGCCCTGTAATACCTGTTGCCCCGGCAAATAACCACCCTAGCCAGATAATCGTAGCGACTAGCCCTGAGGCTAACAGCGGCTTCACCCATTTCATCCAAGCGCCAGGTTTTGGCAGAGCAGCGATAAATCTAGGAAAGGCTGCTAGCACTAGCCAAGGTGCGGCTAACCCTAGCCCCATCACCAGCATCACTGAAAATAATTGCGGGGCTGATGCCGCTAGCGCAAAACTGATCGCTGTACCTACCAGCGGGGCAGAGCAAGGGGTTGCTAAAATGGTGGCCATAAACCCACTCGCAAAATCACCCAATAGCCCCTGCCCTTTAACATGGCTAGCAAAGGCAGGTATAGGCAAGCGCAGAATATCCAAAAGGCTGAGTGTAAAGATAACCATCACCAGCATCATAACACCCAAAAACCACGGATTTTGAAACTGAATACCCCAGCCTAGGCGTCCGCCTGCCAGCTTTAGTCCTATCAACATAAGTGCCAGCAAGGCAAAGCTTGTTAAAATACCACTTGCCCCTATTAGCAACCTTGTGCGTATCTGCACAGGGCTTGCCCCACCCATCGACAGGATAGAAGCAAGCTTCAAAGATAATACCGGCAAAACACAAGGCATAATGTTCAAAATTAATCCGCCTGCAAAAGCTGCTAGCAAAATAACTAAGATAGAGGTTGCCGCAAAGGTAACGTTGGTTTTCGCAAGCGCTAGTGCTGGAATATCTGTCTGCCAAAATTGAGTAGCTGTTTTCAAGGTTAGGCTAAGTGGCTGGCCTAATAAAGCCGCACTATCACCAGTTCCAGAGACCGCAATCTGATACTGATTAGGAGCAATTTCCTGAGGGGCTGCAAAGCTAAGCCCATTTATAGGCGCTTCGATAAACACATCTCTAAGAGGCGGAGCAGAGGCAGCTAAATCTAGAATAAGACGGTCAGGATTTGGAGAAAAAGACAGGCTGGCAAGCTGGGCATCGCCGCTAGAGGTTATTTTTGGCACGAGCGAGCTGAACCGCGCAATATCAAGCGCATCCGAACTGGTACGCAACGCCCCACTAGGCAGGGCAAGGCTAACAGCGCCGCCAACTGGAATACATATATCTGCACAAACCAGTGCATTTACATTTGCGAGCAAATCAAGAGGGCTGCCAGCATCATGACCGCGCAAGCGTACAGGAAAAATTACCTCATCACTATAGCCATAGGTGTCCAGACCAAACAGAGAAAACCGTGTTGGCACTGGGAAATCCATCTCTAATTTCTGTTTTTCTGGTCGGTTCTCAGAAATCAGCGCTAATTCTGGGGGTAAGCCTGCATCACCTGGACTGCGCCAATAAATCTTCCACCCTTCCTTTAGCTGGACTTTCAGGCCTAAAGGAATATCACTCAATGTCCCTGTTGTGGCTAATGCGGAAACCAGCCGAAACTCTGCCTCTGGGGTTTTAACAACGATGTTGCCTTCTTGTGCTAGCGATGGAAAGCTGAAAAAAAGCGCAGCAAAACAGCTAGCAAGCCACAATGTCAGACGTTTTAGCGCGGTTCTACACAAGTGGGTTTTCCTGACGTTTATCATTTAGCGAGTTTGCCCTATTCTAGCGCAATTAAGGTCAATCTGCATTAGAATACCAATCTGCATTAAAAAGTTGGCAAAACAAGGGCAATTAGATTTACATAATTTGCAAAAATTATTGCCCTGCATATCATTAAAGCGCGTATCATAGAAAATATGCGTGACAGGTTAATCCCCGCAGGAGCGGTTTATGGCGATAGAATCTTTTGATTATTCAAAAACGCTGGCTGGGCAGTTATTGGTGGCGACACCGCAAATGACTGATCCACGCTTTCAAAAGCGGGCGTTATTTATCTGTCAGCATGACGAAACTGCGGCGATGGGCTTTATTATAAATCAGCCAAGTGAAGAGGTCACCATTTCCACCCTTAGTGACCAGCTAAATATTGACCAGCCGCGTTTTGACCCAAACGCCCCAATTTATATTGGTGGACCAGTTGAGCCACAGCGTGGCTATATCTTGCATACTGATGACCAGATGATGCCTAATTCAGTTCTGGTGCGCGATAATATCTGCCTGTCCATGCATGTGGATATGATAACCGAGATTACGCGCGGATTAGGGCCTTTACATGCCAAAATACTGCTTGGCTATGCAGGCTGGTCCGCTGGCCAGCTAGAAGAAGAGATGAAGCAAAGCATGTGGTTTCATCTGCCAGCCTCCGCAGAAATGCTATTTAGCACAAATCATGCACATATTTGGGATAAAACTTTTATGGCCATGGGCATTAATGCCGGATCGCTCTCTCCGCAAAGCGGGTCTGCATAACTGCCGCATAACGCTACCGGCTAGGCTAATATCGCTTGCATATCCTTTATCTGCATCTGGCTGGAAGCTGGCCCAACAACACAAAGCGATGGCGCTGGTCCAGAAATTATCTGTGCCGCTAATTCTGCTACTTTATCACGGCTAACCTTATCAATAGCGGCCAGCATTTCATCGCGCTCAAACACGCGCCCAAACAAGGCAAGATGTCGGGCAGTGATATCCATCATCGAAGAAACTGAATCCCGCCGCATTAGGACCGCTGCCCGTAATTGCTGCTTAGCACGGTCAATTTCTTCTTGGCTTAGATCGCTCTGGCAGGCTTTTAAAGCGGTAAGCGATACTTCCATCATTTCATCCACGGTTTTATCCGAAGTGCCAGCGTAAACACCAAACATTCCTGTATCGGTAAACATCTGGGCAAAAGAGAATATTGAATAGCATAATCCGCGCTCTTCTCTGACCTGCTGGAACAGCCGAGAGGACATACCCCCGCCATATAAGTTTGATAAGACCATCAGCGGATACCGCCACTCAGAGCAAGCATCAGGCGCTTGAAACCCAAACACCGTATGGCATTGCTCTAAATCACGGCTAGCGATATGGCGGGTGGATAAAAATTCTGGCAGGTGACGGGTTGGATTGTTAGCTTTTCCAAGCGGCCCAAAATATTGGCTGGCAAGAGCCGAAACCTGCGCATGACTGACCGGCCCTGCCACACAGATAATCATCTGTGCCGCTCCATAATGGCGTTGCATAAAGCCAGAAAGCTCTGTAGCGGTGAAAGAAGAGACACTATCGGTTGTGCCTAAAATAGAGTTCCCCAATGTATGCCGGCCATAACAGCTGCGTGAAAAACATTCAAAAACATGGTCATCAGGTGCATCAATGCTCTGGCCAATCTCTTGAATGATTACACCGCGCTCACGCTCAATCTCTTCGGCTGGCAAGGTTGAGTTCAGCAAAATATCGCTCAAGATATTAAAGCCCATCTCAAGATGTTCCGGCAGAAGATTGATATAATAAGCGGTCTCTTCGCGTGCAGTATGCGCATTAATAAATCCGCCTACATCCTCAATATCTTTAGCAATGGAAAGTGCACTCCGGCTCTTTGTACCCTTAAAGGCCATATGCTCTAGAAAATGGGCTATCCCGATCTCGTCATTGCGCTCATCACGCGCACCAGCCTTCACCCACACACCAAGCGAGATAGAATGAGAAGACGCCATGCCAACACTGGCTAGCGTCAACCCATTTTCCATCTGACTTGTTTCGATAATTGCCATTAGCCGCGCCTATGTTCCAGAACCAGCTTTTGTACCGCAGCCATATCATTTGGCGCGGTTAACATCTGCTCATCACGGCTCATCAAATCTGCTAGCTCATCTGGCAATTCAGGCATCTGGCCGCTTGCATTATGCACTGCATCTGGGAATTTTGCAGGATGTGCGCAAGCTAGGCTAATGATGGGGGTGTCTTTAGCAACCAAATTTGTCCTGCGCGCATTTCGTGCAGCGGCTAGCCCCACCGCGCTATGCGGGTCAATCAAATAGTTATGCGTATCAAAACAGCGTTTAATCTCCGCTGTGGTACCCGCATCATCCAAACAATAGCCTGAAAAGACCTGCAAGGCTGATTGCAACACTTTATCTTCTACTGAAAAGCGGCCTGTTTCAGAAAAGCTCTGCATCGCAGCTGCTACCGCCTCACCGTTGCGATCTAATAATTCAAACAGCAATCGCTCAAAATTGGAAGAGACCTGAATATCCATAGACGGGCTAAGCGAGGGATGCACATCCCGGCGCTCCATCACCCCGCCTTCAAAAAAACGCGTTAAGATATCATTGCGATTTGAAGAGACAATAAAGCGTTCAACAGGCAAGCCCATTTGCATGGCAACCCACCCTGCAAATACATTCCCAAAATTGCCTGTAGGCACAGAAAATGCCACCGGCTTATCTGGGGCGCCAAGTGCCAAGGCAGAGGTGAAGTAATAGACAATCTGCGGCATCAAACGTGCCCAATTAATGGAATTTACTGCCGATAGCCCGACCTTATCGCGGAAAGCTGCATCATTGAAACAGGCCTTAACCAGTGCCTGACAATCATCAAAATCCCCCTTAACAGCGATAGCATACACGCCTGCATCACGCACAGAAGTCATCTGTTTTTGTTGAACTGGTGAGACCCGCCCCTCTGGGAACAGGATAAAGACATCTACCGCCTCCCGCCCACGAAAGGCTTCTAGCGCAGCAGAGCCTGTATCGCCGCTGGTTGCTCCTAGAATAACAGCCTGCCTATTCTGGCGGCTAAGGGCTGTATCAAACGCACGCGATAGAAACTGCATCGCATAATCTTTAAAGGCGATAGTTGGTCCATAAAACAGCTCCAGAACATGGATATCCTGCTCCATAGCCTTTAGAGGCGCTATCTCTTTATGGGTAAAGCCGCGATAAGCATCCGCTGCAATTTCAGCTATCTGATCTTCATGCACCTCACCATCGGTAAAGCGCGACATAATCTGACCTGCGATTTTCACATAAGATTGACCGCGCATAGCCCGTATTTCAGCCGCACTAAAACAGGGCCATTGGGTGGGTAAATACAACCCGCCATCACGCGCCAACCCATTTAATAGGGCATCTTCAAAACTAAGTGGGCCATCTTTGCCTCTAGTGCTAATATATTCCATCTTGCTTTGTCTCACTCATTATGGGCTTTTACGAAAACCAAACCTGCCCGCATTTACATGATAAGCAAAATATACCCCTATCAAGGACAGAGCGATACCAAACCATGTTAGCGCGTAATTTAAATGCGTATTACGCACCTCAATATGCATAGTCGCCGCGATCGGCAATGTTAACACATCGCCCTCCCGAATCTGATCTGCATAATAGCTGGTAATAGCCTCATCCAAGCCCAGATGAGTTGCGAGCTCATGGGGCTTCAAAGTAAACCAAAAGCCTCTATCTGGCTCATTCTCTGGAACAAAATAGCCCTTTTGCTGTGGTAGCCGTAAAACAGCGCGAATAGTAACCTCTTTATCTTCAATCGAAAATGGCCGCTTATCCGGGTTACGGTAGGCCTCTGATACCCAGCCCCGATTAACAAATATCAGCTTTCCAGCTTGAGACCGAAACGGGGTAACCACATGAAAACCTGCATTTCCTTCATAGGTGCGTCCAGTTAGATACCGTTCCATATCATGCAGGTAATATCCAGTAAGCTGTAAATTTTGAAACTCTATAGGGGCAAGCGGAGCATCATTTTCAGGCGGCAAAATAGCCGGTGCATTTGCACGCGCGTTAAAATTATTTATCAGCTCTGTTTTCCATGCCAGCCTATCAAGTTGCCAGAAGCCGAGCGCGAGCAAAACCAGCAATGCTGGAATGCTGAAGAGCGTGAGCCATAAAAAAGGTCTGAAATACATTGGCAAAACCTGACAATAAAAAAGAGAGGGGAAGTGCAATCGCATGCGCAGAATAAGAAAATCGGCCTACAACTGCAAGTGCTGAGGCCGATTTATATATTTGTTATGTTTTTAGCATTGTAAGCTGGGCAATCAGCCGCCCCACCAGTAAACCGCTACGAACAGGAATAACCAGACCACATCAACAAAATGCCAGTACCAAGCAGCCGCTTCAAAACCAAAATGCTGCTCTGCGGTGAAATGCCCTTTCAGGCCGCGGATCAAACAAACTGTTAAGAACAAGGTCCCTACCAAAACATGAAAGCCATGAAAGCCTGTCGCCATATAAAAGACAGAGGGGTAAATACCATCTGTAAAGCCAAACGGGGCATGGCTATATTCTAATGCCTGCAAACCCGTAAATAGCGCACCCAAAACTACTGTCAGCACAAGGCCAGTAATAAAGTCCCGGCGATTATTCTGAAGCAGCGCATGGTGCGACCAGGTTACCGTACAGCCGCTAAGCAACAATACCAGCGTGTTAATCAAAGGCAGGTCAAACGGGTTGAAGGTCTCAATCCCCTCAGGCGGCCAAACACCCCCTGCTGGATAAAAAGAACGGTCAAAGAACGCCCAGAAAAAAGCAACAAAGAACATGACTTCTGATGCGATAAACAGCATCATGCCATAGCGCATACCCACCTGAACTATTGGCGTGTGATGGCCTTGATATTCTGCCTCACGCACGACATCGCGCCACCACATAAACATGGTCATCAATACTAGTGCTAGTCCAATGCCCATCACATGCTCGCCATAGGCGCGCTCATGCATAAACATTACCCCACCGATAGCCGTGATAAATGCAGCAGCAGAACCAACCGCAGGCCATGGGCTAGGTTCTACCAGATGATAAGGATGTTGTTGTGATCCACTCATATTCTTCTCCTCAAGAAAAAGCCTGTCCCCTCCGACTGGCAGATCAAATTAAATTCTATAGAACGCCCTTTTTCACGTCCTTGCCTCAAAAAAAGTATAGGACAGAACAATTTCGTGCACATCCATCGTATTTGTATCGGTACCGATTTCGCTATCCACAAAAAAGGATACTGGCATATCCATCGATTCGCCAGGCTGCAATGTCTGCTCCGTAAAACAGAAACATTCTATTTTCATAAAATAGGGTCCAGCTTTTTGCGGTGTTACATTAAAGGTAGCGGTGCCGGTTGAAGGCGCTGTACCGATATTTGTTGCGCGATATAAAATTGTTGTCTGCTCCCCTGGAACCAAACTAACTGGCGCGCTAACTGGAATAAATGCCCACTTTAGGGCTGGGCTGACATTAGCATCAAACCGCACGGATACAGGCGGTAAGCCAGTTGCCACTTGCGACGGCGCAGCTTCGGCAACCTGTGTGGTACCCCCAAAGCCAGTAACCTGACAAAACAGCCGATAAAGCGGCACAGAGGCAAAGGCCAAGCCCACCATTCCGGCTACCACAAGCGCCAATACCGCCAGTAAACGACGATTGCGATGGCCGGTAGCCGCTTCATAGATTTTGTCAGAGGCAAGCTCGCTCATAAAACCTTAGCCTTCCATCCGCAAGATTGTGACCAGATAAATCAGCACTGCAAATCCGAAGATCAGCCCTAGCACCCACAGATTACGCTTGCGGCTCATCTGCTGCATTTCTTTGCCTGTCTTTGGGTCTTGCTGGGCCATTTTATCCTAATCCAAAATCTGTTAATTGCTTAAAATAATCCTATCGCCACCCGGTCGATGATAAGGGCTGCGAATAAAATAAATAAATAGAAAATTGAAAACTTAAACAGCTTCCACGCGGCCTTATCACTAGGCTGGCGATAAAGCTTAAAAGATAGATGCACAAAATAAACGCCCAATAGAGCCGCAACCGCACCATAGCCCACACTTGCCATTGCCAACATATACGGCGTGAGACCTGTTGGCGCTAGAATCAGCGCATAGATTAAAATCTGTTTGCGGGTTTCAGCCTTGCCAGCAACTACTGGCAGCATCGGCACACCTGCATCACGGTAATCATCGTTCTTGACCAGTGCCAGCGCCCAGAAATGCGGCGGCGTCCAGACAAAAATTAAAGCAAAAAGCGCGATAGGCTCAATAGATATACTGCCCGTTACCGCAGCCCATCCCACCATTGGCGGCAGAGCCCCTGCCGCACCGCCAATAACAATATTCTGGGCAGTGCTGCGCTTTAACCAAACGGTGTAAATTACCGCATAAAAAAAGATAGTAAAGGCCAGTAACCCACCAGCCAGAAGATTGCTGGCTATAGTAAGAAGAAGCACGGACAAAAAGGAGATAACAATCCCAAAGCCCAGTGCTTCTGCTGGCTCAACCCGCCCAGCCGGAATAGGCCGGCTGCGTGTTCGGCTCATCAACGCATCAATATCGCGGTCATACCATTGATTAATAGCACCAGACGCGCCAGCACCCGCAGCTATAGCAAATAGGGCAATCGCCGCTAGCAAGGGGTGCATTGACCCCGGAGCTAGAAACATGCCGGCAAAACCAGTGAATATAACAAGGCTCATAACACGTGGCTTCATCAACTGGAAAAACTCACCGACTGTTGCAGGTTTTTCTGCAACAGTCAGCTGTGTTTCGGCCTGTATGATTTGCTGTGTCATAAGGTTTTATCCCTGTTAAACGCTACCCTGCTAAGCCTTATTTGACTTTTGGCAGCGCATCAAAGGTGTGATATGGCGGCGGTGAAGACACCTGCCATTCAAGGGTTGTTGCCCCTTCACCCCACGGATTATCAGCTGCTTTTCTGCGGCTTACAAAAGCTTCCACAATCAAAGCAAGGAAGATAAGTGTGGCAAAGGCACTCACATAAGAGCCGATAGACGCCACATAGTTCCAACCTGCAAACGCATCTGGATAGTCAATGTAACGGCGCGGCATGCCTGCTAGGCCTAGGAAGTGCATTGGGAAGAAGGTCAAATTCACCCCAATAAAGGTTAGCCAAAAATGCACTTTAGCTAGGCCTTCATGGTACTCATAGCCGGTCATCTTGGAGAACCAGTAATAAAAGCCTGCAAATAGACCAAATACTGCGCCAAGAGACAGAACATAATGGAAGTGGGCAATCACATAATAGGTGTTGTGCAGAACCACATCCATACCAGCATTTGCCAATACAACGCCTGTTACACCGCCAACAGTGAACAAGAAAATAAAGCCAATAGCCCACAGCATTGGTGATTTAAAGGTCATTGAGCCGCCCCACATGGTTGCTATCCATGAGAAGATTTTAACCCCTGTAGGCACCGCAATAACCATAGTAGCTGCTGTGAAGTAGGCACGTGTATCGACGTCCAAGCCCACTGTATACATGTGGTGTGCCCAAACAATAAAGCCGACAAACCCGATAGCTACCATCGCATATGCCATACCCAAATAGCCAAAGATAGGCTTGCGGGCAAAGGTTGAAATGATGTGGCTGACAATCCCAAAGGCCGGAAGGATCATGATATAAACCTCCGGATGACCAAAGAACCAGAACAAATGCAGGAACAGAATTGGATCGCCGCCGCCTTCGGGGATGAAGAAGGTGGTGCCAAAGTTTCTATCTGTTAGCAACATCGTAATCGCACCTGCCAACACCGGCACAGCCAGCAACAGCAAGAAGGCCGTAATAAGCATCGCCCATGCAAATAGAGGCATTTTGTGCAAGGTCATGCCCGGTGTGCGCATATTAAAGATAGTGGTGATAAAGTTTGCCGCACCCAAAATGGAAGATACACCGGCTAGGTGAAGCGATAGGATGGCCAAATCCATAGACATGCCTGGCGTTCCAGCCGTGCTAGACATTGGCGGATAAATTGTCCAACCAACACCCGCGCCGCCATCCATTACCGCAGAGAGCAGAAGCAGTAGGAAAGCAGGTGGCAATAACCAGAAAGAGATATTGTTCATTCGCGGAAAGGCCATATCTGGGGCGCCGATCATAATCGGCACAAACCAGTTACCAAAACCGCCAATCAGCCCTGGCATCACCACAAAGAACACCATGATCAAGCCATGGGCAGTGGTAAAGACGTTCCATACATGGCCATCTGCCATATATTGCACGCCTGGCTCCATAAGCTCCATACGCATGAAAATAGAAAAACCGCCACCAATAAGCGCGGCAAGAATAGAGAAGATGATATACATCGTCCCGATATCTTTGTGGTTGGTTGAATACAGCCAACGGCGCACAAACCCGGTTGGGTTAGCGTGGCCTGCATCTGCTGCGTGTGTCTGGGCACTCATTTTTTATCTCCCTGCTCTCACAAATAAAAATTAGTTAGCTGAAGCCAGAAGCGTCTCGCTCGGCACTTCTGCAGAAGCAAACTCTTCTTTGGCATTCAACAGCCATTCAGCGTAATCAGCCTCATTCAATGCCTGAACAACAATTGGCATATAGGCGTGGTTTACGCCGCAAATCTGATTACACTGCCCATAATATTTCTTCGTGCCTTCTGGCACATCAATCCAAGCTTCGTTAATACGCCCAGCGATAGAATAAATCTGAACAGCTAGAGACGGCACAAAGAAGGAATGCATCACATCATTGCCAGTTACCAGCAACTTGATGCGGGTACCTGCCGGAACAACCATAGGGTTATCAACGCTCAGCAGGCGAATTTCGTCCTCACCAAGGTCTTCTTCATCAACAAGGTAGCTGTCAAAAGACACCCCTTCATCTGGATATTCATAATTCCAGTACCACTGATTCCCCGTAACCTTGATGACCATCTCTGTATCTTTAGTCTTGTCCATATAATACAGAAGCTGGAAGGATGGCACCGCAATCACGACCAGAATCAGTACCGGCACAACCGTCCATAAAATCTCAATAACGGTGTTATGCGATGTCTTTGAGGGGTTAGGGTTTGCAGAACGACGAAAACGTACGCAAACGTAAACCAACAACGCTAGCACAAATAAAGAAATGGCGGTGATAATAATCAGCAACATATTATGCAGGCTGGTTGCTTTTTCAGCGATAGAGCCTGCTGGATCTTGAAGGCCTAGCTGCCATGGCTGAGGTTCAGCAGCAAAGGCTGCACCCGCAAACAGTAAACCAAAAGCCATCATAACCGACATGGCGGCAGATAGAAGGCTGCGCAAATTCATCTTTTTTCCCCCTTCGACGTAAGGATCAGTTGACCGGATTAACTACAGCGCCGCGCATTAAAATAAGATAAAGCAGAACGGCCGGGTCGATCAGTTGATATTACTTCCACCCTTCTAGCGGTTTTTTTTGCTCATGAAAAGCCACTGCGACGGCCTGTCGCGCGTTTTTTTTGCAGGGCGCAAAGTTCGGGGGAGAATCATAGCGTAAACGACTTCTTTTCACGCGCCCCACTTGAAAGAAAGCACCAAACCAACCATTATCATCTAAGGTTTTCATCCGGCATGTTTGTGCAAAAAATGTGCTGCAAATTAAAAAGGCACCGCTATGACGCTTATCGACCAAACAGATGCCCTGTTTTTTGGACAAACCGGACTTGATAAAGATAGAACGCGCGAGATTGTTTCAAACTGCCTAAACGGCGCAGATGATGGAGACTTATTTCTTGAAATGCGCCATTCTGAAATGCTGGCCTTTGATGATGGCAGGCTAAAAGCGGCTACATATGATCAAAGCGCCGGTTTTGGCCTCCGCGCTATCGCCGGTGAAGCAGACGCTTTTGCCCATGCTGGCGAGCTATCCGAGAGCGCTTTGCGCCGCGCCGCTGAAACTGTATCTTCTGTGGCTTCTGGTCATGCAGGGCAATTGGCTCTCGCCCCAGAAGCAGGACATAATAAATCAATGTATAGTGATTTAAATCCACTTGCTGAAACCCCGTTTGCCGATAAGGTTGAGCTATTACAAAAGATAGATGCGTATGCCAGAGCCGCGGATCCGCGCGTGCGTCAGGTGAGTGCAAGCATTGCTGGCTCTTGGCAGGCAGTACAGATTATGCGCCCAGACAGCTCTTGCTATGCAGATATCCGCCCACTTGTGCGCATGAATGTGGCCATTGTTGTAGAACAAAATGGACGCATGGAAACAGGCTCTAGCGGCAGTGGGGGGCGCTTTATGTTTGCCCACTATCTGGATGATGCTATGTGGCAAGCAGAGGTATCAGAAGCTTTGCGTATCGCACTACTGAACCTTGAATCGGTCTCTGCACCTGCTGGCGAGATGGAAATAGTGCTTGGGGCAGGCTGGCCGGGTGTGATGCTTCACGAAGCTGTGGGGCATGGGCTAGAGGGTGATTTTAACCGCAAAGGCACCTCTGTATTTTCTGGCCGAATTGGTGAGCAAGTTGCCGCCAAAGGCGTAACGGTGGTGGATGATGGCACCATGATGGACCGGCGCGGCTCCCTTACAATTGATGATGAAGGCACCGCTTCTGCCCGTAATGTTTTAATAGAAGACGGCATTTTAAAAGGCTATATGCAAGACAGGCAAAATGCCCGGCTGATGGACGTAGCCGCAACTGGTAATGGCAGGCGCGAATCCTATGCGCATCTGCCGATGCCGCGCATGACCAACACATTTATGGAAAATGGCGCACATGACCCTGAAGAAATCGTCTCCTCGATGAAAAAGGGGCTGTATGCGGTGAATTTTGGTGGCGGCCAAGTAGATATCACCTCTGGCAAATTTGTATTTGCGGCTTCTGAGGCTTATCTGGTGGAAAATGGTAAAATCGGTGCGCCAGTAAAAGGGGCAACCCTTATTGGTAGCGGCCCAGATGCGATGTCTAAAATCACGATGATCGGTAATGATATGGCTCTTGATAGAGGGGTCGGCACGTGCGGCAAAGCTGGCCAGTCTGTTCCTGTTGGGGTGGGCCAGCCTACCTTGAAAATGGGCGGCATCACTGTTGGCGGCACAGAAGCAGCCTAGCCCGTTTTATATGCCGGCTAGCTGGTGCGGCGTGATTTAATCTGCCAAACCACCACCAGCAACATACACGTGATAACAAAGCCAAAGCCAAACGATAGTCGGCCAGAGCCGGCTTGATACAAAGGACCGGCGATGCTTAGGCCTATCACTTGTCCCATTGATCCAAACCCCTGCACCAGCCCTAGCGCGCCGCCCATCTGATCTGCACGCGCAGCATGCGATGATGCGGCAGACAGGGTTGGATTAATTAGCGCAAAGCCTACACAAACAAAGCTGGTGGAGACCAGCACTGCCAAAAAGACAGAGCTGCCAAACAAGCTATCCCCGCCAGCAATTATCGTGGTCACAAGCTGGCCGAGGGCCAGCACGCTAACACCTGCTACTACCACACGCATCTCGCCAAAAGCGCGTGTCAATTTACCGATAAGACCGCCCTGTACAATGATGATACACACACCGATATAGGTAAATAGCCAGCCGGTTTGACGCGGACCAAAATCTAATAGATCGCGAACCAATAGCACATAAGAAGCTTCGACTTGCGCAAAGGCAAGATTGAGGCAGAAAAAAGCCAACGCAAAAAGACCGATAGGGCTGGATAACATAGATTTAAAAAGCAAGAAAAACCCTTGCCTGTCCGGCGAAACCGCCCCCTTAACTGATTGCAATTTCAAACGCAGCACCAAACATACCGCAATAAAGGAAAATAAGGCAGCGACCAAAAACGGAACCTGATGCACAGGCCCAGAGCCAAGACCACCAAGCAATCCGCCAATTGCAGGGCCTAGAACAAAGCCAGAGCCAATTGCCGCACCCAGAAAACCCATTATTCGTGCCCGCGCCTCTGGCTTGGAGTTATCGGCAATAATCGCCTGAATGACGCCGATATTCCCTGCTGATAGTCCAGCAATGATACGCGCAGCAAACATAGATATTATATCATTACTTAGGGCAAACCACAGATGCGCAGCCGTCCCAATAGTCAACGATATCAGCAGAACAGGCTGCCGCCCCACCCGGTCGGAAAGGCGTCCTAAAATAGGGTTGGCGACAAACATAGCCAGCGCAAAACTAGCCAGAAGCGCAGTCATTACCGTTTCAGAATATCCGAGATTTTCGATAACCGTATAAGGCAATATAGGAATAAGCGCGCCTATCCCGACAAAATTCACAAAAGTGATCAGCAGCAGTGCAAACATCTCATTCTTTCGGGCGCTTTAGCTGTTGCGCTTCAGGAGGGAAATTTTTTTATCTGGCTAAATCAACAAGGCCCTATAAGCCAAGCTCTAATAGTGATATTCCTTGAAAATATGCGTTATATCTCCATCCCACGCACCATGATATTTCTCTAGCATAATGTCTGCATAGGTTTTCCCGCTTTTCACAATTTCTTGCAAAGGGGCAAGATATTTTGTCTCATCCTCGCCTTTGCTATCTAGAAGATTGCGCGATTTCAGCCCAGCTTCAGCAATTTCAAGTACCTCATGGGCAAGTTTGTGAACAGAACGCCCTGCCATTTCAGCTTGCAATCCGTCTTTTGCAACCGCCATGCGTGCCGCTTCTACATCGCTTGCTTTTATCCCCTTGATAAGCGCCTCTGCAGCATCTAGCGCCTCTTCATCATATAACAGACCAACCCACAAGGCAGGCAGGGCACAAATATTGCCCCAACTGCCCCCATCAGCGCCGCGCATTTCAAGATAGCCTTTTAAGCGCACTTCTGGAAAAGCAGTAGTTACATGATCTTCAAAATCAGCCATCGAAGGATATTCGCCTTCAAAGCCAGGTAATTTACCCGCCATAAAATCTTTGAATGACAGGCCAGAGACATCCAAATAATCCTCACCTCGATGCAAGAAATACATGGGCACATCCAAAATGTAGTCAACCCATCTTGCATAGCCAAAATCATCGTCAAACACAAAGCCCGGTACCCCGCACCTGTCGGGATCTGTATCTGTCCATGCCTCGGCTCTGGTCGATTTTAGCCCAGATGGCTGGCCATCTTTAAAGGGCGAGTTTGCAAACAAGGCGGTGGCAATAGGTTGCAATCCAAGAGAGGTTCTGAACTTGCGCACCATATCGCGTTCATCTTCGTAATCCAAATTGACCTGAACGGTACAGGAACGCAGCATCATATCCAAACCCAGCTTGCCGCGTTTGGGCATATATTCGCGCATAATCTTATACCGCCCTTTAGGCATCCAGGAGATATCATCTCGCTGCCAAAGCGGCTGGAAACCCACCCCTAACATACACAGATCCAGCTGCTGAGTAATATCCCGCATCTGACGCAAATGTGAACCAGTTTCAGAACATGTTTCATGCAAGCTTGCCAATGGGGCACCAGATAGCTCGAACTGCCCCCCCGGCTCTAGCGTTATCGACCCGCCATCATCACTTTTCAGGCCGATAATATACCCTTTTTCGATAATTGGCTGCATATCATGCTGTTCTTTTAACAGGCGTAATAACTCACCAACACCTTGCGCCCCTTCATAAGCTACAGGCTTAAAACTGCCTTTGTGAAACAGGAATTTTTCATGTTCCGTGCCAATCCGCCACGCTGATTTGGGCTTGCCTTTTTCAGCAAACCATTCGATGAGTTGCGCGCGGTCAGTAACTGGCTGTGCAGTGCCATGTTCTTTCATTATTTTATCTCTTGGGTCTAGCCGGTTAGAATATCTATTGTGTTTTAGCGCCCTATAAAAGCAGGCACTTTAAAATTTAAGGAAACTCAACTGCTGTGATGCCAGTCCCCGCATACAGCCTGATATAGGCTAAGCGCAGCAAGCGCGGCGGTATCACTTCTTAATATACGCGGGCCAAGGCTGATTTGTATCACTTCAGGGCAGCGCAAAATTCGGGTTCGTTCTTTTTCTGAAAATCCCCCTTCAGGCCCTATCAGCAACGCCGCTTTGCGTCCCTTTATATTTTTTAAACTTGCAAGCATATCAGGCTTTTCATCAGCACCAGCTAGCATCTCATCACAAAACAGAATAATTCTATCTTCTGGCCAGTTTTGCAAGCGGTCTTCTAGCGTTTCAAACGCGCCTATTTCCGGAATATCAAGGCGCCCTGTCTGTTCTGCTGCCTCAATTGCGTTGGCACGCAAACGGTCTGTTTTAACGCGGCTAACCTGACAAAAATCAGTATCCACAGGCGCTATTTGGCGTGCGCCAAGCTCGGTTGCTTTCTGCGCCATAAAATCAAGACGCGTGCGCTTTATTGGGGCAAATAACAACCAGATATCAGGCGGCAATACCCTCTGGCGAGCAACCGATATCAACATGGCGATAACGCGTTTTTTACTAACCTCGATTATATCGGCAATAAAGCTATTATCGTGGCCGTTAAACAGCTCAATCTTATCGCCAATGCGACGCCGCATTACAGTAGCCAGATAATGCGCAACCTCGCCAACCAGCTGTATGGTTGCGCCTTGCATCAAGGGCTGATCTGTAAATAATCTTAGTGTGGGCAAACTGGAATTCATAAATATCAGATTTAGGCTGAAATCCTGTTTCAAGGCAAGGGATTTTCTGCCCCTACCCCGCAAACAAAAAGAACTACCTTGTTTTCAAACCGCGTTCTAATAAAACTTTGATAGACATCCCAAGCCAGCTAAGGTAGTCGTAAAAATTATGACTTCAAAAGCCCCGCAACCAGAAGAAATCCAAGGCGCTGCCAGCGATATTCGTATGCAGGGGGGGTGGCGTTACCTGCCTAGGGCTATGCATCCCTATATCACGCTTGCACGGCTAGACCGGCCTATTGGCTGGTGGCTTTTGTTGCTGCCCGGCTGGTGGATAATTGCAGGGTACAGCCCTAATTTAGAAACAGCTTTTTTCTTGATGGCACTGTTTATGATAGGGGCGATTATCATGCGTGCAGCAGGATGTGTGATTAATGATATATGGGACAGAAATATCGACAAGCAGGTCGCACGTACCAAAGGCCGGCCTCTGGCCTCTGGCGAGATAGGTCTTTTCGGCGCCTTGGTTTTTTTAGTCTTTCTTACGCTACTTGGGCTTGGATTGCTTGTTCAATTGCCGATACGCACATGGATAGTAGGCGCAGCGGCTGCCCCGTTAATAATTTTATATCCGCTAGCCAAACGCGTCTTTGGCTTCCCGCAACTGGTTCTGGGGCTAACTTTTAGCTGGGCGATACCAGTGGCAGCATCTGTTCTTTGGGCAGGCATGCCCCCTTTTGGCCTATTCTTGGTTTATGCTGGAACGGTATTTTGGGTTATTGGCTATGATACTATCTATGCAATTCAGGATATGCCAGATGACCGGGTAACCGGCGTGAAATCTTCTGCCCTTACGCTTGGCTCGCGCCTTAGAGCGGGTGTGGCAATGTTCTATGGCGCCGCGACAGCGTGCTGGTTTGTGGGTTTTTATAGCCTGTCTGGTGTTGATATTTGGCTATTTGGCGTACTGGCAGCGGGGCTACATTTAGGCAGGCAAGCTTTGCAGGTGGATATAGCTGCACCAGATACCGCACTCCGCCTGTTTAAATCTAATCGTAATACAGGTCTGTTTATAACCGCTGCCCTGCTGGCGCAACAGATTATTTAACCCTCTAGATCATCACTTTTTTGCCAAGGCGGGTTTGCTGGCTGTACGGCTTTTTCTGTCAGGCGTTGGCGGATATCTCGGCGCAGGCCTGCATCGGACTGCACATGTTCAACCCATTGATAGATATCTGCAACACCAGAACCAAGAGCAGCAAATATTTGCTGCTGCATCACCTGCTGGCTAGCGACAGTAAATTGCCTATCTTTAGCGGCAATCTTTTCCAAAGCAAACGGTCCATCCCCACAAAGATTAAACGCGCCCGCGATGGCCGCATAGCCAAATAGTCGCGTTGGCAAGCGATGCGATAGCGCTGTGATGGCGCTTAAATCCCATTCTATCCAATCATAAGCCTCGCCTAGTGATTCGGTGGCATGCATAATTTCTAGCTGTTGGCCGGTCAGCCACGCAATATTCAGCGTAATAGACGCGCCGGGTGATGGGAAAGCAGAGCAAGGTACCGCACCATAATCGGCAAGGTTTGCAACATGCACAATATCACAATCTTTTACAGCGACAGGGGTTACCGGCACTTCGGCCCGTTCGCCAAATTTGCGGTAAAGCTGGGCGGGGGCGCGGTTGGAGCCAACAGATAAAACCGCTACACGGTTGCTAAAATCATACGTATCTGGCAAGGCTAGCTGATACCCATTTTGCAGCAGATATGCACCTTCGGGCGCCTCATAGGGATAGCCAAAAGCCCGTTCCCGCATCGTCATCTTTGGAATTTTCAACATCGCATCTATTCAAAATTGACGTTTAATAAAGACCATTACACTTGCAGGCCGCTGAGCATATCTACCCCCAGCATTAAATTCATATTTTGGACAGCTGCCCCTGCTGCCCCTTTGCCCAGATTATCGGTGCGCGCTGTCAGCACAAAATGACTTTCGCTTGCATCCGCAAACACAAACAGCTCCATATTATCGCGTCCGGCAAGCGCTTCTGCCACTAGGAAATTATGCGCATCAAGCCCTGTTTCATCACAGATTTTTATCAGAGCGCTATCGCCATAAGCGGCGCGATAGCATGCGGTTAAGTCCGCAGCGCTCACCGTTTTTGAAAATTGCGCCTGATGCAACGGGATATTGACCAGCATACCTTGGGCAAACTGACCAACCGAAGGCAAAAACACAGGCGTATCAACAAGGCCGGAATGCACTTTCATTTCTGGTAAATGCTTATGCCCAAGCGTTAACCCATAGGTGCCAAAGGCCGGAGCCTCACCAGCTTCATAGCGTTCAATCATGGTTCTGCCGCCGCCGCTATAGCCGCTTACACAAGCCGCCGCTAGCCCGGCCTCTGGCGCTAATAGACCCGCCTGAATTAGTGGGCGCACTAATGCAACAAAGCTAGTTGGATAACATCCAGGATTGCTAACCAGATGGGCATTAGCGATTTTATCCGCCTGCCCGGCCGCCATCTCTGCAAAGCCATAAACAAAATCAGGATGAACACGGTGGGCTGAGGACGCATCTATTAGCCGAACATCACAAGCAAGCTCTGCTGCCATTGCCGCTGCTTCTATCGCCGCCGCATCAGGCAGGCATAAGATAGAAATATCTGCCTCCGCCATAGCAGCTTTACGCGCCTCTTTATCTTTGCGCGTCGTATCATCCAAAACAAGGAGTGATATATCTGCACGAGATGCCAGCCTATCTGCGATTTGCAGACCTGTTGTTCCCGCGCCACCATCTAGAAAAATTTTAAATGCCATAATAATCCAGTAGATAAACTACCCCTCTCTATCTGGCAAGCAGTTGCATATAAGGTGCAGACGTACTATTTCATTGCTTATGGAAACAGATGATAAAAAAATTGTAGATCAAATGCTGGACGCCGCGCAAAAGGCCGGTGCAGATGGCGCAGATGTAAGCTTTATTAGAGGGCATGGGCTGGATGTTCAGGTGCGCCTTGGCAAGGTAGAATCAGCTGAACGCTCAGAAGATTACCAGGTCGGCATGCGGGTGTTTGTGGGCCAACGCTCAGCCAGCGTGTCTACCGGACAGCTTGATGCGGATAATATTACAGAACTAGCTCAGCGCGCTGTCAGCATGGCTAAAATTGCCCCAGAAGATCCATTTGCCCGGCTTGCGAATGCTGAGGAGCAAGCACGCGACTTTCCCGAAATTGAGCTGTTTGATGATACCAGCATAAGCACGGAAGCTTTGAGCGAAATGGCGCTTACTTGCGAGGCGGCCGCCCTTGACACACATGGTATCAGCAATTCAGACGGTGCCTCTGCTTCTACTGGCATGAACGAAATACTGATCGGGACCAGCACAGGTTTTACGGCTGCTTATAAACGCTCTAGTTTCGGGATTTCTGCTGTAGTGCTAGCCGAGCATGATGGCCAGATGGAACGTGATTATGATTACAGCGCGTCTGTATTTGCTGAAGATTTAGAAGATGCCACAAAAATCGGCAAAAGCGCAGCTGAGCGTACCCTTGCTCGGCTTGGTGCTCGCAAGCCGCAAACAGGCAGTTTTCCGGTTATTTATGATAAGAGAGTATCGCGCTCTATCGCTGGACATATCGCCAGCGGCATTAATGGAGCAGCGATTGCCAGAGGGACAAGTTTTTTAAAAGATCAGCTTGGTGAAGCGATAGCATCATCTTCTATCTCTCTTCTGGATAACCCGCTTTTAAATAGGGGAATGGGATCGCGCCTATTTGATGGTGAAACCCTGCCAGTAACAAAGCGATATATGGTTGAAAACGGCGTATTAAATGGTTGGCTTTTGACCCTTTCTACCGCTGCCCAGCTTGGCCTGACGCCAACAGGTAATGCATCGCGCTCTCTTTCTGGACCGCCTAGCCCGTCTGTATCAAACTTCATTATGGAAAATGGTGATGTGGCGCTAAATGACATGATAGCCGATATCAAGCAGGGGCTTTATATCACCGAGATGATGGGTAGTTCAGTAAGCATGACTACTGGCGATTATAGCCGCGGTGCTTCTGGCTTCTGGATCGAAAATGGCAAGCTGGCTTGGCCAGCGACCGAAGCCACAGTTGCTGGCAATTTAAAAGATATCTTCATGAATATGACACCGGCAAATGATTTAGATCTGCGGCAATCGATTGCAGCACCTTCTTTGTTTGTTAGCGCCCTTACCGTTGCAGGTAGCTAGCAGATGAGTGTGCCAGCTCCTACTGGCCCAAAAGATTGGGCCGAGCTTATGCTCAAAGATCATGGGGTATTGCGCCTGGCTTGGCACAATCTGCACGCGGTAGATGATAAGATGTGGCGCAGCAACCAGCCAACCCCGAAAAGGGTGGAACAAGCTGCAGATTTAGGGATTAAAACCATCATTAATCTGCGCGGCCCTCGCAATGATGGCGGCTGGCGGCTAGAAGCCGAGGCGTGCAAGAAGGCAGGCATCACGCTGGTGGATTTCACAGCACGTTCCCGCGCCGCACCTGACAAACAGATGCTCTATGCTGCCCGCGATTTGTTCAATAGCGTTGAGATGCCAGCATTGATGCATTGTAAGTCAGGGGCAGACAGAGCCGGGCTGATGGCCGCTCTTTATCTTTTGATCCATCGCGGGCGCCCAGTTGCAGAAGCTTTGCAGCAGCTTTCCTTTCGCTATTTACATGTCCGGCAAGCCAAAACCGGGTTGCTAGATTGTTTCCTCGAAGCCTATGCCCCTTACGAAGCCAATGGCATGGCCTTTTTTGATTGGGTAGATACAGTATATGAGCCAGAAAAATTACAGGCTGAGTTTATGGCGCGGCCGTGGGCAGTAAAGCTGGTAGACACGATTTTGCGCCGCGAATAGCGCTATTTTTCTACCGCCCCTTATCCTTCACCAGCCAGCGATTGCAGGGCGCATAATTCAGCATAGAGACCCTTTTTTGCTAGTAATTCTTCATGCCGGCCGCGCTCTACAATTTTACCTGCTTCCAGCACTAAAATGACATCTGCACCGCGAATAGTCGCTAGGCGGTGCGCCACTATCAAGCTTGTACGCCCTTTTGATAAGCGCTCTAATGCTTGTTGTACTTGTTTCTCACTTTGTGCATCTAGGGCGCTGGTCGCTTCATCAAGCAATAGAATTGGCGCATCTTTTAGCATGGCACGAGCGATAGAAATTCGCTGGCGCTGGCCACCTGACAAACGGTTTCCAGTTGCGCCCACACGCGCCTGATATCCGCCTTCTAAGTGCTGTATAAAATCATCTGCTGCGGCAGCTTTTGCAGCGGCCTCCACCCTACCCTCATCTGCATCTGGACGGCCAAAACGAATATTGGCCGCAACGGTATCATCAAATAATACCGCTTCTTGGGAGACCAGCGCCATTTGCCGGCGCAAACTATCTATGCTGACGTCTGAAATACATTGCCCATCAATTAGGATCTGGCCAGAGGCCACATCATAAAAGCGCGGCAGAAGATTGATGATAGAAGATTTACCAGACCCGCTAGGTCCCACAAGCGCAACTGTCTCGCCTGCACCAACCTCAAAACTAACCTTTTCCAATACAGCTGTACCCCCGTAGGAGAAGCTGACATCCCTAAAACTAATCTGGCCTTTTTCTATTCTTAATTCAGGGGCGTTAGGCTTTTGGGTAATCGCGTTCTGTTTATCGAGTAGCTGGAATATACGCGCTGCTGCTGCCATCCCTTCTTGTGTAACCGCATTTAACGTGCCGATGGCCCGCACCGGCTGTACCAGCATTAACAGAGCCGTGATAAAACCCACCACATCACCAACCTGCATGGCGCCGATTTGCACCTGCCATGCGGCTACCCCAATTACCCCCGCTATCGCAAACCCACCTAAGACCTCTAATATAGGGTCAATACGCGCACGCCCCGCTAGCAAGGTAACCAGTTTTTCATACAAAATATCAAAGGCTGAGCCTGAACGGGTCTTTTCAGCCTCCTCGCGTTGATAGGCTTTAACCATCCTGATGCCTTGCAAGGTTTCGGCTAGCAGGGAAGTAACCCCTTCAAGATGTTCCTGTAATGCCCCAGAAGCGGCGCGCTGTTTACGCCCTATCCGCACTATCGGGCGCATCGCCAACGGATAGACAGCTAGCACCAGCAAGGATAATAGCCAGCTAAACCACACCATCACCCCGACCATTACAATGATGGTTAAAATATCACGTACCAGATTATTAGCCAGCCTAACCAACGCTTCGCGCACAAGATTCAAATCATTCATAATCCGCGAGATAAACGCCCCAGCAGGCTCTGCTGTCACTATAGCCAAGTCTGAGGTGATTAAATGGCCAGACATCGCTTTCTGGATATCGGTTGTAATGCGCAGTGCAAGACTATTGACACTCAATACCTGAAAATACATCGCCGCCGCCTTGATAGACGCAACAAGGATAATAAGGGCAGGAATAGCCACAAAGGGATCATCTGGCAAAGATAGAAAGGCAAAACGGGCCGTCCCGCTATCTGTTTTGCCAGATAGCAGATCAAAAACATGGCTGATTAGGGCAGGATAAAGCCCGCCTGCTAGTGCCACTAACACCATAAGCAAAAAGATAAGACCAAGACGCCCGCGATAAACCAACACCCAATCGGCCCAAAGCCGGCGCAATATCTGCCTGTCTGATTGTTTGATCACAGCTGGTTCACCTAAAGCCTAAACAAAAATTTTAACGACAAAATCTTCGCGAAATTCACCCCTTTACTAGCATGGCCTGCGCGCCTCTGTACAGATAGCATTGGTTTTTGCCCGGTCATCTAGGATTGTGCTAATTAGGGCTGATATAGACACAAAAAACGGTTTTCTCTATGGTGCGAGGGCATATCTGACATGCCAGCTAGAAAAGCAGCTCTTTATCTGCTTTATGCTAGCACCAGATATGGCTTTTTTTTATGCTGGTGAGGTCATGCTTAAATCTGCTCTTCGTTCAACCATAGGCTCTTTTGTGATCAGCTTGCTACTAGCTGCGGTGATGGCGCTATTGGTGGGGTTTCGGCGCTGGCATCAGCAAGGGCACGAAGCCTTAAAAACAAGAATGAAAACACAGCCGCAAATTATCATTTTCTGGCATGAACATTTATTTGTCATGAGCCCGCTTCTGCCTAGCGGCTGCTCAGCGCTGCAATCCCCGCATCCTGATGGCAAGGTACTAGCCGGGGCATCGCGCCTATTTGGTTTGCGTCCCATCTGGGGCAGCAGCAACCGTAAAGCGGCTTCTGGCCTGCGCCAGCTGGTTGGTGAGATTAAATCAGGACGGTCAGTTATCATCACGCCTGATGGGCCGCGAGGGCCACGGCGAGGCCTATCAATGGGCCCGGTCAGCCTATCCCAGTTAACTGGGGCACCAATAACGCTTGCCGCTTGGTCTGGGAAGAGATTATGGACTGCGCCAAGCTGGGATAAAATGCGCTTTCCTAAACCTTTTGGTCGTGCCACTCTGATTTATTCGGATGCGATAATATTGGAAAAAACCAAAGATAAAGATGCATTGGAAGCCATGAGAAAAATGCTGGAAGACAGGCTAAACGCGCTGGTAGAGGCGTGCGATAACGCACAGACAGGCAAAATGTGATGCAGCCCTATCCCCTTGCTAGCTATAACCGTTTATGGTCGTTTGTTACGCCATTTGCCATCTTGCATCTGCATAGCCGGGCATGGCGTGGGCGCGAAGACAAAAAAAGGCTGAAAGAGCGTTATGGGCGATATAGCCAAGAACGTCCCAAAGGAAGGCTTTTCTGGCTGCATGCGGTATCAGTTGGCGAAAGTGTTGCCGCGCTAACGCTGGCAACCTGCCTGCGCGATAAGCGGCCAGACGTGAATATCTTGATTACCACCAACACAATCACCGCGGCGACCCGTATTGCCGAGCATGGTGATAACGCAATTTTGCATGGCTATCAGCCGCTAGATAATCTTCAATGGGTGGAACGGTTTTTAGATCACTGGCAGCCAGATTATGCTGTAATGCTGGAAAGTGATTTCTGGCCAAATTTAATCTGCGCTACCGCTGCTAGAAACATTCCGCTTTGCTTTGCATCTGCCCAGCTTTCCGATAAAGCCTATCAAGCATGGCAAAAAAGAGCGCTTTTAGCCCGTATCATTTTTAGCGCGCCACAAGATATTTTTACCGTAGACACACAGCAAGCCGATAAATTTAGACAATTAGCTGGCGATAAAAACCAAAAGCCACATATCCAAATTGGCGGCTCGTTAAAGGTCGCCCCTGCAAGCTTACCCGCAAATACAGCACTCGTGGCGATGCTTTCAGAGGCAGCAGATACGCGCCCTATCCTGCTTGCGGCCAGTACCCATAAAGGGGAGGATGAACTTATCCTTGCGGCGAGCAAACAGGCAAGCGATAGCGGTTTAGCACATTTCCTGATTATAGCCCCGCGCCATCCTGAACGTGGCAATGATATTGCCGCAAAAATACAGAACAACACACAGACCAGACCTGGCCAGCGCAGTAAAGGTGATGTTCCCCAGCAGCAAGACAATGTCTTTATCTGTGATAGTCTAGGGGAGATGGGCAGCTTATATAGGCTTGCGAATATTATTATTCTTGGCGGCAGTTTTGTGGATGTGGGCGGGCATAACCCGCTTGAAATAGCGCTGTTTGAAACGCCTATCCTTGCAGGGCCATCACGTTTTAAAAATAAAGATGCATTTGATAGTTTGAGCAAAGCTGGCTTAATAGAGCTTGCGGAGGATGAAAAAGCGCTAGGGGTGTTGCTGGCTGATAAGCTTAACGCACTAAAAAAAGGACATGCGCTTATCACTGCCAAAAATAAAACCAAGATTGCCGCCATCACAACAGAAGCTTGTAGTAGAGCCGCAAAGACGGCAGACTATCTTTTGGACAATCTATCGCAGAAAACAGTACCGAAACCATTACCAAAACCATGAACAAAGCGCCAAAATTTTGGAATGATAAGACAATCCTCTCATCTGCCTTGCTGCCTTTGAGCTGGGTTTGGCGCGGAATAACTGCGGCAAGGCTTGCTTGGATTAAGCCTGAACAAGCCCAACTTCCCGTGATTTGTGTTGGCAATATTTCGGTTGGCGGTACGGGCAAAACCCCTTTTACCGCATATTTATGCCAGCTTCTTCGAGGCCATGATTACACTACCTGTATTTTAACCAGAGGGTATGGCGGGAAACAAAAAGGGCCTATCATCGCTGACCCTAATTTACATAGCGCGGCGGATATTGGGGATGAAGCCCTGATGCTAAGCCAAAATAACTTGGTTTGCGTCAGCCATGACCGGGTTGCAGGGGCGCGCTTTATCGCCGCCAATCTGCCTGCTGATGTAATTATCATGGATGATGGGATGCAAAATCCATGGCTGAAAAAGGATATAACGCTGGCGGTTTTTGATGGGGTGGTTGGACTTGGCAATGGCCGAATACTGCCTTCAGGCCCGCTTCGCCAAAGCCTGAAGGCTGCTCTGCCTTTCATTGATATCGTGGTCATAAATGGCATAGATAAAACCAACCTTAAGCAGGGTTTGCCGCAAGACCTAACCTGCTTATCACCCCGCTTACTCCCTAACCCTGAGACAGCAGAAGAGATTAAGGGACGGAGCTTGCTTGGTTTTGCAGGGATTGGCCGGCCACAAGGTTTTTTTGACACGCTTGAAGAATGCGGCGCTGTTCTTGTTAAAACCCTTCCTTTTGCGGATCATCACCCCTATAGCGAGGCAGATTTAACCCGCCTGCATTTAGAAGCCACGCAATTAGGAGCAGAGCTGATTACCACGCAAAAAGACTGGGTGCGCTTGCCGCCAGAATGGCGTGAGCGGATATTGGTGCTTGATGTTAGCCTGATGCTAGATGATGACGATGCAGGGCGATTAATGCAGACCCTCACCCCCTATCTAGATAAAAAAGGGGGCTAGCAAATGTCATTATCTTATCGCCGTCTGCCAGCTAGACTGTTTTACCGGTTCATCCTCTGGCCAGCAGAAACCCTGCTTCTAGCAATAATGCTTGGTTTTATCGCCTTGTTAAATATTCGCGGCGCCAGCTTTATTTTTGGAAGCCTATTCGCCCTTATTGGCCCGCTCACCCCCTGGCATCAGCGTGCTGGACGCCAACTTGAATGGGCAATGCCAGAATTAACAGCTGATGAGCGCGCCGCTATCTTGAAAGGGATGTGGCGGAATTTAGGCCGTAATATCGGCGAATATCCTAAATTGGAAGCGATGTTAAAAGGCGGCTATATACAGTTTGAGGGCGCTGAATATCTGCACGCAAACGCTCAGAAAAATACCAAAGGAAATAAGGGCGGCTTTATTATTGGTGCGCATTTGGGTAATTGGGAAGCGCTGGCGATGATAGGTCCGCATCTGGGGCTGAAAACAGGGCTTATTTTCCGGCCTTTGAACAATCCTTATATATCTTTTTTACTAAACAGGCGGGCTAGAACAGCAGAAGCAGATATCTATCAGAAAGGCCGTGAAGCGGCGATGGGGATGATATCACTTGTGCGCAAAGGCGGCTATATGATGATTTTAGCGGACCAGCAGCTTCGGGAAGGTGAGGAAGTAGCGTTTTTTGGCCATCCAGCGAAAACAGCTATCGCTCATTTTAAAATTGCTGCCAAATCTGGTGTGCCTATTTATTATGCCCAGACCATTCGCCATGATGGCTGCCAGATACAGGTAAAATTATCCCCGCCTATCCATCTAGACAAGACAGCAAGCGATGCCGAAATTCTAGCTGCAGCGCGCGAAATGAATAAGAACTTTGAAGCTTGGATACGAGCAAACCCTGAACAATGGCTGTGGCCGCATCGTCGTTGGGGTAAAGATTTACAAAAGTAAGTATCGTTTTAAGCCTGCGCGTTAAAACAGCTCGTTTTGGTCAGGAGATGGGTCTGTTTTGCGGGGTTTTTTAGAGCTATCTTTTTTCGGTGCTTTAGGCGGTGTCTCGCCCCCATCTAGGCTGGCATGACGCGCCGCATCCACAAACTGAATTACAACTTCCGCCCCTTTTGGGGCTTCGGCACTGCGTTTAATGGCCGCGCCACTTGTATAGGTGACAAGGGCAAAGCCGCGCTCCAATACCCGCTGATACGAGTTTGCCTCTAACAATCTGCCAGCTTGTGCAAGCTTTTGTGTTTGTATATCGAACTGGCGAGCTATCAGATTATCAAGCTGATTACCGCAAACCAACAAACGCTCGCTAACCTGTGCTAGGCGTTGGCTAGGAGAGCCGAGCCTTTCTGCTAGATTTGCAAGGCGGGTAGCTGCCCCCTCCATACGCCGTAACAACCCGTTATGTAAGCTAGAAGCAGCGATATCCACTGATTGCTGGTGACGGGCAATAAGCTCACGCGGATGCAAAAGTCCGCGCTGCAACCCGCGCAAATTCTGCTGTGCAGCTTCAATCTGGCGACCGGCAGCACGCTCCAGCCTTGCTTGTTTATCTGTGAGGCCAGCCTTAATATCTGCTGCAACGGGGGTGGCAAGTTCTGCGGCGGCGGTTGGGGTCGGCGCGCGCAAATCTGATGCATAATCAATTAAGGTTGTATCTGTTTCATGCCCGACAGCAGAGATAAGCGGGATTGCGGACGCCGCCGCCGCACGTACCACAATCTCCTCATTGAACGACCATAAATCTTCAATAGAGCCGCCACCTCTGGCCACAATCAGCAGGTCTGGACGCGCAACCTCCCCTGTCTCCGGCAATTTGTTAAACCCTTCAATAGCAGCGGCAATTTGTTCAGCAGACCCCGAACCTTGCACATTCACGCCCCAAACCAGCACCCGCACGCCAAAGCGCTCAGACAGACGATGCAGAATATCGCGAATCACCGCCCCTGTTGGGCTGGTTACCACGCCAATAGATTTAGGAAAAGCAGGCAGCGGTCGTTTGCGCGCGACATCAAACAGCCCCTCATCTGCTAGCTTGCGGCGCCGTGCCTCCAGCTGTTTCAGAAGTGCGCCTTCGCCGGCAATTTCAACGTCACTGACAATCAGCTGATAGCGAGACTGGCCACCAAAAGTGGTCATTTTGCCAGAGCAGATAACATCCAAGCCTTCTTCTGGCTGAACAGATAGAAGCGCAGCAGAGCCACGCCATATCACCGAAGATAGCGTGTTTTTCTCATCCTTAAGCGCAAAATAAACATGGCCAGAGGCCGGTACTCGCAATTGCGATACCTCACCGCGCACCCGCACAAACTCAAACCGCCCCTCAATCGTTTTCTTCACCGCAGAGCTCAACTCTTCGATGGTCAGATAGGGCGTATTAGTTAATGCATCTGATTGTTCGGTTGGCATTTGCAGAGTATGGTACATCACGTTAGGTTAAGCTAGAAAAAACCAATAGCGATTTTGTCCCTATCTGGCAAAACATATCTGGCTGGCAAAACATATCTGGCGCAAAAGATGAGGCATTAATGAAAATTCTTTTAATAGGCAGTGGCGGGCGTGAACATGCGCTTGCATGGGCAATATCTGACAGCCCCCTTTGTGATACGATTATCATCACGCCAGGTAATCCAGGCGCAGCCGCATTTGGCAAGCTGGCAAATATTGCTGCTGATGATATTGATGGGCTGGTTTCGCTCGCCAAGACAGAAGCCGCAGATATCGTAGTTATTGGCCCTGAAGTCCCGCTTGTAGATGGCTTAAGCGATCGCTTGGAAGCCGAGGGTATTAGCGCATTTGGTCCAACTGCCGCAGCTGCTCAGCTTGAAGGCTCAAAGCGCTTTGGGCGCGAATTTTGTAGCCGCCATAACATCCCACAGCCGCAATGGAACTATTTCACCGATGCGCGCGCTGCAAAGGCATTTGCAAGCACGCTTGTTGGCGGGTGTGTAGTCAAAGCAGATGGGCTGGCCGCAGGTAAAGGCGTGACTGTTTGCGATACCACAGAAGAAGCAGCGCTGAGCATTGATGAGATGTTAGGCGGGCGTTTTGGGTCGGCGAGTGCGCAAATACTCGTAGAAGAGCGCATAAGCGGGCCTGAATTTTCAGCCTTTGCTTTGCTAGATGGAAAAGATGCACTTTGGCTCGCCTCTGCCCAAGACCATAAACGCGCCTTTGATAATGATGAAGGGCCTAATACTGGCGGCATGGGCGCAGTTAGCCCATCAAGGTTTGAAACCGATGCGCTGCGTCAGCAAATAATGGAGAAGATTATCCAACCTGTTGCCGACGGTATGGCAGATGAGGGCATGCCCTATCGCGGCATTTTATATGCAGGTCTGATGTTAACAGATAAAGGGCCGCAAGTGATTGAATTTAACTGCCGGTTTGGCGATCCTGAAGCACAGGTTATCCTGCCGCGTTTGCAATCTGACCTGCTATCCGCGATTTACACAACCACCGAAGGTGGATTGCAAAATTTTGCTATGCGCTTCTCACAAGACAGCGCGGTCACGGTGGTAATGGCGGCAAAGGGCTATCCTGGCAGTTATGATAAGGGCAGTACCATAATTGGGGCAGAAACGCTGGAAAGCGCATCTGGCTGCCTTGTTTTCCATGCTGGTACAGCAACAGATGAAGATGGCCAAATTATAGCCAATGGCGGCCGGGTTTTATGTGTTACCGCACTTGGAGCCAGCCGTGAGCAGGCACGCGCGATGGCCTATCAAGGGGTAGCAGAAATAAAATGGGATGACGGGTTTTACCGAGGGGATATCGCCGCCGATTAGCGCTTTTCTGAGAAAAACTGCTTTAACAAATCTGCGCAGGCTGTTTGCTGAATACCGCCAATAATTTCAGGCTGGTGATGGGTGGTTTTCTGGCTGAACAGGCAAGGGCCATGTTCAACCGCCCCGCCTTTGGGATCATATGCACCGAAATAGAGCCGCCGCAAGCGGGCATGGCTGATAGCTCCTGCACACATTGCGCAGGGCTCCAAAGTTACCCAGATGTCATATGCTGTTAGCCGGGCAAGGCCGGTTTTTTGCATAGCTTGTTCTATTGCGCGCATTTCGGCATGCGCAGTTGCACTACTCAGCTGATGCATCGCGTTTGCTGCCTCAGCAACAATCTCGCCATCTACATCTGTAATGATAGCCGCAACAGGCACCTCGCCTGCTTGGCCAGCAGATTTGGCAAGCTCAAGCGCATATGCCATGACCTTATCTGAAATTATCTTTATGCTCGCCTCTATCTTCTTCGTTAACTTCATCTGGGATTTGCTATCTTATTCTGGGTAGCTTACAACAAATCCATGAAAAATCGTCCACAAAAATCTACTGGTTTTAGCTTCACCCCTAGCGAGAAGCCAGAACGTATTGCCAAACGCATTGCCAGAGCTGGCATTTGCTCTCGCCGAGAAGCAGAAGTTTATATCGCTGATGGCAGGGTGAAGGTAAATGGTGTGCTGCTAGAAAGCCCAGCTTTCACGGTTACTGAGAGCGATATAATTGAGGTAGATAATGTCCGCTTGAGTAAGGCTGAGCCGCCGCGTCTTTGGCGCTATCATAAACCGCGCGGCCTTGTTGTATCTAATAAGGATGAAAAGGGGCGTGATACGATTTTCACAAAATTGCCAGAAAGCCTGCCGCGCGTTATCTCCATCGGGCGGCTGGATATCGATTCTGAAGGGCTTTTATTGCTAACTAATGATGGGGAGCTTGCCCGCCATCTGGAACTGCCAGCAACTGGATGGACGCGCAAATACCGGGTTAGGGTTCATGGCCGCGTCGAAGAAGCAAAGCTCGAAGAAATTGCAGAAGGGGTAAATATAGACGGGGTCCAATATGGCCCAATCCTTGCCCGCCTTGATACCCAGAAAAACAGTAATGCATGGCTTACTGTTGCTATTAAAGAAGGGCGCAACCGTGAGGTGCGCAATATCATGGAATATCTAGGCTATCCTGTGACCCGCCTTCTGCGCCTATCCTATGGCCCGTTCTTGCTCGGCAAGCTAGAGGCAGGCGGGGTAGAAGAAGTCAAGCCATCTGTCTTGGCACAGCAACTTGGCCTGCCATCAGATGCGATAGATGCTAAGGGCGAGAAACAAGCAGGCAGCGCGCCAAAATTGCGCCTTAAGACAAAACCATCTGGCCAGAAAGCCACCCCAGCTAATAGAAACAAACATAAACAGCAACGCCCCAGACGACCATGATTTCCATCCTAGCAGGCCATAAAAAGGGCGCACGTCTAACCCCTTGTGATAGCCCGTCCGTGCGTCCCACATCCCAGCGCACCAGAGAAGCCTTGTTCAATATCTTAACAGGCGGACGCCTTGAATCTGTCCTAGAGGGCGGGATGGTCATTGATGTATTTGCCGGCTCTGGCGCGCTTGGACTGGAAGCGCTATCTAGGGGCGCAGACAAAGCTATCTTCATCGAAAAAGACCCTAGAGCTGTGCAAATTATAACCCGCAACTGCGATAAATTGGCCTTTACGGACGCTGCGCATATTCTGACCACAGATGCCTGCCAGATAACAAGCTGGCATTTTGATATAGCAGATATTATTTTTTGCGATGCCCCTTATGATAGCGGACTTAGCCTGCCTGCCCTTACCGCGCTAAACAAATCTGGTGCCATTAGCTCTGATACCATCATTGCGGTGGAGACACGGCGCAAAGAGCCGGAATTGGGCAGTGATGATTTCACACTCATAGATAGTCGCCATTACGGAATTGCGCGTTTAAGCTTTTACAAACTCAGCTAGCGACGCCCAAAAAGCTTTTCAAGCTCGGCAAGGCTTAGAGTAACAAAAGTAGGTCTGCCATGATTACACTGACCAGCCGCAGGCGTTACTTCCATCTGCCGCAAAAGCGCGTTCATTTCTTCTTGACTTAGCACACGCCCTGCACGTACCGAATTATGACAAGACATCGTAGCCAGCACATGGCCTAGCTTGTCTTCTAGTGCCGATGAGCCGCCAAGCATCACCAACTCTTCGGCGACATCCGCAATAAGCGGTTTTATCGCTGCATCTGATAACAGAGCTGGAATTTCGCGAACCAGAACAGCGCCTTCGCCAAACCCTTCTAAATACAGGCCAAGGCTTTGCAACGCTTCTTCTAATTGTAGCAAGGCTTCTATCTGGTCTGCTGGTAATTCAACTATTTCTGGGATCAGCAAGGCTTGGCTCGGAATTTGGCCAGCCATCTGCTGTTCCTTCATGCGCTCCATTACCAGCCTTTCATGCGCGGCATGCTGGTCTATCAGGCACACCCCATCTTCTGTCTCAGCCAGAATATAGGTTTTGTGAAGCTGCGCGCGCGCCGCTCCTAGCGGAAAATGCCTTGGCTCTTCCTGTTCTAGCGGGGCTTCATAACGCGCTTGCGGACTAGCCTCAGAAAGAAAGCCAGCAGAAGAAGGGGGCGAGGATGCCTGAAGAGGGGATTGAAAACTGGCGGCATTATCAAGCGCGCCAACAGATGGTGATGGGCTATAATGGCCATAGGAGGGGCGCTGGATACCGCCTCCTGCCCCCCCGCCAGATGCAGGATAGCTTGACTGGCTTAAATGGCGCAGCGCTTCAGCACCGCCTTCATGTGTTGCTTGCATACCTGCCTCACGCAACGCAGAAGATAATGCACCCACAATCAACCCGCGCACCCTAGCACTATCACGAAACCGCACCTCTGCCTTGGCGGGGTGAACATTCACATCCACCTCTGTTGTCGGCAAATCAATGAATAAGGTGACAATCGGATGCCGGCCACGCGGCAGCATATCCTGATAGCCAGCGCGCACTGCGCCTAATATCTGGCGATCGCGGACAGGCCGATTATTAACAAATAGATACATCTGGGCAGTGGTGGGCCGGTTCATGGTTGGCAGACCTGCGAGTCCATGAAGAACAACATCATCGCGCGCCGCTTCTATACGAACCGCCTCCCGCGCAAAACTAGTGCCGATAATCGCCGCAAGCCGCGCTTGGCGTCCCATATCATTATCTGGTTGGGCAGCAAGACTTAGAATATTTCGGCCAGAATCGGTAAGGTGGAAGGCGATAGTATGGCAGGCCATTGCCAATCTTTTCACCACATCCAAACATTGCCCAGCTTCTGTCTTTTTTGTTTTTAAGAATTTCAGTCGTGCGGGTATAGAGCCAAATAAATCAGAAACTTCAACCAGCGTGCCAACATCAGATGCAGCTGGTTTGACTTCCTGCTGCTTGCCATGCGCAATATGAAGATGCCAGCCATGTGCCTCGCCCGCGAGGCGTGAGGTAATATCCACAACCGCAACAGACGCAATAGAGGGCAATGCCTCACCACGAAAGCCAAAATGTGCTATCGCCAGCAAATCATCTTCTTCCAACTTGGAGGTAGCATGGCGGGTAATGGCTAGCGCGATATCGGCCTTGCTCATCCCACAGCCATTATCAGCAACACTAAGCCCAGCTAAGCCGCCCTCATCCAAGGCAATATCAATCCGGCTAGCGCCTGCATCTATGGCATTTTCAACCAGCTCTTTAAGTGCGCTGGCGGGGCGTTCAATAACTTCACCTGCAGCGATTTGATTAATCAGCTGTTCTGGTAGCAAGCGAAGATAAGGCGGCATAATAAGAGGCGCCTATTCCACCAACACAGGGTCACCCAAAACGTCATCAATAGCGGGTGTTGCCCCTTCATTTAGGGCTTTTTCTTGTAATCTGTTGCGCCGAATACGGGCATCTTCTGCCATTGTATCTACAACAGGTCCAACATTGGGAAGGCCGCCAAACAATATCTGAAGAGGCAAGCGGCGCTCATAGATAACCCCTGCTGTCTCTTCGTCAATTTTCGCGCGAATATCTTCTTCAATTTTATCAAACGCAAAAACATCATCAAACTTTGTGGCTTTGCCTGAACGCGAAACCAGTAACTCTGATGCTTTTGTTGGCACCGCTGCGGTTACCCCAGCATCTTGAACCTCATTATCTGCCGAGGGGCGCGCGCCAAAGCCAGGCGGCAACGATAGTGGTGGGCGAACCACAACTTCAAATTCATCAGGTGCAGATTTTTCTGTGCCAATTGCCTGACGGAAATCAGAACAACCAGATAGAAACACGCTCAGCAATAAGGCTGATGCCAATGCCAAACTGGAAGATGAGTTGATTTTACGCATGGGTATCCCCTTCTGATTTGGGTGTGCTCATAATGCCATATAACCATGCAACAACGCCAATAAATATCGCACTATCAGCAATATTAAATGCAGGCCAATGATACCCTAATAGATGAACATCAATAAAATCAACCACCTTATCGAAGCGCAACCTGTCTACAACATTGCCTAGCGCACCACCCGCAATTAGCCCCGCACCTAGCCGCTGAATAGCACTCAGCTGATCAAGCTGAAAGTAAAGCCATATCACTACCAAAACAGCGAAAGCTGGAATACCGTAACCAGTGACTTGGGGGAAATCTGCGAGCATTCCAAAGCTGATGCCGGGGTTCCAGACAGGCGTGAAATTTAAAAATGGAGTAGCCACAATCTGCCTGCCATTGGCGAATAGTGCAGATAACGCCCAGTCTTTGGTCAGTTGATCAGCAATTAAAACAGCCACTAACAGCAGCACAAAATTGCGACTAAATGCAAATCTGGGCAAGGATAGCATCACGCGGCACCTTGTTCAGCAACGACCGTCTGACAACGCGTGCAAATATCACTATCGCTGTCTTTTGGTATTTCTGGAAACTGCTTCCAGCAACGTGCACATTTACCCCCATCCGCACGGCGGACTTCTATTTTTGTCTCGCCTTCACCTTTAATAAGTACTGCTGATGAGGTGATACATAGACTAGCCAGATCAAGACCCTCTAGTAACGCGGCGGTCTCAGCAGCAGTTTCAACGCGGATATCTGCAGAAAGACTGCCCCCGATAAGCCCGTCATTACGCGCAGCCTCTAAGGCTGTTGTGATTTGCGAGCGCAGCATCCGGATAGCTGCCCATTTCTCACCAAGTTCAGCATTTTGCCAAGCCGGATCGGTCGCTGCATATTCATGCAGATGGATAGAATCATTCTCATCCCCCCGATAGGCCATCCATGCCTCATCAGCGGTAAAGCACAGGATAGGCGCAATCCAGCTGATCAGGCATTGTAACACCTCATCCATAACTGTCTGGCAGGCGCGGCGCTCAATCGAGGCAGGGCTGTCGCAATAAAGCGTGTCTTTACGAATATCAAAATAAAAGGCAGAGAGATCGCCATTACAGAAATCATGGATCTGGGTGAAAATGGCATGAAAATCATAGCTTTCCGTCTTTTGTCTAACCAGCTTATCCAGTTCTGTTAAACGGTGCAGCACCCAGCGTTCCAGCTCTGGCATCTGTTGCGGGGTAAGCCCTTCTTGGGCAGCATCAAAGCCAGCACCAGCCCCTAACAAATAGCGCAATGTGTTGCGGATTCGACGATAATGATCGCTTTGTCTTTTGATAATCTCTGGGCCAATACGCAAATCATCATAATAGTCAGAACTCACTACCCAGAGCCGCAAAATATCAGCCCCATTTTGTTCAATAACTTTTTGCGGGGCAATAACATTGCCAAGTGATTTGGACATTTTACGCCCTTGCTCATCTAGCACAAAACCATGCGTCAAAACCCCTTTATAGGGCGCATGACCACGTGTTCCGCAGCTCTCAAGTAAAGAGGAATGAAACCAGCCACGATGCTGATCCGAACCTTCTAGATATAGATCAGCAGGCGATTGCAAATCATCGCGCGCCTCTAGCACAAAGGCGTGGGTTGAGCCTGAATCAAACCATACATCAGCGATATCCTTGACCTGAACATAGTCATTTTCATCATAATCAGGCCCTAGAAATTCTGAGGCTGGCTTTGTAAACCACACATCACATCCATCTTTTGCAAAAGCGGCAACGATACGGTCTACCACGGCTTGATCCCGCAAAGGCTCACCTGTCTTTTTATTATAGAAGACAGGGATTGGCACCCCCCATGCACGTTGGCGCGACAAACACCAGTCTGGACGATTGGCAATCATTGCTGTCAGCCGGTTCTGGCCAGAGGCGGGGTAGAAATCTGTTACTTTGAGGGCTTCTAGCGCTGTATCACGCAAGCCCTTACCATTGCTGTCTTTATCCCCCATAGAAACAAACCATTGCGCCGCATTCCGGTAGATTACCGGTGCGTGCGAGCGCCAAGAATGAGGATAGGAATGGGTCAATTGCCCAATACCGATTAGCCCGCCTTTTTCAGCCATAATCTCTGCAATACGGGCATTATCGCGCAACACATGCATGCCGCCAAACAGGGGCAGATGCTCAGCAATCACGCCATCTTCACCAACGGTGTCTGGCACTTCGATACCATGTTTTAGATGAGCAAGCTCAAAATCTTCTGGGCCATGCCCCGGCGCAATATGCACAAAACCTGTGCCCTGATCTGTAGTGACATAATCTGCCAGCAATACAGGCACTTCATGGGTATAACCCTCTGCTGCCATCGGATGCGCCGCCGTGGCCCCTGCCATTTCTGCACCTTTGAAGCGCTTTAGCGTATCAGCAGCGACGATACCTGTCTGGGCAAACACATCTTCTTGCAGCGCGTCTGCTAGACAAATAACATCCCCTACACTAGCGAGCGCGCCATCGCTTATTTCGGTGATTTTCAGCGCGCTATAATCAATATCCGCACCGCAAGCCATTGCCCGATTACCGGGCATTGTCCATGGCGTGGTTGTCCAGATAATAAGATGCGCACCTTCCAGCCCTTCAATAGAGCTGTTTTTCAGGGCAAAGCGCGCAAAAATAGTAACAGATTTATGATCAGAATATTCAACTTCTGCTTCTGCTAAAGCTGTTTTTTCAACTGGCGACCACATTACCGGCTTAGACCCACGATACAAGCTTTCATTCATCAAAAACTTGCCCATCTCAGCAGCAATAATCGATTCAGCCTCAAACTTCATCGTTGTGTAAGGATTTTCCCAGTCTCCTAAAATGCCTAATCGCTGAAATTCCTGCGACTGCACTTCTAGCCAATGGGCAGCGAAATCCCGGCATTCTTGGCGGAATTCAGCGATAGGCACCTCATCCTTATCCTTGCCCTTCTTACGGTACTGTTCTTCGATTTTCCATTCGATTGGCAAGCCATGACAATCCCAGCCCGGAACATAATTTGCGTTTTTACCTAGCATGGATTGCGAGCGGTTAATTACATCTTTCAAAATCTTATTTAGCGCATGGCCGATATGTAGCTGGCCATTGGCATAGGGCGGGCCATCATGCAGCACAAATTTAGGTGCATCTTTGCGCTCTGCACGCAGTTTTTTATACAAATCCAGCTTTTCCCAATGAGCCATAATCTCAGGCTCTTTTTTGGGCAAGCCACCACGCATCGGAAACTCTGTTTTCGGAAGAAATACGGTCTGTTTATAATCCATCATTCAATCTCTGCTTATAGCCAGCTAGGCTTAAGCTTTTGGCGCGCAACTGCCAGATTAATTTTAGCTTGTTTTTTTTCGTGTATCGCTCAATTTTTTAATAGCTGATGCGCGCAATGTCCAATGGTTTCAACCAAAGAGCAGAAGCTAGGGGGCCAAGATTTCCCGTGCAGTCTCCACATCTTTGCTAATTTGGGTAGTAAGCGCCTCTAGCCCATCGAATTTCTGCTCTGGCCGGATAAAATGCTGCACATACAGATTTAACCGCCTACCATAGATATCTTCATCAAAATCAAATAGATGCGCCTCTGCTAGGATGCCTCTATCATTCACCGTGGGTCGCTTGCCGATATTTGCAACGCCGCTATAAAAGGTTTCATCGCCGTTTGTGTGCTCCAACCCTGCGGTAACCGCATAAACACCAAAGGCTGGGGAAAGTTTATCATCAAGAACAATATTGGCCGTTGGAAAGTTTAGCTGGCGCCCTCTTTTATCCCCTGTCGCCACCAATCCAGAAATGATGTGTGGCCGCCCTAGCAACGCCTCAGCCGCTGACAGATCTGGTTTTTGCAAAGCAGCACGAATTGCAGAAGAGCTGATAATCTGCACGCCAGTACCCTCAACCAGCGATATCGCCTCTACCGCCATGCCAAGCGGACGACCGATCTCCTTCAAGGACTGTACCGTGCCAACACGGCCCTTGCCAAAGGCGAAATCAGCCCCAGCAAATAGCCGTGAAACATCCAACGCATCACAGAGCACGCTGCGCACAAAATCCTCTGGAGACATGGTTTGTAAATCGGCATCAAACCCCACCTCGATCATAAAATCGACCTGCTCTGCTGCCAGCATCTTCGCCTTAGTATGGCTATCCATCAGCAGAAAAGGGGCGTTATCGGGCTGAAAATAGCGACGCGGGTGGGGGGCAAAACAGATCACAGCCAAAGGCAGGCCTGTTTGCTGGGCAGTTGCACGTGCGGCCGCAATCAACGCTTGATGGCCTTTATGCACGCCATCAAAATTACCAATAGCACAACATAGCTTTCCTAAACCAAGTCCAGCCTCACCAACTGACCATTTATGAATTTCTGTCATTTAATGGAACACCCCTTCTTATTGAGCCAGACTATAAATAGCCAAGCTATAAAACTCAATCCGCAGTTTAAAATAAGCTTCTGTTTGCTGGTCAATCTTTGTGTATTTGCTTATAATTAGGATAAAGGCGTATGGCTTATAATTTCGGGTGTGTCTGCCTTTGCGCTTTAACCTTAAAATTTTTAAAGAGGGCCAGAAATGGACGCTGCAACCAGTTTTTTATCTACTATTGATGGCCTACCCTTATTACTAGAACAGGCCCTGCCAGCCGTGGTGAATATTCTAGCTGGTTTTGGCACCCTTATTCTGGGCTTTTGGCTATCCGGGCGTGCCGCCAGCTTCATTCGAATCCAGACAGCAAAGCTGAAGCGCGTAGACCCAACCCTAACCCCTATTCTAGCGTCTATTGCCCGTTATGCTGGCCTTATACTGACTTTTGTAGTGGCACTTGGCCAGTTTGGTATTCAAACAACCTCTATAATTGCGGTTTTAGGTGCTGCAGGTTTGGCTATTGGTCTTGCCTTACAGGGCACGCTTTCCAATGTTGCGGCAGGCATTATGCTATTGCTGTTACGCCCTTTTGGTGTTGGCGATTGGATAGAAGCAAACGGCATTTCCGGAACAGTGCGCGAAATTGGTCTATTTTCTACCCAGATCGATACTTTTGAGAATGTGTATATCTCTGTGCCAAATTCCTCAATCTGGTCATCTATTATTGTTAACCATTCTCGCCACAAAGTGCGGCGCATGGATGTTGATATTGGTATTGCCTATGAGACAAATATAGACGAAGCTGAGAAGGCGTTAATGGCGCTATGCGCTGATAGCCGTGTACATAAAGAGCCTGCCCCACAATTTCTGGTGGTAGCTTATGGCGATAGTTCGATTACGGTTCGATTACGTTTATATGCCGATTATAGCGATTATTTTCAGCTGAACTGGGATTTGAACAGGCGGCTGAAAGAAACACTTGAAGCGCATAATATTGAAATTCCGTTTCCACAACTGGTTATATCGAAAAATTCTGATGGTATGTCGTAAAGCTGAGTTTGATGTCTGATAGCCCCACCCCGCCTGGTCAATTAAAACGGCTTAGCCGCGATATGCTGGCTGATGGCACTGTTTACAGAATGGCAACCGAACGTGATGGCGATGCTAGTACGGTGTTGACGATGGAAGAACTACAGGCCTCACGCCAGCAGTTTTTAGCCAGTAGCTATAAAGGCGGGGATATCTGGATTTTTGGCTATGGCTCCCTTATCTGGAACCCGCTGATTGATTTTGAAGAACGCCGCTATGGCCAACTTTTTGGCTTTCATAAACGCTTTTGTCTATGGACACGCATTGGCCGCGGCAGCCCAGACGCGCCCGGGCTTGTGCTTGCCCTTGATAGAGGCGGATCGGTTAAGGGATGTGTTTACCGTATCAAAGCAGAGATGGTGGCTGACGAGTTAGATATTTTATGGCGCCGGGAAATGCTAAACAACTCTTATGTACCGCGCTGGCTACAGGTGCGCACAGATGAAGGGGTTGTTAGGGCACTTGCCTTTACCATCCGCCATGATAGCCCGAGCTTTGCTGCAAAGATGAGCGAGGCAGAAACCGCACGCTTTATCGCCAACGCCGAGGGGTTTGTTGGGCCATGCAGAGATTATCTCTTTGAAACAACCGATGCCCTGCGCAAAGAAGGGATGGCAGATGCAATGATGGAACGGCTAACCAAGCTGGTGAAATCAGAACGTTAAGCAGCGTGGTTAGCCCATTTTTAGATTTAGCTTGCGTTACTTGGCCATGTGCCGCCAAGAGCACGCGTCATATCTTTAGCCACGCGGTGAACCGCCCGCCCATTCGCTAGCATCTGGTTTTCGTTTACCCGAACAGAAGGCCCGCTGATAGATAGTGCGCCCATCACCTCACCAGAAGCACCAAAAATAGGTGCAGCCACACATCTTAAACCATCTGAATGCTCTTCATCATCAAAAGCAAATTCGCGTTTTTTGATGGTTTCAATATCCCGCCATAGGCTATTGGCAGTCACATGACTTTTGCGTGTCATTTGCTGGATGCCTGCTTTGGCAATCATTTGATCCGCTTGCTGGTGCGGCATAAAGGCCAACGCAACTTTACCGACAGCAGAGCAGGTCAGCGGCGCCTTAGCACCTGGACGCGCTAATGCACGCATTAGCTCCGGGCATTCTGTCTGCGCCAGATATACCAACTCATCATCTTCAACCAATGCTAAATTAGAGGTCTCACCCGTTTCCTGCATCAGCATCCGCAAATAGGGCCGTGCCATATAGCAAACGTCGCGCGCCCGCATGTAGGACGAGCCAACGTTGAAACATTGTACACCGATTAGCCACCGCCCATCCTCAAACCGTACATACTGATCTAGCTGTAAAGTTGTAAGCAAACGGTGCGCTGTTGAGGGCGCAAGTTTAACACGTCTTGCAAGCTCTGAAAGGTTTAATCCTTCAGGCTCTTCAGAAAGTTTGGTGAGCAAACTTAGCGCACGTGATACCGATTGGGTATGACCGCTTCGTTTATCTAGTAGATCGTCTGGCATTAATGTGACCCCCACATTAATTGCCGTTCCCAGAATTTAAAATGCGCTTGTTGCCTTAGTTTGACAAGAGCTTAACTGGTTTTTATTTTATTTGCCTGAAAAACGGGCTTTTCGCATAGAGGCAAGGCGCTGTCTTTGCTGCGTAAAAACAGCAAACCCTTATATAATAAAATTTGAATTATTTTTTGAAAATCACCAGAAAATTGGGTTTTTGTCAAAAATTTCTGGACTTCGCCTGCCTCTCTGCCAAGGATTATAGGGATAAAATAGCAGCTATAACAGGTGACCCAACCATGGTCGATAAGGATATTACAGCCGATAAAGAGCTGATGAAAGGCTGGCTAGCACGGATACCGGATACACCAACTATTACCGGTTTTCAGTCAGGCCCCGGCATTGATAAGCTACATCTTCATTTTAATATAGAGGCGCTAAGAGCCGCATTAAAGGCGGTTCTTGAAGCCCACAATTTTTTAGGCGATATAGAGGCTGGCTTTGGGGCGATACCGCTAACGCGCATGCCCGGCCGCAGCGATATTTCAGCAAATGATTTATCGGGGCGCTATTGGCTGCGTCCAGACACGGATATGCAAGAAGTCGCGCGTGAAGAGTTTGTTGATGAAGCGGCTTTCACCGAATTAGTGCCAGAATTTAAAGATACCTATTTCGAAACAGTTCATACAGCGCTTAGCGCGCGCTTCCCTATTGGCCGGATGCGTATCCTATCGAAAGGGATTTATAATTGTAATTCCTGGCATCGTGACCCTGAACCGCGATTGCATATCCCTATCATCACTAATCCGGGGTCGTTATTTGTTGTCAACCATCATGTAACGCACCTACCAGCGGACGGCTCCGTCTATTTTACCGATACCAGAGGATATCATACCGCCCTTAATGGCGGGGAAAGTACCCGCGTGCATATCGTAGCGGCTCTGCCAGACGGGTTTCGTAGCATATAGGGTTAAGCACTCTTCTTAGAGGCTTTTTTAGCCGTCTTTTTAGTGGCCTTTTTAGCTGTCTTTTTAGCTGTCTTTTTACCAGTCTTTTTAACAGCCTTTTTAGGCTTGGCGCTATTATCATTGGCGAGCGCGATAACAGGGTCCATTTTCGCTAGAATATCTTCAGCCAAATGACATTTAATCTGATGCCCGCCTTCTAATATACGCACCGGCGGCACCTCTGTCTCGCACAGGCTAGCACCAGCTTGCGTCTTATACCCGCAGCGGGTCTGGAACGGACAGCCAGGCGGCGGATTTACAGCAGACGGAATATCCCCATCCAGCACAATACGCTTGCGCTCAATACGGGTATCTGCAATGGGAACAGCTGATAACAACGCTTCGGTATAAGGGTGATAAGGCGGTGCGAACACTTCATCTGTGGTGCCGGTCTCAACAATATGACCCAAATACATGACCACCACCCGGTCAGACAGATAACGCACAATAGACAAATCATGACTGATAAACAGCAAAGTGGTGCGCGAGCGATGTTGAATTTCCATCAGCAATTCAGTTACAGCTGCCTGCACTGACACATCTAGCGCAGATACAGGCTCATCAGCGACAACAATACGCGCATCCCCTGCAAAGGCTCTGGCGATACCAACACGTTGTTTCTGACCACCAGAAAGCTGGCGCGGCATGCGTTCAGCAAACTCGCGTGGTAATTTCACCAGATCTAGAAGCTCCAGCATTTTTTGCTTTCGTTCTGGCTCAGTATTGCCAATGCCAAAAACCTCTAGCGCGCGGATAATCTGGCGCCCCACACTCATAGACGGGTTCAGCGTATCAAACGGGTTCTGGAACACCATCTGTATTGACGAAACCGTTTTGGTATCACGGTCTTCTATCATCACATCCTGAACATCTTGACCAAGCAATTGAACCTTGCCGCTTGTCGCTGTTTCCAGACCTAGCAACACCTTAGCTAGTGTTGATTTTCCGCAACCAGACTCGCCAACAATTGCCAATGTCTCTGCCTCATGGGCAGCTAGACTAATGGTCTCATTCGCTTTGACAACTTTCTTTTCTTTCGAGCTAAACAGCGCATTTGCACTAACTTCATAATATTTTTTCAAATCGTCAATATCGAGGACAACTTCCCCTATCTCTGTTTTAGAGACATTATCTGCCAGCGCTGCATCTGCCATCCAGTCAATATCGGCAAAGCGCGTACAGCGTGTTTGATGGTCATTCTTTTTATCAAACATCGCCATCTCAATATCGCCACTATCACATTTCCCGGCCACAAAATAATCACAGCGAGGGCCAAAGTTACAGCCATTTGGGCGCTCATGCGGCAACGGGAAATTGCCCGGGATTGCGACTAACGGGCGGGTATTTTTATCTGCACCTGGCAATGGGATAGAACGAAACAGAGCTTGGGTATAGGGGTGGCGCATATTATCAAATACGTCTACCACCGTGCCGGTTTCTACAGCCTCACCAGAATACATCACACAGATACGGTCACAGACATCCATCACCAGCCCTAGATTATGGCTAATAAACAGCATAGAGGTGCCGTATTTTTTACCTAACCCTTTGACCAGATCAACAATACCGGCCTCAACTGTTACATCCAATGCCGTGGTAGGTTCATCCAAAATCAGCAAAGAAGGTTTTGACATTAGCGCCATCGCAATAACAATACGCTGTTGCTGGCCGCCAGAGAGCTGGTGCGGATAGGCTTGCAAGATACGCTCTGGGTCTGGCAGGCGAACATCTTCGACCACTTGATGGGCAAGCTTCCATGCATCGGCTTCGTTCAGCCCTTCATGGATCATCGGGACTTCAATGAGCTGCTTACCAATTTTCATAGCCGGGTTAAGAGAGGCCATAGGCTCTTGATAGATCATCGCTATCTCAGAGCCTCTTATTTGGCGTAACTCATCTTCATTTAGCGTGCTTAGGTCTGTGCCTTTAAATTTTATTGAACCGCCAACGATGCGGCCATTTACTCCTAAATCTTGCATCACGCCAAGCGCTACCGTGGATTTACCGCAACCAGACTCGCCCACCAACCCCATCGCTTCACCAGGCTGAACAACACAAGAGAAATCCATCACAGCCGGAATTTCACGCAAGCGCGTAAAAAAGGATATAGAAAGATTATCAATCTCTAGGATAGGGCCTTCAGTATCTTTTTTCACAGCCATGACAGGCTCCTAATCTTTCAGCGATTCTTCGCGTAAGCCATCTGCAAGCAGATTAAGCCCAAGCACCAACGACATCAGCGCGAAAGCTGGTGGCAGGGCCGGATGCGGATAAATCGACAGTAATTTGCGGCCATCATTAATGGTTGATCCCCAATCTGGGCTTTCTGGGCTAACGCCAAGACCAAAAAAGCCTAGCGTGCCAAGCAAGATAGTCGTGTAACCAATACGCAGACAGAAATCGACAATCAGCGGACCACGCGCATTTGGAAGGATCTCCCAAAGCATAATATACCATGCCCCCTCACCGCGTGTCTGGGCAGCCGCAACATAATCACGGGTTTGAATGTCCAGCGTAATGCCGCGCACAATACGAAACACGGTTGGCGAGTTCACAAAAACCACCGAGACAAACACATTCAGCAAATTAGGGTCCATATAGAAAACCCCAAGAGGATCAGCGTTAAACGCAAGACCTGAATAGGCCCACAAACAGATAATAAGCGTAATACCGCAATATAAATTGCGCTTTGCTGGCTCGGTATAATAGCGCGACTGAAATAGCATCATCAAAAATGCTATTGGGAATAAGAACAGCACAGCCGCCATAATAGTGGGGATACCTGTTACGCGAATTTCCGGTGTTACCAGCAAATAGAAAAGCAGAATAACCGGAAAGGCTAGAACCATATTCGCCAAAAAAGATAGGCCAGTATCTAGCCGCTTGCCAAAATAACCGGCAGGCAAACCAAGCGTCACCCCAACCATAAAGGCAAATAGGGTCGCAGCTGGCGCAATAGACAGCACAAATCTAGCCCCCATCACCATTCGGCTGAAAATATCCCGTGCCAGATTATCCCCGCCTAGCAGGTAGTAAGCGCCTTCTTCGCCCCGCACAGGCGTTCCGGGAAGTTTATTTTTCATCCCCGAAACTTGGGATAGCGGATCATGCGTGACAATCAGGTCTGCAAATAATGCGGTCAGTACCCAGAACAGAACAATGAATAGGCCTGTCATGCCAATAGGGCTGTCAAACAAGCGCCCATACAAGCCAAGCTTCCGCTTATAGAGGGCAGAAAAAAAGAAAATAAGCGCCAGAGCAATCCACACAGGCGTGAATTGAATAAACATCTGCCCAAAAATTTCCAACCAACTAAGTGGTGCCATTTCTGGTCTTCCCCCGTTTCCTAGTTCACCCTAATTTTCGGATTTAGATACACATATCCGATATCAGAAATAAGCTGGGTTATCAGAACCACCAGCACCGCCGCTATCGAACAAGATAGCAGCAATTCAATGTCGTTATTGCCAGCCGCTTGCACCAGCGTCCAGCCAAACCCCTTGTAGTTAAACAAGGTTTCAACAATAACCACCCCCGTCAGCAGCCACGGAAATTGCAACATAATCACGGTAAATGGCGCGATAAGCGCATTACGCAAAGCATGTTTGAGAACGATATTTCTGAAGCTCACCCCTTTGAGGCGCGCGGTTCGTATATATTGTGCGGTCATTACCTCTGCCATAGAGGCGCGCGTCATCCGCGCAATATAGCCCATGCCATAGAGCGCCATCGTCATCACTGGCAGGGTGAAATTAGCAAAGGTAATATCATCCATCGCCGAGGTGGCGGTACCTTTAAACCATTTTAATCCTACTGCCGAGCTGGAAAATAGGACAATAAACACCACCCCTGAGACATATTCCGGTGTCGCGGTGGTGATGATGGAGAAGGTTGATAAACTTCGGTCGGTTCGCGTCCCCTCACGCATGCCAGCGATAACCCCGACCACCAACGCTGAGGGCACCATGACGATCATCACCCAGAACATCAATTTGGCCGTTAGCCATAATCGTCGTCCAACAATCTCTTCTACCTTGGACTGAAACAAGGAGGTATAGCCAAGCTTTCCCTGCATCAACCCACAATAATTAGGCACATAACCAAGGTCTCTCTGAAGGTAGGCACATTTACCCGTAATCTTGCCATCATCGGCAACCTTCTGCCATCCGGGAACCACGCCTAGCCATTCGCCATAGCGCAGGAACAGATTACGGTCATAGCCATTTCGACCAAGCCAGCTAATCACCTGCTCATCGGTCATGCGGTTATTGGCTTGCGTCTTGGCTAGCTTTTCAAGATTGGGCTGTAAATTTGTTAAAAAGAAAACGACAAACGTCAGGCACAGGGACGTGAGTGCCATCAATCCAAATCGTTTAATGAGAAATAAAAACATAGATATGTTCCGAGAAGAGAACTACCGCATCCCTATAAACTTACAAGGGATGCGGCAAAAGTTTTTGAAAAGACCAGCTTTAAGCGTTGAAGCCCATATACTGGTAGCGGTTTTCAAAAGTAGGATGCATATCTGCCCCAACCAGTGACTTACGCTTATGACGGAAGATTGAACGCCAGTAAGGCTGGATAATCACGCCTTCATCTTGCATGATCTGCTCAATCCGCTCCATCACTACGCGGCGCTCATCAGCGTTTGCGATAGACAAGGCCTTTGATAGCAATTCATCAAACTCAGCGTTATTAAAGGCCGCTTCATTCCAAGCCTCACCTGAACGATAAGCGAGTGCCAGAATCTGAACACCCAATGGACGCTGGTTCCAGTTTGTGGATGAGAATGGATATTTTGTCCAGTCATTCCAGAAGGTTGAACCTGGCAGAATAGTCCGCTTCACATTGATACCCGCATCCCGCAGCTGCTGTGCAACCGCGTCTGTGGTGTTTCTGCGCCAGTCATCATCAATAGAGATCAGCTCATGTTCGAAATCGCCCATACCGGCGGCATCCAACATTGCTTTTGCACCAGCTGGATCAAACTTTTGCGGTGGCAGCTGTGCATATTCTGGATGGATTGGACATACATGGTGGTTTTCAGCCACCTCGCCCAAGCCAGCATAGCCTAGCTCTAGACACACAGCATTATCAACAGCCATCGCTAAAGCAACACGAACATTCTTGTCCGCATATGGCTTCTTGCCATCAACTTCTGCATCCTGATTAGGGCGGATAACAATTGTTGAAGCGGTCACAACCTGTGACTTCTCGAACGAGCCGAGACTATCCATAATCTCTACAAAGTCGCCTGTTGTCTGGTGCAACATATCTACTTCACCAGCTTCAATCGCGGCTACAAAGGCTGTTGGGTCTGTACCATAGTCAATGATTTCGATGCGATCTAGATAGGCGCCATTGCCTTCATTCCACCATGTATGGTTTGCATTGCGGACCAAAACACCCTTAACGCCAACTTCATGGCTTTCTGGGATGTACGGGCCAGTACCAACTGGGTTGTTTGTCAGCATCTCTGCTGAATTATCGTAAGATGAGTGAACGATAGCCGCTGGATAATCAGCAGCGCCCACAATAATGGTGATATCTGGACGTGGCAGGTTCAATACAACCGTGTGGCTGTCTTGGACAACAATCGCGCCTTCGATAGCTTTGTTTGTGTCTGGGTCAATCAAGGTCGCCATACGGCCAGCCATTGAGTTACCTTCAACACCCTTATCACACCAACGCTCAAAGTTGTTGGCAACATCAGCGGCAGTGAAATCATCACCATTATTCCACTTCACGCCTTTTCTAACGTTCAGGGTATATTGTGTGGCATCTGCGTTAACTTCCCAGCTTTCTAGCAACTGGCCAACAAGGCTACCATCTGCCTCATAATGCACCAGATACTCTAGGAACCCACGGCAGTAATTTGCAATTTCTGACCAATCCCAAGTACGGGGATCTTTCAGCGGGCGCACTTCCATCTGACAGCGCAACGTTCCGCCCATCTTCGGTGGGTTTTCCCAAGAAACGGCAGCTTCTGCCCCGTTCTGGCCAATCAGCGCATAGGCAGCAGCAGATGTAACACCAAGTGCGGTTGCGCGAACCATAAACTCACGGCGTGACAGACGACCTTCTGCATATTCTTTTGCATACATCTCTGCCTTTTCGTGAACAGGCTTGCTGTTCATACTATTATAAAACATATTTTCGTCCTCCCAAGGAACACATTACAATTTTTCTGAGCCGCTAAAAAAAACCAAATCAGAGGCAGTTTTTTCCATGCAGCGAATAATTGCCTAACAGCCTAACACATAATCTCAGCCCCGCAAGGCTAGAGAGTGCAAAAATCAATAGGAATGAGATGATTATCCAAATTTTCCAATGTTCTAAGGAGAGTTTATTGCTTAAATTTTTATTAAAAATCATTTCCCAGTTTGACTAAAACATGGGAATTAGGACGATTGCGACGAAAATAAAAGCTGCTGCCAGTTTGATTCCAAACCTTCAGAAGCGGGTGTCAGGCAGGCCTGTTTCAGCAACTCTGCTCGGCTAGCAAAGGGTGTAGGCCCGATAAGCCTATCAAATTTGGCTGTCATTTCAGCATAGCTAACAGGGGTTTCAGGATCGCCCCTAGTATGCGCGCTAAAGGCCGTGCGCCGGCTGCCATCAGCAAAATCAATATGCAGCCGTGATTGGCGCAGCTGCGGGAACACCTTGTTAAAATCGTCATTTTCCGCCAGCTTAATGCGTGCAGTTAGCTGGTGAATATCGGCTCTGGCTAGTGCGGCGTCGGATACATCATAGGCGGCAAAATCCCGCCCTTCCGCTAGCGCCATCACCATCGCCGCTACGGGCCAGCACAGGCTATATTGCGCCTCATCAGAGGAGGTGGGATGCGGGCTGGCTAGGCGCAGGCTCTCATGGAAAGTTTCTATCTCGATGGCAATTATATCGCTTGGGTCAAATTCAGCTTCTTGCCAGAGTGAGCATACGGCCTGCATCGCTGGTTGCGCCCAACGGCAAACCGGCCATAGCTTTATATATTGTTCTGGTAGTAGCCAATCCGTGCCTAACCCTGCCCAGATATCACTGCACGCTGCATCAGAAATAATCAGTGCAGGCGCACCCGTAAAGCCAGCCGCCGCAAGTTCAGCCGCACTCACCCCCGCCATAGCCCCCCATCCAGAGCCATCTTTTAACATAGACGCATGGTCAATAACCCGCATCATCTGGCTACGCGGCCCATGATATTCCGCTATTCCCATTGCATGCCAACTGGCATCAGGATTAAGCCCATAAATTCGGGCAACCACACCAGCGACCGCGACCGCCATCCAAGCCCCAGAGGTATGGTAGTCTGGGGTAGTGCGATGCAAAGCGATACCGCAACGGCACCCCACCTCATATCCCGCGATAAGGGCTGTCAGCAACGCATCTTCATCCCCTAGCTGGCCAACAGCCTCTAGCGCGGCAAATATTGAGGGCAGCAACGCACAACCCACATGCCCCTTGGTAGGCTTATAGCCATCATGCGCGTCTATGGCATCTATTATCATCCCGCCAGCCAATGCCGCACCTGCTGTGCTAACCCCGCGCCCATCAAATAGAATGGGCACTGCTGGCTTATCTGCACCCGCCCCCATAAAACCGGCCGCATAATCACAAATAATGTCAGCGTTTTTAGTTTGCCTGCCAGCCGTGGCGACACCCAGTAAATCCAGCATTAAATACCGCGCATGAACGACCACCGCATCAGGCACATCAGACAAGGAAAGATCATGCAAAAACGCTATAACCGCCGCGCTTTGCGCATTCATAGAAGAAGAGATTCTATGCGCATCCATTGGCAACTCCCAGCAAGGGCGCAAGGCTAATCCGGCGCACCGCCTCTTTATTCAGCCCATAATTTATGAAATGCGACAAGTAATAATTGCCAAAAACTGTCAAGCAATGCTATGAAACGTGAGTGTAAATATCATGCGCATATTGGGAGTATGGTGAAATTGGTAAACACGCTGGATTCAAAATCCAGTGCCGCAAGGCTTCTCGGTTCAAGTCCGAGTACTCCCACCATTTATTTTCATCTAAAATTTGATTATCAAACCACCTCAAAATAGGTGGCAAAATTGGTATCTGTAATTTCGGTATGGTCAATATTATGCAAGGTCAGATAGATGCGGGAAGTATCGCTAGCATCAACAATATTTGCATGACGACCATTATCCGCCACCGCTAGGCCAAGTTCTGCAAGCGTGTCATCATTATTTTCATCTGCTTCTATGCGAATTTTATCGCCCTCAAGGACAGAAAAATCAGCAATAATATCGGTGCCAGCATCCCCTTTATCCAGCACAAAAAGGTCTGCGCCTAAACTACCCTCCAGCGTATCTGCCCCTGCCCGCCATAAAGTTCATCATCGCCCCTGTGACCAAAAAGGAAATCCGCGCCCGCACCGCCATCTAGCCCATCATAAACCGAATATTGAAACTCAATATTAGGGTTTTCCGACCCATCATGCTGGAAGCGAACATTACCGGCCTTTAGCTGGGCAAGGGTGAAAATATTATCGCCACTATCCTTCCAATCTTCATCTGCGACATTATAAATTTCTAATTTGCCATCAATAGGCACTAGATGGAAATAGATATCGGCATCGCTATCCTTTGCATCTTCATCTGAGATTTCAAACATCTCATTCGACAGAATAAGATGGGCATTCTCAACCACAACAGCAATTTTATCTGCCTTCTCTGCAAAAGCAGGGTCATCATGTGTTTTTATCTGCTCTGTGATTTTGGACGCTAATTCATCACTTTGCTCTACGCCCAATTTGCCATAACGGGCATGATGCCCATTACCAGAATTATCCCAAGCATCACTCGTGCTTTTTAGCTGGTCAAAGCTCAATTCCAATGCCAGACCATCAACCCCTAAAAACCCTGATTTACTATCGTTTAAGTCAGTTGAGCCATATTTATGGATGCGAGAGGAAGCGATAATCTCTTCCGGGCTTAAGGCTTTTTTCCAAACACGGAAATTATCAAAATCGACCGAGCCATTTTTAGTATCATCACCTGAAAATAGGTGCGTTGAATCACCAAGGCGCAACCGGGCATCCTTTGTGGTACCGAGTACAATATTTTCGCTAAAGACCTCTTCATTATCCAGCCATATTTTGAAGGCAGTGCCATCATAGGTGACCGCAACATGATACCAAGCATTATCTGCAATATTTTTTGATAAGCTGGCGGTAAAGGTTTTCCGGTCTCCGCCAATATTTGTATTTAATTGCAACTGGCCATCTGCGTTTACCTCAATGATAAACCATTGTTTTTCCTGACCGTTTGGATCTACCCCCTCATCAGCACTGCCATAAGTGAATAAAATAGTAGGCTTTGCATCAGAGGCTTTATTATTTATCCGCACCCAGCTTTCAAACGTGCGCGCAGCCCCGCCAGTAATACTAGACCAGCCGCTACCATCATCATCGACCACTTCCAGATAGTCGCCCGCCCCAAGGTGAAGATATGTTTCTGTGCCGATCTTACCCTGCTGAACCTCATCATTGCGGTCTTGAACTGTTAAGGTGACTGTTTGTTCAGCTGTTGAACCATCTGGTGAGGTGGCGATTACCGTAAAGATATAACTATTATCAGGCTGTGACTGGACATTTTCATCTAATGTCAGGTCATGCGGCTTTTCATAATTTGGCGCTTTTTTGAATGTTACCTTGCCTGTTTCTGTATTGATGTCAAACAGGCTAGCATCATCATCCAGCTCCTCTTTCAGCGCATAAGTGACATCTGCAAAACTATCGCCAGTATCGGGGTCATCTGCTAATGCCTGATAGGCAAACCAGTCATCTGTAGGGTTGCCATTTTGCAATACCCATTCAACTGGCTGGGCATCTGCTTGTTTAGCTATATTACCCTCGCTTGCCTCATCCTTAAACGTTCCTTGGTCATCTGGGATAGCCGGGCTATAAAAATAGACGCTATTTTCCTGCTTGTTAATATCAATAAACAGGGTGACCGCATCTGATTCCTGCTCCCCATCATTGACGCTAAATTTAAAAGAAGCGGTGCGATCAAAATGCTTTGATGGCTTGAAGATCAAATTGCCAGCTTCGATATTTGCACGGGTAATGTCATCATCGGCTTTTACGGCAACCTCTTTTCCTTCAACTATCAGATAGAGTGTGCCAAAATCATCATAAGTGATATCAAGAGCCGAAACTTTTTCGCCAGCAGCATTAGGGCGCAACGGCACATCTTGGCGACCAGGCAATTCTGTTATGGTGATAGAGGCTAGCTGAGAGGGCGTGTTTTCTTCATCTGCATTACCGCCTAGGTCTCTAAAGCCAAAATCAGACAGTTTGAATGTATAGAGGATACCACCATCGCTCTGTGCCTCATCTTCGCTTAAATCTGTTTTTGGAACGGCAACTGGCTTGCCCGCCTCAATGGCACGTGCCTTATCAATCAGATTTTGTAATGCGGTATTAGCCGCCTTTTTCTGATCATCCAAACCAGCATTATTATGAGGCGCATACAGATCGGTTTGCAGGCCATAAATATATAAGGCTTTTTCAGATACCAGCTTGGCAATGCGAACCGATTCTAAATGATCTGTAAGGACAGAACCGCTGGTTTGAGCCTGATTTAAGGTATCTACATCCTGTGAAGAAGGCAGAATATAATTTTTTGGATCTAGGATATCGGCGATCGTTAAGCCTGCATCCCCGTCACGCAGAACATCCGCAAACAGGTCGTCAATTACATCTTGATAATAGCTGCTCTCATTTATGTCGGAAATACTGTCACGTGCCGCTTCCAGCGCCGCTTTACGCGCGATAAAATCAGTTATTGGCGTAATCAGCAAACTACCTTGCAGGCTGTACCAAACAGGCCCTTGATACTTATCAGCCGCATCAACGCCGCCGCCCTTCATCTGCACACCTGTAAGCGGATCAACAATGCCGCCAACCGCAACAGAAATCATTTTATCAGACGGGATTTCTGTAGTCTCTACAGTGAACGTTCCGCTCGTTGATAAATCATCTGTAAGAATAGCACTAAAAGGCATAGACGCATCTGTTTTGTCGCTCAAGGCAGATTCAGCAGCATCTCTAACGTCTTTGTTAGGTTGTGTTCCATCCCCGCCAAGTAACACCCCTGCCAGATATGGCCGACCTGCAGTATTTATATCCCCGCCTACAGGCGTTCCTGGGGGCGTTCCACCTGCATCTGGTGCCGGCTCTTCAGTCTCTCTTGGCTGTACACTGCCACCAGTGACCGGCGCAGGGCCAGAACCGCCGCCACCGCCACAAGCAGCCAGAGCTAGCGCAGATAGCGTCCATAACAGGCCCGTAGCCTCAGACCCAACTTTGGCATCACGGCGCTTAGCCGCCTCTTTATCGCCTGCGCCTCCTTGGTCTTGCAGAAGTGCCTTTATTTGCCCATCCAGCAATAATACTGCGCGCAAATGATCTTCTGCTTGCGCATTTTTCTTTACAGATTTACCCGCGTTCAATTTGTCGGCGCTCAAATTACGGGCATTTTTAGGCGATGCCTTCACGATAGCGGCTTTCGTACCAGTATTCTTTGCACCAGCCTTCTTTGTACCAGTATTCTTTGTACCAGTATTCTTAGAAGATTTTTTCGCGATAGATTTCTGAACAGCTTTCTTCTTGGTTGCGGTCTTTTTAGACGCAACTTTCCTACTGCTTGCTGACTTTGCCCCTATCTGATCACCAGCCTGTTCACCGGCGTCAATTTGCTCGCTGAGTTGCTCTTCTGATAGCGCAGAATGCTCGTCAGAACCATGCCGATCATAAGCAGAAATAGTCATTCAAAACTCCGTAAAATCATATCTTTAACTGTTCAGTCATGTGGATGCGGCACACAGCGCATACCGCTTAGTTCACCACTCTACATAAACTTCCTTAAAAAATTATAAATTTTATTAAAAAAAATTATAACAACTATTAATTGCTGAATTTATTACTGGTGAATATTTTTCAACTATATGAAAATATTGAATTTTTTTGCTTATATTCATTTCTCTAATTTTTCAAAAAAAATGAAAATAATTCGCTTTTCAGGGCGGAATTAACCCATTTTAGGTAAGAATAACCCTGAACCGCGCCTATCCTTTGCTTTTGTTGGTCGCTAGCTTTTGCTGGTCGCTAGCCTCAGATTGCAGGCCAATTACAAGCTACCCTCTTTTTGGCAGTCCTTTTCTTTGGCAATAGAGACAAATTATGCAGAATAAGTTCTAAATATGTGCTAGGAGATGCAAGCCCCCTAACCTGCGGTTCTGTTTATCGTTAAAAAGGTCTGATATGCGCGCTTATTTTTCCGCCCTTCTTGATTTTATTATCCTGCATGCCGGCACCCAAAAAGCGCGGATGTTTTTATATTTATTTTCGGCGTTGGAAAGCATCCTTATTCCGATACCCGTAGACCCTTATTTGGCTGCTTGTGTACTTGCCCGCTCTGGGGCGTGGGTGCGTATTAGCTTAATAACGGCGCTAGCCTCTGTGGTAGGGGGCGGAATTGGGTGGTATCTTGGATTTGCGGCGCAAGATCTGGTTGCGCAAATGGCTATTTTATTGCCTGATCGAATTGCTGGAGAAGCGCTTTTTTCCAAAGTTTCAGCAGCATTTAACGAGCTGGGATTAGTGCTGGTTCTTATTGGCGCATTTACCCCTCTGCCCTATAAGATTATTGCCATAAGTGCTGGCCTTTTTGGCTATGGGCTATTACCATTTTTACTGCTTTCTTTGGTTGGCCGTACAGCGCGCTTTTTATTGGTAGGCGGACTGGTTGCCCATCGCCGTAATGTCCGCTTGGTAACTGGGTTTGCCTCTATTCTGTTGCTGCTCATTTGTGCGGGTATTTATATAACCTAAAGCTACTCACTAGAACCTAACTATTTGGCCAGAACCTATCTATACGGCCAGAACCTATCTATATGGCCAGAACCTACTATATGGAATGATATCATCCGCTTGCTTGACCAGTTCTTGCTTCCTGAGGCATAGAATGCGGATAATAAATAAAGTGATTCTAAGGCATAAATGAAAATGGCGTCCCTTTCATCCCACAAGCAGACCTACAAAATGATTATAATTCTGGGCTTGATGTCAGCCGGATTGCTGAGCGCTGCCTATGCTTTTGAACATATTGGCGGGCTTGTGCCATGCAAACTTTGTATCTGGCAACGCGTGCCTCATTTTCTTATTATCGCTGTTGCGCTTATGGGGTTAGCCTCTTTGCGCGCAGGGCTGGTATTATTTCTGATTGCGGCTCTGGCACTAACGAATGCAGGCATTTCTTTTTATCATGTTGGGGTAGAACAAGCTCTGTGGCAGGGTCCGGCTAGCTGTAGCGGAACGCTGGATAACAATTTGTCTAGCAGTGCCTTACTTGACCAACTTCTGGCAACACCTGTTATTCGCTGTGATGAGATTGCTTGGTCGTTTCTAGGCATTTCAATGGCAGGCTGGAATATGCTGTTCAGCCTAGCACAAGCAAGCCTGGCTGACATGCGCCTGCACCGTGCTTAATTAAAATCTGAGCCTAATTAAAATCTGGGCCTAATCAACATATATCAACCCAAACACCCCCACTTTTGCGACAAACTAGCGCGGCTATCCAAAAAGGGGGCGCCCTCCCTTTGCCTTTAGTTGTCAATTACCCTATATTTCAAGGCTAGACCAATCACCAAAATGACAGGTTTTTTGCCATGCCACATGCCCATTCTAACGCCGCAGCTGAAGATATCCAGAACCGCACAAAAGCTGATAGCCGCTTGGCAGAATATTTGCGCGTCAATCATGCAGGGGAGCGGGCTGCCCAAACTATCTATAAAGGCCAGCTCGCTGTTTTAGGTAACCACCCCGATGCCGCTGAAATCCAGCATATGATGGAACAGGAACAAGAGCATCTGGACGCATTTGACCATTTGTTGAACGAATATCAGGTACGCCCCTCGCTACTAGACCCTGTTTGGGGGGCGGCGGGATTTATTCTTGGTGCGGCGACTGCTGCTATGGGGCCAAAAGCGGCAATGGCCTGTACCATTGCGGTCGAAGAAGTTATCGGCACGCATTATGATAATCAGGTCAAAGATTTATCAGCCAAGGAAAAAGAGCCTGAATTGGAAGAGGTGTTAGCAAAGTTCCGCGATGATGAGCTAGAACACCGTGATATCGCGGTTGCCCATGATGGCCGCGAAGCCCCGGCTTATAATCTGATGCAGAAAATCATCTCTACGGGCTGTAAAACCGCTATTAAAATCGCTGAAAAGATTTAACGCCTTTGCTGGCATAACCCTTATTGCAGATTATCATTAACTTCTTCTAGAAGCTCGCTATCCCAATAGAGATAATCACGCCAGCTATGATGCAGATAGTTAGGCGGGAAGCCACGCCCTTGCTCCTGCAATTGCCAGACAGTTGGCTGTATCGGGCTAACCAGCGGATGCATACCGCAATCACGCGGCATCATATTCGCTTTTTTCAAATTACAGGGGCTACAGGCCGCCACGACATTATCCCAGCGTGAACGCCCCCCTTTGGAGCGGGGAATAACATGGTCAAACGTTAAATCGCTGGCAGGTAGCCTGTTATCACAATACTGACAGGTAAATTTATCACGAAGAAATACATTAAAGCGGGTAAAAGCAGGATGCCGGCTTTGCGGAATATATTCTTTTAGCGCAATCACCGAAGGCAGGTTCATCTGCAAGGAAGGCGAGGAAACCTGCTCTTCATATTCGGATATAATGGTTACCCGCTCCAGAAATACAGCCTTGATGCTATCCTGCCATGACCATAGGGACAGCGGAAAGTAGCTCAAGGGACGAAAATCGGCATTCAATACCAACGCAGGGGGATGCATGCCAGCATTCATCTTTTTCTCTCAGCCTCCAAATAATAACGCAACAAATCTAACGCCCCTCAATCCAAGCATGAACAAGGAAAGCTGACAAGGGCTGATTACCTCATCCTTCCAATATATTGTGATCGTTTTATGAAACTAGCCACTAAATATAGCGGTCAGGCGCGGCTAACTTTGCTCAATACTATATCGGGCAATGAATGTGGCGAGCCCATCTATAACCGCTTCATCAATACTATGCGGCATTGCTGGACAGATCAGAAGCTGCGGTGCAAACCCCTTGGAAACCAGCGCTGCCTGACTAGTTTCCATCATCGCAAGCGGCACAACCGGGTCTGCTGCCCCATGCGCAAGCAGTATCGGTAAATCGGGTTTTTGCAGGATATTTTGGTCAGGCGTTAACCAGCCACCAGACAAACAAAAAATTCCGCCAAGAGCCTGTTTATAGCCCAGTCCGGCACTAAGGGCTATCATTCCGCCTTGCGAAAAACCGCCCAACAGGATGTCTTTTGCGGCCATCTGATAGGTATCACAAAGCACGTCTAGCATCTGGTTAATCACCGGCACACCATTCTGACAGGCAGTAGCGATCACGTCAGAAGATAAATCAGGACTAGCCAGCTCAAACCACTGCCTGCCAAATGGATTAGCAGAACAGATATCTGGTGCATCTGGCACAATAATGGCTAGGCCTGGTTCGCCCCCTGCCAGCCTTGGGGCTAGCGGCAGTAAGTCTTGGCTATCTGCCCCCCAGCCATGCATCAGCACCACTAATTTAGGTGGCATTATGCCCCTATCTGTATCTCGCTGAAATAGATTGGCGGCAAGTTGGCGCCCCCCGTCAAGCACGATCGGTATCTGTGTAAAACCCACTTCTCTTAACCTCTCTTTCTTGCCTACACTCTAGAATTATGCAGGCTACTTCCTCTATTGTTTTTTCATGCCTGACCCGCCATAGCAAGATTGTTATGCTGGCAGGTAATCGCTTATGCTCCTAGGCAGCTGGCAAGCTAGCCCCAAACTATCAACAACCAACAAGGGAATAGATATTCCCGTGAAAGCAGAAATTACGGTGATAAATACTTTGCAAGAGCTTTGCGGCGGTGATGTGCGAACCCGTTTTGCCCCTAGCCCAACCGGGCATATGCATCTGGGGCATGCTTATTCAGCCCTTAGCGCATGGCATGCAGCTGGCAAGCGCGAAGAAAGCTTTCACCTACGCATTGATGACCTGGACCACACCAGATGCAAGCCAGAATTCACCGCGCAGATTTTCGATGATTTGCGGTGGCTTGGCATAAGCTGGCATGAGCCTGTGTGCTATCAATCTGCGCGCGCTGCCAGATATGAAGAGAGGCTGACAACATTGCAAGTCGGTGATTTTGTCTATCCTTGCTATCTTACCCGTAAAGAAGCAGATAGCCTGCTGGCGGCACCGCATATAACTGAAGAGGGCATGACACCCGCACCGTCTACCCGCCATTTAGCGAACACGCAAGAAAGCCGCAAAAGAGAAGCGAGTGGTATAGCCCCTGTCTGGCGGCTAGATAGTGCGCGCGCTATCCGTGCAGTTAGCCACGATGCCCCCCTTTATTGGCGCGATCATGAAGGCAAGCAGCACCGCGTGAACATCGATGCGTTCGGTGATGTGGTTTTAGGGCGGCGCGATAGCCCCGCCTCCTATCATCTAAGCACCGTAAGCGATGATGCAGATAGCCAGATTAATCTTGTTGTACGCGGCCAAGATTTAGCCCCGGTGACACAAATACATCGCCTGTTGCAAGCTTTGCTGGGTCTGCCATCACCGATTTACTGGCACCATCAGCTAATTTGTGATGTTAATGGCAAGCGTCTAGCCAAGCGACATGACGCACTAAGCCTCAAAACCCTGCGCAAGGAAGGCAAAACGCGCGCAAGCCTGATCGAATCCCTTCCCCCGCTAGAAACCTAACCCGCCAGAAACCTAATCCGCCAGAAACCCAGCCCGCCAGAAACCTCAATAGGGCAAATAGAAGTCTGGGATGCGTTTGAGATTTTCGAAAAGTAGCTAGAAATTGGAACTGCGAACAGACAAATGCCTAATTTTAGAACAATTTTCAGATATTTTCTTCAAAAAATAGGTAAATACTGTTGACATTGTTTCCATGTTGTTCCATATATTGCAACGCACAACAGTTATTGTGCATTTCCTCCCTAAACTTGGTCGTGAGCTTTCTCACGACCTTTTTTTTGTCATTTTCCTGTAATTTTTCCAGCCTAGAAAGTTATTGTTTCTATTTTAGAACTAATAATAGCTTGTAATTTTTTTGTGCATTGCACCATAATTAGAATTTGCGGCGCATCATTGCAGGTCTTTTTCTGCATCCAACCGCGCTTGCGGGGTAGCCAGAAGCATCGCCATAATCAGCCCCATAGGCAGCAGACAGGATAATACCAGCCCGTCCCAGCCTATAGCGGAGTGCAAAACCCCAGCGCTGAGCGAGGCGATAGCTACACAAGCGAAAATAACCAGATCAGATACGCCCTGCACGCGTCCCCGCTCCACTGGCTTCGCAATACGCGCAATCAAAGTCGTGCCAGTAACAAACAGAAAATTCCAGCCCAGACCGAGCAAGAATAGGGCGGCAAAATAATGCCAGAAGCTGTTCCCAGCCAGTGCGAACACTGCGACCAGCCCATATAACAGGGCGCCCAGCACTATCATCCATCTTACCCCAAATTTAGATACTAAAAGGCCAGTAAAAAATGAGGGGGCAAACATCGCAATAACATGCCATTGGATAACACGGGCATTCTCTTCGGTGCCAAGCTGGCTGATATTCACGATTTGCAGAGGGGTTGCTGTCATCAAAAAAGACATGCAGGCATAGCCTAGCGCTGCCACTACAAGGCCAAGGCGAAAGCTGGCAGTAGCAAAAAAAGCAGAAAGCGGACGCCCGGCGCTTCCACGCCTATCAGGTGGGGGGATATCCAGCCCAGCCAGCGCAAAAAAGGCAAAAAATTGCACCCCTGCCGCACCGAAAAACGCGCCCGCATAAGGTGCGCCATCCACCGCACCAACAAACCGGTAGGCTATTTCCGGCCCCACAAAGGCAGCAAACAACCCGCCCAAAAGCACGAACGAAACCGCCTTAGGCTTATCAGCCACCGCCACCGCATCCGCCGCCGCATAGCGATAAAATTGGGCGGTACCATGCGAGAAGCCAAGCAAGACAGAGCCGCTGATAAATAAGGTAAAATCCCCGCGAATAAGGGCTAGCCCCTGTATCAGGGTCGCGGTAAGCGCGATACAAACCCCAATGATGAAAACTGGCCCCCGCCCGAAACGTGCCATCAGTAAAGAAGCTGGCAAGGTGGCCATTATCACGGCTACAAATTGCAGGGACAGCGGCAAGGTTGCCATCCACAAAGCCGGCGCAAGAAGCGCACCTGCTAGACCAGTATTGATGATATTGATATTCATCACGCTCATAGACAGGCCTTGCGCGATGGTCATACGCCACACGGTTGGCGGCATGGACAGATAGGGTTTCAGCATCAACGTAAATTCCGGGCAGAGAAGCGGCGCGTCGGCCAAAGAAGTGCGGCAAACAGATAGCGCCTGCCCCTTACCTGTATGGCAAGCCTGCCCCTAGCTTGTCAATTAGCCCTGTCAATTAGCCCTGTCAATTAGTGGGGGGGGATATGGACGCGGCAGGATAGATGCCTGCAAGAAACATCATGCCCTAATCACATCTGCGTGAATATTAGCGTTTGATTATTGCTTTTTTGACTTAATTGCGTCTCACTAGCCTCTCTCAGACGGAAATTCGGCGCAGTGCCCGAGGAGCGCGATAATTAGGAGCGCGATAATTGAGAGCGCGATAATTGGGAGGTAGCATAATGAGTAGCAAAACCGCCAGTAATGGCTATCAATCCTATCATTTGGTTCGTGGTAGCGGAACGTTGATTAACAGTTATGAATTTTACAGTGCCATGAGTGGCCAGGAGCTTCAGCTGGATGAAGCTGGCAGGGCAGATATCCGTGATATGGCGTATCACATCCGTCCCGAATTTAAAGCTGGTAGCCCGACCACATATATATATATATATCATGACCTTTGCCAGCCTGGATAATATTCATTCTTCGATCCTGTATAATAAAGAATGGGTGGTCACCTTTTGGTGGAAGGGTGAGTTAAAGAAATTTACCTGGCCAATATGGGAAGGGTTTGAATCGGCACGACAGGTGCGTGACACCTATAAAATACGGGTGCATGATAAGGATAATCCGAACAAATATCACTATCTTGATTATGCCATCAATATCGAAAAAGGTGGCAAGCTAAAGGGCGATAATGACGATAATGTTATTGTCGGTACGCTGGGCGATGACAAGATTATCGGCAAGGGCGGCGATGATATCCTGAATGGCGGCGATGGCGATGATAGTCTGGATGGCGGCGATGGCGTTGATATTCTGCATGGCGGCGACGGCCATGACACGCTGGATGGCGAGCTAGGCGATGATGTTTTACATGGCGGTGACGGGGCAGATATTTTTGTTCTGTCCAAAATAATCGTGCGAAATCCAGGCATACGTGACACAGGCATCCAAATCCACGACATTGTTGATGATTTTGACATCGGAGTGGACAAGGTACGCGTCCAGCAGGAATGGATAGACAAGGGATGGGTAAAAATCACTGCCAATCATGATACAGAATTTGATGAGTATGACCTAATCGTCCAATTCAAAATGCAGTTTGAAAAAGACGAAGAGCTGCCCAATAAAATTACCCTTGGTAGCCAAATCAAACTTGACTATCTAAGTAGCACGGATATGGCCGCCTATTATGCGGCTGGCGGGACGATAGGCGTGGCAGAGGCCGATAATATATTGCTGGATATCGTCTAACCATTTTCCTCAAAAAACAGGATAATAAAAAGGCCAGCTGTCAGCTGGCCTTTTTGCACCTGCCCAGACCGCAAAGCGAGCAAACAGGAAATCAGAAACCATGCCAAAAATCAGGGCTGTTCTGATCCTACGCCTGTCTATTTCGGTTCTATTGGCGCGAAGCTATCCGGGGTAACGCGGTACCAGTAAGAGGCCAGACGCGCATCTTCCACCGTCTCACCGCGCAACAACGCGCCATCTGCCACCTTTGGATAAATCTGATCTGCTAGCTGTATCTGGCTAGCGGATAAGCGGCGAACAATATGGCGGCGGCTGAGCTCTTGCGGGCTGTGTAGGCCAGCAGCCTCCAGCATCTCTGCCACCGATTCAATCGTATTTTGCTGAAAGTTGGCCACCCTTTTTGCCCGTTCTTCGATATCCACCACGCGGTAACGCTGCGGGTTCATCGTGGCAAGGCCGGTTGGACAATCGCCTGAGGCACAATCACGTGCCTGAATACAGCCCAGCGCAAACATGAAAGGCCGTGCCATATTGCACCAATCCGCCCCCAGCGCGATATGCCGCACTACATCATAGGCTGAGACAATCTTGCCAGACGCGGCAACCTTGACCCGCCCACGCAACCCCGCCCCTTTCAGCGCGTTATCCACATAGACCAGCGCATCGCGTAAGGGGCAGCCCAGATGGTCGGTAAATTCCACAGGTGCCGCACCCGTGCCGCCCTCTGCCCCATCAACAGTCACAAAATCCAGCGCAATTTCGGTCTCCACCATCGCTTTGACAATCGCCGCAAACTCCCAAGGATGACCAATACATAGCTTTATGCCAACTGGCTTGCCTCCTGAGAGCTGGCGCAAGCGCGCGGCAAATTCTAGCAACTCGCGGGGGGTGGAAAATTCGCTATGGCGAGAAGGCGATATACAATCCTCATAGGCCTCTATCCCTCTGGTTTCAGCGATTTCTGGCGTAACTTTAGGGGCTAGCAGCATCCCCCCATGGCCAGGCTTTGCCCCTTGCGATATCTTGATCTCAATCATCTTAATTTGCGGCTGGCTAGCAGTCGTAGCAAAAATATCAGCATCAAACTGGCCATCTTTGGTGCGGCAACCAAAATAGCCTGTGGAGATCTGCCAGATAACATCCCCGCCGCCTGCGGCATGATATTTGGAAAACGCGCCCTCACCTGTATTATGGGCAAATCCGCCTAGCTTTGCGCCCTTATTCAGGGCCTGAATAGCGGGCGGTGACATCGCCCCGAAAGACGTGCCAGAAATATTCAATAACGCGCAGTGATAGGCCTGTTCGCCCTCTCCTACACATACCCGGAAATCCTTATCCTCAATATGGCTAGGCATAATGGAATGGTTTAGCCAGTTATAATCTTCTTTATAGATATCCAGAACCGTACCTAATGGCCGCGCTGCCAAAATACCTTTGGCGCGTTGATACACCATAGCGCGCTGGTTGCGTGAATAGGGCAGCTCATCTGTATCTGCTTCCCAAAAATATTGCCGTAATTCAGGGCGAATAGATTCCAAAATATAGCGCATCCGCCCCAATAAAGGATAATTGGCAATCACGCCGCGCTTTTTTTGGGTGTAATCTGAAAGTCCAAGCAAAAATAAGGCTGCCGCAAGGACGGCAACAATCCAGAAAGAGGCATGCAGGGTAAGCCCAAGAACAATACTCGCGAGGCTGGCTAGGGCGGTGGCTACCCATACTGTATAACGCCCCCAAATTACTGACATCATAAATCCCCTCCCCAGATGAATTAAGACACCCTAATTAGACAGCTCTTAGCGTTTAACTGTCCTTAATTTTCTTACCATACAATTCTAGGCGGTGATCAATAAGCTCATAACCCATTTTCTGGGCAATTTCTTCTTTTAAGGCCTCTAATTCTGCATGGAAAAACTCAATAACCTCACCTGTCTCTACATCTACTAGATGTTCGTGATGCTCTCTTGCTTCCTCATAGCGCGCGCGCCCATCACCAAATTCCAGCTTTTCGATGACCCCTGCTTCTTCTAGCAATTTAACCGTGCGATAGACCGTAGCAATAGAAATGGTATTATCCTCTGCGACCGAGCGGAGATAGAGCTGATCTACATCTGGATGATCATCTGAGCCTTCAATGACCTTGATAATCGTCTGACGCTGTGAGGTCATACGGATATTACGTCCAAGGCATTTATCTAAAAGTGTTTCGGCCATAAGCCTTCTCTCAAGCTTCTCTTTTTAATCGTTTTTATTCCTTTGATTAGCGTATCGCAGGTGCTTTGCGCTAGCAAATATTGCTTACACCAATCATTCGTGAATAACTTAAAAAAAGGCTAACATAAACTTATTGCCATGCCTATTGCAGGTGAAAAAGATTTAAAAAATTCAAGCCCTATTCAGCGCTTCCCTGCCGTTTTTGAAAATTGCGGCGCCGGCGATAAAAAGCAGCACACGAAACCGGAAAGCTGAATAAATATAGTCCTGCTAGTCCCAAATATACCGCCCATGGCCGCATCGCTATCATCGCACCAAGAAGAGCGATAAGGGCAAGGAAAGGCAAAATAGCCTGGCTTGGCACTTTAAAGGTTTTGCCGTTAAAGGTCGGAAGCGTGCTTACCGCGCCTGCACCTACGGTTATTAATACAAGCGAAATAGTTGTTTCATCTGTTAGCCATGCAAGCGCGAATAAATGTTCTGCAACAATCGGCGTTAGCACTAGAAAAGCCGCGGCAGGAGCAGGAATACCCACAAAAAAACTTTGTGTATATTCAGGTCTGTCTGGCAATTCTGAATTGAAACGGGCAAGGCGCAACAGCACGCAAACCGCAAAAAACAACGCGGTTCCCCAAGCAAAATTCCCAGAACCCTGCAAAGCCCATAAATATAAGCATAAAGCAGGAACAACCCCGAAAACGACCGCATCAGACAAGCTATCCAAAGCAGCACCAAAAGCGCTCGTAGATTTCAGGAGACGAGCCATCCGCCCATCCAGCGCATCAAAAATAGCGGCAAGCACAATCAGGGTTACCGCTGCCATCCATTTACCGTCCAGAGCGTATCGCAAAGCTGTTAGGCCTGAGACTAGCCCGCCTATCGTCAACATATTTGGCAGCAGCCAATTCATTGACACGGAACGAAATGGCTTGCGCTTTACTTGTCTTGGCTTAGGGGCTGCATCATTTTGATCTGCCATCTTTAAACCACCCCCCCTAGCCTTTGCTCATAACTTTTTTGGCAGCTTTTTTGGCAGTTTTCTTGGCAGCTTTTTTGGCCGCTTTTTTGGTGACTTTTTTAGCTGTTTCTTTCACTGACTTGGGGGCTGATTTTGGGACTGATTTTGGGGCTGAACTTTTAACCGCTGACTTTTCTGCCTGTGCCGCCACCTGTTTTACAGCTTGGCTTTTTGGCAATTTTGCCAGCACCGTCTCACCGGCTAATGTACGCTGACCTGCCAGCACTAATGGCTCTGCTGATAGAGGCAGCCAAACATCAACACGGCTACCAAAACGGATAAGCCCATAAACCTGCCCAGCGCCTAGCTTATCGCCAATATCAACATCGCATAAAATACGCCGCGCCACGAGCCCAGCTATCTGTACACAGCCAATTTGAGGCACAGAACTATTATTAGTATTCAGCACCAGAGCGAGACGTTCATTATCGACATTAGCCTTATCCAGACTAGCATTAACAAATGCGCCTTTTACATAGTGGCTGTCTGCCACCTCAGCCGCAATAGGGCTACGATTCACATGCACATCAAACACATTCATGAAGATGGAAATACACCGCCAGCGCCCTTGCGGCAGATTCAATTCAGGCGGTAATTCTGCCTCCCCCACAGACAGAACACGCCCATCTGCCGGGGCAATCACAGCCAGAGGATCTAGCGGTGTCACACGCAAAGGATTACGGAAAAAATATACACACCACACTGTAGCTGGTACGCCAAGCCAGAAAAAAGGCTCAAAAGCAAGGCCAATCACCACCGTAATCGCAGCAAATAGCGCAATAAAGGGCCATCCCGCACGGTGAATAGGCACCAGCATTTCTTCTTTAATGGCGCGGTAAATATTCATGCATCTTTCACTTTCATCTGGGCGTTATCCCCTGCTAATTAGCAGAAACGCTATCCAAGTGACAGGTCTAAAAATCTATGCACCCGTATCGGCGCTAAGGCCTGCGGCCTTAATACCTGCGACTGCTGCTTTTTCATCATTATCAGACAAGTCGCCAGAAATTCCGACCGCACCCAAAATCTCGCCAGCAGTATTTTTGACCAAAACGCCGCCAGGCACTGGAATGAAGTCGCCATCCAACATGCGGCCAACCGCGTCAATGAAATAGGCCTGCACCTCAGCACGGTCACCAAGAGCACGTGATCCCATGCCAAGCGACATAGCGGCTTTTGCCTTACCATGTGCGATCCGATGACGGTCAATAGAAGTACCATCTTGATTAACGCATAAACGCAAGCTTGCACGGTCATCCAAAACAACCACGCAAATAGGCTTCAACCCCATTTCGGTAGCGCTAGCGAGTGCGGCATTGGCAATTATCTGGCAGGTTTCAAGGTTTAATTGGCTCATCTTATCTCTCATTCATTTAAATATTATCTTTTGGCAACCATCATCTTTTGGCGTCCAGATCGGCATTATACCTTTGAGCAGTATGTATAACCTAAAAGGCTATGTTACTAAATCACAGCCCGAAAAAATACCCAAAATGTTGTGATTCACACCCCTTTGAGGCTTCATAATAAGGCGCAAATATATTTTATAGCTTACAAATGCCCAAGGCGAAAGCACTTGCAACATCCAATTGTTGATTTTTAGCGCAAAATAAGAGAAAGTGACAGGGGTTTAATACTTTGTTAATAAAATTAAGAAAAATAGTCATCTTAGTCGTTTATGAACAAAAGTTGGAGTCTGAGTGGACTTGCTAGTCCATCAAACGCTGAGCTGAGGAGTGAAAACATGTTGAAGCGCGCAGGCCTGTTAATTATGGGTGTCAGTTTTCTTGCGACAGGCAGTTGTCTGGCAGGGGGGGATCCCGATATCAAGCCAGAAGAGGTGGATGCCTCAACACCAAATGGTGCCGCGACCGCAACAGCTGGCACTGGCTCTAATGCTGGCAACAGCGCCAGCGCTTCTGGTAGTTCTGCTTCTGGCAGTTCTACTTCTGGCGGCGCTTCTGGAAACTCTACTAGCGGTTCTTCTGGGAATAACGCTGGCAGCTCAGGCGGCGGTGACGACAGCTTTGATGCTGTGGAAAATGATGAGTTGGTCATTGATGTCGAATCACTAAAAGATGGTGATGGGCTTGGCTCTATTCAGGTACAGTGGCAAATCTCAAGTGATGGCAGTAACTGGCTGATTATTCCAGGGGCTATACAGCCTAGCTTTACGCCGCGCGATTCGGAAGTTGGAAAATATTTACGCGTCCAGATCTCTTATGTAGATGGTCAGGGTAATGCTGAAATGATGATTAGCCCTCCATCAAAGCCGGTTCGCAACGTAAATGACCGTCCAATGGGCATGCCTGAGATTCAAGGCGAAGCTAAAGAAAATAGTGCGCTCTATGTTGATACAAGTCGCATTTCAGATGAAGATGGCATTGGCCAGATAGCCCTGATTTGGCAGCGCTCTTCTCAGCGTACCAATTGGGAGAATGTTCCAGACCAGTTCAGCGATACCCTGCAGCTTGACCAGACAGATGTTGGTTTTAGCTATCGCTCGGTAATTAGCTATATTGACGGCTTTGGCACGCGTGAGACATTGGTTTCAGATGCCACAGAAATAGTGGCCAATATTGACAACCCGCTGCAAGGCGAGGTGGTTGTGCGGGGCCGCATCGTTGAGGGTGCAGAACTAACGCTTAACACAAGCACCCTGTCCGATTTTGATGGCATTGCTAGCATGGCCTCTGTCTGGGAGCGGTCAACAGATGGCCGCACGTGGGAATCTGTTGCTGGTAGTGAGAGCCAGCGCAGCCTGCAACTCTCGCAAGCCTTTGTTGGCGACCGTATCCGGGCCCGCGTGAATGTAGTGGATAATTTTGGCATTGAGACAGTGGTCTATTCGCAAGCGACCGAGACTGTGCGCAACGTGAATAACAAGCCTGCTGGCCGCGTGATGATCCGCAGGATAAACAACTAAGCTAGATTTCACAGCCCCTATATCTTTGGTCGGTATCTAAAGCGGGTATCTAAGGCAGGTATCTATGGCAGGTATTTACGGCCAGTATCTTTGGCCAGTATTTTTGGCCAGAATCTATGGCAAGTTTTTTAGCCATTTAGGGATATTTTCTTTAAACGGAAAGAAGCCGCGCTTTGCGTGTGGCCAGCAGACCCTGTCATAGCCTCTCACCAGTTGATGGAGATGCACGCCTTCTGCGGCCAGCAATTTTGTTATCTGCGCTATATTTTGCTGAGTTGGGCCCACCGGCAAATAAGAAGTCATCATATCGCCAAGCTGATATTGGCTGGCAAAATCTATAAGTTCTCTAGCAATACCTTGATTTTCACTCCCATCAACGCTATCAGCTGTCTGCCCTTCAATAACATGGATAGGGCAGTTAAAATGGCCAGCGGCGCGCATGCTAGCATCCGCCAGCGCTTCCTTATCCAGACTATCTATGGACCTGTCTCTTAGCCAGTGATGCTTTCCAAGAGCAATGTTTCCTAAGCTGGCCGGCAAGACAATGATTGCCTCTGGCGAAGCTGGTAGTACTAAATTCTCAGCCAGACAATCTTCTGCATGCAACAGCAGCAGATATTTATTTTTGGGCAGCAGGCTAGGCCATGCAGGCTCAATAGCAGGCGGCGGATCTGACGCCACTATCGGCAAAGCGCCCTCATCTAAAGCACCATAGGGGGCAAAGCGGCCATTTGTGAAACGCTCTATATTATCAGCTCTTGCCAGATAATGTTTGCCGCGGCTATGCAGGCCTGCCACCCAACGCCAGCTAAGCGTGTTAGAGGCAGGATCACCGTCACGCAGCCACTGCAAGAAAAAAGCAGCGCCCCACTGCCACGGCAGTTTTAGCGTAAAAATCCAAATAGAGGCAAACCACATCCGTGCATGATTATGCAAATAGCCAGTTTCGCGTAGCTCTTCTGCCCATTCATTAAAACAGGCGATATCTGTCTTGCCCTGACAGGCTTTTAAATAACGCTCTTCTTCAAATGCATGAGGTGCAGATGCCAGCCATTCTGACCAAATAGAAGGGCGCATTTCTAGCCAGCCTTTAAAATAAGTCCGCCAGAAAATCTCAGAAATAAATTTCTCGGATGAGGAGAAAGCATGGCGCGCCTGTACAGCTTGCAAAATTTCTGTCTCGCTAATTAAACGCCGACGAATAAAGGGCGATAGGCGCGATACAGACAGATGTTCGCCTGGCCCTTTGTCAAAATTACGTTCACGCGCATAGGCCCCACCCGCCAATGGCAGAAAGGCTTTTAGCATCGCAAGCCCTTGTGCCCGGGTCATCTTTTGTTCAGCGTTGCTATCTATTTCTGCAAATAAATTCATATTCTTTAAGCTTTCAAAATAAAGGTTTTGTTCATAAATATGTAAAAGATACGCGCTAATAAAAGCCTATGGATTGCTCAACTTGCACTTTTATACATTTTTGTCTTCCCGAAATTGATTTTTTGGTCTTATACTATACCTAGTATGGAACAGAGACCGACGAGCACAAATTGTTGGGGTATGCGCAAGCCGCGCCGTTCCAATCCTACCGTCAAATATCTTTGGGATAATGCGCACCAGCTTCGGCTGGCCTGCTATAATACCTCACAGATATCTAACAGTCATCCAACCAAGAAGGAGCATAAATATGCAGCCATCTGATCGTGATTTGCCGGCCCGCGGAGATATTATTCCTTTTCCCGTCGACACTCCCAAATCCAAAGGACTGTTAACAACAACCATCGCTGCCCTAATTGCGGTGACAGTTGTACATGATGAGAGTGTCTCTGCAGAGGATAAGTTGCTCGAATTGATAGAATCTTCTGGTGAAGCAGAGGTCATGGACAGCCAAGAAGCGCTTGAGCTATTAGAAGAGCCAGTATTTGTCGATGGCGGTCAGGACTTACCTAAGCCTGTGAACGATAATTTTTAAGGCTGGCTTTTATTCAAGTCTGGCTTTTATTTAAGCTTCGCTTTTATTTAAGGCTGGCTTCTACTAGGGCTTATATCCGCTATCAACCCGCTTTTCGGCGTAAATTTTCTTCTGCTGATTTTACGCCCCGCATTGTAATGCTAGTTTTGCAAGGCTTGCTTTGACGCATTGCCACCTACTTGCCTATACTAACCCCTATTAAAGCCGTTCTGGTTTTAACTCCAATTTGCTTTAAAAGCCCTCTTTAGTGATGATATGGCGTTTTCATGTATGAGATTCTGTCTTTAACCATCCCATTTTTTGCAAGCATTTTGCTCGGCAGCCTTGCCAGCTTGAAGGGCTGGTTTTCGCTAAATGACGGGCGGATTTTATCACGCTATGTGTTTTTTGTGGTATTGCCACCTTTTATGTTTGTCGCTATCACCTCGCGCCCAGTTACCAATATTATCAATCTGGAATTTCTGCTGCGTTATGAAGCTGTTACCCTGTTTATTTTCATAACAGCAGTGTTTTTAGGCCGGGTGTTCCTGAAGTTAAAACCGACAGAATCTGGCCTATTTGGGCTGAATGCTGCCTATCCAAATTATGGCTATATTGGTGTGCCGCTTGCCCTGCTAGCCTTTGGCCCAGATGTCGCGGTGCCCATGGCACTAATATTGGTTTCTAATAATGTGCTGCTTTTGTTGCTGACCAGCATTTTTACTCGCGATGGACGCGCCAAAGGACTAGCAGCTTTATTATGGACCAATATTGTCTCGCTTAGCCGTAACCCGTTATTGTTATCTGTATTGGTAGCCGTAGCATTTTCGGCTAGCGGTTTTACCTTGCCAGCCATGCCAGATATTTTCTTAAAATTTTTAGCTGGTGCAGCAGCACCTACTGCTTTATTTTCGCTAGGCATTACGCTAGTCGGTCAGCCCATCAAGGAAGCATGGGCAGAACTTAGCCTGCTGGTGCTGATGAAACTGTTATTGCATCCCTTACTGATTATCGCGGTATTTTTGCAAGCTCATTTATCAGGAAACAGCTCTATTGACGTGTTGTGGATCAAGGTTGCGGTGTTATTTACCTGCTTGCCAATCGCGGCTAATGCTTTCGCGATGAGCGAATATTACGGCACCTATAGTGGACGCTCAGCCACCGCTATTATGGTCACCACATTGCTAGCCAGCGTTAGCGTGCCAGCATTTCTATATATTATCACAGTTATTTTCGGCGCCTAAAAAAGGCGCTGTTACCAACGCCTTTTTTATTGTTTTATGTATAGCCACTCTTTTTTATTTGCCAGTTAACTTGGCGACTAGCTTCCACATGAAAGGCACAGTAACTGCCGCAATTACGAGCTTTAGAATATCGCCATAAATAAAGGGCATCACACCAAAAGTAATCGCCTTATCAAAACCGATAAGCTGGCTAAGCCACGCCACACCTAGAAAATAGATAATCGCCGTACCAAGCATCATCGCAGCAGCAGTAGTTTGCCAATTGCGTGTCCAGCCTCTATCAGCCAGCGCGCCAAGCACGACGCCAACGGCCAGAAAACCTGCCAAATAACCACCTGTTGGCCCGGCCATATACGCAAATCCAGCGCCGCCAGCAAAAACCGGTGCGCCTAAAAACCCTGCTAGCAAATAACTGAATAGAGTGGCCGTGCCAAGCTTGCTGCCATAGGCCATCGCAATAACCATAACCGCAAGCGTCTGCATGGTTACGGGCACTGGATAAAACGGCATTTGAATACGTGCAGATATAGCCAAAATGCCGACACCAACCATGAGCAGTGCGAAAGTCATCGCCATCTCGCCTAATCCGCCAGATTTAGCTACATGCCGCGATATTTGCCCTGCCATCGCCGGGGCTGGGGCTGTCATGCTGAACGCAGAGTTTTGTAACATCTTTTGTCTCCTTTATTGGCCCTGCTTTTTTTCAGGTCCAGTGCATATGTTTTGCACAATATAAGCTATAGGCAATTAATAATCGCAATTGGCCATTTTTGCCAGTATAAAGGGGGTGTTTTTTACAAGATGTATCTGGGTGTAGCCTATTTAGAGGCTCAAACTCATAAAATAGGCGTCTTTTGAGCGTTTACAGGAAGGAAAATTTCAATTGTTAAACCGCTTTTTTAAATTAGATGAGCATAAGACTTCGGTTGCCACAGAATTATCTGCTGGCCTTAGCACCTTTTTAACCATGTCTTTTATTATAGCGGTTAATCCTGGCATCTTGTCGGAGGCGGGCATTGATTTTGCGGCTGGATTTATTGCTACCATTCTGGCTACCATTTTAGGCACACTCATAATGGGGCTTTACGCTAGATGGCCTGTTGCTGTTGCCCCGGGCATGGGGCTGAACGCTTATTTTGCCTTTGTGGTAGTGCTTGGATATGGGCTGAGCTGGCAACAAGCACTGACAGCTGTTTTCATCTCATCTGTCGCTTTTTTCATTTTTTCCATCACCCGCATTCGCAGCTGGCTGATCCTGTCAATTCCAGCTGAGATGCAAATCGCCATCACCGCAGGTATTGGCTTGTTTCTAGCGATGATCGGCCTGCAAAGCGCAGGGCTGATTGTTGACAATCCAGATACGCTGGTTGGGCTAGGCAGCCTGAACAGCCCCGAAACAATATTGGCTCTAACCGGCCTTATTTTAATGGCCGCTTTGGATAAGCTGGGGGTTAAGGGCAGTATTCTCATCACTATTTTAGGGCTATCTGCGCTTGGGTGGTTTAGCGGGCTTGCGAGCTTTAACGGGCTTATTTCTGCCCCGCCTGTAGCAAGCGCTGCCTTCTCTCTTGATTTTTCTGCACTGACCACGACTGCCTTTTTATCGGTGATATTTGTTATGTTCTTTGTCGATTTCTTTGATACTACAGGCACCCTGACAGCTATTGCAGAACCAGCTAAATTAAAGGATGAAAAAGGGCAGATTAAAAACCTAAACAAGGCGGTTTTGGCTGATACCTCTGCCAGTATTTTTGGCAGTTTGCTCGGCACGTCAAACATGACTACCTATCTTGAAAGCGCAGCCGGATTGCGCAGTGGTGGGCGCACGGGGCTGGTTGCGGTAACGGTTGCCATATTATTTGCGGCCTGCCTGTTTTTTGAACCACTTTTCTCATCTATCCCGGCCTTTGCAACCGCCCCTGCCCTGATTTATGTGGCGATTGGGTTTTTTGATGGGCTTCGGCAAATTGACTGGTCAGATATGTCTGTTGCCCTGCCAGTGATACTCACCGTATTTTTGATGCCGCTGACTTTTTCAATTGCAGCCGGGATCAGCATAGGTTTTCTGAGCTATGTAGCCATACGAATATTAAGCGGGAAATCTAGCACCCTTAGCCCGGGTATTATGATGATCACCAGCTTTGGTCTGGTTTGGATTGTTTTGCAATATGCGGTATAGACAGAAGATAAGCTGTGCAAGGATTGGAAATTGAGTCATAAAAGTGACATAAACTTCCATTACCGCTAGGGTTCAGGGTAGGCGTAAGTGTTATTGCAGCGCAGAAAAAAAGTGGGCAAAAGGATTAAGTGATGCGGGCAGGCAAAGATATGACAGCTGCTTCTTCAATGGAACCGCATCCTATTTTTTCCTTTGCCGACGGGGAAATGGGACCCATTGCAAATTCTTTTATCCGTGCGATGGAAAAGGTAACTGGCCAGCCAAAAATCAAAAAAATCTATTTTGATTATGTGGATGATGAGCGCCCACGTGAGCTGTTCTGGTCAGATGCGTTAGAACGGCTAAACATCACCTATAATACAAAAAAAGAAACGCTTGCAGAAATCCCCAAAACAGGGCGGTTATTGGTCATTGCTAATCATCCCTTTGGGGTTATTGATGGCTTAATTCTATGCTCGATTATTGGCAAGGTACGCCAAGATTACCGTATCATCACCCATCAGGTATTACGCCAAGCCCCAGCGGTTAAAGACAAAATCCTGCCAATTGATTTTTCTGAAACAGAGGCCGCGTTACAGACAAATCTTGAAACGCGCAAAGCGGCACAAAGACACCTTAAAGAGGAAGATGGGGTGGTCATTATTTTTCCTGCAGGCGGCATTTCATTAGCCCCAAAATTTATTGGCCCTGCTTTTGATTCTGAATGGAAAACCTACGCTGCCAAGCTGGCACAGACCAAAGACACCACTATCCTGCCAGCTTATTTTGATGGCCGGAATTCTGTGATCTATCAGATGGCGCGGCGACTTTCGGTCACGCTAGGCTATTCCCTGATGTTCCGCGAGATTTGCAAACAGATGAACGGCTGTGTGGATGTAACCTTTCGCACCCCAATACAAGCATCAGAGTTAGACGCGTTTACGAACCGCAATGAAATAACAGATTTCCTTAGGCAGCGCACCTACGGGCTAGACCCGTCATAGGGTTCGCGCAAGCAAAGCTTCTAGCATTACCTCCAGATACCGTGTTTCCGCTAGCACCGCATAAGCCGTGCTTGACCCTTCTTTTGGATGTATTTCGAGCCTATCTGACGCCATCTTATTGGAAGTGCCAACAGTTTCATTTGGCGCCATTTGCAGGCCATCTAGTGGCCATTGCAAACCTTCAGAGCGTGCGAAATCAATTCGCCCTAATGGCCAGATAGATAGCCGCCGCCCCGCATCCATACGCATCGTAAAACTGCCTGAGGTAACATGCACGATATCCTCACTACCGACCAGCATAACACGGTGCATTTCGGTAAACCGCGCAAGGACACTCAAAGCAGCAAGGCTGTGATCAAAACGCTTGCCCAGAAAGCCAAAGCCAAGAATGGCTGGCGCGCGTACATGGCGCAAAGCTTTTTCAAGGTCAGTTGTATCTTGCTCAGAAATAGGATGTACCCGCGTCTTTTTGCGCGCATCCACCAAATCTGCAGGGTCAACCGAATCCATATCCCCTATCAAAAGATCGGGCGTAATACCGGCTAGCCGGCAGCCATAATAACCGCCATCCACTGCCACGACACGGCCCATATGCGCAAATTTTGCCAACATCGCCGTATCATAAGCGCCATTACCAACCAAAATCAGCGGCTTTGTTTTTTCATCTAATAGTGGGGTTGGAAGTGAAGTGTTCATAACAGCGAGAATACCCAAAGCCTGTCACGCGGACAAGCTTTGGGATGAGAAGCCAAAAAAGCTATCTTGTAAATAGAGGCTAACGGTCTCTAATTTTCTCTAAAGGCTACCGAAGTCGCTTTGTTAATCGGCGTTAGGATATAATCCAAAACAGTTCGTTTGCCGTCAATAATATCAACCACCACAGTCATGCCCGGAATAATTTCCGCTGACTGACCTGTTTTCGTAAAAACCGGATCTGGCACAGTGATAATCGTCTCATAAAAAGGCGGCTGACCTTCGCGCTCTGTGGTGTTGCTGGCAACATTTTGGACCACGCCTGCTAGACTGCCATAGCGCGAAACATCATAAGCCGAAAGCGAGATACGCGCCTCCTGCCCTAGATAGACATCAGCAACATTTTCCGGCCGCAAATTAGCCCGAATAGTTAGGCCTTTCTCTTCTGGAACTATCTCTGCTAGCACCGTACCTGCCTGCACGACCGCGCCAACGGTTTTCAAATGTAAGGCAGAAACAGTACCTTCTTGCGGGGCACGTATTTCGGCATAGGCCACCTGACCTGCCAACGAGGCTTTGCGCGAACGCGCTTGTGCCAGCCTTGTTTGTGCTTCGATCAATTTAGAACGGGCATCAGCGCGGTAGTTTTCCTGAACAGAAGTAATACGTTTCTCGCGCGTTGAAAGCTCTGAGCGCATCGCGGTTACCGCTAGCTTTGCTAGCTCAGCCCGCCCTTCAGCTTCCTGCAAATTACGCCGTGCTTCGATAATTTTAATGCGTGGCTCATGCCCAGCATCCACCAGCGGCTTTATCATGTCATATTGCTCTTGATGATTGCCAGCTTGGCTTTGCGCGAACACGGCCTCTGCTTTGCGCTCTTCAATATTATGTTTTAGCGATTGCACTTCTTGTTGCAATACATCTATCTCACCGCGCAGGGCGCGCAGGCGTTGGGTAAACAAAGCATGTTCTGCTGCCACCTCATCAGGCGCTGTCTTTATAATCGCTTCTGGAAACGCTAATACAGTATGCCCTGCGGCTTCGGCTTCTAGCCGGATGGTTGCGATAAGCGCATTGGTCAAGACGATTTCATTATCGTTATAATCTGCCTGCACATCCTTATCTTCCATCTTGAACATCACGTCGCCCTTGTTAACGCGGCTGCCAAGCTCTATGCCAATATCCGTGACAAGGCCATGCAAGCGTGCTTGCACAATTTGCACATCAGAAGGCGGAATGATGGCCCCTTCGGCGCGCACCTGCTTATCCAGTTCTGCTGTACTTGCCCAAAAAACCGCAATGGCAAAAAAGGCTAGGATCATAATAAATATCAGCTGACTGCGGAACATGCTGCCTTCTTCTTTATCTATTTCCTTTTTAGTATAGGTGGACGGTGGTGGCGGCGGCGGCGATGGCGGCGTTATATCCTTCATTGTTGGCGTTTCTATCTTCGCTTTCGCAGCCTTTGCTGTTTTTGATGTTTTAGAGGCTTTAGGGGTTTTCGGTGATTTGGTCATGACCGCGCTTCTCCTTGTAATTTCGCTAACACATCATCTCTTGGGCCTGAGATCATGATCCGGCCCTTATCCATGACAACCGCCTTATTTGCGATTTGAAGCATCGCCCCTCTATGGGTAGCAAAGATGCAGGTGATATCTTTGATGGCCTCAGCCAGCTTTTGTACAAGCGCAGCTTCACTGGCATTATCCAACGGTGCAGTTGGCTCATCCATAATCAGAATATTGGGCTTGCTGATCAGCGCACGGCTAATAGCTAGGGCTTGACGCATCCCCACTGACAGCTCTTGTCCGCGTTCAGATAGCGGAAAATCAAACCCGCCAGGCAACATGCCAATAAATGCATCTGCACCAGTAAGCTTTGCAGCATCAATAAGTTCCTCATCCGATGCCTTTGGATTACCCATCAGCAAATTCTCGCGGATGGTACCAGAAAACAGCACAGGGTTTTGCATAACCACACCAACATTAGCGCGCACATCTGCCACGCGTAATTGCCGGATATCCGCATTATCCAATAGGACAAGTCCCTTATCTGGCGGATATAGCCCGCAAATCAGCCGCAATAACGTGGTTTTACCACAACCAATTCGGCCTAAAATGGCAACATTGTCGCCAGGCTCTATCTTCAAGCTGACATTATCAAGGCTAGGATCTGGCTGATCTTCATAAGCAAAAGTAACGGTCTTGAGCTCAATATCGCCTTTCAATACTGGACGCGCTACCATGTCTTGGCGGCGCTGCTCATCGGTGGTGACATTCAACACTTCATCAAGGCCACGATAAGCAGAAATCGCTTGGTTCATTCTGCCTAGTAAGCCTGTAATTTGGCCAAGTGGTGCCATTGTCCGGCCAGACAGAATTACACATGCAATAAGCTGGCCCATGGTTAGCCCGCCATCCGCAATCAAAAACACGCCATAAACAACGATGCCAATTTGACTCATCTGCTGGCCTAATTGCGCGAAATAGCTAGCAAGCTGGCTTACTGCCTTTGTTTTGGAGGAAGATTGGCCTTGATGCTGAACCGAGTTCAGCCACCGGTCCCGCAACATGCTGTTACCTTGTGTGGTTTTTACTGTCTCCAGCGCAGATATCATTTCCACCAACACAGCCTGTTTAGATTTACCCTCTAGCGAGGCAGCTTCGGTCATACGCCGAATTATTGGTTGCAAGATAAAGCTGAACAAGATCACCATCGGGACGATCATCGCAGGTACCGCCGCGATAGGCCCACCGATAAGATAGATAACAACCAAGAACAGGAAGATAAAAGGCAAGTCGGCAAATACCGTGAAGCTAGCCGATCCAATAACATCCTTTAGGCTGTCAAAATCACGAACCGTACTCGCCAGCCCGCCTGTAGATTTGCGGTTAAGGCTAGTATCATGGCGCGAGATACGGTCAAATAATTCGGTCGAAACAACCTTATCTACACGCAAACTAGCACGGTCAACAAAACTGCCCCGAATGATTTTCATCACAAAATCAAACGCCACCACAACCAGAATAATGACCGTCAATACCATCAGCGATTCAGTCGCATTATTTGGGATCACCCGGTCATAAACAGTCATAATGTATAATGATGAGGCCAACGCAAAAATATTAATCAGGAAAGAGGCCAAAATAACCTGAAAGTACACACCCCTGTTGTTCAGGATGGGACCAAAAAACCAATGATCATTTCTAAGTACAGATAACTTTAACATGTCCCATCTCCAACATTCATATTTAGTAGCGGATTTAATTCATCGAGCTGATGCAGATTATTCGGCCGCAATAGCTCTAACGAGGCTTGGTTATTCATCAACCGCTCTTGTGTGCTGCGGCGCTCTAGATAGGCTTCGGCAATTGAAATACGTTGCACCTCAGCGCTTGCTGCTAGCGCTAGCAAGCTTTCCAGCCGCTCTTCACCGGCTTGCGCGCGATCCTGTAAATCGTGCATCACCTCAATGGTGTCATTATATTGCTGTAGGATATCGACTAGCTCATTTTCAACATCTTGAAGCTGACGGCGTTTATCTTGCCCTAATTCACGCAGCCGCCATGAGGCCTCTGATAAGCGGGCTTTATTACTGCCGCCATCATAAAGCGGCATAGAAAAAGACAACTGTCCCAGTACTTCATATTCACTCTCAAAATCAGCGATATCAAATATGGTGCCATCAATATTTAAATCCAAAACAGGCAGTAATTCAGCATCAATCGCTTCAATATCATGAACGGACTGGCGCACCTGTAGCTCGATAGCTTCCACAGATTTCAACGTTTCAATAGGCTTTGACATTAAAGCTTGCGGCCGTACCACGAGAAACTGATCCAATAAATCCAGCGCATCTTCTTCAGATAGACGAAAGCGGGTTTGCAACCCTTCTCTTGTCTGTTGCAGACTATTCTCAGCTTCCTTGAGGGCAATTTCAGCATCCAAAAGCAGTAGCCGCGCGCGCCGCACTTCTGCAAGGCGAACAAATCCTGCCTCGCCCTGTGCTTCGATAGCTTCAATATGCGGGGTTAAGTCAGCCACTGTCTGCTGATTAAGGCTTACCACATTGCTAAATAGATGGAGGCGGATAGAAAAGCTTAGTAATTGTAAAAGCTGTTCGGATAAATTTAAATCCAGACGCAAACGCTCTGCCTCATGCGCAAGCTGCTCAGCACGGATACGATTATTCGTGACATTCCAGTCCCATAATTTATGCCGCAATCTGACCTCAACATCATATACATCAAGCTCATGTTCAGATGCACCTCTGGTTTCTGCGCGGTCTTTATCTGTATTGTTAGAATCTTTATAATGGCCAAATAGCTTGCGCTGGCCTGAAATAGAACCTGACACTTGCGGCTTTGCTTCTGCCTTATTCAACCCTAGCCGGTAAAGTGCCTGACAGGTTCGCGCACGACCTGCTTGCAAGGCAGGATGGCTAAACAGGCTACGCTGAACAGCAGCCGATGCAGCAATAGGCTGAACTGGCACAACAGCATTTCGCGGTACGAGCCCTATCATAAGGTCGCGCACTTCGCTTTGTGCCTCCGTAGCTGATATAGTGGTTTGGGCACTGGCAGCGGCGATGAAAATAGAGAAGATGCCAGCAGACAGGAAAAGACTAAAAACCTTAACTAGACGCCAAAAAGACATCGTTATTCTATTTTGCATAATATAAAACAACAATAACGGGCTTCGATACATTGAGAGACTCCTGCAAGAAACTTGATTCAGGCAGGCATAGTAGGCACAATAATCCTACCAATCGGTAAACAGCGCCCCAAAAAAATGCTTTTTTTTGTTAAAAGGCAAAAAATAAATACTTTCTTAATCCTTAATTAATTATTTGGTTACTAATCATGTTTGATTTGGTTTTGCACCAGCCACAGATTCCCCCAAATACGGGAAATATCATCCGGCTATGTGCAAATTCAGGAGCAAATTTGCATCTGATAGAACCTTTGGGTTTTCGCTTGGACGAGAAGTCCTGCAGGCGTGCTGGCCTAGATTATAAAGAGATGGCACAGGTAAAAAGCTGGCCTGATTTTAATAGCTATAAATCTAGCCGTCTGGGCGGCAGGCTGTGGCTCGTAACAAAATTTGGGCATAGCTGTTATAGCGAGAATCACTTTAGCGCAGATGATGGTTTTGTCTTCGGCTCTGAGCAACATGGGTTGCCGGAGACAATTATGCAGTCTGTGCCGCCAGAACAACGTCTTTATCTGCCAATGCGGAGCGGCTCGCGTAGTCTGAACCTGTCCAACGCCGTTTCTATTGTTCTATATGAAGCCTGGCGCCAGATTAGCTTTACGGGTAGCAGCGCTAACTAGGGTGAAAACGAGAATAAGACTAAAAATGGCGGCTGATTTTCGTCCATCGCCTCGCGCCTTGTAACATAACTGTCACATTTTCGTAATATTGATGTCACGTCCAACAAATAACTATGGCGCATATCAAAAATCCCCTAAATTGGAGAATTTCATGAAGAAACTAGTCTTAGCGTTAACAGCTGCGCTCCTTGTCTCAGGGACTGCATCTGCTCGGGATCAGTTGAGCCTTGCTGGCTCATCAACGGTTCTGCCTTTTGCGACCATTATTGCTGAAGAAATGGGTAAGAACCCTAACTTCAAAACACCAGTGGTCGAATCAGGTGGCTCGTCTGTAGGTAAGAAGGGTGTTTGTGACGGCATTGGTACAGAATTTATCGATATCGGCAACGCATCATCACGCATGAAGCCTGCAGAATTAGAATATTGTGACAAGAACGGTGTTACCCTCACTGAGATCAAAGTCGGTTATGACGGTATCGCAGTTGCAAATTCTCTAGAAGGACAAACACTGGAAATTTCAAAAGCTGATTTGGGCAAAGCATTGACCATTGAACTTCCAGCTTGTGATGCTATTGCAGGTCGTAATTTCAATTGTGATGAATGGATTCCAAACCCGTTCACAAAGTGGAGCGAGATTAATCCAGCCTATCCAGATATTGAAATCCGCGTCTATGGCCCGCCAACAACTTCTGGCACACGCGCTTCATTCGCTGAGATGGTAAACCAGAAAGCCTATTGCGGTAAAAACAAAATTGCCAAAGCTGCCTCAGCAGCCCGCGGTGATAAGAGTGGCAAAAAATGCCGCGCCATGCGCACAGACGGTGCTTATGTAGAAGCAGGCGAGCAGGATAATCTGATTGTCCAGAAGCTGCAGGAAGACAAAGACGCCTATGGTATTTTCGGCTTCTCCTACCTAGACCAAAACACCGACACATTGCAGAGCGCTATCGTAGACGGCACGCCAGCTACTTTTGAGCTTATTGCAAGCGGCGACTATGCGATTTCACGTGCCCTTTGGTATTATGTAAAGCATGAGCATATGAACGTTATCCCAGGCATGGCTGAGTACATGAAAGAATGGACAAAGCATTGGGGTAGTGAAGGCGTTCTAGCGGATTCAGGGATGGTTCCTATGCCTGAAGCAGAGCGTGCAAAGTATGCAAAAGCAATGACTGAACTGCCAAAGTTGACAGCTGACATACTTACAAAGTAATCATTGCCCAAGTTATCATTACTGAAGTAATTATTACGGGTAAATTTATACGTGCCGCATTTAAAGGTGCGGCACGCTTTTCTCTCTCGGTGGCCTTATGCATAATTATCAACTTATAGCTATTTGTTTATGCATCGCCGCCATTTCTTATTTTTGGGGCTGGGCGCGCATCAATCGATTTGCTAATGCCGCAGCCACCCGCCCAAATTCCCTACCTCTTTATTATGGGGCTTTCCCAGCACTTCTTGGCCTTATCCTGCCTGGCTTAATCATGATTATCTGGCTGGTCAGCGAAAGCATCATTATGGATATGTTTCTTCTTGGAAGCTTGCCTGATGAGATTGTAGGGCGTGAAGATTTCTCCGGCTCTGTTGCCCTTGCCCAGATTTACAATCTGGCGGACGGTATTTCTGTAGGCCAGGTTGAGGAATGGGTATCAAATGCCGCCGCACAATTCCTTTCTTGGAAATCACAATCTAATTTAGCCATGATCATTATAGCGATTGGCGCGTCACTAGGCGGCTGTATTTTTGCGCTTAGCCGTATCCATCTGGATTTCAGAGCGCGCAACGCGGTTGAGCGTATTATTTATTTAAGCCTCATCGCCTGTTCAGTTGTGGCGATTATTACGACCATTGGTATTGTCTTTTCGGTTATATTTGAGTCTATCCGTTTCTTTCGGCTGATCCCGCCACTGGAATTTCTAACCGGCTTAACGTGGAACCCAGAATTTGAAGGGGCAGCACGGGCAGGCTCTGGACAGGGCGGTAGCGCGGCTTATGGCTCTATCCCGTTATTTGTTGGCACCTTCTTGATTTCTATTATTGCGCTGACAGTGGCTATCCCTATTGGCCTGCTTTCCGCGATTTACCTCTCAGAATATGCGACCAAATCAACACGTTCTTTAGTGAAGCCTGCCTTGGAAATCCTAGCTGGTGTGCCAACAGTGGTTTACGGCTTTTTTGCGGCGTTGACTATTGCCCCCCTATTTAAGGGGATGGGCGAGTCTATCGGGCTTAGCGTGGCGTCCGAATCTGCGCTAGCCGCTGGGTTTGTTATGGGCATCATGATCATTCCTTTTATCTCTTCATTATCTGATGATGTGATTAATTCAGTTCCGCAATCGCTTCGTGATGCAGCCTATGGCCTCGGCTCTACCAAGAGTGAGGCAGTGAAAAATGTTGTTTTGCCAGCGGCCTTATCTGGCATTGTTGCCAGTATCATTCTAGCGGTTTCACGCGCGGTTGGTGAGACAATGATTGTGGTGATGGCAGCCGGATTAGCGGCCAATCTAACGGTCAACCCACTAGATGCGGTAACCACTGTTACAGCACAAATTGTCACCATTTTGGTTGGCGATCAGGAATTTGAATCTGCGAAAACCCTATCTGCTTTTGCACTGGCCTTGACCTTGATTGTGATCACGCTTGGGCTGAACTTTATCGCGCTACGGGTTGTTAAGAAATACCGAGAGCAATATGATTGAGAAAACCGAAGCTCAGAAAAAAACAGAAAAGCTTTTGATGGCGGGATTAGAAGCGCGCCGCAAAAGAGAACGTCGTTTTGTCTGGCTTGGGCGCGGGGCCATCGCGATTGCGCTATTTTTCCTTGCTACTTTGTTTATCTCTATTGGCGCAAAAGGCATACCTGGCTTTTTCCAATATTATGTCACGCTAGAAGTATCGCTAGACCGTGAACGCCTAGACCCTCTTGGGGATTTATCTGACCAATCCTTTTTTGATGGGCAAGCCAAAAAACTAGTCAATGAAGCTATTTATGCGGAATTGGATATTAAAGGGCGGACCCCCAAGAAACTCGCACGCAAGCTGCTTTCAAACGGCTCGGATGTACGCTTGGTAGAATTTGTTAAAGACAATCCTGATTTATTGGATAGTGTGCATCCAGTAAAGCTCGCCTTAGATGATGATGCAGATAGCTATTTGCGCGGCTTTATTAGCAAAGAAACGCCAGAAAAGTTGCGGCGCGTGAAAGATCAGCAAATCGCCTTTTTGGAAGCTTTGGATGAAAAAGGGCTGATAACGCGCGAAATATCCGATTATTTATTTTTTGGCAGCGCGTCCCGTAACGCTGAAATGGCGGGGATCAAGGGGGCATTTTATGGCTCTATGCTAACGTTGTTCATCTGTTTTATCATCGCCTTCCCACTTGGTGTGGCCACAGCCATTTACCTTGAAATATTTGCACCCAAAAATAAATTTACTGAGATCATTGAGGTAAATATCAATAATCTGGCAGCTGTGCCTTCTGTGGTGTTTGGTATTCTAGGTCTTGCTATTTTCATTAATATTTTTGGCATGCCGCGCTCCGTGCCACTGGTAGGCGGCATTGTTCTGGCGCTGATGACCCTGCCAACCATTATCATCTCCTCGCGTGCGTCTTTAAAAGCGGTGCCGCCATCTATTCGTGATGGTGCGCTAGGGATTGGCGCTTCAGAAATGCAGGCGACCTTCCATCATGTAGTACCGCTGGCTATTCCGGGTATGCTGACCGGCTCTATCATCGGTATGGCACAAGCGCTGGGGGAGACAGCCCCGCTATTGATGATCGGCATGGTTGCCTTTATCGTGGATATTCCGAATTCGGTTCTAGATCCAGGCACAGTCCTACCTGTTCAGATTTTTATGTGGGCGGATTTTGCAGAGCGGATGTTTATCCAAAAGACAAGTTCGGCCATTATTATTTTGTTGGCCTTTTTGATTGTAATGAACGGTATCGCCATCTTTATCCGGCGCAAGCTAGAGCGGCGTTGGTAGAGAAAAGACAGAGGTAGAGATAAAATGGCATCAAATAGCCCATCTGATACACAAGAGATAGACCCTGTTGTTGTCTGTAAGAACGTCAATGTGTTTTACGGGGACAAACAGGCCATCAATAATATCTCTTTGGATATTTTGCCAAAAACTATCACCGCGTTTATCGGCCCGTCTGGTTGCGGTAAATCTACCTTTTTGCGCGCCCTTAATCGGATGAATGATACGATTGAGGGATGCCGAATGGAAGGCGAAATCCTAATCGATAACACCAATATTTATCACCCTGATATTGATGTTGTGCCCTTGCGTGCCCGCGTTGGGATGGTTTTCCAGAAGCCCAACCCCTTTCCGAAATCTATTTTCGATAATGTGGCCTATGGGCCAAAAATTCATGGGCTTGCCAAAACGAACGCTGAGCTAGCAGATATTGTTGAAAATGCGCTTCGTGGCTCTGGCTTGTGGGAAGAAGTAAAAGACCGTCTGGATCAGCCCGGCACGGGCCTATCAGGCGGGCAGCAGCAGCGTTTATGTATTGCGCGCACCATCGCCGTTGCCCCTGAAATTATTCTGATGGATGAGCCTTGCTCGGCGCTAGACCCTATTGCTACAGCAAAAATTGAAGCCTTGATGACAGATTTAGCAAAAGACTTTACCATCATTATCGTTACCCATTCCATGCAGCAAGCTGCACGAGTTTCCAAGAAAACAGCATTTTTTCATCTTGGTGATTTGATTGAATATGATAATACTGAGACTATTTTTACGAATCCAACCGATAGTAAAACACAAGATTACATTACTGGTCGGTTTGGATAGGAGCGAATATTATGTCAAACGACCACATTCTGGGCACATATGATGAGGAGCTTACTAACCTGCAAATCCTTATCACAAAAATGGGAAATGAATGCGCAGAGATGATACGCCAAGCTATTGATTGCGTGATTAATAATGATAGCAACGCAGCTAAACAGGTAGTTTCGCGCGACAAGCTGATTAATGCTATCAATGCCGAAATAACGGTGTTGTCACAAAATGTGATTGCGTTGCGCTCTCCGATGGCGAATGATTTGCGGCTCATCCTTACCATTTTTCAGAATGCCTTAAATCTGGAACGCACCGGTGATTTAGCTAAAAATATTGCCAAAATTATTGTTAAGAATGATTTGGTCATTGATGCAAGCGCGCGCGATAAATTAGAAAAGCTTTCTGATGCTGTACTGCAAAACCTAACCGATGTTATCACTGCCTTTAACGGTCTGGATGAGGCGAAAGCGCAGACTATTTTTGATGCAGACAAGCTTGTAGATGATTTGCATGATGATTTTTCTTCTAGCTTAATGTTGCGGATAAAAAACGATGATGCCCATTCAGAAACAGTGATGCATTTATTGTTTATCAGCCGGCATCTAGAGCGCATTGGCGACCATGCTAAAAACATTGCTGAGGCTACGATTTACGCTGTGTCAGGCGAAATTAATCAGCTTGATGAGTTTGATGATGTACAGTTTGAGGCTTTATTAAACGCATGACAAAATCCCCACTTGATAAAGATTTGTTCGCCATCGGCCTAGAGCAGCGGAAAGCTACTTTAGGGGATGAATATGTTACCGCCTCGCTAGAAGGGGCAGATGAGCTAAGCCGTCCATTCCAAGAAGCCATGACCGCATGGTGTTGGGGATTTGGCTGGGGTGATGATGTTATTGATGCAAAAACCCGCTCTATGATGAACCTGACCATGATAGGCGCGCTTGGCAAAATGAAGGAGTGGGAGCTGCATTGTAACGGTGCCATAAATAATGGCTGCACAATGGAGGAAATCCGCGCCATCATCCATATCGTTGCGATTTATTGTGGTGTTCCGCAGTCGCTGGAATGTATGCGTGTTGCCCGCAAGGTACTTGAAGAACGCGGCATGATTTGAGCGCGTTAGCTGCCCTGCTTTTTATAAATTTTAGAATATAGGCAAGGGCGCCGTTGCCCCTACATCCAGTCGCCAGACCAAGCCGCTATGACCTTCTTGTGGGAACAAGCTACGTACCAACGGGTCATGACCAGGGATCACCAGCGAGCGGTCTGACGCCAGCGCGGTGATCTTATCAAAACCTGCAAGCATTTGTTCAATATCGACAACGATAGGAAAGGGCTTGCGGGTCATGAAATTCTCATAATAGTGGGTTGCATCTGAAGCAAGGCACATCCAGCCTGCTCCTGTTTTAACCCGCACCGCCTGCAAGCCTTTGGAATGGCCGCCCACACAATGCACGCTGACCCCTTCTGCAACCTGCCCATCTCCATCAAAGAAGTGCAAACGCCCCGAATATAACGCCTCGACAGCTGTGCAGATATGCGCGCCAGTAAAGGGCATTCTAAGCACGTCAGAACACATGCACGGGCCCGTAGCATAGGCCATCTCCGCTGTCTGGAGATAGAATTTAGCATTTGGAAAATCAGCTAACGTGCCAGCATGATCGTAATGCAAATGCGTGATAATAACTTGGCTTATTTCTTCTGCCTTTAGCCCCAGCGCTTCGATAGCCTTTGCAGGCCGGTGATGAATAGGCCTATCCCGCAAACTGCCCTCCTTCTCATCATAGCCTGTATCAACCAGAATAACCTCATCGCCGCACCGCAGTACCCAGATGAAATAATCCATTGGATGGGGGCTGTTATGATCGCTTGCAAACATAAAGCTGTCATTGCGAGTACGGTTATTTCTATCCGCATATTTCACCGCATAAACTTGCCATAATTTATCGCTCATCTTTTACTCCTATCGCTTTATTTATCGCTGATATAGCGGCGCATTTGCTGTAACGCCTCTGCTGTATCCACATCTTCAAAAGGCTGTGCATCTGGCCAATGCAGATGCTGGATATGGACCGGATAATCCGCTAAAATTTGCCGCCCACCTTGATCCCCAGAAAGGGCTTTTAACTCATCAAAAAATGCTTGGCTCCAGACCACTGGATTGCCGCGCTTTACATTATCGGGCTGGCTGGGGTCTGCATAGACAGGCAAGGTAATTTTAGCGCCTTCAGAGGCCGTTTCGTTGTGGCGCTGACAAAGGGCAGTGATTAAATCGGGCTCTATCAATGGCATATCGCCAAGGGCAATCAGCACATCAGACACCGCCTCTGGCAAGCCAGCAACACCGCATGCAACCGAACTTGCCTGCCCGCTTGCATAATCTGGATTATCAATAAAGGTGAGCTTAAGCCCTGCAAGGCATGCGCGAACTGCCTCTGCTTGATGGCCAGTCACAACATAAATCTCCGTAAGGCCAGCTTGTATCAAGGCTTCTGCTATATGACGGATAATCGGTTTTTCTCCGATCTCCAACAGCAGTTTATTTTCAGCCCCCATCCGGCGTGACTGCCCTGCTGCTAGCAGCAGTGCGGCCAACCTTTTTGTCTGTATTTGTGCAGTTTGGGATGGTTCTACAGCTCTGGCGCGCGGCAAGGGGCGCGAGGCAATTTCGTTCAATAAACCGCATGCCCCTAAATCAGCTAGCTCTTCTTTGGTTAAATCTATCCCTGCCAGCAAGAGATGCAAAACCCAGTCAAAGCCGTTTAATTTTGGCGATCGTGCGCAGCCAGGCATACCGATGATAGGGGTGTTCTGCCAATGTGCTACCATCAGCAAATTTCCAGGATCTACTGCCAAACCTAGCTGGTCAATCTGGCCATCTAGTTGCTGTATGGCAGCAGGGACAACATCTTGTCTGTCCATTATTGCACTGCCCCCGCAAATCAAGATAAGCTCTGCGCCGTGCTGATAGGCATTTTCAATCTCGTTTGCCAGTGCGTCTGGGGTGTGCGCACAAACAGTGGCCCCTAACATTTTGCACCCTAAATCTTCCAGTCTTTTTCGGGTCACCATTTCAGTTGCTGAATACACCTTATCTTGCAAAGCTGGGCTGCATGTCTGAATAAGATAGGCTTTTTTGGGCACAAGAGGATAATAGGTAAAAACAGGAACATCCGCTAGCCTATCTGTAAACTCGGCGACTAGCTTCTGGTGCAGGAAATAGGGAATGATTTTTAAAGTGGCGGCAATCTGGCCAGCCAGAAGAAGCTGGTTATGCGCAGGCAAGCTTAGTCCAACCCCTTCATGCACCAAATTAAAATTACGTAAAGCTGTGCGGTCATAGCGGATAATTCCGGTGCGGATAGCTTTGAAATTCACCCGCCCTGTAACAGCTTTGCTAACCGTCATATCCGCAGGGTTTAACCCACGGCCTAGCGCCTCTGCCAACGCTTCTGCAACGCTATCTTCTGCTAAATCGCCAGCCTCTGGAGATGCGCAGACAAGCGATGTAACCCCCTCTTTTTGGAAAGCTTCTAATAGCTCGGCATCCAGCACGCGGCCTTTAGCGATACGCTGGCTACCCAGTTTCTGGCTATGTGCCAGCACTGCACCTAGGCATTTATCCAATTCTAGCGCGCCAAATTTCATCGCCTTCTATTCTATTCCTTTCGGCGTTTCAGGGGCATGTAGGCTTGCCCGCCATGCCGCTATCAGCTCTGCTAGGATAGAGGCCGCAATTTCGGCAGGTGATTTTGCCCCAATATCCAGACCAGCAGGCCCACTAATTCGTGCAAACTGGCTAGCTGTAACGCCCTTTTCTGCGAGCCTTTTTTGGCGTTTAGCATGGGTGCGCTTACTCCCCAAACAAGCGAGATAAAATAGCGGCGCAGCAAGTGCTGGTAGCAGCGCATCATCATCTATCTTAGGGTCATGGGTTAGGGTTACCATCGCGGTAGCACTATCTAATGACAAGCTGCCCAGAACTTCAGAAGGCCAGCTTGTATAAAGGCGCACAGCCTCAGAAAAACGAGCATCTCCAGTGAAAATACCGCGCGGGTCAATGATGCTGACCTCAAAGCCGCATTGCGTGGCCATCTGCGCTAAATGCTGGCTAATATGCACAGCCCCTATCAAGATAAGATGCGGCGGCGGCGGATAATATAAGGTGAAAGCGTTACCATCTTCTGATAGCAATGATTGTTTATCTTTATGGGAAGCGGCGTTTGCAAGCGTGCCAGCACTGCCACTTTGCGCATCAAAAGCTATTTGAAGAGGCGCGCGCGCACCGCACGCTGCTGCCATCTGTTTTAGCGTAGTTGCAGGCAGACCGCTATCAGCTATCGGTGTAATAAGTATTATAATCTCCCCCCCGCAAGACAGGCCAACCGACCAAGCTGTTTCATCGGCAACACCGAATTTAAGCTGCGCGCCCTTTCCAGTTTCCATACTGCTCAGAGCCGCATCTATAACAGCCCCTTCGATACAGCCGCCTGAAACAGACCCTGCTAGATGCATATCGCTATCGATAACCATCACCGCCCCTGGCTGACGCGGCGCCGAGCCCCATATGCGCATTACAAAGGCCAGCGCAAGCGTCCGGCCTTCATCACACCAGCTTGACGCCAATCGTAGCAGATTGCGGTCACTTAATTTATCATAGGCGGTTTGAAGCGAGACCGTCATATTAGCTAAGCTTTCCCATGTGAGATGGCCCTATTCTGCCCTTGATGCTGCCATTATGACTTTGATAATAGGCTTGCTATGGTAGGCTTGCAAACCTCTTTGAGGCAAGTAAACAAAATTCACAAACGCGTTCCTTTCACCCTAAAAACACTTAAAAAAACATCAAGCGCACCTCTTTACAAGAAAGCTTTTTTACCCAACTATGGTGGGCTGATTACATCCAAAAGATTAAGGTGGAGACCATGGCACAGCTATCCATATCTGTGAACGGACAGAGACATGAAAATGACGTTGCCGACAATATGTTGCTGGTGGATTATATTCGCGAAACACTGGCACTGACCGGCACGCATATTGGCTGTGATACCAGCCAATGTGGGGCTTGTGTGGTGCATGTAAATGGCGTTTCGGTAAAATCCTGTACCATGCTGGCGATACAAGCAGATGGCGCTGAGGTGACCACCATTGAAGGGATTTCAGATGGCGAAAACTTGCACCCGATGCAAGAAGCCTTTCATGAACAGCATGGCCTGCAATGTGGTTATTGCACTCCTGGTATGGTGATGAGCGCAATTGAACTGGTCGCAACGAATAAAGATTTAAGCGAGCAAGATATCCGCGAAGGCCTAGAGGGCAATATTTGCCGCTGCACGGGCTATCATAATATCGTCAAAGCAGTGCAGACCGCTGCAAACAAAATGCAGCGCTAAAGGGGCCAAAAGAATGTATGCAACCCGTTATTCAAAGCCAAAAAATATAGAAGAGGCCATATCTGCCTTACAAGCTGCAGAAGATGGCAAATTGCTAGCTGGCGGCATGACCCTTATTCCCACGCTAAAGCAAAGGCTGGCTGCCCCTGACTGCCTGATAGATCTTTGTGCGGTTGGGCTGTCTGGTATTGCTGAGGAGGGGGATGCGCTGGTACTTGGCGCGATGAGCTGCCATGCAGAGGTAGAAAGCTCAGCAGATGTTCAAAAACACCTTCCTGCGCTATCGTTGCTAGCTGGCGGCATTGGCGATAGGCAGGTGCGTAATTGCGGGACAATCGGCGGCTCTATTGCCAATAATGACCCTGCTGCCTGCTATCCGGCTGCGGTGCTGGCACTTGCTGCTCGCATCACTACTAGTAAGCGCACCCTTTCAGCAGATGACTATTTCACGGGCATGTTTGAAACCGCGCTTGAAGAAGAGGAAATTATTACCAAAATCAGCTTTCCAAAGACACATAAGGCAAGCTATGCCAAGTTCGGCAATCCGGCTTCGCGCTATGCCATGGTAGGGGTTTTTATTGCCAAGACAGATGTTGGCGGATTAAGGGTTGCGATAACCGGGGCTGGTCAGGATGGTGTTTTTCGCCATAGCGGGCTAGAAGCTGCGCTTGCAGATAGCTTTGATGTAGCCGCTATTGATGCAGTTGACATCGATGATAGCGAATTGATGAGCGATATTCACGCAAGCGCAGATTACCGCGCCCATCTTATCAAAGAGATGACAAAACTCGCCCTTCAAGCGATAGGATGACCAGAAACTATCTATCTGCAAACCAACACGCTAAATTATCAGGATAATCCGCATGCAGCTTAATCAATCCCATGATATTCCTGTCCCTATTGAAGAGGTATGGGCAGCCTTAAATAATGAAGAGATACTGGCAAAAGCTATTCCGGGATGCGAGATGCTGGAGAAAACCTCTGACACCGAATTATCTGCTAAAGTAAAGCTGAAGATTGGCCCTGTTTCTGCGACCTTTACTGGCGCTGTGACATTGTCTGATCTTAACCCGCCACATGCTTATGTTATCTCTGGTACAGGTAAGGGCGGCGTGGCTGGCGGGGCAAGCGGTTCTGCAAAGGTAGTGCTTGAAGAAATTGAATGCGGCACGGCAACGCGCCTATCCTATGAGGTGGATGCCGCCGTGACAGGTAAAATTGCCCAGCTTGGCTCCCGCCTTATAGAAAGCACAGCCAAGAAACTTGCTACCCGCTTTTTTGATGATTTTGTTGCCCTTCTCTCGCCAGAGGACAAACCAGCTTAAACGCGCCCCTCATCTAATAGCGCCTAAACAGTGTAAAAACGTAAAATAGATTTTATGTCGAAGAAGGAATATTACCATGTCGAGCCGCCTGTTTTCCCCTATTAGCCTGAGCGAAATTGAATTACGCAACCGCATCATTGTTGCGCCGATGTGCCAATATAGTGCGGTAGATGGGAATGCAACGGACTGGCATTTAATGCATTTAGGCCAGTTTGCGGTAAGCGGGGTTGGGCTTATCCTTATTGAGGCAACTGGTGTTAGCGAAGAAGGGCGGATATCGCCGGGGTGTCTTGGCCTGTGGTCAGATGAAAATCAGGCTGCCCTTAGCCGCGTGGTAACGTTTTGCCAAGATTATGGAAACGCTAAAATGGGCATTCAGCTAGCCCATGCTGGCCGCAAAGCCTCCACTGATTTGCCGTGGCTGGGGGGCGCGCCTATACCCGCTTCAGACCCGCGTGGCTGGCAGACACTAGCCCCATCAGCAGCGCCCTATAGTGATGCATTTGATATGCCCCTTGCCCTAGATGAAGCGGGCATGCAAAAAATTGTGGATGATTTTATTGCCGCAACCAAGCGTGCAGATGCAATAGGCTTTGATGTTATTGAGCTTCATATGGCACATGGCTATCTGTTGCATCAGTTTTTATCGCCCCTTAGCAACCAGAGAAATGATGAATTTGGCGGCGCCTTAGACGGGCGTATGCGGTTTCCGTTGCAAGTATTTAACGCGGTGCGCGCCGCATGGCCGCAGCATAAAGCGCTGGGCGTGCGTATTTCTGCTACCGACTGGGTAGATAGCTCTAGCTGGGATGTGAACGAAGCTAGCCAATTTACCGCCGCGCTGAAAGCAGCTGGCGCAGATTTCATTGATGTGTCTAGTGGCGGCAATTCCCCCGACCAGCAGATAGATGTCGGCCCCGGCTATCAAACTGGATTTGCGGCCACTATTAAACGCGAGACAGGCTTGCCAACCATGGCGGTAGGCCAGATTACAGAACCAAGCCAAGCCGAAGCTATTTTGCGTTCAGATCAAGCAGATATGATAGCCCTAGCCAGAGGCATGCTCTATAATCCGCGCTGGGCTTGGCATGCGGCAGAAGCCTTGAATGCTGAAGCTGCCTATGCCCCGCAATATATGCGCACCAACCGCGCGTTGCGAGGCCTGCCTATCCCGGGCAACCCGCCCACACCCCAAAAATAGACCGGAATTAATCCAGAAATACGCCTGTATTAGGGGCTGGCTGGTGTAGCCGTGGCCAGTTTGTGATGCTGCCAATTCTTAACCATGTTACCTTTTGAGCTTAGGTAGCGATGTTGAGAACACTATTTCTTTTCGAGGGGCAGGCAAGCCATGACAGATTATAAGCTCCTGATAGCAGACCCTAGCTATTCTAGCTGGTCTTTGCGCGGGTGGCTGTGTTTTGCAGCTTTTGGCATTCCGGTTTCGGTTAGGGTCACGCGCCTCTATACAGATCAATTTTTTACTGATGTTACGGCTTTTGCTAGCCATGCCCGCACTGTCCCTCTTGCTGTTGCAAGCGATGGTAGCCAGTTCACCGATAGTCTGACGATTGTCGAGGAGTTGGCACAGCGCCATCCTGAAGCTTGTTTACTGCCTGCGGACCCGCAACAACGCGCACATGCAAGAGCCTTGATGGCAGAGATGCATAATAGCTTTACCAACCTTCGTGCCGACTGCCCGATGAACACTCGAGCTGCCTATGCCAAAACCCCTATATCTGAAGAGGTTGAAAAAGATCTACGCCGCCTAGTGCAATTATGGCAAACACGCAAAGGCACTTGGCTGTTTGGGGAGCATTATAGCGCGGCGGATGCATTTTTTGCGCCTGTGGCAGCACGCATAGCTGGATATGCATTGCCTGTAACTAAAAAAGCGCGTGCTTATGTTGAAGCCCATTTACGTCATCTGCCTTTTCGGCAGTTCCGCGCATGGGGACAAACCTTTGCATCCCAATCCTTTTACCTTCGTGATTATGCGGTAGCAGAATGGCCGGGCCCGGCACCCCTAATTGCGCGTGCAGCTGATGCGGATGTTGGGGACAGCGTCAATAAAAACTGCCCTTATTCTGGTCGCCCCGTGACTGACTTCCTTGAGATGTCAGGGCGCATTTATGGATTTTGTAATCCACGTTGCCGCGACAAGACAGTGTTAGACCCTGCAGCATGGCCAGCTTTTATGGCATTAGTGGCTGCCTGAACCAGTTAATATCTTCCTGTTGTGCAAGGCCTCTTTATCTTTTTGTCCTCCCCGCCTAGGCTTTGAGATGATGATAGAAGATAGTGACATTTCCGGTGCCCAGCCGCGGCCGCGATTTGCGCCAAGCCCGGCTCTGTCGATGGGATTGCGCAGCAAGCGCGGCACGGGCTGGCTTGGCGGGACTGACCCGCTTGGTATTTCTGGTCTTTATGCCCGTCAGATGACAGAAAAACACCAGCTGATGACAAACCAGCTGGAAGAGATATTTGCCCTTCACACAGCTGGGGTGCCTGCCGCGCTAGAAGCCGCCAGCCTGATTACCCAGATAGCAGGCGGCGATAAACTCGCCCAGCCAGAACAAGCAGATGCGCAGGCAGCCTTTCTTGCAGCTAGCCGCCTGATCCCAGAAGATATCTTGATACTGGTGCCAAACCAAACAGATGAAGGCGGCAAGGAGTGGCGGCTGCAAGCAGGGCTTCTGGCCTTTCCCGGCCATTGGCGCCTAGCCGATAAAATGGGTGGAACCCTAGCGGCTATCCATTCGCCCGTGCCAGAGTTTCAAGAAAAGCTTAGTGCCCATGTCGATAGGTTTTTTGCCAATATGCAGATCGGCGCGATTAGCTGGCGGCAAAATTGGTCCGTCCAGCGAGATGACCGCCTTTTTGCCCCAAAACGCGAACCGGCTCTTAAATCCAGCCTCACCCTGAAAGAGGCTAGCCAGCAAATACATATCCGCATCGAGACCCAGCATTTTTACAAATTACCCCTAAGCGGGGGTGTTATCTTTGCTATTCGCACCTCCCTTGCCCCTCTTAATTTTTGGCAACAAAACCCAGAACCTATCGCCGCATTGCTCAGCCAGATAGAAAAGCTTGGCAAGGATATGTCCGGCTATAAGGCTATAGAACCGTTACGTCCTGTCTTGCATCACTGGCTAAAAAACCAAACAAGCTAGCCTGTTCTTTAAAAGCTGTATTTTAGCGATCTGAAAATAATAATTGACTAACTAGTCAGTCATATGTAAAGGCGGGCTATGAAAGAATGTTTAATGAGAATGCATGATGAGTGAAAAACAACAATTGCTAATCAGAACCGCTATTCAGCTTATTTCTGAAGAAGGGGTGGGGGTCGCCACTGCAAAAATCGCCAGAACAGCCGGTGTCTCAAATGGCACATTGTTCAATTATTTTGCAACAAAACAGATTTTGTTTGAAACGGTCTATCTGCATATCAACAAAGAAATGGCACAAGAAATTCTGGTGCAAGCAGATAAACAAACCTCTTTGAAACATTTTCTTTTAGCTGTCTGGATGTCCTTTGCTGCGTGGTGTGCACGAAACCCGGTTGAAATAGAGGCTTTGAATACGCTGAAATCATCACAGCTTCTTGGGGATAGCGTGACAGATGAAGGTGAGAAAGTTTGGGCTAAAATTTTCGTGATGTTGGAACAAGGCATATCAGACGGGGTTATTATTAACGCTCCGGCGCGCCTTATCACCACCTCACTTGAAGGATTAATTCATTCTGTGGCTGCCTATGCCTCTCAACAAAATCTGCCAGAATTACATTACGAGAAACTAACCCGAAGAAGCTTTGATATATTCTGGAAAGGAATAACATTATGAAAGCTTCAATGGTTGCCTTGGTTACAGGCGCATCTTCTGGCATGGGCAAAACTTTCGCCCGTCGCCTAAATTCAGAAGGCTATATTGTATATGGCGCGGCGCGGCGCGTCGAAAAAATGGATGACCTCAAGGCAGAGGGCATCATTCCAATAAAGATGGATATCACCGAACACGCTGATATTAACGCTGTAGTTGATAAAATTGCCACAGAGCATGGCCGGCTAGATGTGCTTATCAATAATGCCGGTTTTGGCCTTTATGGCTCAGTTGAAGAGACCGATATGGTGGATGTTCGCTATCAGTTTGAAGTGAACTTTTTTGGGCTAGTTACCCTGACGAAAAAAATCTTGCCGATAATGCGCGAGCAAAAATCAGGGGCCATTTTCAATATTACATCTACGGGCGGACGCTTATATACCCCTCTTGGTTCTTGGTATCATGCCACAAAATATGCCGTGGAGGCGTGGTCAGACTGCCTACGCCTAGAAATGGAACCTTTTGGGCTGAAGATAGTTATTATTGAGCCAGGCATGATCGAAACAGAATTTGAAGGTCTGATGATGGCCTCGCTAGAAAAATATTCTGGCAGTGGCCCTTACGCTAATTTAGTTGAAGGGTATAAAAAGACCATTGGACCAGATATGAAGGGATCGCCGCCAAGTATCATTGCCGATCTCATCTCAAAAGCTTTGCGGGCGAGCCGGCCTAAAACCCGTTATGTAGCTGGTAAATATGCTAAGCCGATGCTGTTTGCCCGCAAATGGTTTGGCGATCGCATTTATGATAAAATAGCCATGCAGCTCGCTAAATAAAGCCTGTCCAGCCTATTTTCTAGCTGTTCAAGAAAACCCCTCTCCTGCCAACGCAAGAGAGGGATTTTTTATGCGCCCTTGTATAAATAGCTATCTAGAGATGGTTTCCTTTGGCATGCACAATATCGCCGATCATCTGAGCAGAGACACAAGATAAAGTCCAGCCTAGATGTCCATGACCAGTGTTATAGAACACGCCCTTTTTACGTCCAGCACCAATATGCGGCATCATTGATGGCATCATTGGGCGCAGGCCAGCCCATGGGGTAACCGCCTTGGTACAAATATCAGGAAAATTATCCTCAACCCATCTGGTAAGCGGGGCTATCCTATCGGCACGAATATCATAGTTAATACCATTGATTTCAGCAGTACCAGCAACGCGGAAACGATTTTTGCCTAATCTGGCGGTTACTATTTTAGCCGCATCATCTAGCAAACTCACCACAGGCGCCGCTGCTTGTGAGGTAGCATCTTTTAGATCAACGGTAATAGAATAGCCTTTGACAGGATACACATTCACATTATCGCCAAGGGCTGATGCAAGCTTACGGCTCATCACGCCAGCAGTTATGACCACCCCATCAAAGGTGCACTCATTAGCATCACCATCTAGATTTTCCCAAAACAGATGCGGTTTATCCCCGCCATGATGGATATCTGTTATCTGTGTATTCATGGCGAACTTAACGCCTGCACGCTCTGCAGCCTCAGCCAGAACATTAGCAAATTTATGAATATCACCGGTGAAATCACTATCCGTGTAGTAGCCACCAATAACTTCTGCCTGCAAAGCAGGTTCGATATCGTAAACTTCATCTGTGCTCAACCGCCGCCGCATCAAGCCTGCCTTAGCCAGCATATTTGTGACATTATGCGCATGGGCAAAATCAGCCTCACGCTTATAGATATGCAGAATACCGCTATCTTCCCGGTCGAATTCAACCCCAGCATTTTTTGCAAACTCAGCCATATAGCGACGCGACTCAATCGCCATCTTGGCAGTAGCAACCGTATTTTTTTCGTAATTTCCGCACTGACCAGCAAAAGAAGCAAGCCAGCTAAATTTATGCCAAGAAGGGCGCAAATTCATAGATAGCGGCGCATCTGACTTAAACAGCCATTTCAGCCCCTTTAAGATTGTATTGATATTAGTCCATACCTCAGCATTGCTAGCAGAAAGCTGGCCACCATTAGCAAAAGAGGTTTCCATAGCAGGATAGCGATGACGGTCAAATACGGTCACATCATAACCACGCTGACGCAGCACCCACGCAGTGGTAACGCCAGTAATCCCCGCGCCAATAACAGCAAAATGTTTCATTAGTTAGCTCCTTAGACAGACAAATTAGGTGCAAAGCTGAAACGCTTCAGCCCGCAAATATACCTCGTCTGTCTTTGGAACCTGAGAGTTTCCCGCAACATTTGCGGTTATCCCCGTCGGTGGGCTAGCAAATACGCTTAACGCTGGCTAACCACTCTCCAGACTGTTCACGAATTCTGGCCCTTTTGCCTGAGAGATTTAGAGGCATCTGCTCCTTCGGCGCCGCGGTACGATGACCTTTTTTATTTGCAAGGGGCATCGCCGCAGTCTCTCCCAGAATTCGACTGGAACACGCACAATTATAAGGCTGTTAAGATAAAGAATCACATGAATTTTATCTACTGGCCAAAATTGCACAATAATTAGCCATCTTATATAGCTGTACAGGACAAGATTTATTGAGGTATCTCACGTTCCAAGAAAACGCTCTCGCCGCGCAATTGCCGGCACAATATCGGCAAAATTTCAGCATAGGCCGCAAAGATAGAAGGGCTAGGCGGCGGCAAGTCATGTTTAATAAGGCTATGCAAAGCTGGCAGATGATAATAAGGCACCATTGGAAACATATGATGTTCAATATGATAATTCATATTTAGATATAAAAACCTGCTGATAGGGTTCATCATCACTGTTCTGGTGTTCAATCGGTGGTCTGTTACATTTTCGCGCAAACCCGCATGTTGCAAAATGCCAGTCATATTAAAATGCCAAGAGCCATAAATTCGGGGTCCGCCAATTAAAAGCAGCGGAATAAAGCTCTGGTAATAGAGTGTGCTTGCTAGAACGAGAACATAGACAAATCCCCAAATTCGAGCGATGAGGAAGATTTTTTTCTGCTCATGCGCAGGCGTATATAATGCTTCATCTGGTTGAATTTGGCCAAATATATGACCGATCATGCGCCGGAAACTATCGATAATATCTGGCAGGCCAATAAAGTTTAAGATAAGCCGCACCGCGGCAGGCGGCGCCATCACCGCAATTTCTGCATCACGCCCTACCAGCAATGTATCTGTGTGGTGGCGCGCATGGCTCCAGCGCCAGGTAACTGGATTGCGAATAATCATAAAACAAGCAATATGATAGACAAAGCGGTTCATCCATGGCGTTTTAAAGGCCGTACCATGGCCACATTCATGCCAGCGCGCATCTGAACCAGACGCGTAAAACACCCCATAAGCAAGCCAAAAGGGCAGGCAGGCCCAAGAAGGGGTAAGAGCCACCGCGCAAATCGCAAATCCAGCCATTAGCCCATAATAATAAAGCGCATCGCGCAGTGCAGGCGCATTTTCACGTTGAATAAGTTTTTTCAGCTCTGCACGGTCTATTTGCGTTTGGTACCATTTTGGTGACACCATTCCATGCGCTGGCCCACCTTTATCGGCGATACTGACAAGATCATAATCCTTCATAAAAAAAGGATGACATAAAGGTTTAAGAAATGTCCATAGGCCAACCTCAGGAGAGGTGCATAAGCAAGCCTTATCTGACCTTATCTTTCATATAAACACAAAAGAGATGGAACAGGCTAACCAGGGATTTCTGCTCCATAGGATGTAACTCTTGCACAATCTCTCTATTAAATTCTGAATGAGGATTTAACAAAATACCATGCTCTCTTGAATTTGCAATAAACCCTTTTTCCTCTAGCTTTGCTACTCGCCGTCGTACAGTCTCAAAGGCGATGGAAGTTTGATGCGCAATACTGGAAACAGTTAAACGCTTATCTAAGGTGCCTTTTTTATCCCCCGAAGTCTGCAAGCCACTATTCCAAGCTAACAGCACAGACTGGAAATCTTTTTCTTCCATTTTTCGATCTAGTGTGGTGGTTAACAGATAGCTCCATGCTACGACCTGCATAATATGGGCATCTGTCGGGCTGCCTGCTGCTTCGGTCATTTTGCGTAAACGGTTTATTTCAGAAAGCAAAAAGACAGGCCAGAATTCAGTGAAATTCTCTGTCAATATTTGTTGTAATTCTTCTTTATTCAAACGCTAACACCAAAATCTTTTTTCTACCGAATAATAAAGTACAGTCAAATATGACCCATCATTTAAGGAAAAAATACCCACTTTGAGGAAATTTTAGGTCCTTTCATTAAAAAACCAACAAAATGAGTGTCTTTTAATTTGCACTTTTAATGGCCCAGAAAAACTATGAAGTTGTGGGGGAGGGTGAGATGTGCATACCTCCTAATAAGCATCCTCCTCCTCAAGGCAAGTCAAAGGACGGGTTTAAAGCTATGCGGGTATTTAGTTCTGCCAAACATGATCTCAGCGACCTTGCGGTTGGCGATAAGTTACATTCGCAGGAATTGGACATAAATGCAGAAATTCTGGAGCGCCGAACCTTGCTAGGCACGCTGCATTACCGGCTTAAATTTTATAAACATAAGGTGAAATACGAAAAAGTTATTGCACCAGCAGGCCTTCAAATTTATGGATTCTCATTACGGGAAAGACTGGAATAAGATTTCAGCCTTATGCAAAAATATACATCCCCTATCGCCGTTATTTTCCTGACGCTTGGGATTTGCACCCCAGCCCTAAGCACAGAGATAACACAGCCCTTTGAGCTAGTTGCGGTCTATTCAAAAATTCAAGGGATTAATACAAAATATATGACAGGAGCAAGCTTTACCACTTTGGCAGATTGCGAAACGGCGCAGACCTCTGTTCAGCATGTTGTTACCAACATTCAAGCACAGGGCGTTTTTATGGATGGCAGTCTGCTCTTTCAATGTGAAGATTTGTTAAACAAGTCTATTGAGCTAGAACCAAAGAGATAAAGCTAACACCTATTTTCCCCAAAAATTTCGCCGGCGCTTTTCAATAAAGGCATGCATTCCCTCGCCCTGATCTTCTGAGCCAAATAATTGCTGAAAAGCTTTACGTTCCAGAAATAGCGCTGCTTCTAGCGAGGCGTCCATTCCATGCAGGATAGATTGCTTTATTGCCTGTACCGCAAGGGGCGGCATCCGCGTGATGGTGGTTGCCATCTTTATCGCTGCCTCTAGCACTTCTTCACCAGCGCACTTCTTCACCAGCGCACTTCTTCACCAGCGCACATCTTCATCAGCGCACATCTTCATCAGCGCACATCTTCATCAGCGCACATCTTCATCATCATGCAAGTTAGCGAAGCTTTCTGCTATGGCTTTTCGGGGGGCAATATTTCGCGCATTCAGCGTATCTGGCCGATTAATTCTGAGCAACGCAATATTATTTTAAAGCCTCTTTGTAATGATAAGGTCTGCCATACCTTCCTCGTTTCTTTTCCTGACCCCTTATTTTTTGGCATGCGTGCGCGCATTATAAAGATTTTAGCACCAAGCCCAAACCGGCCAGCAACAACACCAGATTGACAGCTTTTCGAAAGCCTTGCACAGATAATTTTTTATGCACGATACGCCCAGCTAATAACGCAAAGAACATTGGCACACATCCAACCAGCCCCCATTGTAGCATCGCCGGATCAGAATAATCGTTCAAAACCATACCGCGCCACAGCGCTAAATGCCCACTGGCTAGAAAGATGGAAAATAGAAAAGCGCACTCTTCTTTGCTGCATTTTGCGGCCACGATAACCTGCAAGCTAGGAAAGCCATAAATGGTAGTAATACTGCCTAATAAACCGGACAAGATGCCAGAAGGTAGAATAATTTTACGAATAGAAATAGCAGACGTCATCCGCTCCACCGCTCCGATAGGCGGTGCGAGTGATAGGCCAGCATGAATAACCATCATCACCCCAACAAAAAGGGTTAGAAGGCTTGCATTCACCATGGTTAGAATACGTCCACCAAAGAACAGCAATATCAAACAATTTGCCGCCACCATTGGCCAGAAAATTTTCAATATGCGCCAACATTGCCGTGTCTGAAACCCTTGTACCAGATTACTGAAAAAAATGGCTGGCACCATAATAAGTACCACCTGCGGCAGGGTAAAAGACATGAGCAAGATAGGGGTCGCTACTAGCGGCATGCCATAACCAGTCGCCCCCTTAACAAAGCCGCCTAGCAGAAATGCCAGCGAAAGCAGCGCTAATATACCATAAATTTCCAAGTGATTTACGCCCTCTTCTGACACCCTATTTTAACCACAAAACTTCGATCACCAGCCGATATGTTAATCACCAGAGGGAATTTCCGGCATCACTTTAGGAACATGATAGCCTTTTTGAACGGCCTTTCTTGCAAGGATGTCTTTGTACCATCGCTGTACATTTGGAAAAGCACCTAAATCTATTTGCTGCCATTCATAACGCGACACCCACGGCCAGCAAGCCATATCCGCGATGGAATAATCACCAGCAATAAATTCCTTATCGGATAATTGCTTATTCAAAACGCCATAGAGCCGTTTTGCTTCGTTGGCATAGCGTTCTTCGGCATAATCAGATACACCCTGATTGAAATGGGTGAAATGATGCACTTGGCCCAGAATCGGGCCCTGCCCGCCCATCTGCCACATCAACCACTGCAACACATCTGTTCGCGCTTTGCCAGAAACTGGCAAAAACTTGCCATGCTTTTCAGCCAGATAAATCAATATTGCGCCCGTTTCCATCATCGCAATATCTGTATCATGGTCATAAATAGCCGGAATTTTGTTATTTGGACTGATCGCTAAAAAAGCCTCTTCATGCTGCTCGCCCTGCCCTATATTAACCGGGTGTACGGTATAGTCTGCGCCCAATTCTTCGAGCATAATGGAGACTTTACGACCATTTGGCGTTGTCCAAGTATAGAAGTCTAACATCAAAAGTACCTTTCTGATTTACGAATAACAAATGGAATTGTTTTCCAAGAAAAGAGCGCATTTAAAAAAAACCGCCGCTCACACCTCTATCACTTAGCTACTTTTAAGACAAATTTTCTGGCTGGGTTTTCTAGCTGGGTTTTCTGGCAAGCAATTGCACCGTAGCCGCCTCACCTTGATGGCGCGGACCTTCATTTAAATATCGGCGCACTTCCTGAAGCAGTTGGATATCATAGTCTGCAAAGGTTTGGCTTAACCCTTCGGCTGAAAACATCATATCCGGGTTTTTAGGGCCGCCAGAGGTGAGCGCAATTTGATCACGCGTATAGCCCTCCAGAATAAACAGCCCGCCCGGTTTCAATAGCCGCTTATTCGCTGCCATAAACAAAAGGGAGTCCTCGGGATGAAAATGCATGAAACAGACCGCGATCAGATCAAAGCTATTATCGGCAAAAGGCGGGTTTAAACAATCCGCTACCAGCGCGTTCAGCGATAGTTTTTCTTCTGCAGCCAGCGCACGTGCCTTTGCTACGGCCAAATCAGCAATATCGCTCGAGGTAACCTGATAGCCCATACGCGCCAAAAAAACGCCATTGCGTCCCTCCCCATCTGCAGGAGCATAGGCCGTCTCTTGCGCGGCAGCAGGCGGGGTTACAGCTTTGATAAACTCATTTGGTGCTTTGCCAAAAATATATTCATCTGTCTGATATTTCTGATTCCAAAATTCTGATGCTGACATGGAGACAACTATTTCTTTTTAAAATTTACAAAAAGCCCGTTTTTAAAAAACAGCAACATAAGACTTCTTTCAAAAGAATAATCATCTTTCCTCTGGCAAAAAATAGTTTTGTTTAAATTTATGCCGTGAAAAAATATTATTCTCTAAAAATTCTATGAAATTAAAATATATTTTTTATTTTTTTTCTGAATATATCTAATTTTAGAAAATTTTATTATCTAAGGTGTGGATCTATGTAAATGCTTAAGGGTCAGCAGGCAAGCTGGCCAATGCGTCGTAAAGGAGCGCCTTCATGATATATTTAAACCGTTTACTATTTGCGGCTCTATTATGGGCCGGTTTTGCCAGTGCTGCTACAGCGCAGCCATTGGTAGACACAAACTGGGTTGCAGCGAATTTGAGTAATGAAAAAGTTGTGCTGATTGACCTACGTAACAAAATTGACAAGGGCAGTTATGAAACCTTTTTAGAAGGGCATATCCCTGCTTCCATCCATTCAAACTATTTAGAAGATGGATGGCGTGTGGGACGCGATGATGTGGTTGGCCTGCTGCCCTCTGAAGCAGAGTTTGAAGCGTTAGCCCGCAAGCTTGGCGTCTCCCAAGACAGCCATGTTGTGTTTATTCCGGCCGGCGTTAGCTCTTCCGATTTTGGCTCATCTGCTCGTGCTTATTGGACTTTTAAAGTATTTGGCCATGATAAAGTATCTATCCTAAATGGCGGATATGCCGCTTGGCAGGCCGACTATCCTAGCCAAATTGAACAGGGCGCACCTATTGCACCAGCTTCTGGTGATTTTGTCGCCCGTTTTCAGCCGCAGGGCTATATCACCATGCAGCAGGTTGCTGAACTGGTGGGCCGTGAGGACAAGGCAACCTTGCTAGATGGCCGCAATGCACAGCAATATCTAGGCGATGCCAAACATCCAAAAGCAGCACAAGCTGGCCGCATTCCGGGCGCACAAATGCTGTTTCAGGAAACTGCCTATGATTTAAAAGAAAACCGCCTGAAATCGGCACAAGAGCTGACCCAGCTTTACGCAGAAGTAGATGCAGACCAGCCCGTGATAAGCTATTGCAACACAGGTCATTGGGCGGCAACTAATTGGTTTGTGCTATCAGAAGTTCTGGGGCGCAAGGATGTAAAGCTATATGATGGCTCAATGGTTGAATGGTCAGCCCATAGCGATAATCCATTGGCAATCGGCCAGTCAAATCTGGATAAGGTCAAAGGCTTTTTTAAGTCAATCCTTGGCTAGAGTTTGAACAATGTGAAATAATCGTTCTCGGAGCTGACAGCCACCCACCCGGCTATTGTCAGCTTCGAGGCGTCTAGTCGGCACTAAAACCCGCCCGGCACTAAAACGCCCAGCACTAAAACGCCCAGCACTAAAAATCAAGGAGCCCGTTTATGTCAGAAACGCTAAGCCCACCTGCATCACCAGCACACACATCAGCTGGCCGTGCCTTTGAGGCAAGCAGTTTTATTTTTTTCGCCCTTATTGCCCTCAGCCTTGCAGGGCTAGTATGGCTGGATACGGGCTGGCGGGGTATCGGCCTTTTTGGTCTTGGCGGGATATTAGGTGCAGTATTCCTAAGCTTTCAATATGGTTTTGCGTCCGTGTGGCGGCGCGCGTTGGTAGGCGGTGAGGTCATGGGTCTAGCCGCACATTTCCTGCTTATTGGGCTATGCGCTATAGTATTTATTCCCGCCTCTCTTTGGGGGTTAAATGCTGTTGGCACAGTAGCACCTGTGTCTGTATCCTTATTCATCGGCGCGTTCATGTTCGGTATCGGCATGCAACTAGCGAATGGGTGCGGCTCCGGCGTGCTGTTCAGTTTTGGTGGTGGCTCAGGGCGGATGGTAATCGCCCTGCCCTTTTTCATCCTTGGCTCGCTACTAGGCTCGTTTCTGTTGCCAACTGTGCTCGAATGGGGATCAGCAGGGCCTATTGCGATTGCAGGCTCGCTAGCAGAACTGCCCAAAACAGCCTTAAATCTTGCGCTTATCGGCGGGGCGGGCATTAGCTTTTATCTGCTAGGCCGCCGCCGCCGCCAACATCTGCCAGCAGCCCTTATCATTGCCTCTATTGTGATCGCTGTTTTGTGCTGGGCTGTGTTTGCTTTATCTGGCCATCCTTGGGGCGTGACCTTTGGCTTTACCTTATGGGGCGCAAAAATAGCACAAGATTTAGGCGTGCCGGTGGAAAACTTTACCTTTTGGCAATGGTCAGGCCCTGCACGTTCGCTACAACACTCACTCCTATCCGACACCTCTAGCTTGATGAATATCGGCATGGTGCTAGGGGCTGGCATCCTCGCTTCTATATCTGGCCACCTAACCAGGCAAAACTGGCCATCTGGAAGACAGCTAGTGGCTGCTGTGCTGGGCGGATTATTGATGGGTATTGGGGCGCGCTTATCTTTTGGCTGCAATATTGGCGCGTTTTTAGGCGGGATTGCCTCTGGGTCTTTACATGGCTGGGTTTGGTTTGTGCTGGCCATGGCAGGCAGTTTTGCGGGCATCCAGCTACGACCAAAATTTGGTCTATCCAAATAAGGGGGCTAGCAAATGACGTTAACACCGAAAAATATTTACATGATAATTGTTCTGGCTGGCACTATCCTGTTAATAGGCGATCATTTAACTAGCCCAGCGCTAACAGCCGCAGGATCCCCGTCTGAATTGGGTAATGCTTGCGCACCCTGCGGCGCACCTTGTATCGATACAGACACTAAATAATATTTCCTTGCCTTTGAAATCTTATACCTGCCCTAGACGCAGCTAGCATGCTGTGTTTTTATCATCTCCGTTATCTTTACGCACAAAAATGGAGCTTCTTAGCATGGCGGATATTACCTTTTTAGATGGCGGGCTTGGTCAGGAAATAAATAACCGCTCAACTCAGGAAAGTGCGCATCCGCTTTGGTCTGTAAAGGTAATGTTTGATGAGCCTGAGATTGTTATAGGCGTGCATAAGGACTTTATTCGTGCCGGCGCCCGCGTTATCACAATGAATAATTATACTGCCACAATCCCGCGCATGACGCGCCATGGCTTTGGCGATCAGTTTCACGCCGCCCATCAGCTGGCAGCAGAGCTAGTGAACAAAGCAATTGAACAAACCCAAAAAGAGCTTGCGCAGGAAATTGACGTTAATATCGCTGGATGTTTGCCGCCTATCGCCGCGAGCTATGTAGCTGCCGCCGCGCTAAATTACGATGATTCCTATGACCAATTTTGCCAGCTTATTGAAATCCAAGAAAATCATGTGGATGTGTTTCTAGTAGAAACCATTTCAAACATCACCGAAGCAAAAGCTGCTTTGGCAGCCCTAAAGGCAGCCGGTCAAAAATGCTTTATCGGCCTTACCTTATCAGACGATCTTTCCAACAGCTTGCGTTCTGGTGAGAGCCTTGAAGCTGCGATTGACCAGCTGGGCTCAGAAGGGCTTGATGGGCTATGTGTAAACTGCTCGTTTCCAGAAGCGGTGGATACAGCCCTTCCACTGTTAGCCGCATCTGGCCTGCGCTTTGGCGGCTATGCCAATGGCTTTACCTCTATCGAAGGGCTAGCCCCTGGCACCACAGTGGATAATCTAGAAGCGCGTCAAGATTTGTCACCTACTGCTTATGCAGACCATGCGCTTGGCTGGGCAGAAGCAGGTGCGACCATTATTGGTGGTTGTTGCGAAATTAGCCCCGAACATATTGCCTATTTGCATACAAGCCTTTGTAAGGCAGGCTATAACCCAGCAAAGCTTGTTTAGCCCAATGCGGCTTAGAGGGATGAAGTGCCCCTTGCATAAGCCTATCCTTGATTAAGTCCCCCCCCCTTTAAATCAGGATGCATCAGACTATGTATATGGGCATGATTATGTATTCTCGCCCCATTATTATCGTAGCTTTTTTCTGTATAGCTTTGCTGGCAGCGCCCTTCTCGCGCCTGCATGCAGATCAGGCAGATGCGCGCCTGCCAGCCTTGTTTGAGGCGCTAAAGAATACCTCAGATGCAGTGGCGGCAGAGGCTATTGCTGGTCAAATTTGGGCGATATGGTCAGAACATGGGGATGATGAACGCCTGAGCCGGAATCTGCAGCTCGGAACAGCGCAGATGAATGCAGGTCGCTTACGTCAAGCCGAGCAAATCTTCACTACCATCATTGATACAGACCCTGCTTTTGCAGAAGCATGGAATAAGCGCGCGACTGTTTATTTCTTGATGGGGGCTTTTGCCCAATCGAAGAGAGATATTGCACAAACCATTATCCGTGAGCCACGCCATTTCGGCGCGCTATCTGGCTTGGGCTTAGTAGAAACCCATTTAGGCAATTATACTGCTGCACTAAAAGCCTATGAGCAGGCTGCAACTTTGCACCCCTATCTTGAAGGTTATGACGATATTACCGCCGCCTTGGAAAAATTGGCTGCCGGCGATCCCATTTAAGGCTTTACCATTTAAGGCTATATTATTTAAGGCGATGCTGTTTAAAAGGAGCGCTTGAGGGCAGATGGCAAGCGACAAATCTCAGACAGATAAGGACGGCTCAGAAACCAGTTCTGGGGCAAGCGCAGCAACAGGCTGGCACCACCCACAAGCCATTGTGGAATGCGACTGGCTCAAATCCCAACTAGACAATCCAACTATCCGAATTTTTGATTGCACCACCTACCTGCATTTCACAGATGATCATCCTGAAAAACCCTATGAAGTAAAAAGCGGATTATCAAAATATCAAAAGGCTCATATTCCAAATTCAGCCTATCTTGACCTGCAAAAAGATTTATCCGAGGCCGACAGCCCTTACCGCTTCACCCTGCCAGCGTTAGGAGACCTCGCCCGCCGTTTTTCAGAGCTAGGAGTTGGCGCGCCCTATCATATCATCTTATATTCACGAAACGGCATGCAATGGGCCAGCAGAATATGGTGGATGCTGCATCTGCTTGGCTATAATAAGGTCAGCATTTTAAATGGCGGCATGGCAGAATGGCAATATCTAGGCCTGCCAACTACATCGGGTATCACCACTTTTGAAAAAACTGATTTCCTGGCTAACACATACTCAAATCTAGTAGTGTTTAAAGACGATATTTTAAAAGCAATAGAAGCGGATAGCTGCATCCTGTTGAACGCGCTGACCAGTGACATTCATGCAGGAGAGAGCACGCGCTATGGGCGTAAAGGGCGCATTCCGGGAAGCCTAAACATCCCTTTTCATAATTTCCTTTTATCAGATAATGATAAATTGATTGCGCCGGAACAGGCGCGCCAACTTCTATCACAGCAGAATATCACACAAGACAAGGAAATCATCCATTATTGCGGCGGCGGTATTGCCGCAACTTTGAATTTCTTTGTGCTCTATCAATTAGGGTATATGCAGATGGCGCTTTATGACCATTCGATGAGCGAATGGGCGATGGATACCTCTCTGCCTATGGAAACCGATTGACCTGTTAAAACAAATTTACCAGTTAAAAAGATTGGCAATAATGCTTTATTACAGCCCTTCAAACAGGCGAATGTCCCTGTCAGCCCCGCCTTCCAGCACATCCAGAGCCTTTTTATACCCATCACTTTCATATGCTGCTACCGCTGCTGCCATGCTTTCAAATTCAATGAGAACTGTGCGCTCTGCAAGTCCATTTTCTTTTGCCACAATATTGTCAGCCGCAGCGATAATTTTCCCGCCCATAGCTTCTAATGCGGGCCGCGCCAACGCCCGGTAAGCTTCGGCCTTTTCAGGGTCCGCCAATTTGCGGTGCGCACTCAACATATATCCTTTTGGCATGAACAGCCTCCTTTTACGGGTATCTTAGATGTATAAAATATTGAACCTAGCAGAGGGCGCTAAAAAAGTAAGCCTTTCCTTAGAGCATTCCCACGACCAAATAATTTGCCCTCGCCTATCTCGATTTAAAACAGGCCAGCAAGCCATGATAGCGATATGCGTGGCCAGTGGGGTCGGCGCCCTGAAGAGAGTATTGCCCGCGCGAATGAGCTGTTAGATAATTTTGCCAGCATGCTAGAGAAGCGGGGCGTGAGTGTAGACAGGCCAACGCCAATTGATTTCTCACAAAGCGTTACCACACCTGATTTTCATACCGAAAGTCAATTTGGCTGTATGCCGCCACGCGATGTATTGCTAACGGTAGGTAGTGAAATTCTAGAAGCGACTATGTCCTATCGCTGCCGCTGGTTTGAATATCTATGCTATCGGCCATTAATGCAGCGCTATTGGCAAGAGGACCCTAATTTCCGCCATGAAGCCGCACCAAAACCGCGCCTGACCGATGCAGATTACCATGATGATTATCTTTCTGAAAAAATAGGCGTGCAAAAGCGCCTTGAATGGACAGCAAACAAGCATTTTGTTACGACAGAAGAAGAGCCTCTATTTGATGCAGCAGATGTGTTGCGCTTTGGCCGCGATCTGGTTGTTCAGCATGGTTTTACTACCAATCTAAAAGGCATTGAATGGATCCGCAGGCACTTTCCAGAGCATCGTGTTCATGCGGTGAACTTTCCGGGTGATCCCTACCCTATCCATATTGATGCAACCTTTACACCGCTGCGCCCGGGGCTAATTCTAAACAACCCACAGCGCCGCCTGCCAGAAGACCAGCGCAAGATGTTCCATGATAATGGCTGGGAAATTGTGGATGCTGCCCAACCTGCACATAACTCGCCGCCAGCTTTATGTTATTCTTCTGTATGGCTGAGCATGAATGTGTTGGTGCTTGATCCAAAAACAGTTTGTGTCGAAAAATCAGAGGTCTATCAGGCTGAGCAAATGGATAAGCTAGGCATGGAAGTGGTTGAGGTGGAGTTGCGAGATGCCTATGCATTTGGTGGCGGCCTGCATTGCTGTACAGCAGATGTCTACCGCGAAGGAAGCCTAGAAGATTACTTCCCAAAACTTGCCTAACTACCCAAAACTTGCCTAACTAAAGGTAGGGGGAAAAGCCCCCACCCTTTAATCTGCGTCTATCTGGTTATATTCTGGCTGGCTATATTCTGGTTATTTCTCGCTAACCGCTTTCAGGCGTTTATAAAGACTGAATGTTTTCCAGCCTGAAGCGATTAATTTTTTTCAAACAAGAGAGGTGGCTTACGGATATGCACTTAGAGGTGCGCGCAAACCTTATTTAAGGGATTCACAAATGCGTGAAGATAAATAGATGAACAATTGAGGGACTGGCTTTCCAACTGCAAGAAAGACTTATTTGGGGGCTGCCGATTTGGATAACAGCTAGTTTCATAGTTTAAAAGATTGCGAGCCGAGGGTCTTTTTGAAGGGTGTGGTCGAGGTTCAGTCCAATACAAACAGAAGTTCGTATTAAGTATGTGTCCTCTTGGGCGGTAACTCCTAGCCGGTCCCATACCCTCAGGGGGACACTCCCTAGAATCCTCAACCACTTCGCTATGCTAGCAGTGCTATAAGCATATAGATATCTTTTAGAACCAAAGCCTTTTCACCCATTAAAATACCTAACTGCTATGCATCCAAGCCCGCAACCAAGGCGCTGTATACCTCACTCCCTTTAGCAACATATAAGGGTGAATAATCGGTTTTGGTGATTTTTGGTGAATAGGTTTGGACTGCCAAGACGAGGGTAAGACCCGCCCCAGAAGCTAGCGTTAAGGTAGTATTGCTTTGCGCTTAAAGCTGTTCTTGTAATTCAAGCCAGCTTTCTTCTGCTTTTTCTAGCTGGGCGGTTATATCGCTGAATGTCTTTGTCTTAAGGGCTATTTCTGCACTGTCATTTACGCTATAAAAGTCTGTTTTTAGCATTTCTGCCTCCAGAGCTGATTTCTGAGAGGCAAGTATTTCTATCTGGCTATCAAGGCGGCGTATCTCGCTTTTCAGCTTTACTGGATTTATCTTCTTTGCTGATGCAGAACCAGACTGTGCCGATGCGGTAGTGGATTTACCTTCTTTATCTTTGCTCCGCTTATTTGCCTTACTAGCAGATGTTTTATTACCAGATGTCCTATTAGAAGACATGATCAGCTTTTTATATTCATCCATATCTCCATCAAATGGCGTTACTGCGCCATCTTTCACCAGCCACAAGCGGTCTGCGACAGCTTCCACCAGATGCGTGTCATGACTGACCAAAATAACAGCACCATCATAATCATTTAACGCCAAAACCAGCGCTTCACGACTTTCAATATCTAGGTGGTTGGTTGGCTCATCTAATATCAAAATATGGGGGGCTTCAATGGTGGCGATCAGCATTAGCAATCTAGCTTTTTGCCCACCAGAGAGTTTTTCCACAGGCATATCAACAATATCATTATTAAAGCCAGCACTTGCTAGCCTTGTGCGTAGGCTTTTTTCGCTATCGCCTGCGCGTAGACGTAATATATGCTGAAGGGCACTTTCGCCTTCTACGAGCTCATCCAACTGATGCTGGGCAAAAAACCCTACCCGCAATTTACCTGATTTAAAAGCCTTGCCGGCCATAAGCGGCAACCGGTCTGCTATAAGTTTGGACAAGGTTGATTTTCCTTCACCATTGGCCCCTAGCAAGGCAATTCTGTCATCACTATCTAAACGCAGATTTAACCGCGAGAGAACCGGCTGTTCACCATAGCCGACAATACCGCCTTCAATGGTAACCAGCGGCGGGCGCAAGGCCTGTGGGGTGGGAAAAGAAAAACCTGCCACCGCATTTTCAGACAAGGCGGCAATAGGTTGCATGCGTTCTAGCTGTTTTAAACGACTTTGAGCCTGGCGTGCTTTGGATGCTTTGGCACGGAAGCGATCAACAAAGCTTTGAATATGGGCACGTTGAGCATCTTGCTTACGTTTCATAGAATGCTGTTGTTCCAGCTTTGCACGACGCTCAGCATCAAACTGATCATAATTGCCTGTATAATAGGTTAGGCTATGATGGCTAAGATTTAAGATGCTGTTTACAGAACGGTTTAACAATTCTTTATCATGTGAAATTATAAGAGCGGTTTTCTGGTAATTGGCTAAAAACTGTTCCAACCAATAAGCGCCCTCAAGGTCAAGATAGTTTGTTGGCTCATCCAGCAATAGCAAATCTGGCTGAGAAAACAACACCGCACCCAAGGCTACACGCATCCTCCAGCCGCCTGAAAACTCGTGGCAGGGCCGGGCTTGCGCATGCTGACTAAAGCCTAGTCCTGCCAGAATAGAAGACGCCCGCGGCTCTGCTGTATAGGCATCAATATCTTCTAACCTTTGGTAAATCTCGCCAATGCGGTTTGCATCTTCACAGCTTTCTGCTTCGAGGAGCAAGGCCGCACGTTCTGTATCTGCGGCCAGCACCGTATCCAGCAAGGAAGCATCGGAGGCAGGCGCTTCTTGTTCCACCCCGCCAATTCGAAAATAAGAGGGCACTTCGATATTGCCGCCATCAGGGGCTAGCTGTCCTTTAATGAGCTTGAACAAGGTTGTTTTGCCCGTGCCATTACGCCCGACTATACCAACCTTATGGCCGGCAGGGATGGTGACAGACGCCCCCTCAAATAAGGGCTTGCCCTCAATAGCAAAAGAAAGATTGGAAATAACTAACATAAGGTCAAAACAGATGCCGGTTTTATTCTATTTTGTCAAATAAAGACACGATAACCAATAAGAAGCTTCATTGGTACTTCAGTGGTGCTTTTTTTTCAAATACTGCCCGCATTTTATACAGATGGAATCTGATAAAGCGTTTTATGTTTGCCAGAAGGACGGATGCCCCGTAGTAATGTGTTGAGATAAATACATGATATTTATCAGAGCCTGATACTCAACCCAATCGAGGTTGATGAAAGTGGAATTTTGAACAGTAAAAATTTTGAAGCGCTGGGACTAAATCAGTCACTGGTGCGCGCGTTATCTGAGGCTGGTTATTTAGAACCAACACCAATTCAAGTTTTTGCAATCCCTAAGGTCATCGAAGGACATGACCTTCTTGGTATTGCCCAAACTGGTACGGGTAAAACGGCGGCGTTTTCGCTGCCAATATTGCATCACTTGAATGCTAAGCAGGTTGAGAGTAAAGCCCGTCATCCGCGGGCCCTTATTCTGGCGCCAACCCGGGAGCTTGCGATTCAGATTGCTGATTCAATCAAGCTCTATGGCAGCTACATAGCTTTCAAACAGACATCCATTTTTGGTGGCGTTGGTCAAAACCCGCAAGTTACGGCTTTGAAACGCGGTGTTGATGTGGTTGTCGCAACGCCTGGCCGGCTTCTTGACCTTGTTAACCAAGGCTTGTGTCATCTTGGTCAAATTGAGTATTTTGTACTTGATGAAGCTGATAGAATGTTGGATATGGGCTTCATTCATGACGTAAAGAAAATTGTCGCCAAATTGCCGCGAAAGCGTCAGACGCTATTTTTCTCCGCAACAATGCCTAAAAGTGTTTCTGCCCTTGCTGGAGACCTCCTCTATAAACCCGTTAACGTATCCGTAACAGCGCAAGCAACAACGGTTGATAGGATTGACCAGTCGGTAATTCTCGTGCCGCAGAATCACAAACAACTACAGTTAGTGCATCTACTTTCGGATGAAGCGGTTACATCTGCTATCGTATTTACTCGAACTAAGCATAAGGCAAATCGGGTGTCTCTTGCTCTTAACAAGGCGGGTATATCATCTGAGGCAATTCACGGGAACAAATCACAAGGTGCCCGCCAACGCGCCTTGAATGCCTTCAAAACAGGTGAGATTAAGGCTCTTGTTGCAACTGATATTGCTGCACGTGGAATTGATGTGGAATCTGTTTCGCATGTGATTAATTTTGAGCTACCTAACGTACCCGAAGACTATGTCCACCGAATTGGCCGGACTGCGCGTGCTGGCGCGTCAGGTTTTGCGATTTCACTTTGTGCCCCAGATGAACGCTCTTATCTCAAATCCATCGAGAAGCTTATTAAGCTTAATATCAATGTAGTCAAAGGCATTAATGTTAAAAATGATGATATCCCGCTAACCGAGCCAAACGATGCACGTCCGCCTCGTCGGTCGACAAGGCCAGGCAGACCAGACAGACCAGACAGACCAGACAGACCAGGCGGTTCTCGTGGTACCAAGCCATCAGAAAAACAAGGCGGGCAAAAAAAGAAGAACGGCAGTTCTGTTAGCCAAAAGCAACGCCTTTCTAGAAATGGTAATGCTGGTGGTCGCAGGCGTTCCAAAGATTAATTATCGCATAAGCATATGTAATAATTAGATATAAACAATAATAAAGCTAACAAAAATCTAAGGGGATGTGGCGGAGAGACGGGGATTCGAACCCCGGAGGGGCGTTAACCCCAACACGCTTTCCAGGCGTGCGCCTTAAACCGCTCGGCCATCTCTCCAACGCCAGCTTGCAAAAACAAGCCTTCTAAAAGAGGGGCTATTTAACAGACCTAAAGCCCCTTACTATCGCAAGCGATGGGGCGCACCATAGCCTGTCTGCCTGTATCTTGCAATCCTCTTCACATCTAAGCTGGCCACTACCCCGCTATAAGAGGAAGCGTCCAGACGCTAGACTTAAAATCTATTGCCAGCCGGACAATATTTATTCACACTGTCGACATGGTACGATTATGCCTAAATGTCCTCGCGCTATTTGCCATCATCATTGCCGCCGGCTTGATGTGGCAGGACTTTGTCAGCAATCAGCCATCTGTTCTGCTGGGTCAGATTTGGTTTGAGATAGCCCCACAATCATTGCAGGTAAGCGAAGCAATTATTGAACGCTATATAGACCCTTGCGGGCTGATTATGGCGCTAGGATGCTCACCTTTCTTGTGGCATCCGATTATCGCGTCAGTGCTGCAATGGCCTGCGGTCTTGTTTTTTGCCTTACTAGCGGTGATTTTTAACCTGATAGGCAGGTTATTTCCGCGTATTAAGAGCAAAAAGCGCAATTATAACCGCGATAGCTTCTAAATTTTTTAGAGTACTTCTGGTGTCTTATTGGGGCTGGTTATTGCGCAGATTATGGCTCTAATTGTCGCTCATCTTCAGCGCTTCTAGAAAGGCATTTTGCGGGATATCCACCTTGCCGAACTGGCGCATCCGCTTTTTTCCCTCTTTCTGCTTTTCCAGCAATTTCCGCTTACGGCTGACATCGCCGCCATAACATTTAGCTGTCACATCCTTGCGCAAAGCCGATATTGTCTCTCTGGCGATAACTTTGCCGCCAATCGCCGCTTGCAAAGCAATTTTAAACATCTGGCGGGGAATCAAATCCTTTAAGCGCGCACAAATGGCGCGGCCACGAAACTCTGCCTGCTCACGGTGGACAATCATCGCTAGCGCATCTACCGGATCACCATTGACAAGAATAGAGACCTTAACCAGATCGCCGCCTCGATATTCATCCATCTGATAATCAAAGCTAGCATAGCCTCTGGTAACCGATTTCAGCCGATCATAAAAATCAAACACCACCTCATTCAGAGGTAGGCGATAGACCACCATCGCCCGGCTGCCAGCATAAGTCAGGTCAATCTGCTCCCCGCGCCGCTCCACACACAAACTCAACACCTGCCCCAGATATTCGTCTGGTGCCATAATCGTGGCTTTAATCCATGGCTCTTCTAGGCTGTCAATTTTGGTAACCTCTGGCATATCAGCAGGGTTATGCATATCCAGCACAGAACCATCTGTCATATTCAGCTTATAAACAACCGAAGGCGCGGTAGAGATAAGGTCTAAATCAAATTCACGGCTTAAACGCTCGCGAATAACTTCCATATGTAACAGGCCTAAAAAGCCGCAACGAAAGCCAAACCCCAAAGCAGCAGAGGTTTCCGCCTCAAACGAAAAAGAACTGTCATTCAAAGAAAGCTTTTCTAAGGCTTCCCGCAAGCCAGAAAAATCGGCTGCATCAATAGGAAACAACCCGCAAAAGACAACTGGAACAGATGGCTTGAAACCTGGCAAAGCTTCTGCACACACCCGCCTGTCTTCAGTAATGGTATCGCCAACCTTCGCATCAGATACGGTTTTGACCCCAGCATTAATAAAACCAATTTCACCCGGACCTAGCTGTTCTACCGCCTCTGGCTTTGGCCCAAAGATACCTACACGCTCCACATTATGCACAGCACCTGTTGCCATCATGCGGATCTTCATGCCCTTTTTTAAAACGCCATCGCGCACCCGCACGAGCGTCATCACCCCCAGATAAGGGTCATACCAGCTATCAACCAGCAACGCCTGTAAAGGGGCTTCAGCATCCCCTTCAGGGGCAGGCAGTTTTGCAACAATAGCCTCCAGCACCTCGTCAATGCCAAGGCCAGTTTTAGCCGATACCGCTATCGCATCATCTGCTGGCAGGCCAATAACATCTTCGATTTGTGCTTGTACCCGCTCTGGCTCAGCCGCAGGTAAATCCATTTTATTCAGCACCACGAGCATCTCATGATCAGCATCTATGGCTTGATAAACATTTGCCAATGTTTGCGCTTCCACCCCTTGCGAGGCATCCACCACCAGCAGAGACCCCTCACAAGCGGAAAGCGAGCGCGATACCTCATAGCCAAAATCCACATGGCCAGGTGTATCCATCAGGTTGAGAACAAAATGCTCTCCAGATTTACTGGTGTAATCAAGCCGCACAGTCTGCGCTTTGATGGTGATACCGCGCTCGCGCTCAATATCCATATTATCCAGCACCTGCTCGGACATTTCGCGCGCTGTTAGCCCGCCACAGACCTGTATCAGGCGATCAGCAAGAGTTGATTTGCCATGGTCAATATGGGCAACTATAGAAAAATTACGAATTTGGCTGAGCTTTGTCATGGCCATATATCTATCCTAAATTCATATCATAATCCAGCAGGGTGACGTAATTTAGATAGGCTTAGATGTGAAAATTTCACCTATCAGACAAAATTAGCATTTTGCGCTCAGACTTGACCCTAACTCTGAACATGGTACAACATCGAATTGCAGCTAAATCAGGGTTTTTGCTAGCCTAAAACCCGCATCAGACTGAAATTAAAATGGCCCAGATGAACATTCAAAAATATAGTGCTTACCCTCCCATCGATTTGCCAGACAGAAGCTGGCCAAATAAAATTATCGAAACCGCCCCTATCTGGTGTTCGGTTGATCTGCGTGATGGCAATCAAGCACTTATCGAGCCTATGGATAGCGCCCGTAAAATGCGGATGTTCAAGCTACTTGTTGGCATGGGCTTTAAAGAGATTGAGGTTGGCTTTCCATCAGCCTCAGAGACAGATTTTAATTTCCTGAGGGAGCTGATAGATGGGGGGCATGTACCAGATGATGTGACTATTCAGGTACTGACACAAGCAAGAGAGCATTTAATAGACCGTACTATAGAAAGCCTTGAAGGTGCCCCTCACGCAATTTTGCATTTATATAATTCTACCTCAACCTTGCAAAGGCGGGTGGTATTTAATTCAGATGAAAAGGGCGTTAAGGCGATTGCTGTAGATGGCGCCAAAATGGTAGCCGACCGTATTGGCAAGCTGGGATCAGAAACAGCTCTTCGCCTGCAATACTCCCCGGAAAGTTTTACTGGAACTGAGCTTGGCTATGCGCTGGAAGTGTGTGAAGCGGTAATGGATGTCTGGCAACCCACGCAGGAAAACAAAACCATCATCAACCTGCCTGCAACCGTTGAGATGTCGACCCCAAATATCTATGCCGATCAAATCGAATGGATGCATCGGAACTTCTCTCGCCGTGATGCTATGATCTTATCTCTGCACCCGCATAATGACCGCGGTTGCGGGGTTGCCGCTACAGAGCTTGGCTTGATGGCGGGTGCGGATAGGGTGGAAGGCACGCTGTTTGGCAATGGTGAGCGCACCGGCAATGTTGATATCATCACGCTGGGGCTGAATATGTTTACCCAAGGTGTGGACCCGCATTTGGATATCTCAGACATTAAATCATTAGTAGATACAGCAGAGTTTTGTAATCAGCTGCCGGTACATCAGCGCCATCCCTATGCAGGGCAACTGGTGCATACTGCCTTTTCTGGCTCGCATCAGGATGCTATCCGCAAAGGTATGGATGCGATGCGCCAATCTAACCAGACGGTGTGGGAAGTACCCTATCTGCCGATTGACCCTGCAGATATTGGCACCACCTATGAAGCGATTATCCGGGTAAACTCCCAGTCAGGCAAAGCTGGTTCTGCATGGCTGTTGGAAACAGAACATCATGTGCGCTTGCCGCGCCCGATGGAGGTGGAATTTAGCCAGCTGGTTCAAAAAGAGGCTGACGCCAGCGGCAGAGAGATGACCGCAGATATGATCTGGTCCTTATATGAGGATGAATATCTGAACATCACCTCCCCTTATGAATTGATATCGTTTGAGACTGAACCAGCCTCGCGTACATCTGATACAGAGCGCGTCACAGCAAAGGTCAGCTATGACGGCACAATGCATGAAATTTCTGGTACGGGTAATGGACCGATATCCGCTATGGTTACCGCGTTGCGGGAGCATTTTGGGCTTGCTTTCACCCTAGCTGATTTTGGCCAGAACACCCGCTCATCTACCTCTAAGGCAGAAGCAGCGGCCTATGTTGAGCTGAAAAATGGTGCAGGCTTATCAATATTCGGGGCCGGCATTGATACATCCATCACCAAAGCGCCTATCCTAGCGCTGATGTCAGCCATTAACCGGTTATAAGCTGTAATATCTTTTAGCTAATTTTGGCTAACCGCGCAGCAGGCCGCCACAATTTTTGGCGACTGTAGCAACAATCTGGTCTGCAATTTTGGCCAAATCAGCCTCGCTAAAAGTGGTATCACGGGGCTGCAGGCGCACATTCAAGGCAACAGATTTATGCCTCTCTTCAATGCCCTTGCCCTGATACACATCAAACACCGTTACAGCCTCTACCACATCACGGGCAGCACGGCGCACCGCATCTATCAGCTTTTGTGCTTCCACCTCTTCAGCAACAATAAAAGCAAAATCACGAGATACTGGCTGTAGGGCAGATAGATCAATAGGGGTTTTGGCCGGACCTTTGCGGCGCGGCATTGCAATATTATCTAGCCAGAATTCAAAGGCAGCAACCCCTTCTGGTAAATCAAAGGCGCGGCAAATCGCTGGATGCACCTCACCAAAAACGCCCATCTCAGCCTTGCCTAGCCGAAGAACACCAGAACGGCCGGGATGTAACCATGCAGGCACATCACGGCTAGCAACAAGATTGTCAACGCGCACGCCTAATACTGAAAGTGCGGCCAGAAGATCGGCCTTTGCATCAAACAGATCAAAAGGCTGCTCTTTATGTTGCCAATCGCCAAGCTGGCGCCGTCCCTGACGAACACCGCCTACAGCCATGCGCTGCCCTTCTGCATCCGGGCTTAAAAATACAGGACCAATTTCAAAGAAACATGCCTCTTCGATACCGCGATTCAAATTACGACCCATCGCTTGCAACAAATTTGGCACTACTGACGGCCGCATCATGTTCAGATCATTACTGATGGGGTTAGCAAGCATCAGCGCGTCGTTATCCCCGCCAAATAGCTCAGCATCTTTGCGCTTCAGAAAGGAAAAGGTTACAGCTTCGGTTAGCCCGCGTGAGGCCAGTGTCCGGCGCAAGACAAGACTGCGTTTCTGGGCTGGCGAATAAGATGGGCGCGCAACCACCTCATCACGTGGCAGGCTTGCCATCTCTAGCTTATCAAAGCCGTAAATGCGGATAATCTCTTCAACCAGATCAGCAGCGCCATCAATATCATTGCGCCAATGCGGCACCGCTACCTGCCAGATTGGCTGGCTGGTATCAAGTTCAAATCCAAGCACAGATAGAATTTCAACCTGCTTATCCAGCGGGCAATCAACGCCGGTTAGCTGAACCACTTTTTCAGGGGCAAAGGACACAGATTGCCGCGCAGGCTTTGCATTACCTTCCACTACCAGATGGCTAATAGTCCCGCCGCAGATGCTATTCACCAGCCTTGCGATATAGCCTGCCATTTCAATAGGCGAGCAGGCGTCCAGACCGCGCTCAAATCGGTAGCGAGCATCTGAATGCAGATTTAATTGCCGCCCAGTTGTGGCAACGCGGATAGGGTCAAATACGGCTATTTCAAGGAACATGCGGGTGGTGGTCTCTGACACGCCGGTGCGCTCACCGCCCATAATACCTGCCAGATCATCCGGTCCAGCTGCATCCCCTATCACCAATGCCCCTTCTTCTAGGGTATAGGTTTTCTCGTTCAGTGCTTCGACCTGCTCCCCTTGTTCAGCAAGGCGAACGGTAAGTTTATCACCCTCAACCTTATCTGCATCGTAAGCATGCAAAGGCCGGCCAAGATCTATCATCACATAATTGGTGATATCCACCAGTGCAGAGATGGGGCGCTGGCCAATAGCTGTTAGCCTGTCTGCCATCCAAGAAGGGGCATCAGCATTTTGCACACCCTCAAACAGACGCCCAGAGATAAGCGGCACTAGCGGCTTCGCCTCTTCGGCTATTTCCCATGTAAGGGGGGAGGCAAAACACCCCTCCTCTTCACTGAAATCAAGCGGCTTTAGGTTGCCATAACCCGCAGCGGCTAGGTCGCGCGCAACCCCGCGCACACCCAAACAATCGCCGCGATTAGGCGTAATGGCAATCTCGATAACCGGGTCGCTAGCTGGCAATTCTGCATCAGCTGCAAAGCTAGCGAAACTTGTGCCAACAGGTGCATCTGCTGGCAGCTCAGCAATGCCATCATGATCTTGACCCATCGCAAGCTCTTCGTATGAACATAGCATCCCTTGAGAAGCTTGGCCGCGTATCTTCCCTTCTTTTAAGGTCATATCGCTGCCTGGAATCCAGCTGCCCACAGGAGCAAGAACAGTCTTTAAACCAGCTTTGGCATTGGCAGCCCCACAAACGATTTGCAAGGGTTTGCCATCCCCTTTATCAACCGTGCAAACCTGCAAACGGTCTGCATCTGGATGGCGTTCTGCTGTAATGATTTCAGCTACCAGAAAATCGCTCAAATGGCGTAGCGGGTCTTCAAGGCTTTCCACCTCAAGCCCTAGCATTGGCAGCGCATCACAAATTTCGGTGAGTGAATGTTGGGTATCTAAATGATCCCGTAACCATGAGAAGGTAAATTTCATCGCCTAAACCCCCTCATCCAGACCCGTATGCAACGCTGGCACGTCAATAGGCAGAAACCCGTAATGCTTTAGCCAGCGCAAATCACTATCATAGAAGGTGCGCAAATCCGAAATGCCATATTTCAGCATCGCCAGCCGCTCAACCCCCATACCAAAGGCAAACCCCTGTACTTCATCTGGGTTCATTCCACAATTTTCGATTACTTTGGGATGCACCATGCCAGAACCTAAAATCTCTAGCCAGTCATCGCCAGCCCCAATTTCCAGCTTGCCATCCACACGCCGGCAGCCAATATCAACCTCGGCAGAAGGTTCGGTAAACGGGAAAAAGCTAGGCCGGAAACGCACCGGCAGGTCATCCACCCCAAAAAAGGCGCGGCAGAAATCGATCAAACATCCCTTCAGATGCCCCATATGGATATTCTCGCCAATAACCAGCCCTTCACATTGATGGAACATCGGCGAATGGGTTGCATCATGATCAGAACGATAGGTACGACCCGGCACAATAATCCGGATTGGCGGCTTTTCTTTTTGCATGGTTCTGATTTGCACAGGCGAGGTATGGGTGCGCAAAACAGGACGGACATTTTCTGCATCAGGGCGCAGATAAAAAGTGTCATGCTCTTGGCGGGCAGGATGTTCTGGCGGAATATTCAGCGCCGTAAAATTATAAAAATCTGTTTCGATATCTGGGCCTTCTGCAATAGAAAATCCCATATCAGCAAAAATAGCAGCAATCTCCTCAACAGTCCGGCTAAGCGGGTGAATATTGCCTGCTAGCGGCTGCTGAACAGGTAGGCTGATATCCACACGTTCTGCTTCAAGCTGGGCAGATAGTGCCTCTGCTTCTAAAAGCTTCTGGCGTGCAGAAATGGCCTCTGCAAGCTCGTCCTTAACCTGGTTCAGGGCTTGGCCAGTTTGCTTGCGCTGCTCTGGCTCTAGAGCGCCAAGCCTCTTTAGCTGTACAGAGATACGCCCTTTTTTCCCAAGTGCATCAAGGCGCACCGCTTCCAGCGCAGCCAGATCTGATGCGCCCTCAACAGAGCTCAGTAAATCTGCTTTCAGCGTCTCAATCTCAGTCATCGAAAACCTGCCTTTTTCGGTCTTTGCTTAAATCGCCCTGTAATAACGAAAAAAGGCTGCCAACGCTTTCCCAATTAAACCTAAAGGGAGCAGCAGAAGGCGGCCTTTTAAACTCTTATCGCTATTAGCTAGCCTGCTTAGACTGCTCAACAAGGCTCGCGAAAGCTTGTGGCTCATGCACAGCGATATCAGCCAGCATCTTGCGATCAACCTCGATACCAGCTTTATTCAGACCGCCCATTAGCGTTGAATATGTCATGCCATGCAGACGCGCTGCCGCATTAATACGCTGAATCCACAAGGCTCTGAACTCGCGCTTGCGAACGCGTCTGTCGCGATAGGCATATTGACGCGCCTTATCGACCGCTTGCTTAGCTGTTTTGAAGGTATTCTTGCGGCGACCATAATACCCTTTGGCAGCCTTGATAACTTTATTATGACGGGCGTGGGCAGTAACCCCGCGGCTTACTCTAGCCATCGTTCACTCTCCTATGAATTAGCGTTATTTAAGCGTAGGGCAGAAAACCGCGTACAATTTTTGCATCAGCCTCATGAAGGATCATGGTGCCGCGTGCTTGACGCTTCATCTTCTGCGAACGACGACGGAGATTGTGGCTAAGAAAAGCTGCAGAACCGCGAACTTTCCCTTTTGCGGTTACGCGAAATCTTTTCTTCGCACCGCTCTTGGTCTTCAATTTGGGCATTTTAACCTCACTTCATTTAGGGTTAAACAGATGGCCATTAATTTCCCATCTGTTTCAATAACCGGCCAGGCAGCCCTTTTCAGCCCGGACGCGGCAGTATTTTCAAAGATTTGGGTTATACCAAAAAACGCTCAGAAATCAACCTAAATCGTATCTTGGGCTGATTTCTGTATAAGCGGTATAGATTTGATGTCTGTTTCAGCCCTTATTTCGGCGCCAACACCATAATCATCTGCCGCCCTTCCATTTTTGGCATAGCTTCGATTTTAGCTTCTTCGTCAATATCGGTGCGCACCCGTTCTAACAGTTGGCTACCGAGCTCTATATGCGCCATCTCGCGCCCTCTAAAGCGCAGGGTGATTTTTACCTTATCCCCTGCTTCCAGAAACTTACGAACTGCGCGCATCTTCACATCATAGTCATGGCTATCGATATTAGGACGCAATTTTATTTCTTTGACTTCAATGACTTTTTGCTTTTTACGTGCCTCAGAAGCACGCTTTTGCGATTGATATTTATATTTTCCGTAATCAAGGATTTTACATACGGGCGGCACTGCATTTGGCTGTAATTCAACCAGATCAAGGCCAGCCTCATCTGCTTTGCGTAACGCTTCATCCAAAGTCAGAATCCCTAATTGTTCGCCTTCGGGATCAATACAACGAACAGAAGCAGCTCTAATGGCTTCATTGATGCGCGGACCGTCACTCGCGGGTGGCGCATCTTGGCGTGGACGTGCTATATCACTCTCCTTCTATAGTTAATCTTATGTAGCCTAATTTTTGGCACAAACCAGTACTTTCTGCACCTGAATTACTTTAGTGCTTACACTAAAATACCTAGTCTTGTTAGCATTAAAATTCAAGTTCTGTCTTGCTTTAAGTCAGGGGGGATGGCGGCATCGCGTAGCATTGATACAGCCTCATCTAAGTCTTGCACTTGCTGGCCGTCTGAGCCGAGCTGGCGTATCGCCACTGCTCTTGCCTCTGCCTCACGTCCGCCAACTGCCAGAATGAAGGGCACTTTTGCGGTTGAATGCTCTCTGATTTTATAGCCTATTTTCTCATTACGCGTATCTAATTCAACGCGCAACCCCGCTGCCTGCGCGGCCTCGTACACTTGCTTTGCATAGTCATTAGAGCTATCCGTGATAGACGCCACAACCACCTGAACAGGCGATAACCAAACCGGCATACGCCCCGAATATTGCTCAATCAGGATGCCTATCCAGCGTTCAAGAGAGCCCAAAATAGCGCGATGCAACATTACCGGGCGATGGCGATTGCCATCTTCTGCAACATATTCTGCATCCAGACGCTCAGGCAGCACGAAATCTACCTGCAAGGTGCCGCACTGCCAATCACGGCCAATGGCATCCCGCAAAACAAATTCCAGCTTTGGGCCATAAAAAGCCCCTTCACCTGGATTTAAGGTGGTCTCTAATTCAGCGGCTTCGGTAGCATCTGCCAGCGCTTTTTCAGCTCTATCCCAAGTTTCATCATCACCAGCCCGCACTTCTGGCCTATCGGAGAATTTCACCCGAATATCGGTAAAGCCAAAATCAGCATAAATTTCTTGTAGCAAATGACAAAAGGCAACAGATTCTGAATTGATCTGATCTTCGGTACAGAAAATATGCGCATCATCCTGAGTAAAAGCACGCACCCGCATAATGCCATGCAAAGCCCCTGACGGCTCGTTGCGATGGCAAGAGCCAAACTCAGCCATGCGAAGCGGCAGGTCACGGTAGGATTTCACCCCTTGGCGATAAATCTGTACATGCCCCGGGCAATTCATCGGCTTAAGCGCTAATGTGCGGTCTTCATTGGTTTCAGCGGTAAACATATTCTCGCCAAACTTATCCCAATGGCCAGAAGCTTCCCACAGGCTGCGGTCAACCAGCTGCGGTGTTTTTACCTCACTATACTGAGCAGCCTCTAGACGCCGGCGCATATATTCTTCAATTTCGCGATATAAGGTCCAGCCACGCGGATGCCAAAAGACCGATCCTGCGGCTTCTTCTTGAAGATGAAAGAAATCTAGCTGGCGGCCCAATTTGCGGTGATCGCGCTTCTCAGCCTCTTCCAGCATGGTTAAATAATTCTTCAATTCCTTTTCATTTAACCAAGCGGTACCATAGATACGCTGCAACATAGGCCGGTTAGAATCGCCGCGCCAATACGCGCCTGCAACCTTCATCAACTTAAAGGCATGCCCTGCACGTCCAGTGGAAGCCAGATGCGGGCCGCGGCAGAGATCAATGAAATCGCCTTGCGTATAAAAACTTACCGTCTCATCTGCCGGAATAGACTCAACCAGCTCAACCTTGAACGGCTCATTCTTTTCTTTATAAAAAGCAACTGCCTCATCACGTGTCCAAACCCCGCGTATAATCGGCTCATCACGGTCAACAATTTCATGCATACGCGCTTCAATGGTGGCTAAATCTTCGGTGCTAAATGGTTCCTCGCGGTGGAAGTCATAATAAAAGCCATTTTCGATAGCAGGGCCAATAGTTACCTGTGTGCCCGGATAAAGCTCTAAAACTGCTTCGGCCATAATATGCGCGCAATCATGGCGCACAAGCTCGAGGGCGGCTTCACTATCCTTTGCGGTGATAAGCTGAAGCAGGCAATCTGCTTCTATCGGGCGGTTTAAATCCCAGTCATGGCCATCTACCTTTGCCGCCATCGCAGCTTTCGCAAGGCCGGGGCCAATATCGCTAGCAACCGTTGCAGCAGTCACCGCATCGTCATATTGTCTTGTTGACCCGTCCGGCAGCTGAATAATGGGCATCTGTTACTCTTTCCTAAAACCGCTAACTTTACCTAACAATTACCCCAGAGCTAGCTCAGTGGTCAATTCTGCTTCATTTCTGCAAGAAATCTGCATAGATTGCCAGTGTTTTTTCGCACATTTGCGCCGTTGAAAAAGAAGTTTCAACATGCGCGCGCGTACGTTTCGCCCAAATAGTGCGCTGACGCGGACCAAGGCTAAGCGCAGCCTTTAAACAACGGCTTAGATCGCCAACATCACCTGGGCGTGCCAACCAACCAGTCTCGCCATCTATAATAGACTCGCAAGCCCCGCCATGGTTAAAAGCAACAACGGGCCTGCCCATCGCTTGGGCTTCTACAGCAACACGGCCAAAAGGCTCTGGTATTATAGACGGCATCACCACCACATCCGCTAGCATTAGCGCAGCTGGCATATCATCTGTTCCAGCCACGATACGCAGGCGGCCATCTAGACCTGTTTTAACTGCCAGTGTGCGCAAACGTTCAACAAATCGGCTATGCCCGTCCCCTGCCCCTAGCAGCAGCAAGGTCACATCTTTAGCCTCAAGCTGGGCAACTGCCTCAATAAGCGGAATATGGCCTTTCCATTCTGTCGCTCTGGCAGGCAGCATAACAACCGGCCCATCATCTGGCAGGTTCAAAGTCTCAGACAGGCGCACAATACGATGCTGGCTGACCTGTGCTGGGTCAAACACGGTCAAATCAACGCCGCGATGGATAACCGTGATTTCCTCTTCTGCTATCGCGTCAGCATAATGGGCGCGGATAACTGATTTTACATATTCAGAAATGGCAATCGTTTTATCTGCGCTCAGCATTTTTCGGTTATAGATACGCTTTAAAAAATTCTGTGGCACAAATTTGGAATGAATAGTCGCAACGCTTGCAAGGCCAAGTGATTTTGCCAAAGGCAGCGCAATCCAAGCTGGCGCACGCGAGCGGACATGCACAATATCAGCGCCCACACTCAACAGCACGGATTTTAGCTTGCGCCGGACAGATGGCCATTTTAAGGGGTTTTTAGTATCAACTGGCAGGGTATAGACCTCAGCACCAGCTCGGCGTAGCTGGTTTTCCATACGGCCACCATTACAGATCACCACGGCCTTCCAGCCATTTTTGACAATCGCTTCTGCAACCTCAACCGTGCCGCGTTCCACCCCGCCCCTATTCATCTGGGGCACGATTTGAACAATGACTGGCTGGACGATATTTTTTACCGATGGCATAAATTAAGATACTCTATAAATTATGAATAACAGACCAAGTTGCACAAGTGATACTCTGGTTAAAGAATAAGAGAAATAGCAAAAATGCCGGATCAAGAAAATATCGCCCCTATATCCTACCATAATCTTGAGCAGGGCGGCAAACGCGCCTACCAAGCTATCCATCAAGAGCATGCAAATGAGCAAAACCCAGGTATTGTTTTTCTAGCCGGGCATGGCTCTGATATGGAAGGCAGTAAAGCAATTGCGCTTGAAGAGATGGCCAACCGCCAGAAAATTCCATTTTTGCGTTTTGATTATTTTGGGCATGGCCGCTCAGATGGCCGCTTTCTAGATGGGAATTTATCGCGCTGGCTAGCAGATTGCACGGCAATGCTGGATGCGCTGACCAAAGGGCCACAAATATTGGTTGGCTCTTCGCTTGGAGGCTGGCTGATGGTACTTACAGCCCTGCAACGTAAAAGCCGTGTCGCGGGCATGGTGGGTATCGCAGCTGCACCTGATTTCACCAAAACGCTTATCTGGGATGAATTAACGCCAACCCAGCAAGACCAGATGAAAAAAGACGGCCAGATTGCTTTGCCCAACCCCTATGCGGATGAGGATGTTATCTATCCCTATCACCTTATTGAAGATGGGCAGATGCATCTGCTGCTAGATGATGAGATTGATTTAGATATTCCAGTTATTTTGCATCAAGGCATGCAAGATAGCGAAGTGCCTTGGCAGACCGCTATTCAGCTGGCAGAAAAATTAACCTCAACAGACGTGCAAGTTATTTTGGATAAGCAGGCTGGACATAGATATTCAGAAGCTAGCCAAATAGATGCTTTGCTTATATCTATCATGGGCATGCACCGAAAAATCACCTCTGAATTGTCCGGCGAGCGCTAGAAATCTAGATTGCTATAATGGCTGGCTGGCGGCATACCGACCAGTATATCTGAGAGAAGTGGGCGAAAGCTGGGACGGCTTTTCAACTTCATATACCAGAGCTTTGCTTCTGGATAACGCCGCCAGTCAATATCACCAAAATAATCTAGTACTGAAATATGCGCAGCCGCCGATAGGTCTGCCAAGCTGATATCAGGGCCTGCTAGCCAGCTATATTGGCCAGCCAGCCAGTCTACATATCCAAGATGGATTTGAGCGTTTGCCAAACCTGCGCGCAATATCTGCGAGGAAGCTGCTTCACCAGACTGAAAGCGTTTAATCACGCGCTCCCTCAGTAATGGGCGCGTTACCTCAAGGGTAAACTTGCCTTCAAACCAGTCTATCAGGCGGCGCACCTCAGCACGCTCCCCGGCCTTTTCTGGCATTAAAAAATTATCCTCGACTATATCTTCTAGCCATTCTGATATGACCCGTGCCCCAGATATCACCCCATAGGTTTCATCTTCAAATACTGGCAATTCACCAGCTGGATTTAAGGCAAGGAGCTTTTCATCACGAAGCCATGGCAACTGGGTTACCAGATCAAGCTCCAATTTATATTCACCGCACTGCAAACGGATAAGGCGGCTGGATGCGGCAAGCGGGTAATGATGCAAAATAGCCATGCTTAATTCTCGCTTTGCCTGTCTAGATTAGGCATCAAGGCCATTGGACCGGGCAGATGCACATCTTCTTGTTTGCGCTTTAAGGGCCGCGTTAGCAATTTATTTGGTGCAAGCGGACCTGGCCAGATAAATCTGCCTATCTCAGCTTCTACAAATCCGAAACGTTTATAATATTCTGGCTCACCGGATAGGATAACAAATGACCAGCGCCGCATTTGCTCAGCACGCCGCAGCCCATCACTGACCAGCGCGCGCCCAAAACCACGCCCCTGCAGTTCTGGCAAAACTGCCAACGGACCTAATAGTAATTGCTGACGTCCCGCCACCGTGATTTCCCAGAACCGGAGAGAGCCAACAATATTGCGATAATCAGAGGCCACCAAACAAAGCTCGGCAACTGGCTTTCCCGGGCGAAGCTTCCACACCGCGCGCCCCGCATGCTGGTCAGGAAAAGATAAAGAGACAAGTGCATCCACTCTTTCTTGATCTAACTCACCTTGAATACGAATATCCACAGCCTCTCCCGCCCCTCATCCTAGACTACTCGTTGGCCAGATTAGCACCAGCAAATAAGTCTGTACAGGGTTAGGCTGAACGCGCTGGCATCTCATTTTCTAAAACCGGTTGCGGCAAAAGACCCAGCACTTCGGTTGGCACCACATGCCAGAAATATTCGCTTTCCACTTCCCAGTTATTAAGCAGCCTTTTAGCCAAAGCAGAATCTGTTTCAGACGCATGCAGGCTAATACGCTTCTCCAAGTAATCTTTCCAATAACCAGAGGATAGCTTGGAGATATGCAGGGTTTCAGGGTTCGCCTTTGCAAGGAAATCATTATCCTGATCATAGATGAACGCCATACCGCCGGTCATACCCGCCCCAAAATTAGAGCCGGTCTTGCCCAGAATTATAACCTCACCGCCAGTCATATATTCGCACCCATTAGAGCCGCACCCCTCGATAATCGCTGAAGCCCCAGAATTGCGGACACAAAAACGCTCACCTGCTTGACCATTAGCCAGTAACAGGCCCGAGGTCGCCCCATATAGAACGGTATTGCCGATGATGGTGTTATTCTCTGCAATATAAGTAGCAGATGGGCTAGGACGAACGGTAATCATACCGCCAGAAAGTCCCTTGCCAACATAGTCATTACCATCACCGATAACATCCAAACGCAGCCCCTGCACCGCAAAAGCACCTAAAGACTGGCCTGCTGTTCCACGAAGCAGGGCTGTAATCTGGCCTTCGCGCAAGCCATCCATGCCAAACCGGCGCACAATATGCGAAGATAAACGCGTGCCGATAGCACGTGCTGTATTTTCTATATTATAGGTTAGCTGCATTTTGCCCCCAGACTGAAGCGCGGTTTCAGCATCCTTTACCATCTGTGCATCCAGCGTGTCAGACACTTCTACACGGCCCTTACCGCCGCGATAGCCAGAAGCGCCATTTGCTTCTGCTTGAACCAGAACAGGGTTTAGATCCAGATCATCCAGCGCCGCATCGCCGCGCGATACTTGAGTAAGCAGATCTGTGCGCCCAATAACTTCATCCAAACTCCTAAAGCCTAGTGAAGCCAGAATCTCGCGCACCTCTTCGGCTACATGCGTAAATAGCTGCACAACTTTTTCAGGCGTGCCTTCGAATTTCGCACGCAAATCATCGCGCTGTGTGCAGACCCCAACTGGACAGGTGTTTGAATGACACTGACGCACCATAATACATCCCATCGCCACCAAAGCAGAGGTACCAATTCCATATTCATCGGCGCCCAGCATCGCTGCCATAACAATGTCACGCCCTGTTTTTAGACCCCCATCTGTGCGCAATACAACCTTTTCACGCAGACCGTTCATGGACAGCACTTGATGCACTTCAGACAGACCCATCTCCCACGGCATGCCCGCATGCTTGATAGAAGATTGTGGGCTGGCACCAGTACCGCCGCCATGACCTGAAATCAAAATTGTATCGGCTTTAGCTTTGGCCACACCGGCGGCAATTGTGCCAATACCAGTAGAAGCTACAAGCTTTACACATACCCGCGCGGTAGGATTGATTTGTTTCAGGTCATAGATAAGCTGAGCCAGATCTTCGATAGAGTAAATGTCATGATGCGGCGGCGGCGAAATCAAGGTAACCCCCGGCGTAGAATGACGCAGCTTGGCAATCAGGCTATTCACCTTGATGCCCGGCAGCTGGCCACCTTCACCAGGTTTCGCGCCTTGCGCCACCTTAATTTCCAGCTCTTCACAATTATTCAGATATTCTGCTGTGACGCCAAAACGCCCAGAGGCTACCTGCTTAATCGCACTTGACGGGTTATCGCCATTCTCACGTAATTTAAAGCGTGAGGGATCTTCCCCGCCCTCTCCTGAATCTGATTTAGCCCCTATACGGTTCATCGCAATCGACAGGGTTTCATGCGCTTCTGGGCTTAACGCGCCAAGCGAAATACCGGGCGATACCAGTCTTTTCCGAATATCTGTGATGCTCTCTACTGTCTCTACCGATACCGGCTCATATTTGCGCTCAAAATCCATTAGATCACGCAAATTAACAGGCCCTTGGCGGGCCACCATCGCTGTGTATTTTTTCCAACTTTGATAAGAGCCTGTGTCACAAGCATGCTGCATTGCATGAATAATTTGGCCATCAAACGCATGGCGTTCGCCTGATTTGCGGAAGCGGAAAAAGCCGCCAACTGGCAAATAGCTAAGATTGGCGTCATAGGCTTGCTTGTGCAATTCCATCAGCCGCGCCTGAATACCTGTTAGGCCAATGCCAGAAATACGCGAAGACATGGGCGGGAAAAATTCCGCTACTAGCGCGCGCGAGAGGCCTAAAGCTTCAAAATTATAGCCGCCGCGATAAGAAGCGATAACCGAAATACCCATCTTTGACATGATCTTTAAAAGACCATCTTCAATAGCTTTACGATAATTGGCCACCGCTTTGGACAGGCTTACCTCTTCAAGCAGGCCTTTTTGCTGACGTTCAACAATTGTCCATTCCGCAGCATAGGCATTGATAGTGGTCGCACCTACCCCGATCAAAACAGCAAAATGATGCACATCCAAGCACTCACCTGAGGATACATTAATAGAAGTGAAAGTGCGCAATTGTTGGCGAACAAGATGCGAATGCACTGCACCTGCCGCCAAAACCATTGGCAATGGCACACGGTCGCTAGCGCTATTTCTGTCGCTAAGCATCACATGCTCACAGCCCCCTCGCACAGCCTGCTCAGCATGGCTGCGGATACGATCAAGGGCAGCTTTCATCCCCTCCGGTCCGTCATCCACACCAAAGGTACAGTCAATTTCTACTGCTTTATCCCCTAGATGGTCTTTAATCGCATGCCATTCAGCATTGGTCACAACCGGGCTATCCAGAACCAAATGTTCACATTGGTCTGGGCTTTCATCCAGAATATTGCCCAGATTGCCAAGGCGCGTGCGCAGCGTCATTACATGACGTTCACGCAGACTATCGATTGGCGGGTTGGTAACTTGCGAGAAATTCTGCCGGAAGAAATGATGCAAACCGCGATATTTACCAGATAATACAGCCAAAGGCGCATCATCACCCATAGAGCCTACAGCCTCTTTGCCAGTGCTGGCCATCGGAGCGAGGATGAGCTCCATATCTTCCATCGACCAGCCGGACATCAGCTGACGGCGGCGGCGCACTTCATCATCGGGGCGGTCATCTTGCTTGGTGCGGGCATTTGCCAATAGCGCGTTGATGGACTTAGCACGCGTTGTCCAGCCGGCCCAGTCCTGTTGATCTGCAAGGGCTGTTTTCAGCTCAATATCATGGATAACGCGCCCTTCGCTCAGATTAACCGCGATCATCTCGCCTGGCCCTAAGCGGCCACATTCGGCAATTTTAGCTTCATCCACATGCACCATGCCTGTCTCAGAACCCGCTATCAGCAACCCGTCAGTTGTATGGGTGTAACGCATTGGCCGCAGACCGTTGCGGTCAGTCCCGCCAATTACCCAATCCCCAAAATGCGCAGCGATTGCAGCTGGTCCATCCCATGGCTCCATGACCGAATTGCAATAGGCGTAAAGCTTAGCAAGCTTGCTATCGCCGCTTACATCCATTGCTTCGGGGATCATCATGGTTTTTACCATTGGCAGACTACGCCCACCTTGCAACAACAGCTCAAACACTGAATCCAGCGCCGCAGAATCAGACGCGCCCTTTTCAATAACTGGCTTGATATCATTGATGCTATCAGCAAAAACTTCATGCTCCATCCTGTCTTCATGGCAGGACATCCAGTTGCTGTTGCCGCGCAGGGTGTTAATCTCGCCATTATGGGCAAGAATACGGAAAGGCTGTGCGAGCTTCCATGTTGGGAAGGTGTTAGTCGAATAGCGCTGATGATAAACAGCAAAGTTCGACACAAATTGCTGGTCCAGCAGATCTGGGTAAAAGGCAGTTACCTGTTCAGCTAGGAACATGCCTTTGTAAATAATAGAACGGGTGGAAAGCGAGCAAATATAGAAATCCGTAATAAGCTCAGCCAGAACCGCTTTTTCAATACGCCTGCGAATCTTATAAAGCTGACGCTCTGCTTCTACCTCATCAAGGGATTCTGGCATGGAGAACATAATTTGTTCAATCTCAGGGCGGGTTGCCAACGCTTTATCACCAAGGGCACGTGTATCTACGGGCACCTGACGCCAGCCATAGACAAAATGTCCTAGGCGCAGAACTTCTTGCTCAACAATACAACGGCACTGCTCTTGTGCGCCAATATCATTACGCGGCAGAAAGACCATGCCAACCGCCAACCGTCCACCATCATCGCTATGGCCTGTACGGGCAATATGTTTGATGAAGAAATCACGCGGGATAGACAAATGAATACCTGCACCGTCTCCGGTCATGCCATCAGCGTCAACAGCGCCGCGATGCCAAATAGATTGCAAGGCTTCAATCGCAGCATCCACCACTGAGCGGCGCGGCGAGCCATCAATAGAGGCGACAAACCCAACCCCGCATGCATCATGTTCCATCTCTGGGCTGTAGGCGCCAGCTTCGATAAGCCGTGCTTCAGCTTCTTTACGTGACGCTACATAAGCTATTGGATCAAATTTCTGGTTGCTGGTCATTTTATCAAACCCTTTTTATCATAAATTTTATCGGCCTTGCTGCGCAGTGACACCTTATTTATTGCGCTTTGAGCCTGCCTCTAATTTGCCTGAGCCTGCTTCTATTTTTTTGGCCCTTTTGCTAGCTATTCTGTTAGCCAACTTGGCGCGTTTCCCCGCGAAGCTCAGCTTCAATAAAGGCATCTATCTGTTCTGCTGCATCACGCCCGTCACGGATGCCCCACACTACGAGCGAGGCGCCGCGCACAATATCACCTGCGGCGAATACGCCCGGAATTTGCGTCATCATCGTCTTCCAGTCGATTTGCACAGTACCCCAGCGGCTAACGCCAAGGTCTTTTTGCTCAAACAGGCTAGGCAGGTCTTCTGGATCAAAGCCCAGTGCCTTGACTACCAAATCAGCGTCAATATCAAAGTCAGAACCATCGATAATTTGTGGCACTTGACGCCCTGTTTCATCTGGCTGGCCAAGATGGATGCGCTGCGCTCGCACAGCGCTAACCACCTCATTGCCAAGCAAAGCATGCGGGGCAGATAGCCACTGAAAATTCACGCCTTCCTCTTCAGCATTTTCAACTTCACGCTGGCTACCAGGCATATTGGCACGGTCACGGCGATACAGGCAGGTAACAGACTTTGCTTCTTGGCGGATAGCGGTACGCACGCAATCCATAGCGGTATCCCCGCCGCCAATTACAACCACATTCTTTCCTTCAGCATTCAACATGCCGCTATCAAATTCAGCGACATCATCGCCCAATGATTTACGGTTTGAAGCGGTTAGATAATCCAACGCTGGCACCACCCCTTCAAGGCCAATGCCCGGCACTTTAATATCACGTGCTTTATAAACGCCTGTTGCGATGAGCACTGCATTATGACGCGCACGAAGTTCATCAAAAGTCACATCGCGGCCAATCTCACAATTAAGCTCAAACTTAATGCCGCCTTTTTCCAACAATTCTGCGCGGCGCTCAACAATATCTTTTTCTAACTTAAAGCCCGGAATGCCATAAACCATCAAACCGCCAACACGGTCATAACGGTCATAAACCACTACTTGATACCCCTTACGGCGCAGAAGATCGGCAGCAGCAAGCCCGGCTGGCCCAGCACCAATAATACCAACAGATTGCTCACGCTCAGCATTGACCTTAATCGGCTCTACCCAGCCCTCATCAAACGCAGTTTCAGTAACATATTTCTCAACCGCACCGATGGTAACAGACTCAAAACCCTTTTCGATAACGCAATTGCCTTCGCATAACCTGTCTTGCGGGCAAATACGGCCGCAGATTTCTGGAAAAGTATTGGTTGCAGAAGATAGCTCATACGCTTCTTGCAAGCGGTTTTCCGCTGTTAGCATGAGCCAGTCTGGAATATTGTTGTGAAGTGGGCAGTTGACCTGACAAAAAGGTACGCCGCATTGCGAACAGCGACTAGCCTGCTCCTCAGCTTTTTCTAGATCGAAGTCTGCGTAAATCTCATCAAAATCTGCAACCCGGTCACTGGCCTGACGCTTGTCTGGCATTGCCTTTGACTGCGAGATAAATTTTAGCATCTTCTCTGCCATAAGCTGGCTCCTTACTATTTCTCGTCTTTGCAGGCCTTTTTGGAGCGGCCCACCTATTAAAGGTCAACTACTATTACCCATTTACGCACAAAATGCAAGTTTAGCCTACCTTTGGCAAGCAGATTTCCGACTAATAGAATAAATATTGTACCACATCGGACCTTTATTTATAGACTTGTTTTCCAAAGCAACGCAGAATAGTCTGACGCCATGCTTGATATACCCGCCTTATTTCTTGTTGCATTGGTTCAAGGGATTACCGAATTCCTGCCTGTTTCTTCTTCTGGGCATCTAGTTTTATTACCGCAGCTAACCAGCTTTGCTGATCAGGGACAAACCATAGATGTTGCCGCCCATATTGGCACGCTTGGGGCGGTAATGGTTTATGTACGCCGAGATATTTTCAATATGCTAGCAAGTTTAACCAGCCGCGCATCTCGTTCAGCCCCGCATCGCCATCTAATAGGTTTGCTGGTGGTCGCCAGCCTGCCAGTCATCATTGCCGGCTTCCTGTTAGAGATAGCAGGTACAGATTTCCTGCGTGCTGCGCTGATAGTGGCCCTTGCCAATCTCATCTTTGCCCTTTGGCTCTGGCAAGCGGACAAAGGCGCGGTTTCCTATGATCTAACAGCACCTGATAGCCCGCAGCCTGACTGGCAGAAGATGCCGTTTAAACATGCGCTAACTATAGGCTTTGCCCAAATATTTGCCCTGATTCCCGGCGCCTCACGTAGCGGGGTTACCATGACAATGGCACGCCAGCTGGGCTATGACAGGTTATCGGCAGCACGATTCTCTTTGCTGTTATCCCTGCCGGTTATCGCAGGGGCTGGCCTATTGAAAGGCGTCTCCATTTATAAAGGGGATATATCTGTAGACATCGCTTCGATTGCCATTGTGGCAGGTCTATCTTTCATCTTTGCACTACTGGCCATTCGCTGGATGATGGGCTGGCTAGCCCACGCTAACTTCCGTATCTTTGTTATCTACCGGATTGTGCTAGGCATAATACTGCTCGGCCTCATCGCTAATGGCAGCCTTTAGCCCTAAATTCAGACCGAATAATTTCGCCCGAAAATCCAGCCCCGAAAATTAGGCTTAAAAATTAGCCTCAAAAATTAGCGATATGTAAATCGCCCGCCCGGCCGAAAAGCAGCCAGATATTCTGGTACAATTGCCTCAATAGCGGTTGGCGTAATGCCTAGCTCAGCCAGACCCGGCGCAGATTTGGCGCAAATATTATCAGTCTTTAGCAGCTTTAGCTGGTCACCAGTTATTGGCGGGTTAGGCAGCAAGCCAGCAAAAAAGGCAGGGATAGCCATCACTGGAAACGGCACAGAAACCAGCATACGGCGGCGCTCCGTAGCCTTTAGAATAAAGCGCATCAAATCCGCAAAGCTGTAGATGTGCGGGCCGCCAAGCTGATAAATCTGGCCTTGCGCAGAAATGTTGGCGAGCGCGGCAACAACAGCATCTGCCACATCACCAACATAGACAGGCTGCATGCGGTTGCGCCCGCCGCCGATAAGCGGCAAAGCAGGGGCAAGCATGGCCATCTGAGCAAAGCGGGTAAACAGCCCATCACCCGGGCCAAAAACAACAGATGGGCGCAAAATAACCGCAGATGGAAATTGGCGTAGCAAGGCACGCTCCCCTTCTGCTTTGGTTCGGGCATATAAGCTAGGTGATTTTAGTGAGGCCCCAATAGCAGAGATATGGACGATATTCTCAATTCCATTTTGGGCTGCCATCTTGCCAATCTGGCCAGGTAATTCAGCTTGTAATGTCTCAAATTTTTGGCGCCCAGATGGGGCTAGAATGCCAACAAGATTGACCACCATATCGGCTGGCTCTAAAATGGCGGCTAAATCAGCATCATTGAGCGCATTACCGGCAACCGCACTAATTTGGCCAACCGCACCAAAAACTTTCAAGCTCTTCGCACGTTCTGTATTGCGCGCCATAATTAAAATACGCGCGCCTGTTGCGGCCAGCTTTTCTACAATCGCGCGGCCAACAAATCCAGTGCCGCCAATAATCACAATAGTTTTTTGTGATAGATCCACACCCATCTTAACCCCCATCATGCCGCGCTTCGACATTAGCCATTTCCGCTGATGTATTTGTCTTATCAGGAATACAAAGCCAAGAAAAGAGGCTAAATTGTCTCAAAAGAAGCCTCCCCTTGCCGCCCCGCCTTTCGAGCCCATCAAGAAGGCTGGCGATAAGGGATTGACAGGCAGGCGTTTATCCGTATTTTGAGCCTTCATTGCGGCGGCGGTGCATTTGCCTTTTCAGCACTGCTTTTTCAACGCAAGCCCAGGTGGCGGAATTGGTAGACGCGCTGGCTTCAGGTGCCAGTGGCCATTATGGTCGTGGAAGTTCGAGTCTTCTCCTGGGCACCATTTATACCCAGTTTCAAGGTTCAAGTACCTGATTTTCAAGCATTTTAATGTTTGACGTCAGGAAGTGTGAACCTTGAAACTGGGTATAAATGGTGCCCAGGGGCAGACTGTAATCCTATGCCCTGCGTCAACTCAAGTCCCCCTTGAGCAATATCAATAGGTTAGACAATCACTTGGTTATGTCAACAGGCGCAGATGTTATACTGTGTGTTATACCAGCGATGACTAAGGAAGTTTGGAGCTGGCATCACGCAAACTTGAGTAAGCGAAAGCCCCCCCCGGTGGGTGACGACAAACACGACTTCAAAAAAGGGGCTAAAGGGTCGATTGGTTGTTGTTGTTACTGTGGTTGGCTTTGGTTTGATTAGAGTGTAGCTGCTGCTATTACATCAACGACCAATACCACCAGCCCAACTAAAGCTGACTATGGTCATGGCTAAAGTGTCTTTATAATTGCAGTGGTGTTAGTAGCTAGC
>JADHLI010000025.1 GCA_016780775.1 Alphaproteobacteria bacterium | reverse complement strand
TTTGGTATTTTTATCAACCGCAAGAACGTCATCACGATTTTAATGTCGATTGAGCTTATTTTGCTGTCTGTCAGTATCAATCTGGTTGCGTTTTCTGCCTATTCTAGTGATTTATCTGGGCAGATTTTCTCTTTATTCATTCTTACCGTTGCGGCTGCTGAGGCAGCGATTGGGCTAGCGATTTTGGTGGTATATTTCCGCAATCGTGGGTCAATATCGGTCGACGATATCAATGTGATGAAAGGCTAACGCTCAGATGTTTTATCAGGCTATTGTTTTTCTGCCATTACTAGGAGCTATTGCGGCAGGATTGTTTTCCCTGCGCCAGCAAAATTCAGCGGCTATCGCGGTATCTGTTTCTGGTGTTGTTATCTCTTTTGTGCTATCTTTGTTTGCCTTTGCGCATGTTGCAATGGGCGGCAATACTGAAATTGTCAGCGTAGCAAGATGGATTAATTCCGGCACCTTTGAAGCCAACTGGCAGTTGCGCTTTGATACGCTAACAGCAGTAATGCTGATCGTGGTTACAGGTGTATCTTCGTGTGTACATATCTATTCGGTTGGCTATATGCACCATGATAAGGCAATTGCCCGTTTCATGGCCTATCTCAGCCTATTTACCTTTGCTATGCTGATGTTGGTGACCGCAGACAATCTAGTTCAGCTATTCTTTGGCTGGGAAGGGGTTGGGGTTGCATCTTACCTGCTTATTGGCTTCTGGTATCACAAGGAAAGTGCGCATACTGCTGCGATGAAAGCTTTTGTGGTGAACCGGGTTGGTGATTTTGGCTTTGTTCTAGGTATTTTGGCGATTTTCACCCTGACAGCCTCGGTTAGCTTTGATGCGATTTTTGCTGATACCGCCTCTTATCAAAATGCGGTTATTACCTTTAGCGGGATTAGCCTGCCAGCGTTGGAAGTTGTTTCAATCTTGCTGTTTATCGGTGCAATGGGGAAATCTGCCCAGCTTGGTTTGCATACATGGCTGCCAGATGCGATGGAAGGGCCAACGCCTGTATCCGCGCTTATTCATGCAGCGACCATGGTAACAGCTGGTGTCTTTTTGGTGTGCCGGATGTCACCGGTTATCGAATATGCACCCGTAGCCCTTGATGTTATCACAATTGTGGGTGCGTCTACTGCAATTTTTGCTGCGACCGTGGGGATGACGCAATTTGATATCAAGCGGGTAATTGCTTATTCAACCTGCTCGCAATTGGGCTATATGTTCTTTGCTGCTGGCGTTTCTGCTTATCCAGCCGCGATGTTCCATCTTACTACGCATGCGTTTTTCAAAGCATTATTATTTTTGGGGGCGGGGTCGGTTATCCATGCGTTATCTGATGAACAGGATTTACGCAATATGGGCGGGATTTGGCGCAAAGTGCCAGTGACTTACACGATGATGTGGGTTGGCTCACTGGCGTTAGCAGGCTTTCCATTCTTTGCTGGTTTCTATTCCAAGGATATGATTTTAGAAGCCGCTTATGGCGCGCATACTAGTGTTGGCATGCTGGCCTTCTGGCTAGGCTGTGCAGCCGCCCTTCTTACCGCTTTTTATAGCTGGCGTTTATTGATACTGGCGTTCCATGGCCAACCTCGCGCAAGTGCAGAAGTTATGTCGCATGTGCATGAATCACCAAACGTGATGACCTTGCCACTCATTCCGCTAGCACTTGGGGCTATATTTGCGGGCTGGGCAGGCTATGAGCTGTTTGTTGGGCATGATATGGCAGTCTTCTGGGGCGATTCAATCTTTATCCTGCCTACTCATACTGCGATGGAAGCAGCGCATCATGTACCGCTTTGGGTAAAGTTGCTGCCGATTGTACTGGCAACTAGCGGGGTTTTAGGGGCGTATATTGCTTATGTAAAAATGCCGCATCTGCCGGGTAAAATTGCATCAGCTTGTGGCGGGTTTTACGACTTCTTGTTCAATAAATGGTATTTTGACGAGCTATATGACCGTATCTTTGTTCGTCCAGCTGTAGTTTTTGGTGGTTGGCTGTGGAGGCGCGGCGATAAGGGGACGATCGATTACTTTGGACCAGATGGGTTATCTGCACTGGTTGGGCGTCTATCAGCGCGTCTTGTGCATATTCAGACTGGTTATGTGTATCATTATGCGTTTGCGATGATGATAGGTGTCGTGGTTCTGCTGTCCTGGTATTTCAGCGGATTTGGGAGGTAGGGTGATGATTTCTAGCTGGCCTTTACTAAGCGTTATTACTTTTCTTCCTTTGACCGGTGTGCTGTTTTTGATGCTGATCCGCGGTAATGAGGAAGCTATTGCCGCAAATTCGCGTCTTGTTGCCCTATGGGTTTCTGGCTTTACCTTTGTGTTGTCTTTATATCTTTATGTTGGCTTTGATCCAGAAATGATGGGCTATCAGTTTGAAGAGCGTGCGGACTGGATTACAGGTAGCGGCATTTCTTATCATTTAGGGATAGATGGCATCTCCATGCCGTTTATTCTGCTGGCGACTTTCTTAACTCCTTTATCGATTTTAGCGAGTTGGAAGAGCATTACGCACCGTGTGCGCGATTACATGATAGCCTTTCTAGTGCTAGAAGTGATGATGGTTGGCATGTTCGCATCGCTCGATATGCTGATGTTCTATCTGTTCTTTGAAGGTGTCTTGATACCAATGTTTATTATCATTGGTGTCTGGGGTGGGGCAGAGCGGGTTTATGCGGCTTTCAAATTCTTTTTATACACGCTTCTAGGTTCTGTTTTGATGCTGGTTTGTATGCTGGTGATGTATCAGATGGCAGGCACTACCGATATCCCAGCCTTAGCGGCATTTGCCTTCAGCCCCGAAATACAATTTTGGCTGTTTTTAGGCTTTTTTGCTTCCTTTGCTGTAAAGGTGCCAATGTGGCCAGTACATACATGGCTGCCAGATGCGCATGTGCAAGCCCCGACCGCAGGTTCGATGATTTTGGCTGGCGTATTGCTGAAGATGGGCGGTTACGGGTTTTTGCGTTTTTCATTGCCTATGTTTCCAGACGCGTCTGAATATTTTGCGCCTTTTATCTTTGTCTTATCTATTGTTGCTGTTATTTACACCTCGCTTGTTGCGCTTGCCCAAAGCGATATGAAAAAGCTAATCGCCTATTCATCTGTTGCCCATATGGGGTTTGTTACTATTGGTATTTTCACCCTCACAGAACAGGGAATAGCCGGGGCAATGTTCCAGATGATATCGCATGGTCTGGTATCCGCAGCGTTGTTTTTCTGTGTTGGGGTTGTTTATGACCGCCTTCATACGCGCGAGATCAGCGCTTATGGCGGTGTGGTGGACGCCATGCCGCGTTATGCCGCGTTTTTTATGTTTATGATGCTGGCTTCTGTTGGCTTGCCGGGAACATCTGGGTTTGTTGGCGAAATGCTCGTGCTTGTTGGGGCGTGGGAAGCCTCGCATTGGGTGGCTATCCTAGCAGCTACGGGCTTGATTTTAGGGGCGTGCTACATGCTTTGGCTGTATCGGCGCGTAGTGTTTGGGCGTGCAGAAAAGCCGGAAATCTTGGAAATGGTTGCGCTAGATAGACGCGAGGTAATGATTTTTGTTCCCTTGACCATCTTGGTGCTGTGGTTTGGGATTTATCCCGCGACCTTGCTAGATGTTATGGCCTACACAGTGTCCGATATTATGGCGAATGTCGCATCTGATTTGTCTATCCAGACAGTGATGCGCTAAGGAGTAGTTTTAGATATGGAATTTTCACAAATAACTATTTCTGCAGCTTTGCCTGAATTTATTCTGATCTCGCTTGCGTTGGTGATGGTGTTAATAGCGGCCTTTGCAAAACAATCGGAAACGGATGGGGAAGGCAGCATTAAAATGGTGCGTACGCTGTCCTTGCTTGGATATTTTGCAGCTTTTCTAGCCTTATTTTCAGTGCCAGATGGCCGTGTTGTGCTATTTAATGAGCTGTTTGCGGTAAATGATCTGGTTATCTATATGAAGGGGCTTATTCTGGTTGGCGCCTTTTTCGCTAGCTGGCTGGTTAGCGAGCAATGGGGTGAGGGGGTAGACAGGCCCGAATTTCATCTACTGGTTCTGATGGCTGTCATCGGCATGCTGTTGATGGTATCAGCGAATAATCTGATTTCATTATACATGGCATTGGAGTTGCAGTCCCTGCCGCTTTATGTGGTAGCAGCTATGCGCACCAGTTCGCTGAAATCCTCTGAAGCTGGTTTGAAATATTTCCTTCTGGGCGCGCTATCCTCAGGTCTGCTGCTATATGGCGCATCGCTTGTTTATGGCTCTTCTGGCAGCACGAATTTTGATGCTATTGCAAGCAGCCTGTCTGGCGGGGCATCGGTCGGCATGATCGTTGGCATGGTCTTTTTGCTTTCTGGACTGGCTTTTAAAATTTCAGCCGCACCGTTTCATATGTGGACGCCAGATGTATATGAAGGCGCACCAACACCGGTTACAGCGCTATTTGCGATTGTTCCGAAAGTTGCGGGCATGACCTTGCTGATGAATGTCACCTACTCAGCTTTTGGCAATATTACTGACCAATGGATGCAAATCTTAATAGCTCTTTCTGTAGCTTCTATGATTGTTGGGGCAACCGGGGCTATCATGCAGCAAAACATCAAGCGTATGCTGGCCTATTCCTCTATCGCACATATGGGTTACGCACTGGCGGGGCTAGCGGCTGGCACGCCTGAAGGGGCATCAGCGGTAGTCATTTATATGACCACTTATGTCTTTATGGGCGCCGCCGCTTTTGGTGTGATTATGACAATGCGCCGTGAAGGCACACCAGTTGAAAAAATCTCTGACTTAGCTGGGCTTTCTGCGTCACATCCTCTTCTGGCTGCGGCTATGATGGTGGTGATGTTTTCCATGGCTGGAATACCGCCACTAGCTGGCTTTTTTGGTAAATGGTATGTTTTTCTAGCAGCTGTTAATGCCGGGCTTATTCCGCTGGCGGTTATTGGTGTGCTTACATCTGTTATTGGCGCGTTCTATTATCTGCGGATAATCCGGTTGATGTATTTTGAGGATTCAGATGCACCGCTGGATGATGGCGCATCCCATCAAAACCGTTTGGTTCTGATTGTCTCTGTTGGGTTTATCTTACTGTTCTTCTTTGGTATCGGTGCGCTTTCTCAAGAAGCATCTTCTATTGTGTCTGTTTATTTCTAATGCAACCGCATGGCGGCATAAATGATGGACTTTGCTGACAGTCTTGGCGGGGGGGAAGGCGATAAAGCCGGGCAACTCCCTATGGGCTGGTCGGTGGCGTTTTTCGGGAGCGCACCATCATCGAATGATCTGGCATTATCTGCGCTTGCCGAACAGGGAAGTGCGGCGGCAGGGCGTTGTTTTGTTGTAAGCGAGCAAACTAAAGGTCGTGGCCGTTTGGGGCGGCAATGGACATCACACCCTGGAGATGGGTTATATATGTCTTGCGTTTTATGCTCAGATTCGCCGGCTTATCTCCTGCCTAGCCTGTCTTTTGTTGTATCGCTGGCAGCGCATAATATGCTGGCAGAACAGATGCGTGACGCTAGTGCTAAGATTAGCCTTAAATGGCCAAATGATGTGCTGGTAAATGGCGGCAAGATTGCTGGTATTTTGCTCGAGGCAAGTTCTGGTGGCATTGTTGCGGGTTGCGGCATAAATTTAAAAAATGCGCCTATAGACCCTAGCCAGAAACATCCAGCTGTATCATTAGACCAATTTAACCCGCAAGACACTCTGCCATCTGCGCGCGCTCTTGCATTCAGACTTGTTCATCATCTGGCTGAGTGCTATGAGGTGTGGGAGCAAAAAGGCCACCGTGCGATCCTTGAAAGCTGGAAGCATCATTGTATGATGATAGGCGCGAATGTCCATATCCAGACGCCGCAAGGACTGGTAACAGGGCGCTGCACCGGTATTGGTGAGGAAGGCCAGCTTATCCTGCAAGATGATGCAGGGGAACAGAAATGGATTACCGCTGGTGATGTTGAAATCATGAAAGGGCAAGCATGATACTGGCCATTGATTGTGGCAATACCAATGTGAGTTTCGCGCTTTATAATGACGCTGGGAAAAAACAGGGAAACTGGCGGCTGGAAACCCGCGCGCAACGCCCAGCAGATGACTATGCGGTAGCATTGTCGTGGCTTCTGGAGGCGGATGGATTTAGCCTTGATGCGGTTAGCTTGTGTGCGCTGGCCTCTGTAGTGCCAGAAGCAACCCCGCATTTGACAGACTTTTGTGCGCGGCGGATAGGGGTAACACCGGTAATAGCAGACCCCGCAAAAGGCGGTTTAGGCTTGCAGGTGCTGATAGATACCCCCGCCCAATTAGGGGCAGATAGACTAGTAAATGCCTTTAGTGTTGCCTGTTCAGGCCAGCTGCCTGCGATCGTGCTGGATTTTGGCACCGCGACGACCTTTGATGTTATTCTGCCATCTCGTGATGGTGCAAGCCTTGCCTGTTATGATGGCGGCATTATTGCGCCTGGGGTGCATCGCTCTTTAGAGGCGCTGGTCGCTGCAGCTGCAAGACTGCCAGCGGTAACCATAGAAGCATGGCCAGCAGATCAACCAGTAATAGGCAAATCTACTGAAACAGCGATGCAATCTGGTGTATTATGGGGCTATGCTAGCCTCATTGAAGGCATGTTAAGCCGGATTGAGGCACATTATCAGATGCAAATGCAGGTCGTCGCCACAGGTGGGCTTGCTTATTTGTTTGCGCCCCATATCTCAAAGATAGAACATATCCGCCCAGACCTGACTACTGATGGGCTTTACCAAATGGCCGTTCGCGCCCAATAGATAAAAATATGATAAAAATAAACCATGATGATTTGATTTTTCTCCCCCTTGGCGGGTCTGGTGAGATTGGCATGAACGCTAATCTTTATCATTATAAGGGGCGATGGCTGATGATAGATCTCGGCATCAGCTTCCCAGATGATACAATGCCTGGTGTGGATGTGGTGCTGCCAGATTTGCGTTTTATTGAGGAACGTGCAGAAAATCTAGAAGCGATCATTCTCACCCATGCGCATGAGGATCATTTCGGCGCCATTCCTTATTTGTGGGAGCGTTTGCAGGTTCCAGTTTATGGCACGGCATTTACGTTGGCATTATTGCGGCGCAAGCTGGCTGAAGCACGGCTAGATGTGCATATCCCTATGCATGAGATAGATTATAATATTGATTATAATTTTGGCCCATTTTCGATTGAGCTGGTCTCTATGACCCATTCTATCCCTGACCCAGCAGCGCTAATCTTGCGCACGCCCGAAGGGGTTGTTTTCCATACTGGGGATTGGAAGTTTGATGCTACCCCCATGCTAGGCGAGGATGCAGATAAGGCGCGGTTGCGTGCTCTTGGCGATGAAGGGGTGATGGCGCTAATTGGCGATTCAACCAACGCTATGGTAGCGGGGCATACCCCGTCTGAAGCGGTTGCTTGTGCGGGTTTAACAAAGGTGATAGCTGAAGCAGAGAATATGGTGGCAGTGACCTGTTTTGCTAGTAATGTTGCGCGAATTGAGAGCATTATAACAGCTGCTAGCGCTAATAACCGGTCTGTTTGTGTGGCTGGGCGCGCGCTAAACCGCACCATTTCTGCGGCAAAGGAGGTTGGGTATCTGCGTGATATACCTGATTTTGTCTCTGAAAGCGATGCCAGCCTTATCCCGCGTGAAAATCTTGTGGTTATCTGTACTGGCTCGCAAGGGGAGAGCCGGGCGGCAATGGCGCGCATCGCCAATGGCATGCATGAGCAGATAAGCCTTAACGCAGGGGATACCGTTATTTTTTCCTCACGCAAGATTCCAGGTAATGAGCAGGCTATCGGACGCGTTCAAGATGCGCTATTGCGCGGGCGTGTTCATCTGATCACAGATGAAGAGGCAGATGTTCATGTTTCTGGCCATCCATCACGCGATGAGTTAACAGAGATGTATAGCCTTATTCGTCCCAAAATCGCTATTCCGGTGCATGGCACAGCGCGGCATTTGCTGGCGCATGCAGAATTGGCTGAAAACTGTCAAGTTGCTCAAACATTGATCCCTGAAAATGGTGATGTGGTAAAATTTAATGCAGGAAAAGCAGAGATTGAAGGGCAGGCACATACTGGTCTTCTAACGCATGAGGGCGGTGAAATTGTTGACTTGCAGTCTGATTTTTTGCGAGTTCGCCGACGCATGTTATGGAATGGTACGGTCACTATATCCGTGGTCTTATCAGGGGCAGGTCATTTGCTAATGGCCCCGCAAATCAGCCAGTCTGGGCTATGTTCTGACCAGCAAGAAGACGATTTTATTGCGGATGCTTCACTCGCTGTGGAAGATGCGCTGGTTCAGCATTCTGAGCAACCAAAAAGGGATAACCGCACATATGAGCAGATTGTAACTGGCGCTGTGCGTAGCCTTGCTAAGCAGCGTTTTCGTCTGCGTCCGACTGTCCACGCCCATATATTACAAGCAAGTGATGAGGAATTACGTGCATGATAGGCTCTATTAATCACATTGCTATTGCGGTGCCGGATATTCGCGCAGCAATGGCACAGTGGCAGGAACGCGTGGGCGCTGAAATTTCTGAGATTCAAACGCTTCCTGAGCATGGGGTGCATGTTGCGTTTATCAAAGCAGAAAACGGTAAGGTAGAATTGCTAGAGCCGATTGATGAGAACTCGCCAATTGCCAAATTTTTAGAAAAAAATGCTGATGGCGGTATGCATCATATCTGTTTTGATGTGGAAGACCTTATCGCGTCACGCGATAAGTTGATTGCGGCAGGTGGCCGTGTTCTGGGCAGTGATGAGCCGCGGATTGGTGCGCATGGCAAGCCTGTCATTTTCATACATCCCAAAGATTTAAGCGGCACCCTTATTGAGTTACAGCAGGCCTGATATGGATATTGTATCTTCTATAGTTGTTTATATTCTGCTTTGGTGGTGGGTGTTTTTCATGACCTTACCTTTCGGGGCAAAACCTTCTGCAGAACTGGTGCCAGGACAAGCACCGTCTGCGCCTGAAAAACCGCGTATTGTGCGCAAAATGCTGATAACTTCAGGTATTGCAGCTATTTTATTTGTAATTGTGGATGCCATTATCGCCTCTGGTATCTTTAGTTTCAGAGATATGGCGGGATAAGGGCTAGAATAGAGCGGCTAGAATAGAGCGGCTAGAATAGCGCGGCTAGATACGGCTAGATAAGATACGTTTTTTATGCGCTTACAGCCCCTTTTTTAAAAGAAATTAATCTTGGCAGAAGTAGAGTAATACACCTTATACAGCATGCTGATAAAGATTTGATAAAAGAAAGAGATGAGATATTAATGACAGCCATTTTTTTAGCTAGTGACCATGCTGGATGCCAATTGAAGGCAGATATTGCCGACTTTTTGACGCAAGCAGGCCATCAAGTGACAGATTTAGGAGCAGATGGCAGCGCTTCGGTTGATTATCCTGATTTTGGATATAAGTTAGCTTCATCGCTAAAGGGTGATGTGGCGGCGCGCGGTATTGCTATTTGCGGCTCTGGCATTGGTATTTCTATCGCTGCCAATCGGTTTAGCTGGATACGTGCGGCGCTTGTGCATGATGTAACCAATGCCAGATTATGCCGCGAGCATAATGATGCAAATGTGCTGGCACTAGGAGAGAGAGTAACAGGTGCGATACAGGCTATTGATTGTGTTCAGGCTTTTTTAGATACACCGTTTGCTGGCGGGCGCCATCAACGCCGTATTGATAAATTGTCTGACCCAAAGCTGGAAAGCTAAATACCAAAAAACCGCACCAAGATTAACGCACCGAGATTAACGCACTAGAGAATAATTCTAAGGAATAAAACCCATGAACAATATGACTGATTTCTTTACTACCAATTTAGAACAAAGTGATCCTGAAATTGCCAAGGCTATCCATGATGAGCTTGTGCGCCAGCAAGATCAGATTGAAATGATCGCATCAGAGAATATTGTTTCATCAGCTGTTCTTGAAGCTCAAGGCTCTGTGCTGACCAATAAATATGCTGAAGGCTATTCTGGGCGGCGTTATTATGGGGGGTGTGAATATATTGATGTGGTGGAAACCCTTGCGATTGAGCGGGCCAAAGAGCTGTTTAATTGTAGTTTTGTGAATGTGCAGCCTCATTCTGGGGCACAGGCTAATCAGGCAGTGTTTCTAGCCTTGTTAAAGCCCGGTGATACAGTGCTGGGTATGTCTCTTGAGGCTGGCGGGCATCTAACCCATGGTGCTGGGCCTAACTTGTCTGGAAAATGGTTTAATGCGGTACAATATGGCGTGTCGCGTGAAACGCACCAAATTGATTATGACGCGCTAGAAGCACAAGCGATTGAATGCCAACCACAGCTAATTGTGGCGGGAGCATCTGCCTATCCACGGCAAATTGACTTTGCCGCTTTCCGCCGTATCGCTGATAAGGTTGGGGCGCTGTTGATGGTTGATATGGCGCATATCTCTGGTTTGGTTGCTGCAGGCCTGCATCCAAGCCCAGTTCCGCATGCACATATCGTAACCTCTACCACCCATAAAACATTGCGGGCAGCACGCGGTGGTATAATTCTATCAAATGATGAGCAGCTAGGGCGCAAGATTAACTCTGCTGTGTTCCCTGGCTTGCAAGGTGGGCCGTTGATGCATGCTATTGCAGGCAAGGCAGTTGCTTTTGGTGAGGCGTTAAAGCCAGAGTTTAAAAAATATATAGAAACTGTTGTAAAGAATGCACAAATTCTTGGCGAAGTACTGCTAGATAGAGGGCTTGATTTGGTCTCAGGTGGTACAGACACCCATTTAGTTTTAGTTGATTTACGCCCAAAAGGCTTGACCGGTGATATCACCGAAACATCGCTAGAGCGCGCTGGTATCACCTGTAATAAAAATGGGGTACCGTTTGATCCGGAAAAGCCGATGGTTACTTCTGGGGTGCGTCTTGGTACGCCAGCAGGTACTACCAGAGGCTTTGGACCAGACCAATTTGCGCAGATAGGCCATATGATAGGGGACGTTCTGGATGGTCTGGCTTCGAACCGGAATGACAATTCTGATGTTGAAAACGCAGTGCGGGCGAAAGTTAAGGACTTGTGCAGAGCCTATCCGATCTATTAATAGTATGAGGGCAACGCCCATACCACAAGATACTGTTAAAAGGAGTGCCTGAGCAATGTTATGCCCGATTTGCCGTTCTGAAGATACGCAAGTTAAGGATTCGCGCCCTTCAGAGGATGGCACCTCTATTCGCAGACGCCGACAATGCGCAGAATGTGAAGCGCGCTTCACCACTTTTGAGCGGGTGCAGCTGCGCGAAATTTCGGTTCTTAAACGCGATGGCCGAAAAGTTCCGTTCAGCCGTGAAAAACTAGAACGGTCTTTTAATATCGCTTTGCGCAAGCGTTCCGTGCATGAAAATGACATGGTAATGGCAATTAATGATATTGTACGCAAGCTGGAATCAACTGGTGAGGCAGATGTTACGTCAGACTATATTGGCTCGCTGGTGATGAAAGCGCTATTGTCTTTGGATAAGGTTGGCTATATCCGATATGCCTCAGTCTACAAGAATTTTGAGGATGCCAGCGATTTCGAAGATTTCGTCAATGACCTCAGACCTTAAGCTTCCTAACCCTATATCACCTACCTCTGATGATAAACGCTGGATGCGCCTTGCCTTGTTGATGGCAGCGCGTGCGCAAGGCAGAACAGCAGAAAACCCGCCAGTTGGTTGCGCGCTAGTATCAAAGGACGGGCAATTGCTAGCTACCGGCATGACTGGGCGAGGCGGTCGCCCTCATGCAGAGCAATCGGCCTTAGATAAATGCAAAAACTTTCCTGAACGCCTGATAGGGGCAAGTGCCTATGTCACGCTTGAGCCTTGTGCCCATCATGGCCAAACCCCGCCTTGCGCAGAGGCATTGCTTGCCGCAGGGATAGGCCGGGTGGTGTATAGTATCGGTGACCCTGATAGCCGTGTTGATGGGCGCGGTCATGCGATACTGGAACAAGCTGGCATCAGTGTGGAAGCTGGCCTGCTACAAGATAAGTCACACGATATTATGGCTGGTTTCCTGACCTCCCAAAGCCAGAGGAGGCCAGCGTTTACGAGTAAAACTGCCCTTAGCGCAGATGGCTTTATTGCTAAACAGCACGGCCAGCAAACTTGGCTAACTGGCGCATCAGCAAAAACATTTGTTCATGATTTACGTAGTCGGCATGACGGCATTTTAACTGGTATAGACACCATTTTAAGCGATAACCCACAGCTAAACTGCCGGCTAGCAGGTGATGGTGGCGATAGCCCGGTAAGGCTGGTTATGGATAGCCGCCTGCAACTACCACTGGCCTGTAATTTGGTGCAAACCGCAAAAAAGGTGAATGTGCTAGTCTTCACCCGCCCAGATTGTGATACAGCGCATCGGCAAGCGCTAGAAACTGCAGGCGTGCAGGTGATATTATGTGAGCATATAAAGGGCGGGCGTCCGCATCCTGAATTCGTGGCTGATTTTTGCTGGCAGATGGGCATTTATTCTATCTTGTTAGAAGCAGGCGCAAGGCTGAATAAGGCCTTTTTCGAGGCTGGTTTAGTAGATAAAATTGTGGAAATTATTGCGCCAAAAATATTGCAAAGCGGGTATGCAGGCTATAGCCCTTCACAAATCAGCCAGCCTTCTATGGCTTTTGCAGCAGGAGCAGATTATATAAAGAGCAGCGCGCAAACTTTGGCAGAAGATAAGCTTATCATCTGGCACCGGAAAGACATTTACCCATCAGGCGCTTAATTTTAAGGATAACAGACAGCTATGTTTACAGGCATCATTTCCGCAATTGGCCGCATTGATGATATTCAAAAGCCAGGGGATTGGCGGCTGAAAATCACTACACCGTGGGATTGTGCCAAAATTGATTTGGGCGCATCTATCGCCTGTTCTGGTGTGTGTTTAACTGTGGTTGCGCGCGATGCAGACTGGTTTGCTGTGGAGGTGTCTGCAGAATCTCTGTCACGTACCACTATCGGCACATGGCAAGTTGGAGCACAGATAAATCTAGAGCGTGCCTTGCGCCTAGGCGATGAGTTGGGGGGGCATATTGTATCCGGCCATGTGGACGGGCTTGCTATCATTGATAAGATAACGCCGTCTGGGGATTCGCACCAACTAGAGATAAGCGTGCCGGAAACTTTATCGAAATTTATCGCTGAAAAAGGTTCGGTAAGCCTTGATGGGATTTCCCTGACGGTGAATGCCGTAGAGGGTGCGCGTTTTGGGGTAAATATTATTGACCATACATGGGCGCATACCACGCTTGGGCATGCGACAATCGGCCAGCAATTGAACCTTGAAATTGATATGCTTGCCCGTTATGTATTACGTCTGATCAGCAGCTAGGGCAAAATAGATGATGTCACATGATATGGAATTGGGCCTTTCTCCCATTGAAGACGTGATTGCCGATGCCAAGGCTGGCAAGCTGTTCATTCTTGTTGATGATCAGAACCGTGAAAATGAGGGGGATTTGTGTATTATTGGTAGCCATGCTGATGCGCATGCTGTCAATTTTATGGCTAAATATGGTCGTGGCCTTATCTGTCTGGCCCTTACTAAGGAACGTACCGAAAAATTAGGCTTATCAATGATGGACAGGCGCAATGAATCGCGTCACCAAACCGCCTTTACTGTCTCTATCGAAGCGCGTGAGGGGGTTACCACTGGAATTTCAGCCCATGACCGTGCAACAACTATTCAGGTTGCTATTGACCCGGAAATGAGCGAACGCGACATTACCACACCTGGTCATATCTTCCCGCTTGTAGCGCGTGATGGCGGCACGTTAGTGCGCGCTGGTCATACTGAAGCCGTTATTGATATCGCTAAGGCTGCAGGCTGCGCGCCAAATGGTGTGATATGCGAGATTATGAAAGATGATGGCAGCATGGCACGCCTGCCAGATTTAGCAGAGTTTGCTAAAGAACATGGGTTGAAAATTGGCGCTATCGCAGATTTAATTGCTTGGCGCCGGATGAATGAAACGCTGGTCACACGGGTAACCGAAACAGCGATTGAAACCGAATTTGGTGGGGCTTGGCGGCTAATTATTTATCGTAATGATGTAACCGGTGTAGAACATCTGGTCTTGCAAAAGGGCGAGGTGATGCCAAATAGCCCGGTAATGGTGCGGATGCATGCCCTTGACCTGATGGTTGATTTGTTTGGCGGCTCAAATAGTTTGCGCAAACATGGCGAGTTACAACGCGCAATGACAAAGATTGCTGAAAAAGGTACAGGTGTCATTGTCCTATTGCGTGAGGCAAGTTCATCCAGCTTATCGGAACTGGTTAATCAACAGGCCCGAAAAAGCGCTGATAGTCAAAGCGCTGAGCTTCGTGATTATGGGGTAGGGGCGCAGATCCTGACAGATCTGAATATTACCAATATGATTTTGTTAACCAATTCCAAGCCGAATGTCATTGGTCTTGATGGGTATGGTCTGCACATTGATGGCTGGGAGCCTGTTACTGATACCGAAGCAAAACGCAAAGGATAAATTTCTATGGCTGGCCATTTTTTGATTGTTGAAGCTGATTTTTATAAAGATATCGTCGAGGCACAACGCAAAGGCGCTATTGCTGCGCTAGAGGCTGCTGGTGCCAGCTATACGGTGATTGCGGTGCCTGGTGCGCTGGAAATTCCAGCTGCGATTGCGTTTGCGGCTGGTGGGCAGACAGCTTTTGCTGGCTATGTGGCGTTGGGCTGTGTTATTCGCGGTGAGACGACCCACTATGAAACAGTATGTAATGAGAGCGCCCGCGCTATAATGGAGCTTACTATCAACCAGCATTTAGCAATTGGAAATGGTATCCTGACGGTGGAAAATAGCGAGCAAGCTTGGGTGCGCGCGGATATAGAAAAAAAGGATAAGGGTGGAGATGCGGCACGTGCAGCGCTCCATATGGCTGGGTTGCGCAGCAAAATGCTTGCCAGCAAAGGCACAAGCGCATGAGCGAAGATTTCATCGAGACAAACCTGCAAGAGCTAGAGACCCGCATTTCTGACAAAAAGGGGTTGCGGCCAGTTGTGTTGCGTATGCGAACAGGTGCGCGTATTGCCGCTGTTCAGCTTGCTTATAGTGTGGATATAACACAAAGCTCTCTTGCCGAGGCATTGCCTGAATTTATCGCCCATTATGGTGATGTAATAGCAAATCAGCTAAAGGTTAAAAAGATTGATGATGCGCATTTTCAGCATCTCGCTAGCGGTGTGGCAACAGAAAAAGAGCAGCTGGACGAGGATATCGCCGCGACGCTTTCACAGGGTTGGAGTATGGAGCGGCTTGCTTTGCATGAACTGTCGGTTTTGCGAGCAGGTATTTTTGAGCTGAAAGTCATGCCGCATATTCCCGCGCGTGCAGTTTTGTCAGAATATTCCGGTCTGGCAGATATTTTCCAATGCGATGTTGGTTTCATAAATGCCATTTTGGACAAGCTGGCACGTCAATATCGCAAGATAGAATTAGCCGATAACTAGTCCCTAACACCCTGCCGAAAGCGGCGATTATTAGCGGCGTCTGAGGTTTGAGAACAGCTGATCGACAACGCTTAAAGTATCGCCCGGGGTAGGGGTTTTATATTCTAATTTTACGATCTCTTTATCAGTGGTTTTATCCCTGATTTCAATCGATTCTAATGTGTTGCTCTCATCAAAGGTTAGAACAATCAATTCCCGTTCTATGGTTTGCGTACGTCCGGCGATTGCGGCTTCCATCTTCTGGTTATTGTAATACAGACGGCTGCTATCAAATGCCCCTTCAAAACTTGGCGGACCTAAAAGAAAAAGCGCGTCATTACGGCTGGTTTTGCCAATTTCAACCTTGTTCAATTCGCCAATTTCGATGAGGTTGCCATGGGTGGTAACCTGTGATTCACAAGCTCCTAGGCCCGTCAGCAATAACAAGCCAGTTAGCAATAAGGTTAGAAAGGAAGGTGGGTTCTTCATTACGCTTATCACCATGCTATTGGTTAATTAGGGATGTTGGTATCTGGCATGAACCAAACTATCTAAACCTTGATAGTCGAAACAATACATCCTGTAAAGCGCAGTCAACCATAGACGTCACTGCCCAATATAACGTATAAGGGCTGTATGATTATTCTGCCGTATGGCGTGGCATTTTATTTTGGAGGCCTAAAAAATTGCCTATGTTTAAGCGTTTGAAATCAGCTTTAGGTAAATCCTCTGAAAGTCTTGAAAATCAGCCAGAAGAGCGTCTTTACCGAAAAGGGCTAGAAGCAAGCCGTAACCCAGAACTTTATATGCGTTTTGAAGTGGCGGACACCATAGATGGCCGTTTTGATATGTTGTGTTTGCATGTAGCATTAGTAATGCGCAGACTTAAAGCCTCTTCTGATGGGCGTAGCGCTGATTTTTCCCAGAATTTGTTTGATATTTTCTTTGCCGATATGGATTTAACCTTGCGCGAGATGGGGGTTGGCGATTTGGGTGTGGCCAAGCGAGTGCGCAAAATGTCGGAAGCCTATATGGGCAGGCTCACTGCCTACAGCCATTATTTGGATGCGGGTGACAATGAAGGGTTGGCTGAAGCTTTAGCGCGTAATCTAGGCCGCCAAGAAGAGGGCGTTCGCGACTGTGATAGACAATGTGCCCATTTTGTAATGGCAGCAGCCGCAAAATTGGAGGCGGCGGAAATCGAAACTCTCCTGACTGCTGAAATCGATCTTGCGCCTATTTTTACGCCACAAGCAGGGAAATAAGCATGTCTTTTAGCTTAGACCTAAAACTTACGGCTTCAATGATAGCTAAAGGCACGCCAGAAAGAATGAAAATCACTGCATCGGAGGCTGTTTGCAACGAGCTAGCAGAACGATTTGGCTATCTTGATGTCGCCTCTCTAAAAGGCCAAATAGAAGTGCGCCTGCTATCTGCTGCCTGCTGGCAGGTAAAGGGGGTGTTTGTGGCTGAAATTACGCAAGCATGTGTGGTTTCAGGTGAAGCTGTGGTAGAAGATTTTCAGTTTGAGCTGTTAGAGCGTTATCTTGAGGCGTCTGAAAATAGCAAAGCAGAAATCACCGAAGAAATTGACCCGATGGGCGTTGATGTAGAAATGCTCGAAAACGGAATGATCCCTGTTGGGGAGGCAGTTGCGCAAGCATTAGCCGTGCATGCTACACCGTGGCCACGCCATCCTGATGCGCCTGTATTGGCTCCGCCAGAAGAGGCAAAAGAGGAAAATCGCCCTTTTGCCAAACTTTCTGAATTGAAAAAATAAAATTAGTCTTTATGGTTAGCCCGTCATGGAGGGTTTGGTGATGACAAAACAGCCAAAATTGGCTCTGGATGCTATGGGTGGGGATGAAGCACCGCGGATAGTTGTCGAAGGTGCTGATATTGCCGTCGCCAAAAATCCTGACTTAACGCTTGTTTTTGTTGGAGATGAGCAGCAAATCAGGCCGCTTTTGAAAACAACAAAACATCTCCGCTCATCTGAAATTCTGCATACCACCGAGCAGATTGCCCCTGAAGCACGGGTGTCGCAAGCACTACGTGCCGGCAAACAAACCTCTATGTGGAAAGCTATTGAGCTGGTAGCAGAAGGCGACGCCGAAGCGGTTGTTTCTGCTGGTAATACAGGCGCGCTAATGGCGATGTCGAAACTCCAGCTGCGGATGATAGAAGGGGTAAGCCGCCCCGCCATAGCCGGTTTTTTTCCTAGCAGTACTGGCCAGTCCTGTGTGCTGGATTTAGGGGCTAATATTGAGTGTGATGCAGAAAACCTGATACAATTTGCGATTATGGGAACGGCCTTTTATCGTGACATTTATGGGGTAAAAACACCTTCGGTTGGATTGCTGAATGTTGGCGAGGAAGACCAGAAAGGTTTTGATTATCTGCGTGAGGCTGCCAAGGTGTTAAATCTTGAGAAGCTAGATGTAAATTATTATGGCTTTGTAGAAGGCTCGGACATCACCGCTGGCAGTGTTGATGTAATTGTAACAGATGGATTTACTGGTAATGCGGCACTGAAAACTGCCGAGGGGGTTGCCAATCTGTTTCAGTCTTCTTTGCGGCAGGCTCTTTCAGCAAATATCATGGGAAAGCTTGGTTATCTGCTTGCAAAAGGTGGGCTGGCGTCCTTGCGGGCAAAACTAGACCCCCGCAATCATAATGGTGCGGTATTTTTGGGGCTGAATGGCATTTCTGTGAAATCACATGGCGGCACAGACGCAATTGGCTATGCAAATGCGATTAATGTAGCGGTCAATATGGTCAAGCAAGGCTTTATCCCTGAGGTAACGACAGCTATTGCGACTGCTAATGAAATTTTCGCACAAGAAAAGACAATGAGTGATGATGAATAATACTATTCTGATGGTTGGCGCTGGCAGCTATTTGCCTGAAAAAGTGCTGACAAATGATGACTTATCAGCCTTTGTGGATACTGATGATGCGTGGATTAAACAGCGCACCGGCATTCACCAACGCCATATGGTTGCCGATGGGGAGCTGACTTCTGATATGGCGGTAGCGGCGGCTAATGATGCGCTATCGGCAGCTGGGCTTACCTCAGATGATATTGATATTATTATCGTGGCAACCACAACACCCGATGACACCTTTCCATCTACAGCTTCAACTGTTCAGCATAAATTAGGAAGTTATCAGGCTTTTGCCTTTGATATACAAGCGGTGTGCGCTGGTTTTATCTATGCGCTAGGGGTAGGCGAGTCGCTTCTTCGTTCTGGCAAAGGTAGGCGTGCGCTAATTATTGGTGCTGAAAGCTTTACCAAAATTCTGGACTGGTCAGATAGGACCACTTGTGTGCTGTTTGGTGATGGCGCAGGTGCAGTAGTGCTCGAAGTAGCAGACACACCAGCCCAGGATTGGGGTGTTTTGTCCACTGTTTTACATACAGATGGCCGGTACCGCGATATTTTATATGTGGATGGTGGGCCGTCATCTAGCAAAACAGTCGGGCATGTGCGGATGCGTGGGCAGGATGTATTTAAGCATGCGGTGGAAAAGCTCTCTAGCTCGATGAATGAAGTTATAGCCGATGCTGGCCATACGCCGACAGATATTGACTGGCTCATACCGCATCAGGCAAATATAAGAATTATTGACGGTATCCAGAAAAAACTCGGCCTGCCACCCGAAAAAGTCGTTAAAACCGTTGCCCAGCATGCTAATACATCAGCTGCATCTATCCCGCTAGCTTTGAGTGCTGCTACCAGAGATGGGCGGGTTAAATCCGGGCATTTGCTGGCGTTTGAAGCGATTGGCGGCGGTCTGTCATGGGGCGCATCATTGGTTCGGTATGGTCGTCCCTAGCTATTGGTTATAGGTGTTTTCTAGACAAATATTCCAGCTCGCAAGCTGCCAGATTGGCAGAAAAATGTGCATAATGCTATTTGAGTTAACTCATCAATTGACCTTTTATTTTGCCAATGTTAGCGTTTCATCATGAGTAAGACGTTAACAAGAAGCGATTTGGCGAACGCCGTACATGAGCAAATTGGGCTCTCTTATAATGAGAGTGCGCAATTAGTTAGCTCTGTGCTGGAAGAAATTTCGCTTTGTCTTGAAACAGGGGAGCAGGTAAAGCTGTCCTCTTTTGGCACATTTTCAGTTTCTAGTAAGAACGCTAGGGTAGGGCGCAATCCAAAAACTGGGGTTGAGGCTACTATCACGCCGCGCCGGGTTCTAAGCTTCCGCCCATCTAACTTGATGAAAAAACGTGTGAATGGCGGCTAATGGTACAAAAAGCTGCCTCAGCCTATAAAACAATTTCTGAAGTATCTGCGACACTTGACGTCCCAGCGCATGTTTTGCGTTTTTGGGAAACAAAGTTTAGCCAGCTTAAACCGATGAAACGCAGTGGTGGTCGCCGTTATTACCGCCAAGAAGATATCGCCCTGCTGCAGACCATTAAATCGCTTCTTTATGATGAGGGCTATACCATCAAAGGGGCACAGGCAAGCCTGTCCAAGCGTCGCAAATCAGGGGCCAGCGCAGAAGCCAACGCAGAGGCCAGCTCAAATGCTGGTTCAAATACCAGCTCAAATACCAGCTCAAATATTGGAACAACAGGCACTTTAGCCGCGCAATCTGCCCCCGCAACGCCTGCAAATCTGCGGCAGGCAGCTAGTTTGCTTAGCCAAGCACAAAGCCGTATTGATACACTCCTAGCGCAGATTTAACAACGGTTAGCACCGCCTCTTATCTGGCTTTTTCTTGCTTCTGAATTTGCAACTCGCTATATATATATATCGATGTCGGAGTGTAGCGCAGCCTGGTAGCGCACTACACTGGGGGTGTAGGGGCCGTGGGTTCAAATCCCGCCACTCCGACCATTTTCACACTCACTTTTTTTACACTGGGTTGCACTTGTTTATAAGTGCTCTTTGCGGGCAAGATTTAGCCATTTTTTGGTTTTCTTGGACTGAAGAG
>JADHLI010000009.1 GCA_016780775.1 Alphaproteobacteria bacterium | reverse complement strand
ATTTTGCCTAATATTGGGAGTATCATTTTGTTCTGAACCTATCTATTGCAAACAAAGAAGCGTTGGCAATTCTATGTAAATATGTTTTGTTTGTTGATGATGCAGGAAAATAAAGGCAGCTTTGCAATGGCAAAAATTATAAGTAACAAACTAGCTGATAAAGACGACACTATCTTCACTGGCAAAACGACCATTAGTAGTCACCAAAGTCCAGAGCCATACGCACCAGAATGGACACTAGAAACTGCTAATTCAGAGCGATGGCACTTCAAAGCTATGGAAAATATGCAGATGCATCTTGCGTATTGGGATGCTGAAAACGGCAACATCGTTTTATTTACCAACACCATTGGTCATGTCTTTGATGAGGTGGTCTGCAGTGGCAGTGATGATGTCAAAAAGCTGTTCGCTAAACATGGCTTCAGGCGCTGCGTTGACGACAAAGAATTTATGAGGCTCTTTGGTCACCCTTTGCAGATTGAAAAACATCAATACTACCAAGAAGCCATTTATAGCTCCTGAAAGGCTGATTCAGATGTTAGAACGAAAGCACCTAGAGCTTCTTTCAAAGAGGGTTGAAAGTGTTATTGGTGCTGAAGCCTTGAATAATCTTACCCACGTTCAACGTGAAATGTGCGAGGTGTTACTCACAAAGAGATTAGAAAAAGTTCAATACAAAATTGACTTAGTTACAGACGATGAACTAATCGGTATTTATGAGATGGTGGTTAATGAGTTGCAGCCTTATGACATTTAATTGTCAGGCATACCAGCTTCCACAGCTTCTGATAGGAAAAATTTCATATGCTTGCTTATTGCCGCCACAATCCTAATCTCCGCTTGCTCCACTGCTTGGGGGAAAGATGGCATAATGGTTTGTCCGGATAAATATGACGATGTTGTCTATATTAAACTTACCAAAAATCTATTTGGGAAATACGAAGATTTACAACAAAAGTTTAATGGAACTTGGTATTCAATATGTGAACCAGATACAGAACATTACACCCAATACTGTGAGTTTTTAGACGAAGCAGTTAAGGTAATTAAGAGTTTCGAGTTTGAGGATAGACCCAACAAAAAGTACACCACACTTTATGACTTCAAACTTCGATTAACGAGTGGCGTTGAATATAAATGGAACGACCAAAAAAATCGTTTCTCAGTCGATGGTATTGTCAGAGAAAAGCAATGCGAAATGCTGGCGAATATCAAATGACAAAAGTAAGAGACGTTAAACTAAGACTAGCCGATGAGAATGACCCCATATTCAATGAAGGCTTCAGGGTGTCTTCGCATAATAAATCATCTGCCAATGACCCAGTGCTAGAACTGATGGCAAAATATGAAATAAAGATGACTAGAGAAAACTACATTTATTATTCTTTTATGGGCGATGTCCCAGAAGAATTAGATGCTGAATTTTTAGCCTCGATACCAGAGCACTTATAAAAGGTTTAACAGATGCTTTTCTTTTTAGGGGCAATCGCTTTTGTTGCTATTAGCACTTACTGGAATAGCCCAATGAGGCGATACGGCTTCAGCTTATTTAGCAAAAAAGATTTAGCCTCTATTTATAATAATTCAATTGTGAACAAAGCCTTCAAATACACCCTTCTAGAGGTAATGATGCACACGCTTATGGCGTTTGTTGGTATTGGCGGTTTTGCTCTTATCTGGCTTTTTGGTATTGATGCTGTGAGCGAATTCACTGGAGGCTCATTCTGGGGATTTCCTATACTAATTTTTCTTCACTTTCTAGCTCTATTTCCCTTGATATTTTTTGCAAGTCTTTCTGGCTTAGTGGATAAAAAATTCGCAGAACACAAAAAATGCTATGAGCAGTTAAAAGGTTCTAGTAAATAACCTCGCCACAGTAACAACAACAACCAATCGACCCTTTAGCCCCTTTTTTGAAGTCGTGTTTGTCGTAACCCACTGGGGGGTGTCTTTTCTCAAAGGCATCTCAGAGGTATCACAAGAGGTATTACACAACAGTTGACATCCAGCATTGCTTTTATTACTTTTCAATTAGTTAAGCACTGCATCTTCCGCACCACATTGCGTCTCAGCCGCACCAATCTTCCCCTGTTTTATGTGATGTGTATTTGGCTTTGTGAGTTTTGCCGACAGGTTTGAACTGATGGAGTTAAATCATGGATACTTGTCCACCATTTCAAACATTTTTGAAGCCGATGTTAACACTTGCTAGTAGGGGTGAGGTTAATGTTAGAAATAGTGCTGATACTATTGCTGATGATTTCGGACTTAGTACACGAGCCCGATTGGAAACTACTAGAAGTGGAAACAAAAGGCGATATATTGATAGAAGTCATTGGGCTGCTACCTATTTAAGGCAAGCGGGTTTACTTAAAACCACTAGACGTGGCTATGTTGATATCACTGAGGATGGAGTTAAGTTTAACAACAAATTTGAAAAAATAATTTCAAAGCAAGATTTATTCAGTTTGCCTGCATTTGTGGAATTTCAGGAGCGCCGTGGAACGAGAAAAGTAAGCGCAAGTAGTCATGATGGCAGTCCTGACGGTGGTCTTACACCTGATGACCAAATTAATGAAGCACTTGAGGAAATAGAGGGCGAGCTTGCAGCAACGCTGCTTGAGCAGCTGCAAAACTCATCTCCGTCTTTTTTTGAAAAAGCAGTTTTAGATTTATTTTTGAAGATGGGATATGGCGGTGGTGAAAAACAGTCTGGCGAGGTATTGGGCGGAGTAGGTGATGAGGGTGTTGATGGTTTGATTAACCAAGATGCTTTGGGTCTTGAACGTATTTACATCCAAGCGAAACGGTATCAAGCGGACAATACTATTTCTGCAGAAGCGATGCGAGGATTTGCTGGTGCCCTTAGCAGGAAACAAGCATCTAAAGGATTGTTTGTAACAACATCGTCTTTCACAAAGGGAGCAGTATCTGCAGCTGAGAGGGTTCAGCATCGAATTGTGTTGATTGATGGTCAAAGATTATCGCAATTGATGATTGATTACGAAGTTGGATGCTCAATACAAAAAACGTTATCAATCAAGAAAATCGATGAAGATTATTTTGAGTCTTAACCCATCCCAACGCCATTGAGTGGCCTGTATGGCCTGCCTCTCACTAGCCTACTTCCATTACCGGTAAGTTTCTTTCATTTCTCTGAAGGTTTCTACAAATTCTTCGGCAAGGTTTTTCCTTATAATATCTTTTATCGTATTTGATTTTTTGCAGTAGACGCGCCAGCCCACTCTACAAATGCCATCACTATCAATCTGCGTTACGTTTGTTGGATTTCCAGTAGAATTACTTACTCTAGCATGCTCATATTTTGCTGTTTCCATTCTGACCATCGTAAATTGCCAGAACAGTGTTTTAAACTCATCAGGCAATATTGGAGCGTTACTATTGTTTTCTAACTGGTTATATATAACCCTTAAAATTTCATATCCACTTAAAACCCACATTTTCGAAACAGCGTTTATATGCGTATATAAAAATGGATAAGGATCAGAATTAAAATCATAATCACCTTTTATCTGGCGATGATAAATTGGTGTAAATGTTTTTTCCCAACCATCTAAGATTGCCTCAACAATCCCTAAATATTGGATGTCGACGTCAAGGTAATGAGGTTGCACAAATCGAGCAAGGCAAAAAGATGCATCGATCCATCTTTGATCTGTCAATCTCACTGCCTCCAATAAAAAAGTCAGCAGCACATCTTGGCGGGAAAACATTAACGGAGCCTAAAACTACAAACGTCAATGCTGCGCCATAAAGATTATCTGTGAGACTTAAAGCTGTCAATTTATTAGGCGCTTTTGCCTGTGCTTGCCTAGCTTTGATAGGGCGGGTTTGCATCTGTTCATAATTATGTAACGCTTTAGAGGCTAGCTTGAAGCTAGGCTCAGCTTTTAGGAATGCAGGAAATAGCTGACAAGGTAGTTAATATCCGCAAGGGCTAATTTAGGACATAAGCTGTAGAATAGCTCAATTATGAGGCAATAACCAAAATATTGCTCTCAAAACTATTTACAAATATTTTTACATTAGTCAGACTTAAATTGTGTTTTGTAAAAGAAATAAACCTAAACAAGCAATTTTTGCTTACTTAAACCTCCGAGGTCGGTCACCAGCCCTCGCTAAAAAAAGGCCAAAATCATGTTAAATAAAACGATAAAGACGCAAGCAGTATATCTAAATTTTGGACAGCAGCTCACGCTTCCTGTCTTGCTTGTTGCGGCACTTATTTACGCAGCGACAAGCATCACAACTGCACGTGCAAGTGCGGAGCCAAGTGTGGAAGCTGTGGCTGTTATTGAAGTTGTAAGCGGCTTCACCAACACCTATAATGTCGGGATGTCCTTTACCAACAACAATGATTGCCTGGCACATGTGCAACAAATGAATATGATGCTAAGTAATCTAGTGGCACAAGGCGTTTCATTAGGTGGCAAGCCTATTCAGATAGCATGTGAAGAAAGCATCGCTATCCAGATACCAGTTAGCAACTAGCCATTTAAGCTGCCTCAAAAGAGGGGCTTTATTGATTTAAAAAGACCGCGTTAGCCCCGCTGCCTCAAAAGAAGAGCCTTTAGCAGCTGCGATATTCTCTTGTCTAAACCCCAGACTGATCTCGCACCTTGCCAGAGGCTAAACATCGGCTTTGTTTTTCATACGGGCTCGTTTAGACTAGTCTTATTTTTGCTGTCAGCATGAGGCATACTAAATGAGACCCTTTAAAACCGCCTGTTTAGGCGCCGGATATTTTGCACAATTCCATCTGGAGGCATGGGTGCGCACTCAGCAAGCTGAGTTGATAGCCATAGCCGATCAAGACCCAGAAAAAGCTGGTAAAGCTGGCGCATTTGGCGCATCTGCCTTTACCAGTTTAGAAGATATGCTAGCGACATGCGAGATAGATATTCTGGATATAATCGTTCCGCCCGCCCAGCATGCCGCTGCGATACAAACCGCCATTGACCATAAAATTCCGCATGTGATTTGCCAGAAACCTTTTTGCGGCACACTAGCGCAAGCAACAGAAATAACTGCCCGCGCAGAAGCTGCTGGCACTACTCTTATCGTGCATGAAAATTTCCGTTTTCAGCCTTGGTTTCAGACGCTAAAAGACCAGCTAGAGACGGGCATTTTAGGCGATATATATCAGATGCGCTTTACCTTGCGACCTAATGACGGGCGCGGGCCAGATGCGTATCTTTCGCGCCAACCCTATTTTCAGAAAATGCCGCGCTTTTTAGTGCATGAAACGGCTATTCATTTTCTAGATGTTTTCACCTATCTTTTTGGCCCACCAGAGGAAGTTTACGCTGATTTGAGCCAGCGCAATCCAGCTCTTTCTGGAGAGGATTCTGGCCATATATTGCTTGGCTTCAAGGATGGTAAACGTGCGCTATTTGATGGCAACAGGCTAGCTGACCACATAGCAGAAAATCACCGGCTGACAATGGGAGACGGGCTTATCGAGGGTAGCGGCGGTGCTTTGCGGCTAAACGGATTTGGTGAGGTGTTTTATCGTGCGAATGGCGCTGTTGAAGAAATTTGCCTTTTGGCGCGCCGTGACTGGCCAGGATTTGGCGGGGATTGCGTCTTTAATCTTATCAGCTATGTCACAGACTGCCTCCAAGCTGGCAAGATGCCGGTAAATAACGCAAGAGAATACCTAGCCCTGCTCGCTCTGGAAGAGCAGGTCTATAACAGTGCTGAGCAAGGCAAGAAACTGCCCTTTCCGCCGCCGGGGGAATAGGCATCAAAATTGTGTGGCTGCTGCATAGGCAGATGCCCACGCCCATTGAAAATTATGGCCACCTAGATGCCCTGTTACATCCACCACCTCACCTATGAAATACAGCCCTGGGCAGGATTTCGCCTGCATGTCTTTAGAAGATAGCGCATTCGTATCGACCCCGCCTAGCGTGACTTCTGCTGTGCGATAACCTTCGCTACCAGAGGGGCAAATTTGCCAATTATTAACGGCTGCACCAAGAGAATTTAACCGCTTATCTGCTTTATCAGCTAGCCTGCCATCATCACCGCACCACGCTATTATCTGGCTGGCAAGGCGTTTGGGAAGAAGCTGGGCAAGTGCTGCTGTAGCCTCACGGCGCGGGTTCTGTTTTTTCTGATCCAAAAGATAGGCAGCCACATCTATTTCTGGTGCCAGATTGACCGCAATATTCTGGCTATCTTGCCAATAAGAAGAAATCTGCAAAATAGATGGACCACTTAAACCTCGATGGGTAAATAACAGCCCTTCAGCAAAGCTGGTTTTGCCGCACTGCACATCTGCCTCTACCGACAAGCCAGACAGATTGGCGCAATCTGCACGCATCTGGTCGGTAAAGGTAAGCGGAACAAGGCCAGCGCGCGGTGCTATCACTGGCAGACCAAATTGCCTCGCGATTTCATAACCAAAGCCAGTTGCGCCAATCTTTGGAATGGACAAGCCGCCAGTAGCCACCACCAGACGGTCTGCGATGATAGGCACATTATCTGTCTCAATATGAAAGGTGCTTTCCTCTCGGCGGATAGCTGTTACAGAAACACCAAAAGCGTTACTGACGCCATGGGCACTACATTCGACTAGCAGCATATCGATGATATCTTGCGCGCTATTATCACAGAAAAGCTGACCCAGCTTTTTTTCGTGGTAGGGAATATTATGGCGCTCTATCAGGGAAATAAAATCCTGCGGGGTAAAGCGTGCCAAAGCAGATTTTGCGAAATGCGGATTATCGGATAAAAAATTTGCCGGCTGGCTGTGGATATTAGTGAAGTTACAACGCCCACCACCTGAAATGCGAATTTTCTCAGCCACCTTTTGTCGGTGGTCAATAAGTACAGTTTGCCAGCCTTGCGCCGCTGCAAGACCTGCACAAAAAAGGCCAGCTGCTCCTGCACCTATCACCGCCACGTCATAAGCTGACACGCTCTTTTTTCTGATATTTTCACTTATTGAGGGCGGCATCATCAGGATATTTGTCACTCAGGCATCTATTCACCTATCCAGTGATACGCTAACGCCCTACCAATAGCTATATGCAATCTTATCCGTATCTTTAAAGAGAGAATCTTTCTGAATGAAGACCAGAAAACCATACGGCTATGACTAAATAATGCCAAGCGCAATTAAGCGTTTTGGGTATGAAAGAGGGCTAGTTGTTCAATGCGCGCACCCAGCTATATTTATGACCTCATAGAATCAAATAGCCCTGAATAGCGTTTACTTAAATCAAAGCGCATATGCTGACCACCCGGCAGCGCACCGCGATGCTGGCAGTTTTGCCGCTCACAAACACGGCAACCAAGACCAATGGGCGTAAGGGCTGGTGCCTTTAAATTCCCTAAATTATCTGCATAACAGATATCTTTGGCATATTTTAGATCGCAGCCCAGCGCAATGGCATAAATGGGGGTGCCAAAATGGGCAGGTTGGGTGCGTTGCACGCGGTGGGTGCAAGCGATGGTTAGTAATTTTTGGCCCTGCTCTAGGGTGGAGCCTTGAGTTAATATATGCCCAGGTGAGCGAAACGCCTTATGCGGCACCCAGCGCCCACATGCCCCGCCTTGACGCGCAAATTCTATTCCTCCAGCTGAAAGCCGCTTAGAGATATAGCCTGCTTCATCAACCCGCAAAAAGAAAAAGGGAATACCGCGATCAGATGGGCGGTTCAGGCTAGTTAGCCGGTGACACACCTGCTCAAAGGTCGCGGTAAAACGGTTGCCTAGCGCATCAATATCGTGACGTAATTCGCGTGCAGCGGCCACAAATCCGCTATAGGGCATCATCACTGCCCCCGCAAAATAGCTAAATAATGCCATCCGCAGCAGGGTTTGCGTTTCCTCATCTTGAGACCGTGCCACTTTATCAATGACTGTATCCACCACGTCCCGGAAGCCAAGCTGTGCAATTTGTGTAATAATCTGAAAAATCCGTTGTGGTTCTTTTAGGCTCTCAGACAATAGTAGACGGCCGCGATGCATATCAAATTCTCGCAATACAGACCCCATTACTGATTGCGGCATAATCCGGGTTTTCACGCCATAATTTTGTTCCAGATAAGCTATGAGCATAGCTGGTTTTGCACCAGATTGCAGTAAATTATCGCCGCTATTTTGCGTTTGTAATGTGCTTAAAAAACCTTCGGCAGATTCTTCTATTTCTGGAAAATGATTCGCTTGGCTTTCAAGGATGCGCCGAACCGCATCAAGCGGGCGCGGTGCACGTGATTGCTGGGATATTTGATCCCCAGAACGAGCCGCCTCACGCATCGCCTCATAGGCGCGGTGGAGAGACAAGAACGCATTTGCTGCATTTGGATGCTGATTAGCTAACTGGTGTATATCGCGGCGCGACATGCTGAAACCTTCCAATACCGGGTCAGCTAGCACCTCGCTCAAATGGGCCGTTAGGCGCGCCGAATCATCTTCTGAAATGTCCCGTAAATCTACATCATAGGTTTGCCCTAGACGGAACAGGATAGGCACTGTTACGGGACGCGCATTATTTTCCAGCAAATTGAGATAAGAAGCTGAAATGCCCAGCTCAGCTGCCATATCAGACTGGCTAAGCTTTAAGGTGGTGCGGAGCCGCCTTAATTTATGCCCAATCATAACCTTACCGCTTGCTAGCTCTGCCATTTCTGCACCTGTTTGCTCCAGCCCTTTATCGTCATGCCCATTACCATCATAGGAGAGTAGGGTCTGAAAATAACAAAATTAGTAATGTTTTACAATATAATTTTGTAAATCTTTACATAGTTAAATAATTACACTTTTTAATTTTTTGTTAGATGTTAATCCCTGTATCTCTTTATCATGCCAGATTGGCTTTGTTGCCACGCCCAAAAGTGACGGCATCCAAAAGTAACGGGGCACAAAAATGCGTTATAGGCAAAACGGCAACAGCAGAAGATCTAAAAAAAATCATGGAGACCAATAATGACACAAGAATTTGAAACACTCACCAAAAGCCAAGCTGGGCGCTTTGCCCATACCAGCCGTGACTATGATATGGCAGAAGTCGAAAAATTGTTAGGTTCAGTAGTGGTTGAGCATTCTCTGGCACGTCGTGGTGCAGACAAATTATGGTCATTATTGCAAACAGAAGATTATGTCCACACGCTTGGCGCAATGACAGGCAATCAGGCTATGCAGCAAGTTCGCGCTGGCTTGAAGGCAATTTATCTCTCTGGGTGGCAGGTTGCCGCTGATAGCAATACCGCTGGCTCAATGTATCCAGACCAGTCTATTTATCCGGCAAATTCAGGGCCTGAGCTAGCCAAGCGTATTAACAAGACCTTGATAAGGGCTGACCAGATTGAAACATTGGAAGAGGGCAGACCAGCTATTGACTGGCTAGCGCCCATTGTTGCCGATTGTGAAGCAGGGTTTGGCGGCGCACTTAATGCGTTTGAGCTAACCAGAGCCTATATCGAAGCTGGCGCAGCTGGTGTGCATTTTGAAGATCAGCTGGCATCTGAGAAGAAATGTGGCCATATGGGTGGTAAAGTTTTGGTCCCCATCCAGCAGGCGATAACCAATCTGAACGCTGCCCGACTTGCTGCTGATGTAAGCGGTGTTGCGACTATCATTATGGCGCGAACCGATGCTGAAAGTGCCAAGCTTATCACTTCCGATATCGACCCACGCGACAAGCCCTTTATTCATGGCGATCGCAGTGATGAGGGCTTCTTCCGCCTACGTGATGAAGATGCGTTTGATCGCTGTGTTGCGCGCGGCATTGCCTTTGCCCCTTATGCAGATTTGTTATGGATGGAGACCTCTACCCCAGATCTTCAACAGGCCGAAGCTTTTGCTAAGGCGATACGCGCTGAATATCCAGAGCAGATGTTGGCCTATAATTGCAGCCCATCTTTCAACTGGTCGGCTAATCTAAGTGATGATGATATTGCCCGCTTCCAGCGCGAAATTGGCAAGATGGGCTATAAGTTTCAGTTCATCACACTGGCAGGATTCCATTCGTTAAATTACGGCATGTATGAGCTGGCTCATGCTTATAAAGATAGGGGCATGGCCGCCTATAGCGCCCTGCAAAATGCAGAATTTGCTGCAGAAGAAATCGGCTATACCGCCCATCGTCACCAGCGTGAAGTAGGTGCAGGTTGGTTTGATGCCATTTCTGTTGCTGCAAAGGGTGGTGCATCCTCAACAACAGCATTGGATAATAGCACCGAAGAAGCCCAGTTCACCAGCCAAGCGGCTCAATAGACTGTTCTAGAAAGCGTAGAAGGAGATAAGACAATGAACGATATGCATAACCCATTAGACAGTGCATTAGATGAGCGGGTAACCATCATTGTACCCTCGCTATCACAGGCAGCTTTTGAAGTGCATCGCCAGAATATGTGGGAGCGCGGCTATCGGCTTGAGAACAAGATAAACGCTCAAAAATACTTTGAAAGTGACGGCTTTGAGATCAAAAACATGTTTGAAGGAAAAACCATGTATGCCGCAACTTTTGTAAAGCGTTAGTACCAAGACGGACACAACCCAAATTATAGACGAGCCATCTCCAAACACTTCCCTACCCTAAGGCCCGTTTATATAAAGAAGATCGCGTTTGTAACTATGCAGATGCGGTCTTTTTTATGGCCCAGCTGCGCGCTAGCGTCCTGCAAAGATATTTCCAAAATCATATATCATCGAAGCAATTTCCGATTCTAGCGGGAAGGATAATACACCCATCACGCTATAGCCAAGCACCAAAGGAAACACATAAAAACGTATCATGAAAAAGAACCAGGCGATGTAAAGCGGCTTTAATCGTTCGAGCAAAAACTGCGGGGTAATAGGGGCAAAAATATTAATAATAGGCTGGGTGAATTTAACAAATACCCGCATGAAAAAGAAATCTGAGTTATCTTGCAAAAATATGGACATGCCAAAACGACCAATCAGCGTCCACATAATCGCACCCATAATATAATCAACTAAAATGATCCAAATTGGATAATGTGACACAACTTACCTCATCAATCATCTTAAATAAAAAAGGAGCAACAAATTCTCCGTTGCTCCTTTGAAAAAGTTTATAGCATCACAGAATGCAAGGTCTAATTGTCAGAGACAACCTTACCACTTGGAATCCTAATTTCATCAACCATTTTCTGGGTTTCAGCATCTGGTTCTTCAGTCATCAAACTAACAACCACCATCAAGATTAGACTAACGGGCATTCCAATCATGCCAAATCTTAAACCATCTATACCCATCCAAGGTGTCATGCCAGCAAATTGCACCATATACAGATACCATGCACCAGCACCAAAACCACCTACCATTCCAGCAATAGCTCCGGCACGATTAGCCCGCTTCCACCAGACACCCAAAACAAGTGGAAAAAACAATCCAGAATTAGCAAAACAGAATGCCCAGGCAACCGCTCCAAGAATGGAAGTCAGCTTTAATGAGGCAACAAAAGCACCGGCTGCACCAATCAAAACAAGCATTATCCGAGCAACTATTAGACGTGTTTTCGTGTCTGCTTTCGGATCAATGATCTTGTAGTAAAGGTCATGGGACAATGCATTTGCAATTGCAAGCAACAGGCCGTCTGCTGTTGACATTGCAGCTGCCAAACCCCCTGCGGCAACAAGGCCCGAAATAACGTACGGCAGACCTGCCATTTCAGGCGTTGCTAGAACAACAATATCTCCACGCATGAAAAATTCATTAATCTGCACTATGCCATCACCGTTTCCATCAATCACTTTCAAGAAACCAACATTGCTCCATTGTTGTATCCACTCAAGATTAGATACCTCAGAAAAAGATTTCCCAATTATACTCGTAGCCACATTGGGGTCGAGCAAGGATAACTTTGTAAAGGTTGCTAATGCGGGGGCAGTTAAATAAAGACCGCAGATAAACAGCAATGACCAACCTACAGATTTGCGCGCGTTACGAACAGAATCTGTTGTGAAGTAACGCATTAAAACGTGAGGCAGAGATGCCGTACCGGCCATCATACACAAGACGAGGGTGAAAAATTTCCACTTTTCCATAAAGTTATTGCTGGCATCATTGATTCCAACTTTCAAAGCCGCCAATTTTCCAGCTGCCGCTTGAGCTTCTGCTGTTGGCATCAATGCCCCAATACCAAGCTGAGCTTCAAGTTCCTGAACACGGCCTACTGCTTCAAATTGTGCAAAATGTGGTATCAAGCCATATCCAAGTTTATTCGACATCCAAAACACCGGAATAAGATAGGCTATAATTAACACGATATACTGAGCAACTTGGGTCCAGGTAACTGCTCGCATGCCACCTAGCATAGAACAGAAAAGAATCCCCGCAAGTCCAATCCAAACTCCCAGTTCAAATGGGATTTGAAGGGCTCTTGATGCTACTGTACCAGTTCCATTAATTTGGGCAGTCACATAAGTGAACGAGGCTATAACGAGAATGAAAACTGCACAAAAACGAGCGAGGTTTCCACCATAACGAGTTCCGATAAAATCTGGAACAGTGTAAGCCCCAAACTTTCGTAAATATGGCGCGATCAAAGAGGCCACCAACACGTAACCGCCTGTCCACCCAACCAAAAAGGCCATGTACGGATAGCCTTTCAGATAAATGCCACCAGCCATTGCAATAAATGATGCGCCAGACATCCAATCTGCGGCTGTTGCCATACCGTTATAAACGGCAGGAACTTCGCGTCCGGCTACATAGTACTGATCTGACTCCATCGTTCGTGACAAAATCCCAATTAGAGCATATATCGCGACAGTAAAAGCAACGAACATCCAACCAATAATGGTGTTTTCTACACCAGCGGCCTCAAGAATGCCCATAAGAATGACGAATCCCAAAAATCCGAGAGTATAAAGTCCATAGACCTTACCAAGATTGGCTACAAAGCCACCTTCTAATTTTATCATAATCCGGTCTCCTATTTCTCTTCCAGGCCGAACTCTTCGTCAATTTTATTCTGACGAGAGGCGAACCAGAAAATCAGAATGGCAAAGGCAATTTGTGAGCCCATGCCAGCCATAAAGTAAGCACCAGGAAATGCTGGGCTATTTAGCGCATCACCTGCCCAGTGAATGACAAACGCAATCACCGCCCAAACCGCTAACACAGTAAAGGTAAGTGACCTAGTCTTCGACCAGTGTTGTTCTTTTTTAGAAGACATAAAGTTTCCCCCCATTAAGTCTACCAAGACAAGTCCTAGGGAAAACAATTGAAAAGACCAAACAAAAACCCGTCGATTATCAACGTTTGCGGTTTTTTGTTTAATTCCCCCCAGAATTTGTTGGATTACAATACTAAGATAAGGCAGGTTAGTCAAAATACTTTAATCAAAATGGGTAATTATAGTGAAAAAAATTATAGCAAAATTAATAAATATGCTTCGTTATGATACTGCACCCACCCTTAGTAATTACACTCATCTAGTTGAATATATTGAAAAACAATCCTCATTTGTGAGCCAAGTAACCTTATATGGATACATTAAGACTAGAGCGGGTACACAATGGCCCAAATTGTTTGAAAATGAGAAATATCTAACCTCTTTAAAGATCGCCAGATGGCATATTTTTGCCGCCTGTGTAGCCGATCTATCTCTGTTTGCTGCTGCCCAGTTTCATAAATCAGGGGAAGCAGATTCTAAAATTTGTGCCAAGCTTGCTTATAAAATCACTGCCTCAATCCTGAGTGATATTAACCAAGAAGATATTGAGGAAACAGACTTTCTTGCAGTGATAAAAAACAGCCAAAAACGCTATGAAGAGACTGATTATGCAGAAGTGGCAACAGGTGATTCTGCCTTTCAGACGAGTGCGCAAGCCCTGCTTGACTATGCACCAGTTATTGATGATTTCAAAAAAAATGACGCGCTTATTGTACGGAACTCCCTTCACTTGCGCTGGATAGGGGTAAGGCGCGACCTAGCCAAAGGCTTGCAAACGAAACCTATCTTAGCTGAATTTAACGCCCACTCTGCCTAATAGCCTCAGATGAGATAATTGCTGACCACCAGATAAAATTGTCCCTCAAAAGCGACATCCTTTAATTGGCAGCACGTATCATATCAGCGGCTTTTTCCGCTATCATTACGGTCGGTGCATGGGTATTGCCAGAAGTTATAATCGGCATCACAGACGCATCAGCTATGCGCAACCCTGCCAGCCCATGCACACGAAGCTCTGCATCCACAACATCTCCAGCGCGCGCATCCGGCCCCATCCGGCAACTACAAGCAGGATGATAGACGGTATTGCCTGTCTCTCTTGCAAAGGCCAGCAATTCTGCATCACTTTGCGCCGCACTGCCAGGACGCTCTTCCGCTAGCGCCAAACCATTTAAAGCTGGTGCTTCCATAATTTTCCGCGCGATACGTAAGCCAGCTACCAATACAGCTTTATCGCGCTCTGCATGCAGATAATTAGGCTGGATAGCAGGCGCAGCGAACGGGTCGGGTGAGCGTATATGCACAAAGCCCCGGCTTTCAGGGCGCAGCTGGCACGGACCAATTGTCAGCCCCGGAAAGCGGTCAAAAATCCGCTTTGCTGGGTTAGCAAAACTCGCATGGGCAATATGATATTGAATATCCGGGCGCGCTATTTTTGGGTCGCTGGAAATAAATCCAGCTAATAAGCCAGCCGTCAGCGACAAGCTGCCTGTTCTAAACAGGGCATAGCGTGCAAGCTCTTTTAATAGAGCCACACCGCGACTAGTTTCATTGAGGGAGGTGTTTTTTGCCAACCGCCAAGTAAGGCGGGTCAGAAAATGATCAGATAGGTTTTCGCCCACCCCCTCTAGCTGATGACGCACCTCTATCCCTTGCGCAGCTATGATATCGGGTCGGCCAATGCCGGAGAGTTCAAGTAATTGTGGCGAGCCAAACGCACCAGCGGATAATATCACCTCACGCATAGCCGATATCTGACGAACTTGACCATGATGATGTATCTGAACCCCGCAAATACGCCGGTTTGACTGCCCTTCAAAAATAAGCTGCATCACCGTAGCATTTTTGATGATGGTAAGGTTTTTTCGGCTTCGCACAGGATGCAGGAAAGCACGATAGGCAGAGTGGCGCTGACCATTTTTCTGGGTAACCTGAAAATAGCCAAAACCAGATTGGCTATGTCCGTTATAATCATCATTTCTAGAATAGCCCACCTGCTCTGCAGCGGCACAAACCTCATCCAGAATATTTGAACCCAAGCGTAAGCCCGATACCGATAATGGCCCTAGCTGGCCATGATATTGCGGGTCTATCTGCTGGCCATTTATCCTGGCTGACTGCAACAGCTCCTGCCCATTCTGGGACTTTAGAAAATAGGGCAGCACGCTATCATAGGACCAGCCCTTATTACCAGCTGCCTCCCAGCTAGCAAAATCTTCTTTCTGGCCGCGCACATATAACATTCCATTAATAGAAGACGTGCCGCCCAGCAAACGGCCACGCGGCATATTCATGCGCCGACCCTGCAATTCCGCCTCAGGCTCAGTCTGATACATCCAGTTAATCTTCGGGTTAACCATTGTTTTGATAAAGCCGCCAGGCACCTGCACCGATAGCCGTGCATCATGCCCACCAGCCTCAATAAGGATAACGCTAATATTGGGATCTTCGCTAAGCCTTGCGGCCAGCACACATCCAGCAGAACCCGCCCCTACTATTACATAGTCTGCCTGCATGTCTATTAGACCGTCGCTGTTAGGCCGCCATCAACAAAGATGGTCTGGCCATTGACAAAATCAGAGGCGCTTGATGCCAGAAATAAACAAACGCCAACCAGCTCTTCTACTTCACCCCAACGCCCTGCGGGTGTGCGTGAAATTAACCAGCTATTAAAGTCAGTATTTGCTGCCAACGCTTCATTAAGCTCTGTCTTAAAATAGCCCGGCGCAATTGCATTACAGTTTAGCCCATATTGCGCCCAGTCGGCTGCCATACCTTTAGTCAAGCTGCTTACCGCCCCTTTGGATGCAGTGTAGGGGGCAATAGACGGGCGCGCCAACAGGCTCATAACAGATGCAATATTAATTATCTTGCCAGCTTTGCGGTCTATCATAAGCTTTGCAACTGCCTGACTAACGCTAAAAACTGAGCGTAAATTGGTGGCTATAAGCTGGTCAAACTTATCTATCTCAAAATTTTGCAAAGGTGAGCGATGCTGCATGCCGGCATTATTAACCAGTATGTCGATTTGTGTGCCTTCTGCTTCCATCTCAGCTATCGCTGCATCTGCTTGGGTATGGCAGCTTACATCAAACGCGCAAGTTTTTGCTATAACCCCTTCTTTTGCAAGCACTGCAACCGCTATATCTAATGCATCCTGATTACGGCCATTTAGGATAGGGATTGCACCCGCCCTGCCAAGGCCGCGAGCCAACGCAAAACCAATGCCGCGTGAAGCCCCTGTAATAAGCGCGTTTCTGCCCTTAACATCAAATAGGTTTTCAGACATATCGCTTCCCTCCCCACGCCGACTGTCGCTTCAGTTTAGCGGCTAATCACCATAAAGGCCAAGAGTGCGCGCTTGCAATTTTAACAGGCCCGTAACATGGGTTAGCGTGGGGGCTGGGATTTCCAGACGCTCAGCCAACTCCAGCACTGCTGTGACAAGCGGGTCAATCTCTAGCGGCCGACCAGCTTCAATATCCTGCCGCGTTGAGGGCTTATGACCAATTATGCGCGCCGCACCTTCTATCCTATCTTCAATACTCACATTAAAACGCACGCCTATAGCTTCACCAATTTGCTGGCATTCTGCCATTATCGTAGCCACCAGATGTCGGCAAGCTGCATCGCCCCCTATTTTATCAAGGTTCGCGCCAGTTAATGCAGATACTGGATTAAAAGAACAATTGCCCCATAATTTTACCCAAATTTCGTCACGGATACGCTTCTTTTGCGGCGCTTTCAGCCCGCCCGCTATCATGAGTTGGCTAAGGGTTTTGACACGCTCACTTGCCTCACCAGAAGGCTCACCAAGGCTAAAGCGCTCCCCGTCAATATGCTGAATAAGGCCAGGCTCAGCAATCTCGCAGGCTGGATACACAACACAGCCTATAGCACGATGCGCGCCAATCTCTGAATAGATACGCCCACCTGGATCTACTGCCTGCAACGGCTGATTATCCAGCATCGTGCCTGTATTCGCCTGATGGAAATACCACCAAGGCAAGCCATTTACTGCTGATACCACGGCTGTATTAGGGCCCAAAAGTGGCGCCATTTGATCAATAATTTTGGGAATGCCATGCGCCTTTAACGCTAAAATTATATAATCTTGCTCGCCAAGATCGCTAGGATTATCGCTGGCTTGCAGATGGTGGACAGATATCTCGCCACCCTTATTCAAACGCAAGCCTTCTTTTTGGATGGCCGCCAGATGCGGACCACGGGCAACCAGACTAACCTCTGCACCCGCCCTATCAAGGCAAGCTGCCAAATAGCCGCCTATTGCACCTGCGCCATAGATACAAATCTTTGCCATGACAGCCTCCTCTTAACCTTTATGCGCATAATTATTATGGCGCATCTAGCCTATTTCATCTGGCCTATTTCATCTGGCCTATTTTAGCTGGTAGGTCTGGCAGAACAAAGCCATCTTTACATAGCTACCTTTACATAGCTACCTTTACAAACCTAACTTTTCAGCCAATCCAATGCGCTGTAGCTTGCCTGTCGCCCCTTTGGGAATTTCATCCAGAAACGTGATATGCTTTGGCACTTTAAACTTAGCTAAATGGGCATTGGCATATTCTTTTAGTTCTGCTTCGCTCAGGCTAGCCCCATCCGCTAGCACTACTGCAGCGGCAATATCTTCACCTAGCATTTTATCTGCCACAGCAAAGGTTACAACCTGTTGGATGGCAGGATGTTCCATCAATATATTATCTACCTCTAGCGGTGAGATTTTCTCGCCGCCTCGATTAATAATTTCTTTCAGACGACCAGTGATCTTCAAATAGCCTTCTGCATCAAAATAGCCCTGATCGCCGGTTCTGAACCAGCCATTGATGAAACTGCTTGCGTTGGCAGCGTCATTATTTTCATATCCCGGCGTAACATTCTCGCCCTTGATACAAACCTCGCCCTCACTTCCCTGCGGCTGAACAGCACCATCCGCATCCAAAATACATGCCTCAGGATTGGTAACAATGCCCACAAACCCTGCTTTTTGTTTGTCTTGCCCTAGCGGATTAGAGGTCATTTGATGAGCCGCCTCCGTCATGCCATAAGCCTCAATTACTGGGCAGCCAAAAGTTGTGTTTAGCGCATCAAATACGGCTGGCGGCAATGATGCAGATGACGAGCGAATAAAGCGCAAACCAAGCGATTTTGCTACCTCAGGGTTGCGTTGTGCCCGAAGTAAAATTGCCTGATGCATTGTCGGCACACCTGAATACCAACTAATTTTCTCAGACCTAGCCAGATCAAAAAATTGCAATGCATTAAATCCTGCCGAGCAGCATACAGAAGCACCCTTGCCCATAGAGGCCGCAAGAACAGCTATCAGCCCGTGAATATGAAATAGGGGCATAATATTCAAACAATGATCAGCATTTGTTAGCTCAAGGCTAGCCGCAATATTACGCGCAGAGGCCAATATATTTTTCTGCAAAAGCGGCACAACTTTCGGGCGCGAAGTAGTGCCAGAAGTATGCAAGACCAGCGCTTCATCCCCTGCCGCAGCTGGAGAGGGCGTAGCGGCTGTATCAAACAAAGTAAAGCTGCCTGCTGGCGCGTTTTCCGAAACTTTCGCTTCAACTACTTCGATACCAAGCTCAGCTGCTGCTTCTACAACTGGGTTCTGGCTAGCCTCATCAACAATCACCAGCTTTGGGCTTAAATCTTCGAGATAAAATGCGTATTCAGACTTTTTATAGGCTGGGTTTAGAGGCGCTGCTGACATATAGCTTGCTACCGCAAGAAAGGCTGAGGCCATTTCTGGACCATTAGGTAGCACGATAGCAACCCTGTCCCCGCTTGTAAGCCCCTTGCCAGCAAGCTGGCCACCAATCGCTTCAATATGGGCCCGCAGACCCTGATAAGACAAAGAAGGGCGGCCCGGTGCACTCAGCGCGACCGCCTTATCCTCACCAACATCAAGTAAAGATTTAATCGTCATTTCAAAACCCATGCTAAATGAATGTTAATAAAATTTAGTAAATTACAGTTGTCCAGAACAGACAGGAAACAGGCTACACTTAACCTGTCGAAGATATAGCATTATTTAATCCGGCAACCCGCTATGGCAAGCTGATTTTAATCATCTGTGAGCAAAAGCGCACCATTTTCTATCATCGCGGCAATTTTATCATGTGTAACTAGCCCATCTGCCACGCGCGCATCTAGGGCTTCTTCTAAACCTCTAACCTTTTCAAGCGCGGCAATAACGCTGTCTATCTCGTCAAACGGCACAATCACTACCCCATCTGCATCTGCGATCACCATATCGCCATGACAAATTTGCTGGCCTGCAAATTCCAACGCGAAACCCACCCGCCCAGGCCCAGTCATAAAGGGCGTTGCAGGGGTGATGCCAGTTGCCCAAACCGGAAGCCCGATCTTGTTGATGCCATGAATATCACGTACCGGACAATCCATTATCATTCCCACCGCACCAACATTAACCAGCATGCCGCATAACCTGTCTCCTGCACCGGCACAGCTCTGATTTCCAGAAAATCCTGCGACTAAAATATCGCCAGCCTCGGCGTAATGAATAGCTGCAAAAGAGGCCAATACATCAGCTGAGGCATTTTCCGCTGTGAGGGCAGGGCCTGCTATAGAAGAACCGCTTGCAGGCAAAGTAGTTTGCTGGCTAATCACCATATTCAACGCACCTCTGCCACCTCTTGCATCAACAATCTGGCCTGTTGGCACATTCTGAAAGGCGCTAATTTGCGCAGCTGTTGGGCGGCGTCTGGTCTTTTTAACTTTTAATAAGGGGGGGTCTTCTATCATTTGCACAAAACCTTAAAGAAATAGCATTCTAAATAAATGTGACCTTTAGAGCCTAACAAAGAATGCAGAGAATGTGCAAATTACGAGAAAAGAAACCAGTTTTTTTAAAAAACTTGCCGCACCCAGCATAGATGAGGCGACAAGCTTGGAGGAACGATGAAGTTGCGATCAAATACACAATTCAAGCTAAGCCTATTGCTAACAAGCCTGCCAGGTAAACAGACGCACCACACATCACCAAACCCAAGCGCCTCTGCTCTATGCTAACCAGCAGAAAATAGGCTTATATCTCAATTTACAACTATATAATGTATATTGCAAACAAATTTTGTCTATATATTGTAGTTACGTATAATAATGGCCAAAAGACCCTAATTGTCATTTTAAAAAAAGGAAAGCGGGAACTCTAGGAGATAGTGCGTGATGCGCGTTCAACTTGCCGCTGTGTTTTTTGCATCCGACGTTGGCGGGTAATCGCTTTAGCTTGCCCTGCGGTCAGGCAATCTGGGCATAAACAGTCATCGGCTAGGTCAAAACCGCCCGTCATATTGGGCAGGTTCATGCACCAACATGACCGCCCTTCAGTAGAGCCGCACTTAAATTTTGTCCCGCATTTCTGGCACGTAAGGGTTTGCATCTTCGCCTCCGTCCAAATGGATTAAGAAACTAATCCACCCCACCGCGTATCATGGACAGAATTAAGGCAATCTGTCTAGCAAAACCAGCTGCGAAGGTTTAGGCCAGAAAAGCGGGCGCTTTTTTGTTTACTCTGTGCCAGTTCTAGCCGCTCTTTTGCGCTCATGTGGGTCCAGATAGCGCTTGCGCAAGCGCAAACTTACCGGCGTTACCTCCACCAGCTCATCTGGGTTGATATACGCCATCATATCTTCAAGGGTTAGGCGGCGAGGCGGGGTTAGCAAAATGGCATCATCTGTTCCAGAAGCGCGGACATTACTCAGCTTCTTGCCCTTTAGCACATTCACACCCAAATCATTATCACGGTTATGCTCGCCCACGACCATACCTTCATAGACCTTATCTTGCGGGGATACAAACATCACCCCTCTGTCTTGTAGATTAAACAGGGCATATGCAACGACTTGGCCAGTTTCAGTAGATACCAGCGCGCCATTGCGACGCCCACTAATATCCCCTTTATAAGGCGCGTAGCTATGGAACACCCGATTCAGCACGCCAGTGCCGCGGGTTTCGGTTAAGAACCGCCCCTGATAGCCTATCAGCCCGCGTGATGGCGCTAAAAAGACCAGCCGTGTTTTCCCAGAACCAGCATTCCGCATATCCACCATTTCGGCCTTTCGCTGGTTTAGCGTATCAATAACGGGGCTAGCATAATCAGCATCCACATCAATGATGATCTCTTCCATAGGCTCATGACGCTGGCCATCTATCATCCGAAACAGCACTTTGGGACGCGAGACTGTTAGCTCAAACCCTTCGCGGCGCATGGTTTCGATCAACACGCCAAGCTGCAACTCGCCGCGCCCACCAATCTCAAACGCATCCCGGTTTTCACTCTCAGAAAAAGTTATCGCAACATTCACTTCGGCTTCGGCTAATAGCCGCTGCCTTATCATGGTAGAGGTGACTTTCTTGCCTTCCGTGCCTGCAAGCGGACTGTCATTTACCGAAATTGTCACCGACATTGTTGGCGGATCTATGGGGGTTGAGGCAAGTGGCTCACTTACCTCAGGACTAGCAATAGTATCCGAAACAGAGGCTTTCGATAGGCCTGCGATACAGACAATATCCCCTGCACTTACCTCATCTGTTGGCACCCGCTCCGTGCCTTCAAAACGAAGCAGTTTTGTCAGCCTGCCACTTTCCACAACTTTACTGTCAAGATTGAGCGCACGCACACTATCATTTACCGAAATGCGGCCTTGCATCACCCGGCCTGTAAGACAGCGTCCTAAAAACTGGTCCGAATCCAGCAATGTTGCCAACATAGCAAAGGGCGCATCAATTGGCGCTTGCGGGGGCGGTACATGCTGGGTAATGGTCTCTAGAAGCGGGTCAAGAGATGCGCGCGCATCACCCAACTCTTTCACGCACCAGCCGTCGCGGCCAGAGGCATAAAGAATAGGAAAATCAAGCTGGGCATCATCTGCATCAAGGGCAACAAATAAATCAAACACCTCATCGACCACCTCTTCTGGCCGGCCATCTGGTTTATCAACTTTATTAATAATCACCATTGGACGAAGGCCAAGCGCCAACGCCTTACCTAGAACAAATTTGGTTTGCGGCATTGGCCCTTCAGCAGCATCTGTCAGCAGAATAACCCCGTCTGCCATATGCAATACGCGCTCTACCTCACCCCCAAAATCGGCATGTCCAGGTGTATCGATAATATTGATACGTACATCGCGCCACCGCACCGAAGTAGGCTTAGCCAGAATAGTGATACCGCGCTCTTTTTCTAGGTCACCAGAATCCATAATTCGTTCATCGACCTGCTGATTTTCACGGAACATGCCGCTTTGTTTCATGATCGAGTCAATGAGGGTTGTTTTGCCATGGTCAACATGGGCAATAATCGCAATATTGCGGAGTTCTTCACGCATTCAAATTTCTTTCTAGCTAAAACTCGGTTACTTATTCTGTTTTAAGACTGGCCTTTAAGCTGGTACATATTCTAGCAATTCGATGCCAGCATCACGCATTGCCATGATTTGTGCTGCCAGCGAACCTTCTAAATCTATTGCACGGCAGGCTGGCATGACGACCGATACATTATATCCCAGCGATGCTGCATCCAGCGCAGAAAACGCTACACAATAATCTGTTGCAAGCCCAGCCAGCACTAGCCTATCGATTTGCCGGTTACGCAAATACCCATCCAGACCAGTAATGGTTTTGCGGTCATTCTCAAAAAATGCAGAATAGCTATCGATAGCTTGTCGGAAACCTTTACGCACAATCATCTGAAAGGCATCTGCCTGCAACAGCTTGTGAAAATCGGCGCCATTTGTGCCTTGTATACAATGGTCTGGCCATAATGTTTGTTTACCATAACTCATCTCTACCGCCTCAAACGGGGTTTTGTCTGGATGAGTAGAAGCAAAGCTTGAATGGCCTTGCGGATGCCAATCCTGTGTTGCAACCACATTTTGCGCGCAGGCTATCATCTGATTAATAGGGTCAACAACAATGTTGCCATCCTGCACGGCAAGCTGACCGCCAGGGCAGAAATCATTCTGCACATCTATCACCAGCAAGCCCGTGCTAGCAGCGCCAAGATTTGCGTTATTTTGTTTGCGCATATCCAGTCGCATCCTTCCAATGTTTGCGGCATAAAGAGACATATTTGTCGTTGCCGCCAATTTCTATTTGAACACCATCTGTCAAAATTGTGCCATCGGCAGATTGCCGAATAACCATCGTTGCTTTGCGCCCACAATGGCAAATAGTGCGAATTTCACGTAAAACATCAGCTATCGCCAGCAATTCAGCAGAACCTGGAAACAGCTTACCTTTAAAATCAGTCCGCAAACCATAGCACATTACTGGCAGATTATGTTGATCAGCGAGCGCGGAAAGTTGCCAGACCTGAGCCGGGGTTAGAAACTGGGCTTCATCTACGAGCAGGCAAGCAAGTGGGGCGGCCTGATGAGCAGGCAGCACCTGAGCCAGCAAATCGCTATCCCTATCAAAAATATGCGCATCTGCTGATAAACCAATACGTGATGCAATTTTACCAGATCCCGCCCGGTCATCTAAGGCAGCCGTCAGCAACATCGTTTGCATGCCTCGCTCTTTATAATTATGCGATGCTTGCAGCAATATTGTCGTCTTGCCAGCATTCATTGCTGAGTAAGAAAAATAGAGCTTTGCCACTAACTTTATATACCTGAGTTATCTCTTTTAGGGCGCCTGCAAATAGCCTTGCTAGCGCCGCATCTGTCTATCTGCTCTTTGGCTAAATCAGCTATGCAAAAATGTCCAGCTAAAAACACACAACATGTGGGCAAACCATCACATTGAACTGAAGCTAGAAGCGCGCTAAACTCAGCCCTCTAATCATACTGATATCACAAGGACAGCACGATGACACGCGCCGCCGAATTTGAAATGCTTGAAGTTCTTTGCCATCCCGTTATTGACGTTAAGATGGCCAAACTGCGAGATAAGGATACGCCGTCACAGGATTTTCGCCGTATTCTATTTGAATTAGCGGGATTGATGAGCGCGTCTGTTTTCCGCCATATCAAAACCGTTTCGATAGAAATTGAAACGCCGCTAGAGCCAATAACAGCCGTAGCCCTGCCCGTTCATGTGCCATGCATTGTTTCTATTTTGCGCGCGGGCAATGGCATGGCAGATGCGCTTAGCGCGCTCCTGCCTGAGGCAGCTATTGGGCATATGGGTCTGCAACGTGACCCAGATACCCACAACCCTGAATATTATTATGAAAAATTGCCGCCAGAGATCAAAGCACGGCAAGTAATTATGACTGACCCGATGCTGGCAACAGGCGGATCTGCGATTATGACAGCAGACAGGCTAAAATCACGAGGCGTAACAGATATTGTCTTTTGCTGTCTGGTAGCGGCGCCAGAAGGGGTGCATGCCTTTACAACTGCCCATCCCGATATTCCGATTATTACCGCAGCCCTTGACCGAGAATTAAATGAAAATTGCTATATTCTGCCGGGGCTAGGCGATGCTGGTGACAGGATTTACAATACATAAAATCTCCGCTTTCCTAAAAATATTCTAGTCCAGATTATTGGGGCCAAAGCTATGAGGAAGCAGGGTTTCCAACGTAAAAATTTTCCGCAAACCCTTATCATCACAAACTAGAATTTCCATGTCTGGCGCTGCAAATTCGCGCAGGCGTTGACGGCATCCCCCGCAAGGGGTGCATAATTCAGCCCCGCGCCCCGCAACTGCAATACAGGCAATCTGTTTACCCCCAGCAGCTATCATGGCCGCTATGGCCCCTGCTTCAGCACAACTGCCAACTGGATAGGCTGCATTTTCAACATTGACGCCCAGATGGATACGCCCTTCTTCATCCTGAATAGCCGCGCCAACCTGAAATTGGCTGTAAGGGGCATAGGCCTTGGGCAGGATATCTATCGCGGCCTTCACAAGCGCATCTGTCATCTTATCGCTCCTTAACATATGGCCGGCCTATCGCACGCGGCGGTGTTGCTTTGCCAATGAACCCAGCCAGCAATACCACCGTTAGCACATAAGGCAGAACCAAAATCAGGTCAGTCGGAATCTGTCCAATTACGGGCACTTCCACCCCTTGCAGGCGAGCCGCAACCGCATCCAGAAAACCAAACATCAAACAGGCAGCAAGTGCTGGTACAGGCCGCCAATTACCAAATATCAGCGCAGCTAGCGCTATATAACCTTTGCCAGCTGTCATTTCGCGCACAAAGCCCGCCCCATGCGCAATCGACAGATACGCCCCTGCAATCCCGCATAATATGCCAGCAATAATTACCGCACGATAGCGCAAGCCAGACACGCTAATACCAGCTGTATCCACCGCTTCGGGCTTTTCGCCGACCGCGCGCAGACGCAGACCAAATGCCGTTTTAAAAATAACAAACCCTGTTAGCCATACCGCTATCAGCGCACACCAGACCAAAATATTATGCCCTGAAATAATCTCTTTATAGATGGGTCCAATAAACGGAATTGCGCCTGCCGCTTCGGCGAAAGGTAGCTCGATAGAGCTAAATCTGGCCTCACGCGATAGCATCGGGGTTTGCCCTCCTTTGGCAAAAATCGCAATCCCCAACGTAACGGTTAAACCAGAAGCAAGAATATTGATCGCCAAGCCAGATATAACCTGATTGCCCTTATGGGTAATACAAGCAAAGCCGTGAATGAGGCTGAACATTACCGACACCAGAATAGCGCCTACAAGCCCAGCTATCGCCGAGCCAGTAAGCGCAGCAAGCGTTCCCGCAGCAAAGGCCGCCATTAGCATCTTGCCTTCAAGCGAGATATCAATGATGCCCGAGCGTTCTGAAAACAACCCTGCCATCGCGCATAAAATTAGCGGTATTGCAACCCGTAAAGTGGCATCTAGCGTAAGTAAAAACTGTATCCAGAGATCAGCCATCGCCGCCTCCAGAAGGCACTTTCAGCCGAAAATAGATGCGTGCAACCAACGGTGCAAATAGATAAGCCAGCGCCCCTGAAAATAAAATTATGAGGCCTTGGATCATCAATACCATCTCGCGGGTGATGGTTTGAAATTCAAAATCCAGCTCTGCACCACCCTGATAAAGAGCGCCAAATAAAAGGCTAGCAAACAAGATGCCTACCGGATGATTGCGCCCCATCAAAGCAACAGCAATACCTGTAAACCCATAGCCTGAGGTAAAGTTCAAGATCACCCGCTCTTGCACGCCCAAAATCTCGTTTAAAGACATCAGCCCAGCAAGGCCTCCGGAAATAGCCATCGCGATCATGATGATATAGGCGGGATTATGACCAGCATAAATTGCCGCGCGCTCGCTATGTCCAGTGGCTCTGATTACATAGCCTAGTCGGGTGCGCCAAATAAGCACCCAAACACCAAAGCTGGCCAATAACGCTACCACAAAAGAAAAATTTAAGGGTGATTTAGCGACCGAAAAGCCCATAGCGTTCAAAACATCATGTATTTGCGGCAGGCCAACCCCTTCCGCAAAACTTCGCGTTTCCGGTGACATTTGCCCAGGCGCCATTAGCATCCCGGCCAGTAGCCAGACCATTACCGATGCCGCAATAAAATTAAACATGATGGTGGTGATCACAATATGACTGCCGCGCCGTGCTTGTAGCCAGCCCGGAATAACACCCCATACCGCCCCAAACAAGGCAGCGGCCGCTATCGCAAGGACTACCACCAGAAAAGGTGGCAGCAGGCTATCAAGGGCAATACAAACTAGCCCGACCCCAAGTCCGCCTATCATCGCCTGTCCCTCGCCGCCAATATTGAACAGCATCGCATGAAAGGCGACCGCAACCGCTAGGCCTGTGAAAATAAAGTTTGTTGTATAAAATAATGTATAGCCAAGCGCGCCCTTATAAACAAAAGCACCTTTTAGCATCACCCCCATTGCAACAAACGGATTCTCGCCAATAATAGCAATAATGATTCCCGACACGATAAGAGCGGCCAGCAAATTAATCAGCGGCAGCAAGCCAATATCTATCCATCTAGGCAACGCATCTTTATTCATGCTTGCCCCCCTTTTTTTCTGACGCCAACGACGTAGCAATATTGCCAGTATTTTCAAGCCCCGCCATCATCAGACCAATTTTCTGCACATCCGCATCTTCACGCACAAGAATGCCCATATTCTGGCCTGCATTCATCACCATTATCCTATCGGATAGATTCAAAATTTCGTCCAGCTCTACAGATACTAAAATAATTGCGCATCCAGCATCGCGCAAAGCCAGTAATTGTTTGTGGATAAATTCAATAGCCCCAATATCCACCCCTCTGGTAGGCTGGCCAACCAGCAGAATATCTGGATGCGCAGATATCTCTCTTGCCACCACAATTTTTTGCTGATTGCCGCCTGAAAACAGATTACTTTTTAGGTTTGGATCAGCTGGGCGAATATCAAAATCTGTCATCAGTTTTGCACAATGACGGGTAATTTTATCTGGAGATAAAAACGGCGAACGGCCACTTACCGCCCCGCGTTCCTCATATCCAAGCATCGCTGTTTCTGCTGCGGTAAAGGGCAAAATAAGCCCCATTGCATGCCTGTCTTCAGGGATATGAGCAAGACCCAATTCTTTCACCTCAGCGGGCGTTGCAGGATTATCTGCACTGATTTCAGTTGTGCCAATTACAACTCTGCCAGCATCAAGCGCTGATATACCGGCTAGCACTTCCAGCAATTCTGACTGCCCGTTGCCAGACACACCGGCAATACCAAAAATCTCGCCACGCCGCACACTAAAGCTGATATCCTGCAAACAGCTTTTGCCACTGTCATCGCGCATAGATAAATGTTCGACTTGCAAACAGATATCGCCAGCCTCTGCACTATCATAGCCTACCGTTAGTAAAACAGGCCGGCCCACCATTAACTCTGCAAGCTGCTCTGGCGAGGTTTTTTGGGTCTCAAGATGGGCAACCATTTCCCCGCCACGCATTACCGATACATTATCTGTGACAGCCATAATTTCTTTTAATTTGTGGGTAATGAGCAAAATGGTCACGCCTTGCGCGCGTAGCGATCTTAATATCTCAAATAGCTGCTTGGTTTCCTGCGGGGTCAGAACACCTGTTGGCTCGTCCAAAATAAGCACCCGCGCACCGCGATATAAAGCCTTTAAAATCTCAACACGTTGTTGCAAGCCGACGGGCAAGTCTTGGACTAGCGCATGCAAATCGACCTGCAGGCCATATTTATCAGCAATATTTTGCAGCTCTTTGGTCGCTTTTTCCAAACCAGCCTGCAAACTGCTTGACCCCTCATGGCCAAGAATAATATTTTCTAAAACGCTAAAGTTTGGCACCAGCATAAAATGCTGATGCACCATACCAATACCCGCAGCAATCGCATCTGCCGTCGAGCGCAACACTACGGGCGCGCCAAATATTTCTGTCTTGCCACGGTCCGCGGTATAAAATCCATATAAGATAGAAACAAGCGTAGATTTACCAGCGCCATTTTCGCCGACAATCCCGTGAATAGTGCCCGCACTTACATGCAAGTCAATATCCTTGTTAGCCTGAACAGCCCCAAAGCTTTTATAAATATTTTTAAGATAAATAGCAGGCGGCGCTGTATCAGCGCCACCTGTATCTGAAAGGGTTTTTTTGTGCATCTCTATGAAAGATTAAAAAGATGCCATTAGTACGGGCAGCTTGATGTGCTTTCATAGTTATGAACACTTACCGCACCGCTTAGAATATCTTTGCGCGCCTGTTCAACAGCCGCCTTGATATCTGCTGTAATCAGAGAGGCGTTATTTTCATCTAGAGCCCAATCAACACCACCTTCTGCGATACCTAGCGCTTGCAGGCCAGAGGTAAATTTACCATCCATCGCATCTTTGAAAGTTTCATATGCAGCAACATCCACACGCTTTAGCATCGAGGTTAGAACAGAACCCGGCGCGAGGCCGTTCTGGTTTGAATCAACACCAATGGCCAGTTTGCCTGCATCAGCCGCAGCCTGAATAACACCAAGACCTGTTCCGCCAGCGGCATGATACACTACATCTGCACCTCTATCGATTTGGCTTTTTGCTAGCTCTGCACCTTTGGCAGGATCATTCCATGCAGATGGGGTAGTGCCTGTCATATTCTGATAGACATCTGCATTTCCATTTGCCGCCTTCACTCCGCCTACATAACCACACGCAAATTTGCGAATAAGCGGAATATCCATTCCGCCTACAAAACCAACCTTGCCTGTCTCACTAGCCAAGGCGGCGGCAACGCCCACCAGATAGCTGCCTTCATGTTCTTTAAACGAATATTGACGCAGATTTGGCGCATCTAGCCAGCTAACATCAATAATAGAGAATTGCTTGTCTGGATATTCAGCAGCCACTTTGGCAATCGCATCTGCCTGTGCAAAGCCAACACCCAGAATAACTGTTGCCCCGCGCTCAGCCATCCTGCGCATAGCTTGTTCACGCTGGGTTTCGTTCGTGACTTCAAATTCCATCACTTCAATACCGGTTTCATCGGTGAATTTCTTCACCCCGTTATACACCCCTTCATTGAAGGATTTATCAAACTTACCACCCATGTCGTAAATCACTGCAGGCTTGATATCTGCTGCCTGAACCATAGTAGCAAAACCAACCGCAGAGACGGCAGCGATAGCTAATGTCTTGACGAATTTCATCATCATTCTCCCTGATTTTATTTTAGCCCGATTTCTTTGAGCCGCTCCTGTAAAAACTGATCTGCACTAAAAGCTGGCTTTAGCTCTACATCCGGACGTGGATGTAAAAACATAGGCATAGAATAGCGTGATTGATTTGGATTTTCACCTGGATTCACAACACGGTGCGTTGTGGAGGGAAAATAATTAGCACTCGCCAACGCCAGCATATCCCCGTTATTAATTGTAATCATACCAGGATCGCACGGCACTTCATGCCATCTACCCTGATTATCCATAGCTTGCAAACCGGGCTGAGATCCTGCTACCAGCAATGTAATAAGGTTAATATCCTCATGCGCAGCAGCGCGAATCGCAGCAGAACGCTCATCCTCTGCAACTGGCGGATAATGCAAGATACGGAGCAAGCTTTGCTCACTCCCGGTCATCATCTCACGCAATGGCGCACTTAATTTACCTGAAATATCAGCTGGCAACTGGCCATCTAACCAGCCAAGCAGCTCCACACCCAAGCCAACTAAATCTGCATAAAAAGCTCTAGTTTCTGCTGCCAAATTTTCTGGCACACGGCCCCATGGATAGATATGGAAAAATTCTTTTAAATCTTTTTCGTCTGCATCTTTGGCATGCTCAGACTTAAACGGGAAATAGCCATCTTGGCGTATCGGGTCGCGCAGATAATTCTGCTTGCCTTCAGAGGCAAAAAAATTGCCCCAGCTCGTATAAATAGCCTGGATCCGCGCAGGTGTAATCGGATGGTTGCTAAGTACCGCAAAGCCTGTCTCGCGCAGGGATTGGGCAAGGTCTTGCGGCGCATTATCTGCTTGATAATCAACGTTCTGAATATGCATCTAAACCAACAATTTCTGTCTTTTTTATTGCCTAAAATTTGGCCTTCATATCTTTAGTAGAAACGAAAAGAAGCTCGACTAGCTAGCGGCAATTCTTCTACTCCTCATTGTGTCAGCTTGTGCGCAGATATCCAGAAAAATTTTACGCACCCGCGCACTATCTACACCTGCCGCAACATTAACTGGCCGCCGCCCACACTGCATATCTGCTATGGTTCGGCCAATCTCATCACCTTCGCACACAACCCGCAGGGGCGCTTCACGAAATTCAAATGCATCTCTATCTGTGACCGCAATGACTGCCGAAGGGTCATGCATCATACAAACATGCTGGCCAACCACAGAATGATAAAAATCAATATAAAAGCTAGTTATATCTGCCAGAAAGCCGCCAATATCGGGAGAGGTCTGGCGTAGCCCTTCAAAATCATCTTGCACACACGTAACTTTTTGAGTGACATCAAGCCCTATCAGATCAATATCCCAATCAGCGGCGAAAACGCGGTCTGCAGCATGTGGGTCATTCCAGATATTGGCCTCAGCTACATTAGTGACATTACCCGGACACCATACCGCCCCGCCCATAATAACCAGCTTTTTCACATGCGCGGCTATATCTGGGTCAGCATCTAGGAGCGCGGCGATATTGGTAAGCGGGCCAACTGGACACAAAATTATCTCACCGCTTTGCTGGCGGCACATCTGCGACAGCAGCTGCGGCGCTTCGCGCGGATCAGGCTGGGCTTTTGGCCTAGGGGCTGGCAAATTACCAAAACCCTCTTTTCCATGTACATAATGAGAGGGCGCATTTGGCGTCTGGCTGCGTGGACGCGCCGCCCCTGCTGCGACGGGAATGGTGCTACCAGCATGCTCCACAAGGGCAAGGGCATTGCGGGTAGCTTGTTCTGTGAAGACATTGCCAAAAACAGACGTAAGCGCTAGCACCTCCAAACGCGCATCTGCAAAGGCTAGATGAATGGCCATCGCATCATCAATGCCTGGGTCTGTATCAATAATGATTTTATCTGTTTTGTCTTTATTGACGCTCACAGCCCTATTTAATCCTTGTTTGTTGTGCCCCCATTGGCAGCAGACCACCCTTTTGGATCATGCAAGAAAGCTTCCACTGCTGCACAGGTTTTATCATCAAACTTATCACTATTTTTAATCTGGTCTAACACATCCCACCAGCTTGCTAGATAATGCAATTCTAAGCCAGCTTCTTTCATTTCATCACGGGCATGGGCAAAAATATCGTAATAGAAAACAACAAACACATGATTGCATTGTGCGCCTGCTTTACGAAGGGCATCAGCAAACATAAATTTACTGCCGCCGTCGGTTGCCAAATCTTCAACCAACAGCACCCGGCTATCTTCTACCAAATGGCCTTCTATCTGTGCATTGCGGCCAAACCCCTTTGGCTTTTTGCGCACATATTGCATCGGCAGACCTAGGCGTTCGGCCATAAAGGCAGCAAAAGGAATGCCTGCTGTCTCGCCGCCTGCGACACTGTCAAAAGCTTCAAAACCTGCTTCTTGTGACAGCACAGAAATACCAAAATCCATTAAGGCAGCGCGAATACGTGGGAAAGATATAAGCTTGCGGCAATCAATATAAACTGGGCTTGCTGCCCCTGATGTAAGGATAAAAGGCTTGTCAGCATTCACATGCACCGCTTCAATTTCTAACAGCATAGAAGCTGTTGCTGCAGCGATCATTTTTTTATCTGTAAGGCTTACGGAAATCATCTAAACCCTTTCCTTTTTAAAATCAGCACCCTGTTTAGCAATTATCTGCTATCGACCAGAATATCTCTATTTGCGGATCAAAAACAGTTACCGGCCCCTCTTCTGTAACAACAGGCGCTATTGCAGGCTGGGCAGTATCATGCCGGATAAGTGTTATGGTATCTGAATTAACAGGAAGGCGATAGAATTCTGGACCATAGACAGAGGTGAAATTCTCCAACCTATCTAGCGCATCATGCGCTTCGAAGAGCTGGGCAAGACAGGCAAGTGTATTTGGCGCATTGAAAATACCAGCACAGCCACAAGGCTGCAATTTTGCAGGGTCAAGATGAGGGGCGCTATCAGTGCCTAAAAACACCTTTTTAGTATCCGCTAACACTGCCTCTAGCAAAGCTAGTCTATGACTCTCTCTTTTCGCAACAGGAAGACAATAATAATGCGGTTTTATGCCGCCTGCCAAAATAGCATTGCGATTGATCAACAAGTGATGCGGGGTAATGGTTGCGCCCAGATTATCATCCCCTGCCAGTACAAACTCAGCCGCCTGCCGGGTAGTGATATGCTCAAAAACAATCCGCAATTCAGGCAGCCTTTTGCGCAAGGGTGCCAGCACACGCTCAATAAAGACAGCCTCTCTATCAAAGATATCAATGTCGCTATCTGTTACCTCGCCATGCACAAGTAACGGCAAGCCTATCTCTGCCATTTCTTCTAAAACAGGCATCACCTTTTCAATATCACGCACACCGCTATCTGAATTGGTTGTTGCCCCGGCCGGATACAGCTTTACAGCCGTCACAATACCATCAGAGGCACCTTTGCGCACCTCTGCTGGTGTGGTTGCTTCGGTTAAATACAACACCATCAACGGCGTGAAATTATGCCCTTCAGGCAGGGCAGCAAGGATACGCTGGCGGTATTTATCTGCCATTTCAGGGGTGGTTACAGGCGGGACAAGATTAGGCATAATAATTGCCCGCCCACACCAGCTAGAACTATGCGGCAATACGGCTTGCATGACCACCTCGTCACGGAGATGCAAATGCCAGTCATCGGGACGCCTGATGGTCAATTGCTGCATTAGAATGCCTTTATGCCTTTGCCCGCTCAATAGCGGCTTTGATCATTTCTGCGGCCTTTTCAGGGCCTTCCCAACCTTGCACTTTTACCCATTTGGTTTTTTCAAGGTCTTTGTAATGCTCAAAGAAATGACCGATTTGTTCAAGAATAATTGCTGGCAAATCATCAGTGGATTTTACATCCTTATAAAGAGGATGCAATTTATCTACTGGCACACAGAGTAGTTTTTCATCTACACCGCTTTCATCTTCCATCATCAATACGCCAATGGGGCGCGCTGCAATAATACAGCCATGTACAATCGGCATTGGGGTTAGCACGCACGCGTCAATCGGATCGCCATCATCTGACAGGGTATGCGGCACAAAGCCGTAATTGACCGGGTAATGCATTGGCGTATGCAAAAACCTGTCTACCAACAACGCCCCTGAATCCTTGTCCAGCTCATATTTTACAGGTGCAGATTGTGCGGGAATTTCAATGGCAACATTAACTTCTTCAGGCGGGTTTTTGCCAACGGATACTTTGTCCAAATTCATCTTCTTGCTCATCCTTTTTAACGCGTGAGGACAGAAGCTAGCGCATCTGTTTTTAGCATTGCAGCTTGCATCTGTCTGCTTGTGCCTATGTAATACCGAGATGATAGACATTTTACCAGACAGAAATCATATAATCGTCACCATCACCGCGAAATTTCATCAAAGACAACAACCTTTGTTTTAAGGTAGAACAAACAGGATATGACAAAGACAGTTGCAATTATTGGTCAAGGGCTAACAGGTATCACCGCCGGGTTGATGCTTGCCCAACACAGATATGGGCATAAGAATGGCGAGCGACATGATATTCTGCTGATCGGTGCAAAGCCGCGTCTTATTGGTGGGTTGCAATTAGCGCCGAATGGGCTGGAAGCCTTGCGCGCCATTGGTCTATATGATGCAGCCTTAGATAGTGGTGTTCGGTTGGATAATATTGTTATCACCGCAATGAGTGATGGGCGTGCATTAGCTGAAATTCCTCACCCTCAAAACCGGATTTATATCGGTATCGGGCGCAGCGACCTTTATCAGGCGATTGAGGCTAAACTTGGCAGACAAAAAAATGTTGAACGCATTGAAAGTCCCGCTCTTAGCATCACGCGCGCAAATGACAAGATGGAGTTAGTGCTAGAAGATGGCCAAACCCTCTATGTGGACGAAATTATTGGTGCGGACGGCGTCAATGGGCTGTGCCGTTCTTTTGTGTGCGGTGCCCAGCTAACAGCTAAAGCAGCCCCTTATTATGCGATGCGATGCGACATTGAGGCAAACGCCTTGCCACGTCTATTTAGCCGGACGCAAACACAGCTTATCTTGGGCGATGGCTGTCATTTTGTAAGCTATCCCATGGCTGGCCAGAGGCGGATAAATATGGTGTTTTGCGCATCATCAGAACAGCTTGGGCCTGAATGGCAGGCACAGCTTCTAGCCCCTCACCCGATTTTAAAATATGTTGCGGACGCCTCACCGCATTGGGTAAAGCTACCTTTATTTTCAAATGGCTTGCCTGCTAGCTGGCGGCGAATGCACGTAACATTGATAGGTGATGCTGCGCATATTATGCCGCCACATCTAGCACAAGGAGCCGGGCAGAGCTTTGTTGATATTGCTTATCTAAAGGCACAGCTGCAAGAAGAGGCGCTATCTGATGCGCTGCGATCTATGGCTATTATGCGGGCCAGTCAGCTAAAATCCACCACTAGCAAGGCCAGTCTAACAGGACAGGTTATGCGGCTTTCAGGCTTGCCTGGCCAGCTTCGCGATAGCTTACTTGGCTTGTCTGGCACACATCTGCTTGAAAATTGGCTAGCCGACGTCTGGCACGCCAAACATTAAACCGCTCCGATAATACGCATCCGCTAAGCCCCTCTTTTGCCAGCCATGCATCTTACTGCAAGCATACAGCGTATAGATGGTTGTTTTTCGCAATACGCCATTTTTCATAAACTTTTTTTCGCCGAGGCTCTTAAGCATGTTCAGAAAAGCTTTCTTTGCGCTTTTATGTGTAACCGGTTTAATGGCATCAGCACCGCTACTAGCAGGGCAGCAACAGATGAGCGTTTCCGCATTTGATTTTAGTTTTCCTTCGATTGAAGGCGCTAACCTCGATTTATCCGACTATCAGGGCCGCGTGCTGTTGATTGTTAACACAGCTTCCCGCTGCGGCTTTACACGGCAATATAGCGCTTTACAGAACCTTTGGTCTGCGTACCGGGATAAGGGGCTGGTGGTCATTGGCGTTCCATCAAATAATTTTGGGGGTCAGGAATTAGATACAGAAGCAGAGGTAAAACAATTCTGTGAAGTAAACTTTGACATCGATTTCCCAATGACCGCTATCACCGATATCAAAGGCGCAGATGCACATGAATTCTATAAATGGGCAGGGGCGCAAGTTGGCATGTTAGGCAAACCAAAATGGAATTTCCATAAATTCCTAGTAGGGCGCGATGGCCAAATTGCAGACTGGTTTTCTTCGGTAAGCGAACCAGATAGTCCAAAATTCCGTAGCGCGATAGAAGAGGCACTTGCACAAAACAGCCCATCATAGTCCCTCGCCTGCTTGATAAAAACTGACTGCTCATGTATGCAAGGGGGCGTTGTTAACGCCCTTACACTGCCACTATTAAGTGATGTGAGCTGATGCATAACCTACCCAAAACCAATCATTATGTGGTCGCAGCCCTATACCAGTTTACTAAGGTTGATGATATCACCAGTTGGCAAGAGGCCTTGCGCGAGAAATGCGATACTTGCCAGTTAATGGGCACACTTCTTATCGCAGAGGAAGGGCTAAACGGCACTATATCTGGGCGTTATAACGATATGGATCGCTTTTTAGACTGGTTGCTGGCCAAGACTATCTTTGGAGCCCCAGAGCTGAAATTTGCTGTACATGAAGTACCACCCTTTCACCGAATGAAAGTTAGGCTAAAGCGTGAGATCGTCACGATGGGCGCTAACGGCATTAACCCGGCAGAACAAGCAGGCACTTATGTAAATCCAAAGGATTGGAACACGCTGATATCTGACCCAGATGTCATGGTTGTCGATACCAGAAATGATTATGAGGTTGCGATAGGTCAGTTTAAGGGGGCCGTAAATCCGCTAACGAAAACCTTTCGTGAATTTCCAGAGTGGGCAGCAGAGCTAGCCGCCTTGCCAGAAGAGAACCGCCCGAAAAAACTGGCTATGTATTGTACTGGCGGTATCCGGTGCGAGAAATCAACGGCGTTGATGAAAAATCTAGGCTTTGAAGATGTCTATCACCTAAAAGGAGGTATCCTGCAATATCTGGAAGATATCCCGCAAAGCCAATCCCTGTGGGAGGGAGAGTGTTTTGTCTTTGATAGCCGGGTTGCAGTAGACCATAATCTGCAGCGCGGAAAATATGAGCTATGCCATGCCTGTAAAATGCCGCTTAGCGAAGAGGAGATGAGCTCTAATGCCTATATGGCCGGGGTCAGCTGCCCGCATTGCATAGACAAAACCACCCCAGCACAGCGCGCCCGGTTTTCAGAGCGTGCACGCCAGATAGAACTAGCCAAGCGGCGCGGCGATGCCCATATTGGCGCCAAGCCGTCAGGCAAAGAGCCTGTAAGCGGAAAAAGCATGAAAAAATAAAAATAAAAATAAAAATAAAAATAAACTAGCCGCGAATAGCGGTTATTGCCGCAGCATATCCCTGTGCTGGCCCAAAGATGGCTGAGCCAGCTACCAGATTATTAGCCCCTGCAGCAATAACTTTTGGAGCTGTGTCTGCGGTAATGCCGCCATCAACCTGAAGCTGGATATCACGCCCATCAACCATAGACGCGGCCTGCTCTATTTTTGATAGCATCGCATCAATGAAACGCTGGCCGCCAAAACCTGGATTTACGGTCATCACCAGCAATAGATCAAGCTTATCAAGACAATGCTGAACGGTGCTAAGCGGCGTAGCTGGATTTAGGGCTACCCCTGCCTTACATCCAAGCTCGCGAATATAGCTTAATGTTCGGTCTAGATGTGTACAGGCTTCCACATGCACGGTAATGCCCTGCACTCCGGCTTGCGCAAAATCACTAAGCAGCGGATCTGGCGCTTCAATCATCAGATGGGCATCAAAATATGCATCACAGCTTTGTCGAACCGCCTTTATTATTGGCGCACCAAAACTCAGATTGGGAACAAATTGCCCATCCATGACATCAAGGTGAATCCAGTCCGCCCCTGCTTTATGTACATCTGCGATTTCCTGTCCAAGAGCAGCAAAATTACTAGCCAGCACAGAAGGCGCAATAATAACAGGCTTAGAAGAGGTCATCTTAAACTATCTCCAGCTTTACACAGCTTTTGTTTTATAGAAACCAGATGGGCTTGTAAAATTTATCTACTTTATCGCCATACTGCAGCGTGGCTATGCTTATCTAAACCACATCCTTTGCCTTGAAGTAAGGTAGATTATCCTGAGATGAGCAGCCCATTACTGACAAACGTTCAATGATTTGCAAGGCACGTTGATATTTACGCTCCAGCTCTTCTTCTGAACATTCTGCAAACAGCTCTCCACATAACAGGATACCGTGATTTGCCTGCAAGGCACGAATACGCCTACCATGCATAAGCCCATCCACCAGCACAGCATGCTCAAACTCTTCACCCTTTGTTATCTGTATCCTGTTTTCAACAAGGAAATGGCGGATAGCTGCCTCTCCTTGTAAAGCATAATGCCAAAACTCAGAATCAGAAGAAGATGGCACGCCGCTAACCAGGCTGAAAGCTTTACAAAAAGCAAGGAAGATAAGCTCATCGCGCTCTGCCCCCGTCCATGCGGTACGTCCAAGCGTACGCCAAATATCTTTATTCATTTCCTCATAGATGGCTGGAATACGCTCAAAGAATAAGCGGTGTAGGCCAATATCATTGACCGAATCTTCCATTCGCTGCTCTTTATGAATATCAATAGCACTGTAAGAGCCACAAACCGGACAACCTGTATCTGAGAATTTATCTTTCAGGTAAATATGCGAGCAGCGAAGGCCACTTTCTAGCTTGTTATCACACAAGAAATAGCTTTGCTGCTCATCCACCGGCTGCTGGGCTATCCATTGGAACCTATTTTTATAGCGCAGATATATTCCGCGATGCGACCACAAGCTCCATTGTAAATTTTCAACCGGCCCAAATGTTGACCAGTTGGAACTTACATCAATAACTACGCAAGTATCCTTACCCTCTGCTGCACGCAAACCACGACCAACTGATTGCCCCCATAACACTTTGGACAGGGTTGGGCGCATATGCACAATAAGATTACAATGCGGGTTGTCCCAGCCTTCGGCAAGCACACCAACTGATACCACCGCTTCTACCTCACCCCTAGCATGCGCAGATAGCATCTGCATCCGCTCTTTAATCGGCGTGCTAGCTGTTATCAGATTAACCGACAGGCCAAGCTCTTCTATCGCTTCGACTGTTGTTTCCGCGACCGTCACATCTGGGCAGAACCATGCAGATATCGGCTTCGGTGTTACTTTTTCTCGCTCTTCTAAATAGATAGAGCAGGCATGGCTGATCATCGAAGATTTGATAATTGCGGGTGCAAGTTTGGTAACAGGGAAATCCCCAGAGCTAATATCAATGGAGGCAAGTTCCAGATCATGGATAAAATGTGGGCGATAGCGTGGCCGCACCAATATGCCTTCTTCGAACAGCTTTTCCATATCCGCACCATCAATAATGGCATCGAAGGCAAGGCTAAGCTGGTCACGCTGATCTGCTGTGCGGCGTTCAGGGGAAGCTGTCAGCCCCAGAAGATGGGCATCATCACGTCCCTTTTCCATAAAGCATTCCAAAATGCGCTTATAGCCAGTGCCGTTCGGGGAAACGCGGTGTGCTTCATCAATAATGATCAGTTTTGCCTGCGCAACCGCATCATCTAGAATATCACGTGCACGGGTGCTTGTTGATAACAGCACATCGTAATCAGCAAAGGCTTTTTCAGAATGGTTCAGATTGAGTTTACAGACTTTATGCTCGCGGGCTAGGGCGCGTTCCAGCTGTTCTAGCAAAACCAAGCGGTGACATAAAACAATGACCTTTTCGCCTGCATAAAATTGCCGAATAATCTCACTGGCAAGAACCGTTTTACCAGCGCCTGTAGGCGCTTTAATGATAAAACGTCTATGCGCTTTCTGGATATCTGGGAAACTATCAATGATTTCCTGTTGCCATCGTCTGAGTTCCATCTAATGAAGACCTGTCATCGGCTGCACAAAACTTTCAAGGCGCCTAGTCTACACGGTTTTTTATAAAAGATAAGCATTGAAATGAAAAAAAGTTTCTAACAGTGCATTTTCTTCCTCTAGATGGCCATGGTTTTGCTCTAGGATGCGCTGTAAAGCTTAGCTTATCTTACAATAAGCCTCTGATTTTCTCTACCAATGCCGCGTTAATATGACGCGGCCCCATATCTAGACGGTTTTTATGCCGTCTTTGCCCTGGCAAGCGGATACCGTCAAGCTCAGACAAGGTCTGGATAAAGGCTTCATTATGTTCTTGCCAGCCATCACCAGCTATCAGCTTTGGGCTCATTGCCAGCACAAATTCACCGCCCTTAGCTGGACCGCCATCATTATTGTCCTGCTGACCAGCTTCATAAGAGAAATTATCGCCTGTCATACCCGCAGCCAGAAATTCTACCATCAACGCAATTGCCGAACCTTTATAACCGCCAAAAGGCAGCAAAACACCTTTTAGAATCTCAGCTGGATCATCTGATGGTTGGCCATCTGGCCCTAGCCCAGTTCCGGGGGGTACGGCATGGCCATCACGTGCTGCAATTTGCACATCACCTTTTGCCAGAGTGGAGGTAGCCATATCAAACACTATGGGCGTATGCCCCGGACGTGGCCATGCAAAAGAAAGCGGATTAGTGCCAAAAAACGCTTGTGTTGCACCAGCTGGCGCAACACTGGGTTTGAAGGCTGTACAAGCAAGACCAGCTAGCCCCTGTTCAGCCAAATATTCTGTTTCTGGCCACATCGCCGCAAAGTGGAATGAATTGATAATTCGCATCACCGCAATACCCGTTTCAGAGGCTGCCTTTGCCAGCACTGGCAAGCCTGTCTCAAGGGCAAGCGGGGCATAACCATGGTCGCCATCAACCGTGATAACAGAAGCTAAACTCTGTTCAATTTTTGGCGTAGCATCACCCTTCACCTTGCCAGAATTCAGCGAAGCGATGTATCCCGGCACCCGAAATAACCCATGGGAGAGAGAGCCATCCCGTTCTGCCCGAACAACTGTCCGCGCTAATGCAGCGGCATTATCAGCAGAACAGCCATGTTTGGTAAAAACACTTAATGCCAGACTTTCAATCTCAGAAAGGCTCATCTCCGTGGTTTCAATTGCAGTCATTTATCTATCCCTCGAGCGTTTGTTTGTTTTCTGGCATTTCATTCTGGCATTTCATTCTGGCATTTAATTTTGGCGTTTTATTCTGGCGTTTTATTCTGGCATTTTATTTTGGCATTTTATATTTAGTATAGTCGCAAACGAGATGTCCTTAAAAACACTACCTTGTCTGGCCATGGCTGTCTAATTTCAGCTATCCCTCAGCACACTCTAATTTCTAATCTGCTCGTTATTACTCACTAGTCATCATCTACTAGACCTGCACCCGCACCTGACAGGCGCGAAGCTTCGGTTTCTGGCACATAGGTTTGCATCGCCAATGCGTTTAGCCGCGCCCATACCGCATCCGCAACCTCACTATGGCCAGCTGGCACAACAGGCGGGACAAATCCAATATCGTTAACTTCTATCACAACCTTGCCAGAAATCTGCTGGCATATTGCAACAGATTCTACCGCCTCATCTGGCAAATTGATCGGGGTTTTTAGTCCCTCACCCATGAGCGTAAATTGCTTTTTATAACTCTGGCCAGCTAGCCATAATAACCCAGCAAACATCACCGGGTAAGATAAGCTAGCTACCCTGATTTCAGCGCCATCCCCTGCGGCAAGAAGCCAGTCAATTGAAGCCACCCCTTCAAAGGCTGGGCGGAAGTGCGATATTTGCAAAACACCTGCTTCAAGATGCAAGCAGAGCTGGGCATCCTGTTTATCTTTCGTATCTGCCAGCAAGCTATCCAGAACTGCGCATCCCTTCATGCCTGCACATTGCAACCAACTCGTAGCCAGAGCAATATCTTCGGCTCTATCCTGTAGGTATTCAGCTGCTAGACAGGCCTTTCTGGCTGTCTGATAAACCTCATTTGCGGAGACCTGCATAACACCAGACCCCGCTTTTAGCCGCTAATAGAAGGGCGCAACGGGAACAACCAGTCATCTAAATCCTGCGACGAGGCTTTTACAAAATCTGCCGCTGTTGGCGCCCCCTGATACAAGGTTATTCGGGTCCATTTATCTGATTTTGGATCAAATTTGCTTGCCCCAAAGAAAGATAATTTACAGCGCAAAAGATCAATTGGCCGACAATGTGCGTCAACCAGATTATCGCGAATTTCCCCATAAGGAAATTTCCCGATGGTTTGAATGCGCCGCAGAATATTTCTAAACTCTGGCGCCCGCAGCAAAAAGGCAGCGACCAGCTCATCCTCCTCTACTGTGGCTAGAGCTGATTTTAACGCTCGGATATAGCCCGCAATATTAAAGGGCATTTCAAGCTCTGCACCTGGCTCTTCATGGCGCAAGCCAAGACGTGGCTCCAACTTGGCAGCGGATACATACCAGAATTGGGCATCTGCATCTGGAGTATCAAAATCGATATTCTCTACCCAATGATAATGGGCTTCTATCAGGGCCTTAACCTCTCTAATACGCATATCTGGGATCAGACGGGGCTGTGCATTAGTTGCCATGCAATCTGCCAACATATCCACTTCTTCAGGTACAAGCTCAATAATCAGGGATACCAGTAATTCCTGCAGCTCTTCAGAACCCTCTTCTACGCGTGCAAAGAGATCAGCAAAGGGCGCTTTTTTTGTGAGGGGGCGTGCGGATATATCGGCGCATAGCCTATCTAATTCGGTGCGAAGGATTTCGATACGCTGCATTTGGAGGGTATCTTCCACCTCCCATTCATAACAATGCAGGCAAGCGCGTTCCAGTAATGTTTTAGCACGCTGCAACTGGTCATTACTGGCCGTTTCCACAGCCAGACCGCGTGCAAAGGCAACCTCACGAGCCATAATCCAGCTATCTAGCAAACAAGGGTGAGTAACAAGGAAAGGCGCCATACCAAGCCCAGTTGAATTGCCCACCCCTAAATAGCGGCGGTGCGCATCCGACAAGCCAACAGCCCTCTCGCCGCCCCGCTGCTTCGCACAATACTCAGCCAGTAATAATGTAAATTCACGGATTAAAAACACGGTCAGCATTTCAGCTTGAAACGCCCCTTCCAGCCCGTCATAGCCAGCAACTTTATCTCTGTCTGCAATCCCAAATTTGCCATTACCATAAACAGCCGTAGTGCGCATCAGATAACCAGTTGCCACCAGCGCATCTGTATCTGGCTGCTGACCTTTCGCAAGCCTCTCCACAACATGGCTAAATAGCCGCAAAGATTTATTTGCCCGTGACAGGGTTAATATACGCCCGTCATAACGGCCAGCTTCTTGATGGGTTACCTTGTCTGCCAGCTGTTCTATATCAGCCAGAGACGGCATCCCGTCAAACAGGCAAAAGCTAGCGTCCCATTGGGTTGCGATAACCCGGTCTGTACGCTCGCTATCCTTGATATTCCGGCTAAAGGCAATCAACGAATAGACTCGCCCAGACAAGGAAAGGCTAAGCACCACATGGCCAAACCCATTTCGATCTAGAGCGCAGACAGGCATTTGCATCTCTGATTTTTGTGCAGCCAATCTGCGGATCAGCACCCTCATAAAACTAAGCCGGTGCGGAAAAAATGCCCCCATACGCGATAGTCGCATCACGCTGTCATAGGAACGCAAAGGCGGCAGGGAAGTACCGCAAGCTGCATCACTATTTTGGTTAAAGGAGGTTTTTGCCATCTAGCTCTGCCCACCAAAATTCCGGTCATAAAAACCTAGCCAGTTCCCGCCCATTATAGCGTCTACCTCTTCTTGGGCAAAGCCGATATCGCGCAAGCCTTTTGCTAGATTAGGAAAGTCCCTTATGCCTTGAAACCATGCAGGCTGGTCAGGAAAACCAGGATTAGCTGCACTGCCTTCGCCAAAATCAGTCTCCCGCGACCAGCGACCATTTCGCATCCATTCCACCACACTATCTGGCTGGTTCTGACATAGATCAGAACCAATCCCCAAAGCAGAAACGCCATAACGTTCTGCCGCATCTGCTATCATCTGGCAAAAGCTCTCTAAGGTGCAGTCACTGCCATCTTTTAGATGATGCGGGTATAAAGAAAAACCGATCATCCCGCCGCTTTGGGTCAGCGCCTCTATCAAGGCGTGCGATTTATTACGACGTGCTGGATGCCACCAGTCAGGATTGGCGTGAGTAATAGATATTGGGCGCTCAGAAGCCTCTATCGCTTCTAAGCTAGACCGTTCTGCAGAATGGCTCATATCAATGACCAGCCCAACCCGGTTCATCTCCTTAATCGCTTGCCGGCCAAAGCGCGTTAGCCCTGAATCCTCAGCCTCATAACAGCCAGTTGCCAATAATGACTGGTTATTATAGGTCAGCTGCATAAAACGTCCGCCAAGCTGATGAAGAATTTCAATAAGCCCGATATCGTCTTCCATTGGCGCACAATTTTGAAAGCCATAAAAAATTGCTGTGCGGCCGCTAGCATGCGCCGCGCGCACATCATCACCTGTGCGTCCAAACATCAACCTGTTTGGATGCGCTTCGATATAACGGTTCCAGCTAATCATATTTTCTACCGTCTGGCGAAAATTTTCATGATAACAAATTGTGACATGCACCGCAGCAAGATGGGCTTGTGCCATTTCATCAAACAAGTCTGGCGACCAGTTAGCATATTGTAGATTATCGATATAAAGCGGAGCCTGAGCCATAATGCGCGATATCCTTAAACTTCCAGCCTACTGGACTAGTACCAGCAAAAAACTACTATCAGCCTAATCTGGTCTCTAGCCAGCGGGCAAGCCCCAATAAGGCGCTGTCCCGTCCTGTGGTAGCGGTTAGCTGGACACCAACGCCCAACCCATTTGGACCCGATATTTGAAAATGCCCCGAAATAGGCAGGCTAATGCAAGGATAGCCAGTCAGGCTCCATAAACAATTACAGATAGAATCGCCTGTACCTTCGTCAAAAATGGGCGCTTCCCCTGTCGCTGAGGCACTTAAAAGCCCGTCATATCCAGCCAATAGCCCCTCAAAAAACGCTGCTGCTTCTTCACGCTCATCAAGAGCCTTATCATAATCTGTTATACTCACTTTTTGCCCACGTTTGATCGCCGCCAGAATTTCTGAACTCATTTGACGTTCATGGCTTTTCATAAGCGGGCCAATATTCTGGCAAATCTCAAAGTCATAGATGACTTTATGGGTATCTAAATATCGCGCAATCTCTGCCTCTGGGGCAGGCAGGATGTCTATATGCTCTGGCAGCGCGGCCGCTATTTTTTGCAAACCTTCATGCACATAGCCATCTACGCGTGCGCCATACAACCCATCCAAATAAAGAAGTTTTGGCGGTGAGGCAGGTAGCCTAGTAAGCCCATCTTCAAGATCAGGCTGGCGGGTAACCACACTACCCAATCTGGCCAGATAATTTAAATCACGCGCGAAGATACCCACCTGATCAAGCGTTTGCGACGTTTGCAAAACCCCTTCTCGGCTTATTGTCCCTCTGGTGGGTTTTAGCGCATGCACACCGCAATAAGAGGCTGGACGGATAACCGACCCGCCTGTTTGTGTACCGATAGCCAAATCAATTTGCCCAGCTGCAACTGCTGCTGCAGAACCAGATGAAGAACCGCCCGGAGAATGCGCAAGATTATGAGGATTGCGCGTGATGCTTTTCTGCATAAAAGCAAATTCAGTGGTAACTGTTTTGCCAAGAATTATCGCCCCTGCTGCGCGCAAACCTGCAACCAGTTCGGCATCTGTCTCTGCAATACGCCCAGCAAATATAGGAGAGCCGTAGCAACAGGGCATGCCAGCGACATCAATGATATCCTTTATCCCGACTACCATTCCATAAAGCGGGCCATAAAGTGGGCCAGAAAGCGGGCCAGAAAGCATATCAGAGCCGCTAGATGCTGCCTGCTTGTCAATAACAGCCCATGCTTTTATATCTGCGTCTGTACGATCAATTGCTGCAAGGCAGGCCACTACATCCATTGGCAAATCTTCTTGCATGAGCCTTTTCCAATCCGTCTATTTACTTACACAACGTTTATTAGAACACGACTACAGAACGGATAGAACTGCCCTCATGCATCAAATCAAAGCCTTTATTAATATCTTCCAAAGACAGGGTGTGGGTGATCATCGGGTCAATTTCAATGCGACCATCCATATACCAATCAACAATCTTGGGCACATCCGTGCGCCCTCTTGCCCCGCCAAAAGCTGTACCACGCCATGACCGGCCTGTTACCAGCTGAAACGGACGTGTGCTAATCTCTTTGCCAGCTCCAGCTACACCAATGATGATGGATTCGCCCCACCCCTTATGGGCACATTCCAGAGCCACACGCATCACATCTGTATTACCAATACATTCAAAGCTGTAATCAGCGCCGCCGTCGGTGAGGGTTACCAGATGGTTAGTTAGATCGCCAGAAACTTTCGCAGGATTTACAAAATCAGTCATACCAAATTGGCGACCCCAACTTTCCTTGTCATCATTTAAATCTACACCAACAATTTGACTAGCGCCTATCATGCGCAGACCCTGAATTACATTCAGCCCAATCCCGCCTAAACCAAAAACAACTGCCCGGCATCCAGCCTCAGCTTTGGCAGTATTGATAACCGCACCAATACCTGTGGTCACGCCGCAACCGATATAGCAAATCTTATCAAATGGAGCCTCTTTGCTCACCTTAGCAAGCGCTATTTCAGGCAAAACTGTAAAGTTTGAGAAAGTGGACGTGCCCATATAATGATGCACTGCTTGCCCTTTATAGGAAAAGCGCGAGGTGCCATCTGGCATCAGCCCCTGACCTTGTGTGGTCCGTATAGCCTGACAAAGATTAGTTTTGGGATGCAGACAATAATCGCATTCACGGCATTCTGGTGTGTAAAGAGGTATAACATGGTCGCCCTCAACAAGAGAGGTAACGCCTGCGCCAACCTCACGCACAATACCAGCTCCTTCATGGCCTAAAATAGCTGGGAACAGACCTTCAGGGTCAGCGCCTGAGAGCGTAAACTCATCTGTATGGCAAATGCCCGTCGCCATGATTTCAACAAGAACTTCGCCTTGTTTTGGCCCTTCAAGATCCAGCTCAACAATTTCAAGCGGCTTGCCAGCTTCAAACGCAATAGCGGCTCTGGTTTTCATCTATTCCCTCCTTCAGGTGATTTTTATCCCCAAGCTTTTTTATAATGCTTATTATTTGCATCACAAAACAGCCATCGCTGACAACAAAAATCATCTAAAATAGGAAAGCTTATTTTTTAAAGATCAGGAAGTGGGAAGCTTGGGTGGTAGCCTGCACACGCGATAAAAGCGCTATTTCTCCAGCCCTTTTTGCCATAGCGATGGGGCATACCATCGCTGGCAAGAACATGACCGCCAGCTGCGCGCAATATCGCCTCCCCCGCAGCGGTATCCCATTCCATGGTAGGGCCAAAGCGAGGATAAATATCTGCCGTTCCCTCAGCCAGAAGTAAAAATTTTAGTGAAGAGCCAGCCGAGACAATATCAGTAATATCTTCTGCACGCAGAAAGGCATCTGTCATCACATCGCGGTGCGAGCGGCTAGCCAGTGCAGCCGCCCCTGCTTGCGGGACATCTCTTATCTTGAGGGAGCTTTGCTGACCAACGCGTTCCTGATGCGCTTTAAAATCTGTATCTGTCCAGCACAGCCAGTCCATAGCTGGAACATAAATCAACCCGCCACAGGCAATACCCCCTTGCACAAAGCCAATATTAACCGTGAAATTACCGTTACTATCCTCACGCAAAAACTCTCTTGTGCCATCTAGCGGATCAACCAGAAAATAACATTCGCTAGGGCGCAAGAGGTGGCTATCTGCATATTCTTCAGAGATAACAGGAATATCTGGGAAATGCGCAGCAAGCGCTGCCTTTAATATCGCCTCGCTAGCATGATCTGCTGCCGTCACAGGTGAGGCATCTGCCTTATAATCAGCAGTAACACCGGCAGATTTCACCTGCATTATAGCTGCCCCCGCCTCCCGCATCGCCGGCATCAGGCAGGTAAGATCAATCCCTTCCATCTAGCTTCTCTTACTTAGTATGCGGGATAACAAATTCTGCCCCTTTGGAAATCGAATCTGGCCAGCGCTGCATTACAGATTTCTGCTTGGTATAAAACTGCACCGCTTCATTGCCAAAGGCATGTAAATCGCCAAATAGAGACTGCTTCCAACCGCCAAAACCATGCCAGGCCATCGGCACTGGTATCGGCACATTAACACCGACCATACCTACCTGTATTTGGCGCGAGAACTCACGTGCAGTATCCCCATCAGAGGTAAACACAGAAACGCCATTGCCATAGCGATGATTATTGATCATCTCAATGCCTTCTGCTGAGTTGGCTACCCTGACACAAGACAATACAGGGCCAAAGATCTCTTCTTGGTAAATCGACATCTCTGGGGTGACATGATCAAATAAGCTGCCCCCCATAAAATAGCCTTGATTGTGACCCGGCACAGATAACCCGCGCCCATCTACAACAAGCTCAGCACCTTCTTGGACGCCTTTTTCGATCATGGTGGTGATGCGCTCATGTGCAGCAGAAGTAACAATTGGGCCCATTTCGGCATCTAGCTCCATGCCGTTTTTCACCTTTAAGGCTTTTGCCCGCTCAGCCAGCTGTGGGACAATTTTATCGCCAACATCCCCAACCAGAACAGCAACAGAAATCGCCATACAACGCTCACCAGCAGAGCCATATGCAGAGCCTATTAATGCATCTACTGTCTTGTCCATATCTGCATCTGGCATCACCATCATATGATTTTTGGCCCCGCCCAGCGCTTGCACACGCTTGCCGTTCTCTGCGCCCTTGGTATAAATATAATGCGCAATCGGGGTAGAACCGACAAACGATACAGCAGAAATAGCCGGATTTTCCAAGATAGCATCCACCGATTCCTTGTCACCCTGTATGACGCTAAACACGCCTTCTGGAAGACCAGCTTCGGCTAGCAAATCTGCCATCATCAGCGATGCGGTAGGGTCAGTTGGACTAGGTTTTAGAATGAAACAATTGCCTGTTGCGATGGCTAGCGGGAACATCCACATCGGCACCATTACCGGAAAGTTAAATGGCGTGATGCCCGAAACAATGCCCAGCGGCTGCCGGAAGGTAAAATTATCAATGCCTGTTGATGCTTGGGCAGAATACTCCCCCTTTAGCAAGGCTGGAATACCGCAAGCAAATTCAATAACCTCAATTCCGCGCTCGACCTCACCACACGCATCTGTAAAGACCTTACCATGCTCAGAGGTGATGACCTCAGCCAGCTTTTCTTTGTCACGGCGTACCAGCTCAAGAAACTTGAACATCACCCGTGCGCGTCGCACTGGCGGGGTTGCTGCCCAGGATGGAAACACTTTTCTGGCAGCGTCAACAGCTGCATCCACATCCTTCGCCGTTCCCATAACGACCTCGCCTTTTTTCTCACCAAGAGCAGGGTTATAGATATCCTGCATTCTTGTTGATGCGCCCTTTGTTTGCTTGCCCGCGATATAGTGAAGAGCCGTATCCGTCATGTTTTATCCTCGTTAACAAAAGCTCGAGTAAGAACAGGATGAAAGAATGTCCTGTCAAACCTCGAAAAAAGAAATTTGTGTGTCCCAAACGATAATCGCCTAGCCAGCAATGGTCAATTACTGTTCAACGCCTAGTCTTTACTAAACCAGATAAAAAAGGGCAAAATAACGTTATCTCTTCTTTCAATAAGATATTTCTTGAATACCCTATTTTGAAAAAGTCCTATTTTCAAAAACACCTAAATCAGATTATGCTAGGGGAACAATTTACATCTCACCTATTATCGTGAAACTGGGCTGCATTAATTAAGGAAAATATTATGAAATATCTACACACCATGATCCGCGTTCAAGATGTTGATGCGGCATTAGATTTTTTTGTGGGCAAGCTTGGCATGATAGAGGTTCGGCGCAAGGAAAATGAAGCGGGGCGTTTCACACTTATCTTTTTAGTCGCAGATCAGGATATGGCACAATCAGAGGCAGAACGAGCCCCAGAATTAGAGCTGACCTATAACTGGGATAATGAAGAGCCTTATGGCGGCGGCCGCAATTTTGGCCATCTTGCCTATACGGTGAAAAACATTTATGAGACCTGCCAGAGTCTGATGGATGCAGGGATAACTATCAATCGTCCCCCACGCGATGGACATATGGCCTTTGTGCGTTCCCCTGATGGCATCTCGCTAGAGCTGTTGCAAGACGGTGACGCGCTAGAACCAGCAGAGCCTTGGTTATCCATGAGCAATACTGGTAGCTGGTAGCCTTTTAAAAAAAGCAGGGCAAGATTTCTACCACGTTTCTCCGCCGCAAACAGATAAAGCTTGGCCATTGACGCCGCGCGCGCTATCGCTAGCCAGATAGAGCGCTGCTGCGCTAACCTCCTCAGCATCAAACAGGCGATGTTGAGGGGTGAAGATTTTTAGCTTCTCTTCTGCTGCTTCAGCACTCAGGCCAGTCTTTTTCTGGATCATAGCAACCGACCTTTGCGTCATTTCTGTATCTAGATAGCCAGGGCAAATCGCATTTACGGTAATGCCCAGTCTTGCAGTTTCCAATGCCGCAGATTTAACCAGCCCTAGCACCCCATGTTTGCTAGCTGAATAAGCTGAAATATAGGGATAGCTGCGCTTACCTGTCATTGAAGCGATAGCAATAAGTCGGCCAGAAGGCACAGAAGCTCCTTTCATGCGGGCCAAGCCTTCACGCAGGCAGAAAAATACCCCTGTTAAATTAATCGCCAGAATATCTGCCCACATCTGGCTAGATGTTTTCTCGAGCGGAGCGCTATCTGCAACACCTGCATTGGCAATAACAATATCAGCAGGCAAGCCGTTTTCGGAGGCAGCATCAAATAGGGTCCTAACGCCAAGCTCATCTGCCATATCTGCAACCACATAATGGATAGAGGCGTGCTGGCTGGCTACCGCTTGCAAAGCCGGCTCCCGCCGCCCACTAATCCAAACCTCCGCGCCGCGGCTGGCAAAGCTATGGGCCATATCCGCACCCACCCCGCTAGAGCCGCCAGTAATTATCACTTTTTTTTGAGCAAAATCTGTGGCTGAATTATCCGGCATGAATATGAATCCTCAACGGCATAAATTTAAAAATAAAAGATGCGGCACGATGTTTTTATGGTGTCTATTATGCCTATAGCCAGCGCATTTCCGCAAGGCAATCAACTTGGCAACTGAGGCAGGCATATAAAAGGGAGAAAAAGACTAATGAATATTGAAGCATTGCGCAAAAAAATAGGCACCCTTATGGGAAGTTCTAATTGGTATCTATTAGATCAGGATCGTATCAATCAATTTGCCGTGGTTGCACAAGATGAGCAATTCATCCATACAGACCCAGAAAAGGCAGCCAAGACCCCGTTTGGCACGACTATCGCCCATGGATTTTTAACGCTAGCCTTGTTGCCGGCTATGGGCGGGGATGTTATCCCCAAACTGGATGGACATTTAATGTCTGTAAATTACGGGTTTGAAAAATTACGCTTTTTATCACCTGTTCCTGCAGGCTCACGGGTGCGTGGTCATTTCACCTTATCCTCGCTGGACGTGCGTAAACCAGGGGAGGTCACCTTGTTATGGGAAGTCAGCATAGAAATAGAAGGTAGGGAAAAACCTGCAGTCTATGCAGAATGGATTAACCGCCGCTATTTAAAAATATAGGGGCTGATTATTCTTCTGGGAAAGTGGGAGCGCGCCGCTCAATAAAGGCTGTTATACCCTCTTTTGCTTCTGCCCCGCCCAGTGCTTGTGCAATATTATCTGCCTCTGCTTCTAGCTGTTCATCAAAGCTGTTTGATACCGCCCCACCAAGCAGGTTTTTTACGCGCATAATGGCACTTGCTGGCCCTGCTTCCAGCCTTCTAGCCATCGCCATCGCTGCCTCTAGCGTCTCGCCTTCATCCGCTAGATGGTTCACCACGCCTAAGTCATATAGCCGTGTAGCTGGGATTTTATCGCCAGTAAATAACAACTCGGCTGCTAGCCAGCGCGGCACACCTGCATTTAAAAACACGGTTGTTCCCGCATCTGGCGTTAGACCAATTTTCACATAGCTAGAAGCCAGAAAAGCTGTCTTGGAGGCAAATATCATATCACAGGCGAGCGCAATAGCTGCGCCTGCGCCTGCTGCCCCACCTTCAACAGAGGCTATCACAGGGCAGGGGCAGGCACGAACGCCGCGCACCATCTCGTTCAACCTGTCAATGAGCGCACGCCGCGCCGCATAATGGCCTTGTGTGCGTTCTTGCAACCCAGACATATCCCCGCCAGAGCAGAAAAAACCACCTGCACCACTTAGGATAACCGCACGCGGTTTTGGCTTCGCTCCTTGCCTGAAATCATTCAAGAGGGTTGCAAGGCCATTAATATAATCTAGGGTTAGCGCGTTACGGGAAGCCGGATTATTATTGACCACATGGCAAATCTGCCCCTGATAGGTAATGATAATTGGCTGTTCCATTTTCTTGCTCCCTCTACATAAACTTTGTCACTGCGCTTACAGTTTGAAAAAGCTAAACCGTGCAAGGCGTGCGCGCGCTAATCGGTCACAAATTAGAAAGACAAGTAATGGTAGGGCCATCTGCATCAAGCTGGCAATACCCAGATTTTGCCGCCCTGCCCCTGCCGCTAGGGTAACCGCTTCGGTAGTGAGCGTCATCACCCGCCCATTACTAGCAAAAATAGTCGGCAAATATAAGGCTGAGCTTACCGCAAACCCAACGGCAAAGGCGGTCAGCACAGGCAGCGTCATCATCGCTAGCTTTATAGACAGGAAGCGGCGCAAAGGCCCAGCACCCAACGTAGCAGCAATCGCAAGATAACGCGCATCAAAGCGCCGCCATGTTGGGGCTAGCGATAACATCACATAAGGAAAGACAAATAAAGAATGCGCCCAAATAAGCGCTAGAAACAAGCCATCAAACCCCAACCATATCAACAGAATTTGCATGCCAAACAAAAACGCAATTTGTGGCAGTAATAATGGAATGTAAATCAGCCTTTCAGCATGCTTATCGCTTTCTCTGGTTTCAGTTTGCAACCATAATAGTGCAAGGGACACACAAATCGCGGCCGTTATCAGCCCTAATATCAAGCTATTGAAGGTAGCTTGCCCTAAACTAATATAAGCATATTTCCACGCGCTAAGCCCCCATTTATCTGGCAAGGCTGAAGGATAGCGCCAAATATCGGCAAATGCCCAAATAAGAGCAGCTAACATGCCAAAACAGGCCATCACACAAGGCCATACTGCCAGCACCACGCCGCCTTTTTTTAAAGCGGCAACAAAGCTAGAAGGAAGGAAGGAAAAACGCTGGCCTGCCGCGCTGAGCCGGGCCATTACAAATAGAATGCATTTATCTATCCCCACCCAGATGACGCATGCCAAAAGCGCGCAAAAAAGCTGCATCACAGCCGCTGCCGCAGCAACAAATTGGTAAGATAAATCTGGGTCACGAAACCAAGTTAAGATACGCACCGCTAATGGGGCAGGGGTGGAAGGTGCGAGCAGTATTGCCATATCAACAACCGATATTGAAAATACCATCACAATTAAAACCGCCAGACGCAAGCGCGCCGCCAATTGCGGTTGCACCAGATGCATCCATCCAGAGAGTGAGCCATAACCAAGTGATGCAGCTGTATCCAATAACGGCCTTACCTTTATCTGGCTCAAAGCAGATAGCCCCATCAGCAATAAAAACGGTAGCTCTTTGGCAATAAGTGCCAAGATGAGCACATAGGCATTTTCATCTGGAACAATGTTTAAATTAGGCGGACGCTGCCAGCCAGTTAGCCATGGCGAGAACAGCCGCGATAACCAGCCACTTGGTTGCAAAAGGAATAAAAACCCTACCGCAATAGTGATATGCGGAACAGATAACAGCGGCGATATCAGCCTAAATAAAAACCCAGCGCGGCCTTGTCCATACAAAATGGCTAGCAAAAACATCGCCAGCCAATAAGATAAGAATGTAGCAAGCAGCCCAACTGACAAGCTCAGACAAATTGACCGCCGCAAACCAGGTTGGGCAAAAAAATCCACAAAAGGCTGGAAAGAAAAATGATTTCCCCCTAAAGGCGGAAACCACCCTAAGGCTGGTAAAATAGCACATAACAACCCAGCCGCTACAGGCATCAAACACAATAACAGAATGGCTATTCTTACCATTTACCCACCAACAAAAATACGCTCACAATCGCAAATTGCAAAAAGCTAGCAAGCCTAACCGCCGCCACTTTTAGGCGCATTTTACTCATTGCCAGAATAGCGTGCCATCCATGCCCGTTCAATCACCCCAACCCAGCTCGGATGAGGTTCTGGCAAGGTACGGTTTAAATCTGCTGGGCCAAGGGTGGCCCTACCACGGGGCAGTGCTGCGAAGGCGGCAGCATCCTCTGCGTCTAGCTTTGGAATAGAAAGCACCGTTGGATCACCCCAAATATCCGGGTTGGCTTTACGGATTTGTGCTTCTGGTGAAAGTAGGAAATTAGCCACTACCTGCGCACCATCAGCTGCCGCCGCATTAAAGGGAATCGCAACAAAATGAACATTTGCGAGGGTACCACTATCATGGATATAAGTGCGCACGCTATCTGGCAAAATCCCTTGTGAAATTCCGTTGGAAAATTCTGCTGGATTAAACGCCATCGCAATCGCTAACTCACCATCGCCTAGCAATTGTACCATAGCAGTGTAATTTGGCGGATAATTTACACCGCCACGCCAGAGATGCGGGCGCACCCTGTCTAGCCATGCAAATAATGGGGCTAAAGCCGCTTTTGTATCTGCTTCACGCGCTGGAGCCGCAAAGATGGCTTTATCCGGGCTAACCTCCAGCAAAATTTGTTTCAAAAAGCTGGTACCAGTGAAATCTGGCGGCTGAGGAAAGGTAAAACGTCCAGGGTTTTTTTCAATCCAGTTTGCGAGTTCTTCGGCTGATCGTGGCGGGTTTGACACAAATTGTGTATCATAGCCAAACACAAGTTGTGCACGACCCCATGGCGATTCCAGCCCATCAGTTGGGTTGGCAAAATCGCTAATGATACCGGGCAGCGCATCTGCATCTGTATAAGAAAAAGAAGGCAGTGCAAACGCCCAGCTATCAGAGCGCAACAAACCTTGCCGTTTGAGAGAAGCAAAATTCTCACCATTTACCCAAATCAAATCCACAGACCCGTCTCGCGTTTTGCCAGCTGATTTTTCTGCCAAAATGCGCGCTACTGCGTCTGCTGTTTCGGTAAGCTTCACATGCACTAGTGTCACACCATACCGCGCTTTAATCTGGCTGCCAGCCCAGACAATATAGCTATTAATTTGGGGAGAGCCGCCCCAAGCATTGAAATAAACAGTCTGGCCTCTGGCCTTTTTAGCCATGAGATCAAAATCAGCCGCCTGTGCAGAAACACCTGTGAGCGCCAGCCCAAAGGCCATAATCAACGTCAAAAATTTGGGCCTAAAAAAATGCCAAGATGTTAAAAAATGGAGAAAAGTAGTCATGCGAAAATGCCCCCGCAGTTCAATATTAAAAAATGTGCATGCCTAATCCATTTTACTGGCAATCTGATTGTTATTGCACAAGAACAGATCATGCTAACCCAATTTCATTAAATAAGGTTAAAGAAAATATCAAAATTTAGATAATTTCTGCTTTTTATCTCGTCTGAGCGTTTTGTTACTTATACACTATCAGCAAAATGTTCGGTTGGTTAAAGGGTTGCTAACTGGCTAGATAATTTGCTTTAGAAACTCACTCTACCAAACAAAGGGGCGTCATCTATGCTTATCCTCAAAGATATAGCCCTTAGTTTTCAAAACACACCCCTATTTGCACCGCTGACCCTTGAGATTGGCGGCGGCGATATCTGTGTTTTAAGCGCGCCGAGTGGTGCCGGGAAATCTACCTTGCTGCGCTGGGTGGCAGGCATCCCTACCGAAGGTTTAAAGGCACAAGGCTGTATCTGGCTAAATGGCCAAAAAATAGATGCTCTGCCAGCAGAACGACGACGCATCGGGTTGATGTTTCAACAACCATTATTATTTCCCCATCTTAGCGTGGCAGATAATTTAGGCTTTGGCCTGCCAGCTGCCATAAAGGGGGAGACGCGAAAAGCGCAGATAGAAGAAGCTCTAGCTGTTGCAGGACTTGAAGGGATGGGAGGGCGCGATCCAGAAACGCTGTCAGGTGGTCAGCAAGCCCGCATCGCACTTTTGCGCACGCTCCTTGCTAAGCCAGAAGCGCTTTTGCTAGACGAGCCTTTTTCAAGTCTAGATGATAACCGGCGCACACAAATTGTCGGGCTGGTGCAACGCGAAGCCCAACGTCTAAACCTGCCTGTGCTGCTGGTTAGCCATGATCCGCGTGATGTGGATGCTGCAACAAATAATGTTGTCCAGCTAGAAATGATTTAGCCCTACCCTGCCAGCATGTTTGCAATCATACCAGCCGAAGCATCTGTTCTGGAAAGCTGAAGGAAAGCACGGCGTTCACGGTTATACAAAGTTTGCTCATCACTCACCGCATCCTGACCTTGATCTGCTACAATAATAGTCGCAATCGCCATAGCGACCACTTTATTATGCGCAGTGAACATGCCTTTATCGACGCCATCTTGCATAAAGCTATCCATTTTTTCTATCAGGCTATGGCTAGCAAGCATCACTTCAGGAACTTTGCTTGGCTGATAGCCTGACGAAAGGGCCTTAGCTTCAGCAATCGCTCTGGCCAGCAACCTGTCGCGGCTCATCACAGCGATATCATGCCCATCACGGAAATATTCAAACTTTGCCGATAATTGCGGCGAGCTTCCGGTGCGACCATAGCCAATTTGCATCCAAGTTTTCCATGCTGCTTCATCCCAGTCGCCAGTCTTTGCATACCAGCGCAAATAGCTTTCCTTAACGCCCCCGCCACTTGGCACGAGCCCAACCCCGGATTCTACTAGCCCCAACACAGAATTGGTATGCACAACCAGCTTATCGCAATGCATCAACACTTCAAAGCCGCCGCCAGCCGCCAGACCAGAAGGGGCACCTACCACAGGCACAGGGGCGTATTTCAACGCCTTAACCGCTTGCTGAAAGCGGTTCAGAAACGCATCTACCTCATCAAAATTTTGTGCTTTGATCAGGGCCTGAAAATGGTTTAGATCCACACCCGCTGAAAAATGCTGGGCATCATTATGTACAATAATTCCGCGCCCATGATCAGACGCAGCTGCATGCACAATCTGCATGGATAAATCATTTAGCGCATTTGCTTTGGAATGAAATTCAATAAGGCGCAAATCACCGTCAAGGCGGTAGAGGCTTGCTGCATCATTACTTTTCAACACTTCTGTACTGCGCCGCAGCATTGAAAAGCGCATCGCCCCATCTGGCAAGCTAACGGGCTGATACCCCGCACCTGCAATCTCTATTTCTAGCTGGCCACCTTCGGTACGGTAATAGGGCTGGCTACGCTGTGACAATTGTTCGGGTAGCGGCAACTCCATTTGCGCTGCCAGTGCTTTGATCCGTGCAATGCCGACCGCATCAATCATCTCAAACGGGCCGCGCTGCCAGTTAAAGCCAAGCTTCATCGCATCATCAATATCTTGGGCAGACGCTGTAATTTCTGGCACCAAACTAGCCGCATAAGAGAGAATACGTAGCAACACGCGGCGTGCAAACGCCCCTTCTTTGCTGTTATCTTCGAAAATGGCATCCAGCGGTTCAGCTTGTCGGGCTTGGTATTCAGCAGCACGCATAGCAGCAGCAGGAAGCTGGCCTGAGGCCGCCGCCCAGCCCTTATCAATGCCGCCTTTAGCAATTGCGCGCACCTCGCGCCCATTACTGCTTTCCCGGTAGAACCCGCCACCACCCTTATTGCCAGTATAGCCATCCTTAATCATCTGTTGCACCAATTCAGGTGCAAAACCTACCTCGTGAAAAGCATCCCCGTCGGGCAAAATCGTGGCAAGGGACTCTACAACGTCTGACATCAAATCAATGCCGATAAGGTCATATAAACCAAACACACCTGTTTTTGGAATACCCATTGGCCGGCCTATAAGCGCATCTGCATCTTCCAGCGCAATTCCGCTAGCAAGTGCTTCATGCAGGCCTACCTGCAAGGCAAAAACACCAACGCGGTTGCCAAGAAAACCTGGCGTATCCTGACAACGAACCACCCCCTTACCAAGTACCTGATCATTAAATTCTGCTAACCTGTCCAGAATGTCTGGCTTCGTTTCTGCCCCACTAACCAATTCCAACAAGCGCATATAGCGTACCGGATTAAAATAATGGGTAATAGCAAAGCGCGCGCAAAAATCAGCAGGCATTTCTTGGGTTAATAAAGAAATAGGAATGGTAGAGGTGTTCGAGGTTATCACACAATTTTCGGATACCGTATCATAAAGCCGCTTATATAAGGCTTGTTTAACTGGCAGCTGTTCAATTACCGCTTCAATGATCAGGTCGCACTTTGCCAGCTTATCAAAATCAGCTTCCATATCACCTGTTGTTATCTGCTCAGCAAGGCTAGGGTGCATAAATTGTGGCGGGTCAGATTTTAACAGCCTTTGAATAGCGCGTTCTGCGGGGCTCGCATCTTGATCTGGCTTGCAGGGCAAATCCAGCAACAAAACTGGCAAACCCGCATTCGCAATCTGTGCAGCGATACCACTGCCCATTGTCCCTGCACCAATAACCGCAATATTCGAAAAGATTTTTGATGCAGACATCTTGCACCCTTCCCCCAACAATTTTAAAAAACTTTGCCTAATATGTGAATTAAGCCCGCGCCCAATCTGTGAAATAAGCCTATGTTAAACAGCTTTAAGCAGGCGCACCCAAAAAACTGGCAAGCGCTGAATTTACTTCATCCGGCCTTTCAGATGGCAACATGTGGCCAGCCCCAGCAATTTCAACCAGCTGACTACCTTCTATTGCCTGTGCTAACTCTCGCCCTTTTTTAATCGGTGTCATTTTATCTGAACCTGCCAGTATAATCAGGCAGGGCTGATGAATTGCGCCGGCAGCGTCTGGCCCGCCATCATAGGCATTACACGCGCCCAAATCTGCATGCAAGCTGGTAGTGTCATTGCCTGCCATCAGCGCACGCCCAAATCCCAGATGTGAAAAACCGGGCTGGGTATTGTCGTAAAAATGTGCAGAGCTGCCATGCCCCCAACCCGTCATCATCTTAATCGCGGCGGGCTGTTTATCTTTCGATGCGGAGACTAAGTAATCATTTACCGGTATCGCAAGGGCAGTTGCGATTAATACCAGCTTATCAATGCGCGCCGGATAGCGCGAAGCCAGCTCAAGAGCTACGAGCCCGCCTTGCGAATGGCCAACCACCAACGCCTTTTCGATATCGAGCCTATCCATGAGCGCAATAATCCAGTCTGCCATTTCCTCGATACTTGCCAATGGCGCCCCTTCAGACAGGCCGTGCCCTGGAAAATCAGGGGCAATGACATTGAACGCTTCATAAGCGAAAAAACGGGTCTGCAGGACCCAGCTTAAATGGGATTGCCCGCTCCCATGCAGGAAAATCAAAAAAGGCGCAGGATCGTTAAATTTCCTACCACCCGTAGAAAGATAGCTTTTCTGTGCCTGAATTTGCGCAAACATAACCCCCTCCTAGCTTCTGGTCTTTTTGCGAGCAGCCCGAAAGCCATTTTCGAAATCAGCCCTGATATCGTCAATATCTTCCAAACCTACAGAAAGCCGGATCATATCATCGCTTAAACCTCCCTGCTTCATCGCCTCAGCATCAATATGCGAATGGGTGGTACTAGCAGGGTGAATAACAAGGGTCTTGGCATCGCCAACATTTGCTAGGTGCGAAGCAAGTTGCACCGCCTCAATAAAGGCGCGTCCAGCATCCCGCCCACCTTTAACACCAAAACTAATGATAGAGCCAGCACCGCGCGGCATCAGGCGCTTGGCAACTTCATGCCCTGGATGGTCGGCTAGATTTGGATGACGCACCCATGCCACATCTTCATGACCTTGCAGGAAGTCAAGCAAGGCAAAAGTATTATCCATATGGCGCTGCATACGAAGTGGCAGGGTTTCTAGCCCTTGCAGTAAATGAAACGCATTTGTTGGGGACAGGCAGGGGCCAAAATTATACATCGCTTCGGCACGAAACTTTGCTGTGAAGGCAACCGGGCCATATTCTTCGGCAAAATTAATCCCGTCCATAGAATAATGCGGCTCAGCAATAGTGGGGAATTTATCATTCTGGCTCCAGTTAAAATTACCGCCATCCACGACCGCGCCGCCAATAGCCACACCATGCCCGCCCATCCATTTTGTCAGGGAATGAATGATAATATCCACGCCCTTTGTTACCGGCTTTAACAACCAGGGCGTATTAAAAGTCGCGTCTATCACTAAGGGGATGCCTGCCTCATGGGCAATAGCGCTAACCGCTTCGACATCCATAATATCCAGACCTGGATTGCCGATAACCTCACCAAATACCAGCTTAGTATTGGGCTGTATCGCAGCCTTAAAGGCTTCTGGGTCTGTTGCAGAAACAAAGCTGGTTTCAATACCAAAGCGTGGCAGCGTATATTTCAGCAAATTAACATTCGCGCCATAAAGCTGGCCAGAGGCAACAATATGATCGCCAGCAGAACATAACGTCATTAAAGCAGAAGAAAGCGCAGCCATACCAGAAGAAGTAGCCGTGCAGGCTGCTGCCCCTTCAAGAGCGGCGATACGCTGTTCTAGCACCGCTACAGTCGGATTAGAAATACGCGAATATAAATGCCCGCCTACTTCCATATTATACAGGGCTGCGGCATGGCGCGTATCTTTGAACACATAAGAGGTAGTCTGGTGAATAGGCACCGCGCGCGAGCCATAACGCTCATCAGGCACATGGCCAGCATGCAGGCTTAGCGTATCGAATTTATAATCATCACTCATCAGCTTCATCCAATTTTCTTGACAAGAAAAGGTGTTGCCAATCTGACAAGAAATGCACTATCTGGCAAGCCATTCTGGGCGCATAGACAACACATCAGACCCAGCTGAACAGATTTTAGCTGATAGGGCGCCAATATGCGGCATACAGCTAGACAGATAAATTTGGCATGTAGTCTGTTTCGCCGCCACAAAATCAGGAGAGAAAACCCCTACCGCATCGCCGCCAGCTATATGCGCAGATTTCGCCATTTGCCAGCCACCAAATAAATAGCCAAGGAGCATAAGCCAATCAACCCCGCTAACAGCCGCATCCCGCGGACTGTTCGCACGTCCACATAATATATCTAATGTTGCTCTGGCAGTATCTAGCCCTTGCATCACCGGCTTTGCATATTGTGCTGGCAACCCTTTGATGTCTGCTTCGATTTCAGTAAATAGTGCCTTTAATCCAGCACCATTATCGCGCAAGGTTTTCCGGAATAGCAGGTCATTTGCCTGAATGGCGGTGGTGCCTTCATAAATTGGCAGAATACGCGAATCCCGGAAATGCTGGGCCGCACCTGTTTCCTCAATAAAGCCCATGCCGCCATGCACCTGCACCGCATCAGAAGTCAACGCCACCGACCGTTCGGTTAGCCATCCTTTAATGATAGGGATCAACAGCGAGGCACGTTGCTCTTCAAAGGCTTTTTGCCCTTCTTCAGCATGATGGGCTTTATCTAGCGCCGCACCACCAACAAGGATAAGCGCGCGCATCGCCTCAACCTCTGAGCGCATTACGCTCACAAGACGCAATACATCGGGATGTTCTATAATGGGCGTTCCCTCTGGTCTATCAAGCGGCGCGCCCTGTATCCGGTTGGCGGCATAATCCACCGCCTGTTGATAAGCACGCTCAGCAATAGAAAGCCCCTGCAAGCCAACAGCGAAACGGGCGTGGTTCATCATGCCAAACATGATCTCCAGCCCCTTATTTTCTTCTCCTACCAGATAGCCGATCGCACCGCCTTTCTCCCCATATTGAAGAACAGCGGTAGGCGAAGCTTTAATACCCAGCTTTTTTTCAATAGACAGGCATTTCACATCATTGCGTGCGCCCAAGCTGCCATCTTCATTGACCAAAAATTTTGGTACGATAAATACTGAAATGCCCTTCACCCCCGCCGGTGCATCAGGCGTACGTGCCAGCACCAAATGGATGATATTTTCCGCCATATCATGCTCACCATAGGTGATATATATTTTCTGACCTGTTATCAGATAATGATCGCCGTTCGGGATCGCCCGGCTTTTGATAGCCGCAAGGTCAGTACCAGCCTGCGGCTCAGTGAGGTTCATCGTGCCGGTCCAGCGCCCTTCTACCATTGGCGGGACAAATATTTCTTTTTGAGCATCATTGGCTGATTTCTGGAGTGCATATATCTGGCCTTGTGTCAGCAAATGGCACAGCGCAAAGCTAAGGCTAGCAGACTGCCACATCTCATTCACCGCGGCACTGACAGCCATCGGCATATGCTGGCCACCAAACTCTTCGGCCGCTTCCATTGCTGTCCATCCAGCCTCGCCCATCGCTCTGTAGGCATTTGCAAACCCATCTGGGGTCTTAACCTCACCATCTTCGGTACGCACACACCCCTGATTATCAGCGCTATGATTTAGCGGGGCAATCACATCTGCTGCCAGCTTTCCAGCTTCTTCCAAAACAGCATCCGCTAGCTCGATGCTGATATCCCCAAATGGTGGCAGACCAGCTAGCTTTTCTAGATCTGCCAGATAGCGCAGACCGAATTTCATATCATCAATAGGCGGTGTATAATTCATAACCCTCTAGCCTTACCCTATCTCATTTAGTCTTTCACTTGGGCACTTCTATTTCGTATAGAAACGTTTCTTTAACGCCTGTAATTCTGCCTCCGCCTCGATCATATGGCTTAAACGCACCGGACCAAAACCACGTATTTTTTCTGGCAGGCTTGCCATCTCTACTGCGCACTCATAATTTTCTGGCCTTAGATTAGCGCAAATTTCGGTTAGCAATGCGCAATAATCATCTCGTGCCTGACGCTCTCGTTTGCGCTCTTCTGTATAGCCAAAAACATCCATCCAGGTGCCGCGCACAGCGCGCAGATGTCGCAAAAGTTTAAAGGCTGGCCAAATCCAGCTTCCATATTGGGATTTGCGTGGACGACCTGTTGCTGGATCTTGCTTAGCTAGCAGTGGCGGCGCCAAATGCACAGACAGCTTCACATCACCTTCAAACATCTGTTTTATCTGTTTGCTGAACTGACCATCACTGTAGAGGCGCGCTACTTCATACTCATCTTTGATAGCCATCATCTTATATAAATATCTGGCTACAGCCTTAGACAATCTTCTGCTTGCCTCATTATCGATTGCCATAACTGGTGCAAGCAAACTGCGATAGCGCTCCGCATAGCTTGCATCTTGATAAACAGCTAGGCGAGCCACGCGGTCCGCAATAATATCGTCTAAAGCCTCAAGACGGCTAGTCATCCCAAGCGGCGCGGCAGTTGCTTTATTAGCGAGTGCTGTTTCTACCTTTTTAGAATCTGCTACCCATTGCCGCCCCCACATAAAGGCCTGTTTAGACTGCTCAATAGCAACATTATTTAGCGTTATCGCCTCTTCTATCGCTGCTGCGGATAGGGGGATAAGACCACGTTGGAATGCCACACCAAGCAAGAATAAATTGGCGGCAATTGCATCGCCTAGCAAACTAAGCGCCATCTGGGTTGCATTGACCATCACTGCGCGGTCTTCGCCAACAATACTAGACAGGCGCTGGGCAATATCAGCACCAGGCAATTGTGCGTCAGCATTTCGGGTAAAATCACCTGTTGGCATCTCATAGCTATTTGCAACAACATGGCCATCTGCGCGCATAAGCTTTAACAGCCCAGCTTCAGCACTGACCAAATTATCACAGCCGAGCAATATATCAGCGCTACCCGATCCAATGCGAATAGCTGAAATATCCTCAGGGGTGCTAGCGATGCGAATATGGCTAGTCACCGCCCCACCCTTCTGGGCTAGCCCTGCCATATCGATAATACCGCACCCCTTACCCTCAAGATGCGCTGCCATTCCCAATAATGCACCGATGGTTACAACGCCGGTACCCCCTACCCCTGTCAGAACGATGCTTATTGGCCTTTCAAGCGGAAATACAGATACAGGCTCTGCTAAATCTGTAGTTAGCAGGCTAGCTTCTGGCTTGCGCAATTGCCCGCCCTTCACGCTAACAAAGCTTGGGCAAAATCCTTTGATACATGAAAAATCCTTATTACAGGCAGACTGATCAATCTGTCGTTTGCGACCTAATTCTGTTTCTAAAGGCAAAATAGCCACACAGTTTGATTGCACACCGCAATCCCCGCACCCCTCACATACCTCAGGATTAATCATAATCCGCTCATCAGGGTCGACCATCTTGCCGCGCTTGCGCCGCCGGCGTTTCTCCGTTGCGCACGTCTGATCATAAATCAGACCGCTAACGCCTTTAACCTCAGCCAATTCTTTTTGCACAATCTGCAATTCGCTACGGTGATAAAAGCGCATCCCATCAGGATAAGTTGATTTATCATGGCGCGTTAGATCATCTGTTACCAGTACCAAAGGCGAGACCCCGCAGGCACGCATTAAATTTGCGATTTCAATAGGTGTTATCCCGCCTTCATGCGTTTGCCCACCTGTCATCGCTACCGCATCATTATATAACACTTTATAAGTCATATTAACGCCTGCCGCGACAGCCGCCCGTATCGCCATTAATCCAGAATGATTAAAGGTGCCATCCCCAATATTCTGGAACATATGCGGGCGATGCGAAAAACAGGCCTCACCAATCCAGTTAGCACCCTCACCACCCATATGGGTAAAGCCTTCCACATCACGGTCCATAAATTGAGCCATCCAGTGACAGCCAATACCCGCATAACCGCGCGAGCCCTCTGGCAAAACAGTAGAGCTGTTATGTGGACAACCAGCACAAAAATACGGCGCGCGTGTCACCGATAAAGGCGCAAATTCCCGCATTAATGCTGTATCTATTTCTGCTAGCCTTTTATTCAGGCCAGCACTGCGCACTTCTTCTGGTAACAGCTTTGCAGCAATGGCTCTGGCTACCTCCATTGAGGTTATAGAGCCTTCTTCGGTTAGCAGACGCACACCCTCTAGATCGCATTTACCAAATACAGATGGTGGCTGCACAGTATTATAGAGGATTTCTTTAACCTGACTTTCTAGCAATCCACGCTTTTCTTCAACCACCAGAATATGCGATAGCCCAGATGCAAATGCTTTTAAACCCTCTGGCTCAACTGGCCATGACATGCCGATTTTATAAACACTAAGGCTGATCTTTTCTGCTGTTTTTGCATCAATGCCTAAATCGGCGAGTGCCTGCACGACATCCATATAAGCCTTGCCAGTACTGACAATGCCAAAGCGCGGCGTCTTTCCCCCACTCACCGTGACACGGTCTAATTTATTGGCGCGCACATAGGCATTAACAGCCCGCATTTTATGTGCGTGCAAACGCTGTTCCTGATCATGACGATGGTCAGCACGCCGGATACCAAGTCCGCCCATCGGCATTTCAAAATCATTGGGCAGGTGGGTATGAAAACTATCTGGGGTTAAGGTAACAGACGCGGTGGATTCAATATTATCTTTTACACATTTTATCCCGCACCAGACACTAGCAAAACGCGACAACGCCCATCCATGCAAGCCGAAATCTACCATCTCTTCTAGATTGGCAGGGTTCAGAACCGGGATCATCACATCCATCATCGCATATTCTGACTGGTGGCAAACTGTTGAGCTTTCGCCACCATGGTCATCACCCATCAGCGCCAACACCCCGCCCTTATCGGCCGTACCTGCAAGGTTTGCATGGCGAAACACATCGCCTGTTCTATCAACGCCCGGCCCCTTGCCATACCAGATGCCGAACACCCCATCATATTTGCCTTCACCATGCAGGTTAGCTTGCTGGGTGCCCCATAATGCCGTGGCAGCTAAATCTTCATTTAAGGCAGGAGCAAAAGTAACATTAGCTGCTTCTAAAACGGTTGTTGCCTGTTCAAACTGCAAATCGATACTGCCCAAAGGCGAGCCACGATAGCCGCTTACATACCCAGCTGTGTTTAGGCCTGCGCGGCGGTCAATTTCTGCCTGCAACAGGCACAAGCGCACTAACGCTTGGGTGCCGCTGACAAATACATCTGGGGTTTCCAGATCATATTTATCGGCAAGGCTTACCGGGCGCAGCGCAGCGTCATGCAAAATACGGGTCGTTTTAGTATCACCATCCATTGTTTTATGTTAGCCCGAACTCAGCTCTTTCGCCAATATAATCAAAACGAATCCACCCCTATTTTTTTATGATGTGATGCAAAGAAGCCTAAGGGAGGGCTTTAAAACATCGAAAATTTGGATTTTTATGAAACGAAGCCTATGCTTATATATAGTGTTGAGCCCTTAAAAGGGTATGGCACGACGCCTAAGGGAGAAGCTAGATGACGCCAGATGCCCAAAATCCCAAAGATAGCTCGCGTGAAAAACCGCAAGAAGCATATGTGCTGGAAAGCCGCAACCGCACTATTGCCAGCCTGACGCTAAACCGGCCGGAAGCCAGAAACAGCTTATCTTTGGCGATGCTAGATGCGCTACATGACGCTATCATACGCTTATCAGAAGAACCTAACATCAAAGTCATTATCCTGAGCGCCAGGGGATCTGTTTTTTGCGCAGGGCATGATCTAAAAGAATTGACAGCAGCACGGAGCCATTCAGATAGAGGCCGTTCTTTTTTTGATGAAACCATGACAAAATGCTCTAAGGTTATGCAATCCATCATTGCCAGTCCAAAACCAGTAATTGCGTCTGTGCAAGGCACGGCAACTGCTGCAGGATGCCAATTAGTGGCCACTTGCGATCTAGCCATTGCTGCTGAACATGCAAGCTTTGCAACGCCTGGTGTGCATATTGGGCTTTTCTGTTCTACCCCCATGGTGGCTTTATCGCGCAATGTGCCGCGAAAAAAAGCGATGCAAATGCTGCTGACAGGCGAGATGATTAGCGCCAGCCAAGCGGTCGAATGGGGCCTTTTGAACCAAGCCGTTCCAATGTCAGAGCTAGAGCCAGCGACCATCAAAATGGCTGAACTTATTGCTAGCAAACCTGCTTCTACCGTTAAAATCGGTAAAGAAGCGTTTTACAAACAAGCCGAAATGGGGCTTGCAGATGCTTATGATTATGCTGCATCTGTGATGACCCAGAATATGCTAGAGCAAGATGCCGAGGAAGGCATTGGGGCTTTTATTGAAAAGCGCACCCCAAACTGGCAATCCTAAAATTTGAAGAGTTAAGGCTTTAGTCGATACCCAGTTTTAAAAATCAGAGCAATCACCACAACAAAAATCAGGCTGAATAAAGCAATAGCTAAAAGGCTGTAGGTGACCGCAACATCTGCTGTATCAAAAAACGCCCAACGAAAGCCAGAGACCAGATAGACTACCGGATTAAATAAGGTTGCTGTCTGCCAGAATGGGGGCAGCATGCTGATAGAATAAAAACTGCCACCTAAGAAAACCAGCGGCGTGATAATCAAAGCTGGCACCAGATTAAGCTGTTCAAAATTTCGAGCGCAAATACCGATAATAAAACCTAGCAAGCTAAAAGAAACACAAGTCAGCGCTAGAAATCCAACCATCCAAACAGGATGAGCTATCTGCAATGGCACAAACAAAAATGAGGTTGCCAAAATGATCAGGCCAATAATCATAGACTTTGTAGCCGCTGCGCCAACATAACCGATCAGCATTTCAAAATAGGATACAGGTGCTGATAAAGGCTCATAAATCGTGCCTATAAATTTCGGAAAATAAATGCCAAAAGAAGCGTTGGTAACACTCTGCATCAAAACCGTCAGCATGATAAGGCCAGGAACAATAAACGCACCATACGACACCCCATCAATGGCAACCATGCGGCTGCCGATGGCAGAACCAAACACAATAAAATATAAGGCTGTGGAGATTACAGGCGATATAATGGATTGTAACAGCGTGCGAAAAGTGCGCGCCATTTCAAAAAAATAAATTGCTTTAACTGCATGCAGATTCATCTGCTTAATCCTTTACCAAATCAACAAAGATATCTTCCAGAGAACTTTGCGAGGTTTGCAAGTCACGCAGCAACAACCCAGCACCAGAGAGGTCTGCTAGTAAGCCAGTAATGCCGGTGCGCTCTGCGTTGGTATCATAGCTGTAAATCACGCTTTGTTTATCAGCTGCAAGGCGCAGCGCATATCCTGCCAGCGCATCTGGCAGCTTCTCGACAGGTTGTTGTAAATGAATAGTCAGCTCTTTAGTGCCCATTTGGTGCATCAGCTGGTCTTTATTTTCAACCAATAAAATCCGGCCATGCGAGATAACCCCCACCCTATCAGCAAGGGCTTCAGCCTCTTCAATATAATGGGTGGTCAGGACAATCGTCACACCATCCGCTTTTAGCTCTTCGACAATTTGCCACATATCTTTGCGTAATTCGACATCCACACCGGCCGTTGGTTCATCCAAAAACAGCACCCGCGGCTCATGGCTTAGTGCTTTGGCGATCAGCACCCGCCTTTTCATACCCCCAGACAGCTCTTTAATCGGGGTATTGCGCTTATCCCACAAGGACAGCTTTTTCAACACTGCTTCGATATAGGCATTGTTAGGAGCAAAACCAAACAGACCGCGCGAGAACTGCACGGTATTGATGACTTTCTCAAACGGCTCTAGCGCTACTTCTTGCGGCACCAACCCAATAAGCCGGCGTGCGGCGCGGTATTCTGTTAGAATATCATATCCATCCACACTGACACTGCCAGCACTGGGATTTACCAACCCGCAAATCATCGAAATTAGGGTCGTTTTACCAGCACCATTTGGCCCTAATAAAGCAAGGATTTCGCCCTTTTTGATCTCAAGATCAACCTTATCCAGCGCAATATTACCAGATGCATATACCTTGGATAGGCCCTGCACTGAAATCATTTTTTCCATAGATGTTTTTTCCTGAAGGGCAGTTATGTGCCTATGCTAGTCCCATTCAATTTTGAAATGAGTGGCAAGGTCTTTGATTTGGGCATCATCCAACATAGTGGGTTTCATCCCCCTGAGCAATAGACATAACTTAGCGGTCTCTTCTAATTCTTCAATAGCAAATACCGCAGCTTCTAACTCTAGCCCAGCAACAACTGGCCCATGACTAGCCAACATGACAGCAGAACGTTTACCAGCAAGCGAGCGCACCGCATCTCCCATTGCTGGATCGCCCGGCCGGAAATAAGGCAGCAATTCCACCTTACCAAGCCGCATCACAGAATAGGCAGTGAGTGGCGGCAGGAAAGGCGTGCCATCTTGTGGGGTAACCATAGATAGCGCAACGGAATGGCTGGAATGTAAATGCACCACCGCACCCGTATTCTGGCGGCTTTCATAAAAGGCGCTATGAAGCGATATTTCCTTAGTTGGGGCATCCCCAGATAGCTGCTGTCCAGAATTGCTGATATGCGAAAGCTGGCCAGGATCAAGACGGCCAAAACACGCACCAGTAGGGGTCACCAATAAGCTGTTATCATCCAAACGGACAGAAATATTGCCACTTGCCCCTGCGGTCAGGCCGCGATCAAACATGGACTTTGCCAGCATGCAGATTTGCTCACGTGTCTTTGCATTACTCATCGCGCTACCTTTCGCCGGCTAGCCTATCTGTCTATTTTTCCAGCAAGGCAATCTGCTGCCTTAAGGAAGAAATCCTCTGCTCCGAAATTACCGCTCTTTAGGGCAAGGGTGAGGGAGGGACCACCGCGTAAGGCAGGCACGCCCGGATCAATCTCCGGTCCAATAATTAGTGCCGGCAAACGAAGCGCTTCAACGACTGCGCCAGATGTCTCGCCGCCAGCGACTATCAGCCGGCTAGCCATATCATTGACCACTGCAACAGCCAGCGCGCCAAAGAAACTCTCAAACGCTTCGGCGGCAAGCTCGCGTCCAAACGCTTCTTGAATTTTGCGCACCTCTTCTGGCTCTGCAGAACTATATATCAGCGGCACAGCATCAGGGTTTGCCTCCAATGCTTCTGCTGCCCATGCCAACGCATCTGATATACCAAACTCGCCTTTAATAACCGCTGCACTATCTAGGGCTAATACCGGCTGCCCAGCTGCCTTATGGGCTGCTATCTGAGCGCGGGTAGCTGCCGCACAAGAACCGCAAATGGCCACACATTTTCCATCCTCACCTGTCCAGCTCTGTGCGCTATTTTTGCCCTGAGCTAAAGCGTCAAAATTTTGCGGCAGGCCAATGGCAATCCCAGATCCACCTGTAACCAGAGGCTGTGATTTCAACGCCTTGCCCACAACCATCAAATCTTCATCATTAATGGCATCCACAATCATATAGTTTCTGCCGGCTGCTGCCTCATCAGCCATTTTCTGGCGTACTTGGCTATCGCCTTGCCGCACATCTTCATAAGCCACATGACCAATTACTGTTCCAGTTTGCAGAGCAAGCCATTTACGCAAATCAGATTCTGTCATCGGGTTTAGGGGATGGTCTTTTAATGGACTATCCGACAGCAATTGCTGACCAACAAACAAATGCCCTTGATAAATGGACCGGCCAGTGGTTGGAAAGGCTGGGCAGAAAATTACCTGCTTTGCTGATAGCCTTTCTGCTAGTGCCATTGCCACCTGACCAATATTACCTTGGGGGGTCGAATCAAAGGTTGAACAATATTTGAAGAAGAATTGCTCACAGCCTTGCGCTTGCAGCCAGTCAAGCGCGGCAAGCGATTGTGCAATCGCCTCTTCAGCCGGAATAGAACGCGATTTCAGCGCGACAATACCGGCTTCCACATCCGCAGCAGCTGGTGTATCTGGAATACCTGAATATTGAACCACATGCATGCCAGCTTTGGTGAGCGTATTTCCAAGATCGCTAGAACCTGTAAAATCATCACCTATACATCCCAGATACATAACTATCCCCTTATTTTAAATATGTTTAACTTTGCTTCAGCCTGTTAATAAAAGCTCTGGCAGCAGGGCTAAACTGGCTTAGGTCAGCATCAGATTGCAAGCTATTTGCCATCTGCTTGCCAAGTTCTACGCCCCACTGATCAAAACTGTTCACGTCCCAGATAAACCCTGAGACCACCGTAATATGTTCATATAATGCCAGCAAGCGCCCTAATGCATAGGGGGTCGTTTTATCCCAACTTAGCAAAAGTGATGGCCTATTACCTGGAAAATGACGATGCGGCTCAGACGTATTTTCCGAGCCAAGCGCTAAGGCTTCTGCTTGAGCAACCGCATTAATAGCCAGCATCCTATGGCTAGCCTGCCATTTTGCATCTTCCAGCCCTTCTGCTGGTTGCAGAGCAATCAGAATATCAATAGGTGTGACATCAACACCCTGATGCAACCATTGAAAAAAGCTATGCTGGCTATTGGTGCCAGGCTCACCCCAAATCAAAGGGCCAGCTGGCGCATCCAAAGGCTGACCAGCACGGTTCACCTGCTTGCCGTTACTTTCCATTTCCAGCTGCTGCGCCCATGCAGGCAAGCGCGATAAGCGCTGGTCATAAGGCATCAATCCATACGTAGAAGCCTTTAAATAACTGCGATGCCAGACACGCAACAGCCCCATAATGACGCCTAAATTCTGGCCAAAATCAGCTTCCCTTACATGCCTGTCCATAGCATGAGCACCAGCCAGCATTTCTGAGAAATTCTTACTGCCGATAGCTATCATCACTGACAGGCCAACCGCAGACCATAGCGAATAGCGCCCACCTACCCCTTCAGCAAAGGAAAAAATCTGTGCGTCAGGGATACCCCAGTCACGGGCGCGCATATCATACGCTGTCACCACTGCCATTGCCGTGCTTGGCGCAACCCCATTATCTTCTAGCCAGCTTTTTGCAAGCCCAGCATTGGCAAGAGTTTCAGCTGTAGTAAAGGTCTTTGAAGTAACAATAAATAGCGTTTTACCCGGCTCACATTTTGCCAGCACATCATGCAAGTCACTAGGGCAGATATTGCCAACATAATAGCATTCTGGCCCATCATGATAGCCAGCAAGCGCGCCTGCCACCATCGCCGGACCCAGATCAGAACCGCCTATGCCCAAATTCACAATCGCAGTAATATCGCCCGTGCCGCGCACCCTCTCTGCATAGGCGCATAGACGCCTATATTCATCAGACTGCCCACGCTCAGGGTTGCGCAAGTCACAATGCACAACAGGCCTGCCTTCTGTTAGATTAACCGCCGCACCAGAAAACATCTCCTCTAGCCGCGCCTTTAGTCCGCGCTTCTGCGCCAACGCTATCAATAAAGACATCACCTCGCTATCCATAGGCTGGCGGGTGCAATCAGCTTGCAAATCTTCAAAGCTAAAAATAAAATTATCGCGGTTTGGCGCACGCATCAGCTTAGACAGGCTGGCACCTGCAAGTCTGGCGGCAGCAGCTTCTAGCGCGCTGTGAATTTCTATCTCATTTTTATCTGACATAGCTTCTTTCTTTCCATAGCCAGTCTCTGGCTTTCTTCTTTAAGTTTTTTTTCTTAAATTTCTTCTTGCCCCAACTGCGAAGCCGCACGTGCATTTTCCGCAATAGCCTTGAAATCTTGTTGAGCTATCAACTTTTGTGGGGCAACCCAGCTGCCACCCAGACATGGAATATTATCAAGTGCCAGCCAGTCTGGTGCGGTAGCAAGTATAATACCGCCAGTTGGGCAGAACGTAAATTGCGGCAACGGGCTAATAAGCGCTTTGATAAAGTTTAGCCCGCCTGCAGCTGTGGCAGGGAAGAATTTCAAAACTGAAAAACCTTTCTCACCAAGTGCCATCATCTCAGATACAGTGCTTGCCCCTGGTAATAAGGGCAGGCTTACCGCCTCACAGCCTTTTATCAACGCATCCGTAGCGCCCGGACTAACCGCGAAACACCCGCCTGCATCGCGCACGCGCGCTGCATTTTCAGCGCTCATCACAGTGCCTGCACCCACCAGTAAATCAGGGCAGGCTTTTGCCATTGCCTCTATCGCCTCTAGCGCTTCTGGCGTACGCAGCGTTACCTCAGCAGTTTTAATGCCGCCCTCTAGCAATGCATTGCCAAGCGCAACAGCGTCGCTAGCTTTATCGATGACAATGACCGGCATTACCCGCCCAGCTGCAATAATATCTTGAATATTCATTAAGCCTCCCCATGTATTCTAGCTAGATATTTGGCCTAGCACTGTTAAGCCCCCACCTTGTTCTGCATCGCCGGCGCTATTTCGCATAGCCGACATTAATGAACGTCCAAATCCGCTATTATTCAGCACAAAATCTGTCTTAACAGGCCGTGCAGACAGATCTGCATCGACACTTAGCTCGCCTGTAACAGCATCAAGGGTGATAATATCACCCTGCGCTATCTGCCCAATCGGACCGCCTGCCACGGCTTCGGGGCAGAGATGAATAGCTGCTGGCACATTCCCTGACGCACCAGACATCCGGCCATCTGTGACCAGCGCAACCTTAAAGCCCTTATCTTGAAGGGTGGACAGAAGCGGGGTCAAGCTATGCAATTCTGGCATGCCGCAGGCACGCGGACCTTGAGCGCGGACAACAACAATACAATCTTTATCTAGCATACCTTCTGCAAAGGCCTGCTTTACACCAGCTTCATTTTCAAAAACTACTGCTGGGGCTTTGATAATATGCCGGCTTTCCTCTACTGCTGAAATTTTAATTACTGCCCGCCCGATATTGCCAGACAGCATTTTCAGGCCACCTGTTTTGGCATGTGGGCGACTTGCAGGGCGTAAAATCTCTTCATCGGCTGACACCTCAGGCGCCGTGCGCCAATCAATATCATTACCTGCCAAAATAGGCTCTATTGCACAATCTGCCAGACTTTCGCCATAGATGGAGGCCGCACTCCCATCTAGCAACCCTTCTTCAAGTAAATTGCGCATTACAAAACCGATACCGCCCGCAGCATGAAACTGATTTACATCTGCTTTGCCATTTGGATAGACCCGCGCCAATAGCGGAATAATATCTGAAAGATCAGCAAAATCCTCCCAACGCAAATCAATGCCTGCTGCCGCTGCCATCGCTGGCAGATGCAGTGTATGGTTGGTCGAGCCACCTGTTGCATGCAAACCAATAATCGCGTTGATAAAAGAACGCTCATCCAAAAGCTGGCCGAGTGGTCGCGGCTGGTCAGAACGACGATGAATAGCGACCGCCTGATGTACCGCCTTTGCTGTCATGGCATGGCGCAAATCACTATGCGGGTGCACAAAAGCCGAACCAGGAAGATGCAATCCCATAATTTCCATCAACATCTGATTGGAATTTGCGGTACCATAAAACGTGCAAGTGCCCGCCGCATGATACGCTGCACTTTCTGCTTTCAAGAGCTCATCACGCCCTATCTCGCCTCTGGCAAAAGCCTTGCGGATTTGTGCCTTTTCAGCATTTGGCAGGCCAGATTCCATTGGCCCTGCTGGGACGAAAATTACTGGCAAATGACCAAAGGATAGTGCGCCCATCACCAAACCTGGAACAATTTTATCACAAACACCAAGACATAAAGCGGCATCATAAACATTGTGCGACAGGCCAACAGCTGTTGACATGGCAATGATATCGCGGCTGAACAAAGACAGCTCCATACCCGGCCGGCCTTGGGTAACCCCATCACACATAGCAGGCACACCCCCGGCCACCTGTGCCGTAGCACCCGCCTCTCTGGCTGCAGCCCGGATAAGCGCTGGATAATTTTCAAAAGGCTGATGTGCAGAAAGCATATCATTATAGGCAGTGATGATAGCAATATTAGGCTTTAACGCCTCTGACTGGCTTAGTAATTCATCTTGGTCTTGCCCAGCAGCAGCAGCGACATGCGCCATATTAGAGCAGGACACAGACCGTCTGTCAGAGTCAGGAGCAGTATGCATCACTTGTATATCTGCAAGATAGGCAGAACGGCTAGCAGCGGAGCGTTTGCGCACCCGCTCCAGAACTTGCTGTATTTTTTTGTGCAATGGCTTCTTTTGCAACGGCTTCATGCTTTCCTCTATAAAAGGGGGTTAATCTAAAATACATAGTTGCACGGCTTTTTTGCTTTGTGCCAAAAGCATGCCCACCGGATAGCGCTGCGGGGCAGCCGTAGCTTCACCGCGCACCTCATCTATCAATGCTTTTTTCTCAGCGCCCTTAACCAGCAATAACAAAGCCTGGCAATTTGTTAGCATCGCTAAATTCATGGTAATACGCGGCAAGAGCGGATTGCCCTTAGCATCCGTAGTAAGAATTTGCGGCGGCGCACGCAAGCTAAACGCATCAGCATTATCGAGCATATCTGGAAAGAGTGAGGCAATATGCCCATCAGGCCCCATACCTAATAACACCACATCAAAAGGCATTTCAGCACCCGCATCCAAATCCTGAAGCGCGCTAAATTTAGCCGCCGCCGCATGACCAATTAACAAATGCTCTGATACCAGCTTGATATTGCTATGCATATTGCCAGCCTCTACCAGCCGATCATCTGCCAGCGTGATATGTACCGCCTCCCAGTTAATCTGTATTTTTGAAAGCGCGTCAAAAACACCCAAAGGGCTAGAGCCGCCGCAAACAACAAGGCTTGCTTTGCCGCCACCCTCTATTGCTTTTTCCAGACGCGCGGCAATAGCCTGAGCTATGCGCTGGCTAGATGTTTCATTTTGTGTATCTATCATGGCAGAGTTCACTTAAAAGCTGGTCTGTTTAAAAAACATCTCAGCTTTCATCCTCTCTTGGGTTTAGCCAGCTATCCTTACCCTCATCAAAGAAATTATCTTCTGGGCCAAAAGTGCCCGCACGATACAAGCTTGGCGGGGTCTGGCGGGCTAATGCAATGACGGGGTCAACAAAGGCCCAAGCAGCCAGCACTTCATCATGGCGCATAAACAAAGTCTGATTGCCTCGAGCAGTATCCATCAATAGCCGTTCATACGCATCTGGCAAGCGTGCCTCAAAGGTATTGTCAAAGGACAGATTAAGCTCTGACGGGAATAGACGCATGCCCCCTGGTCCTGGCTCTTTTGAGATTAGTTGCAAACGCAACCCTTCTTGAGGTTGCAGCCTTATCACCAGCCGGTTTGGCAGGTCATCTTTTGAATTTGCCTCTTTGCCATTAGCAAAAATATCATGCGGCTTTTTCTTGAACGTAATGACGATCTCGCTTGCACGCATCGCTAGCTTCTTGCCAGTGCGCACATAAAATGGCACGCCTGCCCAGCGCCAATTTTCAATGCCCAGTTTTAACGCAACATAGGTTTCTGTATCCGAGCGGCCACCAATTTCCCCTTCATATTCCTGATATTGACCACGCATAATATCTTCTGCCTGCAACGGGCGAAGCGCCTTTAGAACACGTAATTTTTCATCACGAACCTGATTAGCATCAAAATGCGAAGGGGGCTCCATCGCCACCAGACAGACCAGTTGCAAGATATGGTTCTGTACCATGTCACGCAACGCGCCGCTTTCATCATAATAGCTAGCGCGCTGCCCCACCCCAACGGTTTCCGCAACGGTGATTTGTACATGATCAATCGCGTTATTATTCCACTGACTTTCAAAAATGACATTCGCAAAGCGCAATGCCATCAAGTTTTGAACCGTCTCTTTACCCAAATAATGGTCAATTCGGTAGATTTGATCTTCACTGAAAACAGAGCGGATTTCCTGACTGATTTTTTCAGCTGATGCGTAATCATGGCCAAGTGGTTTTTCCACCACCAACCGGCTCTGTGGCAAGATTAGCTTAACTTTCTCCAAAAGCTGGCAACTTGGTCCAAACAAGGCAGGAGCGACAGCAAGATAGAAAATTAACGGCCTATCCTTGCTCGCACCCTTCATCAGAAAACTGGCCATCTCTTCTGCCCCATCTCCTGAGGCAATATCCACTATCTGGATGGTAACAAGCTGGATAAATTCCTGCCAAACTACATCAGCATTCTCGGTGGTTGATAAAGCATCCCCACAAAATGGTTTTAGCTTTTCAGCAAATTCTGGCACCTCAATTGGCTTGCGGGAGGTTGCTATTAGCCGGAAATTTTTGCCAATTTGACCATCAATATAACGCCAAAAAAGGGCTGGGAAAATTTTACGCAAGGCAAGGTCGCCTGTGCCACCAAATATCACATAATCACTGTCTGGTATTGCCGCGCTTTGGGGGATCTGTTCTAGCATTTTCACTAACTATTATTGCGTTTAAAAAACTAGGGCGTTTCTAGCACAAAGAGGGCGAATTGTCTTGTTTTAATCAAAACACGTTAAAAAGGCAGCTTTTAAAAAATAGACGTTTAATCTAGAGACACAGGCTGGCCATGCGGGGTACGGCTATAGGCCTCCGCCCATCTATGCTTCATTTTTGCGATTTCGTGGTTTGAGGTTATTTGCTTATCGCAAAGAAGCGTACAAAGGGCTGTAAGCCATGCGTGATAATACCCATCATCACCTGCATCATCACTGGCATCTTTATTGGCATCTTTATTGGTATCTTTATTGGCAAATTCAAACTCAGGAACATTTTCTTCTCTCAGCGCCTTGCCCAAATATTGCGTCCATTCTGGCCAGCTAAACTGGCCGGCTTTATGCAAGGATAGCGTCAGCGCAAATAGCTCTGCATGCCAAGGCGATTGAAATTTTCCCAGTAAGTCAGATGAGGGTGCGTGAGATGAGGGTGCATCCCCTCTATCTGGCAGATTTTTCTGGCTCATATCTTCAATGGCTCCAGATAGCTCTCAAACAAATCTAGGCAAATCTCGTCTTCTGGATGCTCGGCATCAGCAAAAAGATCGCCAGCCAAGAATTGGACGCCATACAGATATTCTGGGGCTTCACCATTAAAATGCGCATGGCTATCAGGCAGAATATGCGCATCATGACAAGCGATAATCCGTCCCTTTTTACCGCTGGCATAATAGGGCAGGCGAGTATGATTATTTGGCTGGCTTACGCCTTGTTGCAGGGATTTGGTAGACACAAAATCACCTACCGTAAAGCGCGGTGCAACCGCAACCTTTCGCCGCGTAGGGCCACCTGTTTTTAATACAGCGCTGACCTTTGCCGCTGACAAGGGATTGGCATCAATATCAGGCGCGTTTTTATCCGCGCGCCTATCTTTCAATTCCTCACGGCTAACCAGTTGATGGCTGACCAGCAAATTGGCAAGCCCAGCCAGCCATTTTTCGTAATAGCTAAAGCGGTTATAATCATCTGCTGGCAAGCATTCACGTGCATTTCGTGAGGCATCTAAATTCCAGCGCCCTAGCGCGCCAGCAGCCAATGTTAGCGCCAGTGCCCGGCCATGCCAGCCTTCTTTAAATACGGGCTCTTTTCCAAAATCAGGAATGATAGCCCCGCCTGGCAACCCGCCCATATCATGTGGCTTTTTCATCATCCGCGCCTACCTATCCTGTCTCAGGGGCAGGGGAGGTTTCTGCAGGAGAGGTTTCTGCATCTGGGACTTCCATCTTTGGGGCGTCCATCTTTGGATCTTTTGGTAATCCAGTGCCGATCATGCTGTCCCTTGTAACCCAATCTCGCAACGCCTTACCCTTTAATCCTGCTGTTTCAACTGGACGTTCAGGCAACACTAGATAGCGGATTTCAGCTGTAGAATCCCATACCCGTATTTTTTTACTGTCAGGTAATTCAAGGCCAAATTCGGCTAGTACAGAGCGCGGGCTATGTACAGCGCGGCGGCGATAGGCATCTGATTTATACCAAGAAGGCGGAATCCCCAAAAGCGGCCATGGATAACAGCTACATAAGGTGCACACCACCAGATTATGTGTATCCTCTGTATTTTCAACAATGACTACATGCTCGCCTTGCCGTCCAGAAAGCTCCATTTCTCCCAATACAGCTTCACTATCCTTCAGTAACCGTTCTTTAAAGGCAGGGTCCTGCCAAGCTCTAGCAACAATATCGGCGCCAATTTGCGGACCTATCTGATTTTGATAGACATCAATTATTGCATCAAGAGCCGGGCGATCAATCAACCCCTTTTCGCTAAGGATAGTTTCAAGTGCCTTTACCTGAAGCTGCGGGTCAGGAGGCAGAAGGCTATGGGCGTGTTCATCATCATGGTCATGTGGCATGAAAAAATACTGCCACAGCCGCGCGCTATCGGTAAAGATAGATTTAAAGTCTATTGAGGGCCGTTAAAAGCAAAAGGGCAAATAGCTGCAAATTCAGCTTGTTTCAACAGGCTAGGAGCGATAGATTCTAAGATTATGGAAGATAAGCGTGAAATCAGCGATGTAAAAGAAAAGCTAGCAGCGGCAGGGATCAAGCAAGCCGATATTGACCTAGCCGCAGAGACTAGTGCCACTTTACTGGACTTGTTAGCCAGCTATCCACTAGATGAGCGGCTGAAAAAATCTGTTAAGGATATTTTTGAAGATGCCGCCACCAGCCAGCATCGCACGGTGGATAACTAGCTATGCCATTTTACCAATCAATCCCAGAGATTCTAGCAGAAAACCGCGCCGACAAAACCGCTATAGAAACGCGCACAGAAATGGTCATTAGCGCCCTTGACGGCCTTGGCAGAGATTTAAAAGCAACCGTTTTTTTAGACCCTGAATTTAGTCATAATCAGGCAAGAATACTAAGCAGTGGAAATGAAAACCTACCACTTTTTGGCGTGCCATTAGCGCATAAAGAGTTGTATGGCCGCAAGCAGACAGAGGCAGTCTGGCCAGATGAAGGCGGCTCAAAATCCTGTAAAGGCCAGAAGGCAGCAAAGACAGCCACAACAATTGCCAAGCTAGACAGCGCGGGTGCAGTCGATTGCGGAAGGCTGGTGTCGGTTGAATATGCGCTGGGGGTTACTGGCCATAATGCCTATGCAGGCACACCTAGAAATCCATGGAACCGTGAATATATTTGTGGGGGCTCTTCTTCTGGTTCGGCTGCTGTGGTGGCGGGCGGGATTGTCCCAGGCGCGATGGGCAGTGACACAGGCGGATCTATTCGCCTGCCTGCTGCTGCTTGTGGTCTGGTAGGTATTAAACCCACACAAGGGCTGGTTTCGCGTAGCGGCATATTTCCGCTTTCCACCTCTTTAGATACTGCCGGTCCCCTGACCCGGTCAGTTGAAGATAGCGCGCTTATCTTGAATGCCATCACCGGCTATGATGCCGCAGATACGATGAGCATTGAGGCAAAAAAAATAGACTATACAAAAGAGCTAGCTACAGGGCTAAAGGGTCTGCGCATAGGCTTGCCAGAACGCTATTTTCTAGAAGGCAGTGATAGTGACATTGCCGATAAGATAGCTGAGGTTTTTGACCGGCTAAACCAGTTAGGCGCACGCGGCCATAATATTGAAATTAAAGGTATTGAAAATACTAACCCGTTAAATGTATTGCTTATAGCCACTGAAGCCACCCTTATACATGGCGGCCGGCTAGCTGATATCCATGCAGATTTGAACGCACAAACCCTGATGCGGATACTGACAGGTGCGTTTACCAGCCCGCAAGATTATGCGCGCCTGCTAGCCTGCCGCGCAGATTATATTGCCAGAACCCTGCCAGATTTGTTTGATAAGGTGGATATGTTTCTAACACCTGTTTGGCCCTTTGCCCTACCAACGATTGAGCAGAGCGATGTAGGCAGCAACCCTGAAGCCGCCGCTCTGGTGCAGAAAATTGGCCATAATACGCGGCCAGTAAACTTCCTAGGCTTGCCAGCAATTTGTCTGCCTATCGGGTTTGATAAAAACGGCCTGCCGGTTTCTGCCCAGCTTGTTGGAAAGCCTTTTTCAGAAGATTTGCTCCTGCGCGCTGCTCACGCTATTGAACGTGAATATCGGTTCTGGGATAGCCGCCCCGCAGATATCAAAACAGCTTGATATCAGCTTTGTTTATCTATTTCAGCTAAGCGTTCCAGCTTTTTATAAGCTATCTCTTCGCTTTCGTGAAAATCTATAGTGCCTTTAAAATGGCCGTTGCTATCTAGCAGAAACACGGTGGCCGTATGGTCAATATTATAGCCCTGATCGGTGACATTATTTTTCTGCCAGAAAACACCCCATGTGCGGGCCAGCTCATATACCGCATCTGGTGTGCCTGTAATGCCAGTAATACCACCGCCAAAATAGGGAATATAATCCTTGAGCACAGCAACTGTGTCACGTTCCGGATCAACCGTGATAAAGAAAATATTTATATCCCCTCCAGCCACGCGCAATCTGTCCTGCAAGATGGTCAGCTCATTCATTGTGGTCGGACAGACTTCTGGGCAATGGGTAAAGCCAAAAAATACTGCAGATGGCGTGCCTTTGAAAGCTTGTTCGGTGATCGTATCACCTGTATGCGCAACAAGGGAGAAAGGGCTGCCTAGCTGGAATTGTGATGTAGCAGGCTCGGGATAGAGTTGGCGCGCAATAAATTCAGACAGGCTGTATGCACCTATCAACACAGCGGTAAATATAACGCCAATTACAAAAATTTTTTTCATAGGCCTGTGCCCTTTACTTATTATCTGGCTTGTTGGCTATTTCAGATTTATGCAGCTTGATTAATGCTGGTGTTTTTGGCTATGACCAGATGCTGGTTTTTTAACCACCATAAACTTTGCCTGCATCTCACCACAACCATCAAAGACTAGCTTCACTTCATGCATTTCCAATGGTTTTAGCTGCGCTGTTAGCTGCATAAACATAATATGCAAACCACCGGGCTTTAGCTGCACTGCGGTGCCAGCAGGAATTTCAATACCATTTTCAAGAGGTGTCATTTTCATCACCCCATTTTCATGCTTCATTTCATGCAGCTCTATATGCTGGGCAAAATCAGCCATTACAGCAATCAGGCGCTGGCTCTTATCACTCTTATTATGGATATGTAAATAACCGCCAGTGACAGGCGCGCTTGGCGCAGTGGCTCTAATTTCGGCATTAGCAATATGCAGCTGCTGATGCATACATGCATGCGTTGCTGCCATGCTGGTTGAGGCAAGTAAAAATAATCCCAAAGATAGCGCTAATACAGCCCCTCTGCGCATATTTGTGTCAGTGCCGAAACCCATATCGCTCTCCTTTTTTACCTTCCAGCAGAATCAAATTCACCCTGATGACAGCTCTTAACATAGTTAGGAGTTTGGAAGGTAGATATTGTTTGCGCCTGTGGCAATTTTATACAATTCTTTAAATCAGCTCGTGTGATGAAAAAGAAGAGAGAAGAAGATGTCTGCTCCCCTTTATCCAGAAGGTCCTAAATTGCCGCATTATGATGTGGTTATTGTTGGCGGTGCTATAATAGGCTCATCCATCGCTTGGTTTTTATCCAGTAACCCAGATTTTGATGGCTCACTTCTTGTTATAGAGCGTGACCCTTCTTATGAATTTGCGTCTACTTCGCGCACAAACTCCTGCGTTCGCCAGCAATTTTCAACAGAAATTAACATACGCATTTCTCAATTTACTGCAGAATATGTGAAAAATTTTAAAGACTATATGGGCGGTGATAGCGAGGTTCCAGACCTTGCCTTAGATGCGTTTGGCTATATGTATCTTGCCGATAATGAAGCCTTTGCTGCGCATCTGCGTACAAACCAGAAATTACAAGCCTCGCTGGGTGCAGGTACCAAAATATATTCGCCAGATGAAATTGTGGCTGCCTATCCTTTTTATCATGTCGATGATCTTATTCTGGGCAGCCATAATCTGAAGGATGAGGGCTATTTTGAAGGCAGCACCATGTTCGAATGGTGGCGGCGCTCTGCACGTAAGAAGGGGGCTGAATATATCCATAATGAAGCCGTTGATATCCAGCTCAATAAAGCTGGTGATAGGGCTGAAACTATTACGCTGGCAACAGGGGAGCGTGTCTCCTGCGGAACATTGATAAATGCAGCGGGCCCGCGAGCTGCAGAATTTGCCAGCCTTGCAGGTATCACATTGCCGATTGAGCCACGCAAAAGATTTACCTGGATTTTCTCTGCTGAAAGACCGTTAGACCAACCCCTGCCGCTGACCATCGACCCGTCTGGCATCCATATGCGACAATATGGAAAAAGCGATTATATGGCAGGCTCGCCCCCGCATACTGACCCTGCCGCGCCGTTTGACGATTTTGAAGAAGATCACCATTTGTGGGAGGAACATGTCTGGCCCTTAATCGCTGCTCGTGTGCCGCAGTTTGAAGCCATTCGCGTTACCTCTTCATGGGCCGGACATTATGCCTATAACAGGCTTGATCATAACGCTGTTCTGGGCGCCCACACCAAAGTAAATAATTTTATATTTGCAAATGGTTTTTCAGGGCATGGCCTGCAGCAATCCCCTGCTGTTGGACGCGGCATTGCCGAGCTGGTACTTTATGGCACTTACCGCGCTCTGGACTTATCTGATTTCAGCTATCAGCGCATAGAAGAAAGTCGTCCCTTGCTGGAAACCGCCATTATTTAACCGGCTTCAAACATAGGATTTTATAAAAGCTGTGACTTGTTCCCGCATCGGTATTGGGGCAACTGCCCCATAGCCAGTTGTAGATAAAGCGGCGGTCGCATTAGCATATCTAGCAGCCTCAAACGGGCTGCGGCCTGCCAGCAATTCAGCCAGAAATGCGCCATCAAATGTATCGCCTGCGGCGGTGGCGTCCACGGCTTGCACAGGAAAAGAAGAGATGATTTCGCGCGCATCAGCGGTAGCAACAAGGGTGCCTTTTGCACCAAGGGTTAACGCCACTACCGACACGCCTAAGCCTAGATAAAAATCAGCAATATCTTCTGGCGCGCTAAGCCCTGTTAGCTGGCAGGCATCATCCAAACCAGGCAGGGCTATATCACATTTCTTCATCGTATCATGAATAGTTGCGCGCGCTTCTTCCAGCGGCCAAAGCCCCAAGCGCAAATTCGTATCATAACTCACACGCCCACCTGCTGACTTAACCGCGTCAATCGCTGCTAGGACCGCATCGCTTGCGCTCTTTGATATGGCTTGCGATATACCAGAGACATGCAATATTGACGTATGAGCGAATATGTCTGCTGGCACATCGCTAGCTGTCATCTGGGCGGCCGCACTCATCTTGCGATAATAGCTAAAATGATGCCCGTCTGTATCATGGGTGACAAAATAAATCCCTGTCTGGGCATCCGCACAGCGTTTCACCAGATGGGTTTCAATGCCTTCACCGCGCCATAGCTCTAGCAGGCCATCCCCAGCAGGATCGCACCCAATATGCGTAAAAATACCAGCCCGTGCGCCTTGCCGCGCTGCTGAAATTGCCGCGTTTGACGTATCCCCGCCAAACCCCTGCACATAGCGGCCATCTGGTTGCTGATTATATTCAGCCATAGGCTCACCCATACATAAAAGTAAAGGCGCATCCTTTTGCAGGTGGTTTTCCATCTGGATTACATTTCTATCTGATAGCCGGCCGCGGTTAATATTTCCACCAGCGTCTGATGGCCTAGTTGCGCCATTTCAAGAGGCGGGTTTTGTTTTGGATCCTGTTCTGCCTCGACTACAAACCAGCCTTCATAAGAATGGGAAGCTAGCCGTTTAACAATCTCAGCAAAATCAATATCACCGTCCCCAGGAACCGTGAAGACTCCCTTAACAACCGCATCCAAAAAACTTTCCTTTGATTTATCCACACCGTGCATTACAGCGTTGCGGACATCTTTGGTATGAACATGGGTAATGCGTTTATGATGATTATCAATAACGCGCAAATTATCCCCGCCCGCAAAGGCCATATGACCTGCATCAAACAGCAGCGGAATAGAGGAATGTTTCATCAATAAATCTAGCTCAGCCTCATTTTCTACAACTGCGCCCATGTGATGATGATAGGAAAGCGGCATACCCATCTCTGCACAGTAATCAGCAAAATCAGAGACCTTGCGGCCATAAACAGCCATTTCTGCCTCATTAATTACTGGTTTTTGGTTAAGGGTTTTATTGCGCTTGCTTTGTACAGAACCAGATACTTCGCCATAGACGAGGCACGGGGCTTCAGCTTCTTTAAAAAATTGCAGCTGCTCTTCTACCCGCTCTTTTTCAACTTCCAAGTCGCCCGTGAGCAAATCACCTGAGAACCAACCCCCGCAAACCTGCATCTTATGTTTATCCAAGATAGGGCCTAGCTCTGCCATATTCATTGGAAAACGCTGACCTGTTTCCATGCCAACAAATCCAGCAACAGACGCCTGACGCAACGCTTCATCAAGGCTAACATCGTCCGATAAATTCACATCATCATCATTCCACCACGCGATCGGGGAAATACCCAGCTTTGCATGCAACATTCTTAAATACCCTGACGTTGTTTTTTTCTAAATTCTTCTTGGGTTGCGCGCGCGTTACGCACAGCCTCACGCTCGGAGACCTCTGGCACACCAACATACCAATCAGCCCCGCCCGGAGTCCATTTATAGGCATCAGTGTTAATTGTTATTACCGTTGTTTTATCGGTAGTTTGTGCCCATGCCATCGCTTCTTCCAGATCAGACAAGCTTTCGCAATGTCGCGCATGCGCGCCCATTGCCTTTGCATGTGCGGTAAAATCAACATGCGGAATATTGTCTTTATCCGCCACCCGGCAATCGGCCAGCAGATTGTTAAACCCAGCCCCACCCATTCCTGTTTGTAGCCTGTTAATCACCCCAAAACCGCCATTATCACAAACAATAACAATCATCTTATGACCAGACAGAACAGACGAGTAAATGTCTGAATTCATCATCAGATAAGAACCATCCCCAACCAGAACAATTGGCACGCCATTACCCTGCTTGGCAATAGCATGTCCCCAGCCGCCGGCCACTTCATAGCCCATACAAGAAAAACCGAATTCACAATCAAAGCTATGCGGGGAAATACAGCGCCAGTTTTTTATTGTCTCACCAGGCAGGCCGCCTGCAGCCGTGACCATGATATCTTCTGGTTTGGCCTGTTTATTTATGGCGCCAACCACCTGTGCATAGCTTGGCAGTTCAGCGTTAGTAGGCGCTTGACCAGCATCTACCTCACGATTCCACTCAGCATATAGCTCTTGTGCTTTTTGCATACGCTTCGGCGGGCAGGCCCAGTCACCAAGTGCTTCTGATATCTCCTGCAAACAGACTAGCGCATCCCCTACCACCGGAACAGCACGATGCTTGCTAGCATCAAAGCGCGCTGCATTGATGGTGATAAACTTGGCATCACGGGCAAATGTAGTCCAAGAGCCGGTTGTAAAGTCCTGTAATCTAGTACCGATAGCAACTACCACATCCGCAGTTTCAGCTAGTTCCTTGGCAGCATCTGTACCCTCAATACCCATTGCGCCAACATAAGCTGGGTGGTTATGAGTAACCCCGCCCTTGCCAGCAATAGTTTCTGCCATTGGAATACCGCGCGCGTGCGCAAATTCTGCCAGCACCTCTTCTGCCCCTGAATAGCGCACGCCGCCGCCAGACAGAATAAGGGGCTTCTTAGCCGTTTTGAGCAAACTAACCGCAGCTTCGATTTGATCAGCAGATGCACGAGGACGGGCGATGCGCCATGTTTTTTCTTCAAAAAACTCTACCGGATAATCATAGGCAATTTCCTGAATATCTTGCGGCATGCCAATAAAGGCTGGCCCACAATCTGCAGGGTCTAGCATCGTGGCCACTGCCTGCGGCAGGGAGCTGATAGTTTGCGCGGGATGCGTGATGCGATCCCAAAAGCGCGAAACGCTGCGGAAGCTGTCATTTACCGTTGTTGAAGGCGCGCCGAAATGTTCCACTTGCTGCAATACCGGATCTGGCAGGCGGTTGGTAAATGTATCGCCGCATAACAACAATACCGGCAGCCGGTTCGCATGCGCCACAGCTGCTGCTGTCACCATATTGGTGGCGCCCGGTCCAACCGAGCTTGTAGCTATCATAATCTGGCGTCTTTTCTTGGCTTTGGCAAAGGCAATAGCCGCAAGCGCCATAGATTGCTCATTCTGGCCACGCCAGGTTGGCAGCTGGTCTTGCACCCGCTCCAAGGCTTCGGCAAGACAGGTCACATTACCATGCCCAAAAATGCCAAATGCACCTGCAAAAAGCGGAACGCGCTCCCCGTCTATTTCAGTGTATTGATTTACAAGATAGCGAACAATAGCCTGTGCCATCGTCAGACGAACAACATTATTTTCCATAATAACGCCCCGTTTTATTTTCTATTTTGGCTATGTTAGTTTAGAAGATAGACCCTTTACAAAGCAACGTTTTTTAACAGAATGTTGAAAGTGTGAAATACACAAAAAACACACCCATTTTACATGATTTTCAAAGGTATAAAATCAGAGCCAAGAGAGCGGGAATGACAGATATTAAAGTTGGCCTTGTTGGAACAGGTTTTATGGGCAAGGCGCATGTTTTCGGATTTGCTACCGCCCAGCGTGTTTTTAATTTACCTGTTAATTTTCACTTGGAAATGGTGGCTGATGCCAGTGATGCGCTTGCCCGCGAGGCTTGCAAGGCACTAGGCTTTAAACAGCATACTGCTAGCTGGCAGGCGTTGATTGAAAACCCTGAAATTAGTCTGATTAATATCACCGCACCAAACGCCCTACATAAAGAAATAGCCCTTGCCGCCATCGCTGCTGGCAAGCATGTCTATTGTGAAAAACCCCTAGCCCCTAGCGCAAAAGATGCATTGGAGATGACCTGCGCTGCGGAACAGGCAAACATTAAAACACAAGTTGGTTTTAACTATCTGACCAATCCAATGTTTGCGCTAGCAAAAGAAATGATAGAGGCAGGCGAGCTAGGTGATATCTATTCCTATCGCGGTGTGCATGCGGAGGACTATATGGC
>JADHLI010000044.1 GCA_016780775.1 Alphaproteobacteria bacterium | reverse complement strand
GGTAAGGGGCTGGAAATTGAGATGAGCCCGCGTCATCTAGGTCGTCTAAACATCACCTTATCACAGCAGCAAGAACAGACCCATATTCATATGCGCACCGAAAATTCTGCGGCTGCCCAGATGCTAGCTGAGGCGGAATCACGTCTTGCACAAATGCTGGAGAATTCAGGGCTGAAGCTGGGAATGTTTAACGCCTTCTCTGGCGAGGATGGCCGCCAAGCTGGCCAGCAAAATAACGGTAATGATGGCCAGAAGAACAGCGCTGGAAATACTGGGGAAACTGGCGCTGATGTTGGCGGTGAGATACAAAGCACAAATGCAGAAAATGATGAAACGAGAGTTAACATTACGGCGTGATCTATGATAGATCCCTTTTATCTGTCTGATAGATGCCAGTAATAAGGCCAAGCAAGCCAAAAATCTTTTAAGGAGCGTTAAAGATGGCTGATGAAGAAAATGAAGAACCAAAAAAGAAATCGGGTCTGGTAAAGATACTGATCTTTGTGTTTTCCGGTATTCTCTTGATAGCGGTTGGTCTAGGCGTAGGCTATTTCATGTTTGGCAGCCAACAACCTGACCCTTCTGAAGAGATAGATGCGATTATTGAAAAGACCAAAGAAGAGGCTGAGGCAGAAAAGCAAGCCGCGTTGGATCAGGCACAAAATGCAGCTGAAAAAGTAGTAAGGGAAAAGCCTGAGGCTGAAACCTTTGTGACAACTTACTTTGAGTTTCCAGGAACCTTTACCACGAATTTGCGCTCGTCTCGTAAATTTCTTCAGTTGGGTCTTGGCGTATCAACACAATATGATGACAGTGTAATGAATAACATTGAAACCCATCAGTTAGCTTTGCGTTCAGAGATTTTGAATGTGATGAGTGAGTTTACCGAAGAAGATATTCAGGGCAAAGCTGGACGTGAGAGCCTTGCAAAGGCTCTGGCAGATGGTATTAACGAGAAGATGCTGAAGCTAGAAGGTTTTGGCGGTGTTGAAGAAGTGCATTTCACTTCTTTTGTGCTGCAATAAAGCGGATAGCGATTTAGCGGGAATTTTAGGGTTTAGAGTAACTAAAAGATGGCCTCTAAAAAACTGACAAGCGATGAAGTAAATGCCTTGATGGAAGGGTTGCAAAATAGCGACTATTCCGTCAGCGTTGATGTTGCTAAATCAGACGATGTTCGTCCCTTTGCCTTTGGTGAGGATGATCTGAGTCTGATGGGGGATTACTATGCTTTGCGTCAGGTGAATGAGCGCTTTGCCCGGCAGGCACGCTCTGTGTTCCTGCCGATGCTGCGTTTGCAGCCGCGCATTACCCCGTTCCCGCCAGAGGTAAAAACTTTTGATGAATATTGTGATAGCATCGATAATTTTATGAATTTAAATATCTCGCGTATCGAAGAATTACGCGGCCCAATGTTGCTTGTTGTACATCCTAAGTTTATTTCTACCCTGACCGCTTCTTATTATGGCGGTACGCTTGATAGTGGCGGGCTGCAACGCGCTGAGTTTACCGCCACTGAAGAGCGGGTTATCGAGATTGTGTCTGCTGGACTAAACGCGGCATTAACTAATTCTTGGCGCGATCTGATGCCTATTCATTTAAGCGAGCAGGGACGTGAGGTTAACACCCAATTTGCTTCCGTAGTAGATGGCCAAGAGCTGGTTATTATCTGCTCGTTTGTGGTGCAGCTTCCTGGTGCAGACTCAGATACCATTGATATCGTTTATCCCCTGCAAACGCTTAAGCCTATCGCCTCGCAGCTGCGCTCACGCGTGCAATCAGACTCCAGCCAAGATAATATTAGCTGGCGTGAGCAGATGGAAACCGCCATTTTAAGCATACCCTTACATATCTCCGCGCTGCTGGGGGAACCCTCTATGTCGGTTGGCCGTATGATAAGACTAAAAGAGGGCGACGTGGTCTCTATGAATATTGATGGCGGTGTGCGGGTTAAAGTTGAGAATAAACCTATCTTTAATGGCGAGATTGGCGAAGTTGCTGGCAAGGCGGCAATAAGCTTGCAGAGGCGGCTTTAGCGCTTTTGCTAAAATGAAAAATAGATAAAGAATTTTGATGAATATGATTAGTAACGTAAAGGACAGGTCAAATGGCTGAAGAACAAGAAACACAGATGCCAGAAGAAGCGCAGATGCCTGCAGCTGGAGTTGAAGCAAGCTCACCTGCGTCTGCCGAAAATCTGCGCGTTCTAGAGAATATTGATGTCATGCTATCTGTTGAGGTAGGTAATACTGAGCTGAAGATACGTGATTTGCTTCGCCTGAATGAGGGCTCTGTTATTGAGTTAGACAGGCTAGCGGGTGACCCGCTGGATATTATGGTCAATGGAACCATGATAGCCAAAGGCGAGGTGGTTATGGTGGGCGAGCGTTTCGGTGTCCGCTTTACCGAAATTGTTGACCCGGAAAAGCGAGTGGAAAGCTTGTAAGGCACGTTAATGCCGCTATGCCCTGTCAGGAAACCGACGCTATAATGTCTGGTATCTTTACGGTAGGGTGACTAAAAAAGTAATATAAATCAATGTTTTGACAAATTAATCTGCTGGTAAGCTTGGTTGCTAACCCCAGTGGCATGAATTTTGCCTTGTTCTATTGTGACGCGCTAGTCAAATGGCGCCAATGAATAGATGGAACAGGTATCATGTCAGCAGATATTGTCGGGCTTCAGCAAATAACCATCACGCTTATCTTTTTAGGTATTTTGGTTGGCGTGCTGATTTTCTTAAAGCGTAAAGGCAGTTTTATCCGCGCCAATTTGCACGGCGATAAACGTATTATGATGGTTGAGGAAACAGCCATTAGCCCTACAGAAAAGCTGCGATTACTGAAGATTGATGGTCAGATGTTTGTTATGGCTTCGGCCAAAGGTGTACAGCCTGTTTTAAGCCCATTACATGCTGCATCCTCTCACGGTACTCAACAATCTTCTGGGGCGCCTTCGCAACATAGTTCTTCTGATTTTGCTGCCCAGTTTACGGCTAATGCCGGTATGGCCTCGCGCCCGGAAGATGGAAGCACTAGCCAGACACTACCCCCACTTGAATTAACCCGCCCTGTGTCCGCCCCAGCTAAACAAGCAGCAAAGGTGGATGAGGTGGATGTAAAAGCCTTTCAAGAAAAATTTAAAAGCTGGAGACAAAGATAATGGGTAGCCATATTTTCAACTGCCGTATTCTGGCATCTTTCTCTGGTTTTATGCTTGCAATAGCTGGCATCCTTATGCTGGGTGGCCCTGCGTTAGCAGAAGATAATCTGGCAGGTCTAGTTGGCGGAATGCCGGCGCTGACCAGTATCAATAATCAAGATGGGTCAACTTCTTATAGCTTGTCTTTGCAAGTACTCGCGCTGATGACAGCGCTGACATTGCTTCCTTCTCTTGTTTTGGGGATGACGTCATTTACCCGTATCATTATTGTGTTGTCGATTTTACGCCAAGCAATGGGTACCCAGCAAACTCCGCCTAATCAGGTGCTTATCGCCATTGCGCTGTTTTTGTCGATGTTCATTATGGGCCCGACTTTGACAAAAGTGTATGAAGATGCAGCTGACCCTTATCTGAACGGCGATATATCTGCTGAAATTGCGCTTGAAGATGCCAGCGATATTATGAAAGGCTTTCTGGTCAAAAATACCCGTAAAGATGATCTGAAGATGTTTGCGGATATGGCAGAGGAAAGCGCATTTGAATCGCCAAGCGATGTGCCGATGACGATTTTGCTGCCTGCTTTCATTACTTCAGAGCTGAAGACTGCATTTCAAATTGGCTTCTTATTGTTCTTGCCTTTTCTGATCATTGATATGGTGATCGCGTCTGTTTTGATGTCTTTGGGTATGATGATGCTGAGCCCTATGTTGGTCTCACTCCCCTTCAAATTATTGTTATTTGTGCTGGTTGATGGATGGGCGATGACAGTGGGTTCACTGGTCGCTACCTATTCAGCTTGACGCATGTGATGCGGAAGCTTGCGCACGCTAGAAATTCAGGAGAATTAGATGTTTGATTTTGACATGAATGTAGAATTTCTGCGTATGGCCATGTGGAATATTGTGATTATATCTGGCCCTGTATTGGGGGTGGCACTAGCTATCGGTCTCGTCATTGGTATTATTCAGGCGGCTACTTCTATTAACGAGATGACCTTGAGTTTTGTGCCAAAACTAGTTGTGGTGCTTCTGACCTTTGGTTTATTGGCCAATCTGATGCTGGTACAACTGACTGATTATTTTGCTTTTGTCTTTGACCAAGTTGCCCAAGTTGGCTAGCAGCAGGGATTTTACAAGATGTTTCTACCCCTGACAGAATTGCAACCCATGGGCGGCCTGCCTGGGCTGGATTTAAATGCGGTCATGGGCGTGATGGCTAAATTTATGCTGGCCAGCGTGCGTATTGGCGCATTTTTTGTCGTTGCACCTATTTTTGGAAGCGCCACTATTCCAGTGCAGGTCAGAGTAGTTATGGCAGCAATGCTCGCAATTATGGTGCTGGCTTATACAGATGTACCAGCGATTGAGAGCTTTGGCGAGTTACGCATTATCGGTGTTTTGATAACAGAACTTTTAATTGGCATTGCGGCTGGCATGATTTTGTCTATATGGTTTTCTGCGGCCGTTCTTGCAGGCGAAAAAATTGCCACTTCTGCTGGCCTTGGCTATGCAGCGCAAATTGACCCTAATTCTGGTGGTCAGACCCCTGTGGTCTCACAGATGCTGTCTATGTTTATGATCATCTTATTTCTGGGCATGAACGGGCATCTGGTAGTGCTGCGCACGATGCTAGAAAGCTATAGCTATTTGCCTATCGGGGCGATGCCAGCATGGGGGGCGTTTATCAAAGGCGGTATTGGCGCGGCAAGTTCTATGTTCCTTGCAGCAGCAATTATCATGTTGCCGATTGCAATCATTATGTTGCTGATCAATCTGGCAGTTGGGGTGATAACCCGTTCTGCTCCGCAATTGAATTTGTTTTCATTTGCCTTTCCAATTTCTTTGCTCGCTATTTTTATCATCCTTTATTTATCCGTTGATGCCATGTCTAAGGCTCTGAAAGACCTTGGAATTTCAGCAATGGAAAATCTGCATTTGGTGATGGAGGCAATGTCGCATGGCTGAAGAAAGTCAAGACGGTCAGGAAAAAACCGAAGAACCCTCCCAACGAAAACTGC
>JADHLI010000043.1 GCA_016780775.1 Alphaproteobacteria bacterium | reverse complement strand
GCATCTTTAATAGCCTGACCTAATGCATCTGGGTCTGGCAACGATACAACAATTCCATCAGGCTGAGTAGCTGCTGCCGCAGTAATTGACTTGGCCATATCACCCATATCACCTGACGGGTTAAAGATGTATTCAAAATCAGCACCTACGTGACGAGCTGCATCTTCACCACCTTTTTGCACTACAGGCCAAAAAGGGTCTTTCCCTTCGCCGTGCGTTACCATGACATAGCGTTCTGCCTGTGCAGCACCTGTCATCATTACCATTGCAGCAGCTGCTGCTAACATCATTTTTTTCATTTTCTTCCTCCACTTTTAATGCTAGCCGTGATAGCCAACATATTTTTTATCCATCACGATAAACGGTGCTTATAATTTTAGTAAAGAGTTTTCTTTTAAGTATTTCATAGCTATTTGAGGGGGGAAGAAAAATAGGTAGGCTGGGCAGAATAGCGTCTGAGGAAGAATAGAATTCACGCCCAAAGAGCACCCGCAGAAAGAAGCTGGATAGCACACTGAAAACTTTATAAAAAAACACCTCCACCTATCAATTTTTGGATGAAAGACAGATGCAAATGGGAGAGCAGACATGAAAGAAATCGGCATTGGCGTTATTGGAACAGGATTTATGGGCAAGGCGCATTCTATCGCTTATAGTGCGTCTGCATCTGTTTTTGGGACTGGCCTGCGCCCACGTCTGGAAATGGTGTGCGATCTGAGTCCCGAACGCGCGCAAGTCCGTGCTGCCGATCTAGGCTTTTCGCGTTACAGTTCTGACTGGCGTGAGGTGGTAAATGACCCTGCTGTTAAACTCATATCTGTTTGTACCCCCAATGACACGCATGCGGAAATTTCTATCGCCGCACTCAGTGCAGGCAAACATGTCTGGTGCGAGAAGCCAATGTCGACCACCCTGGCTGATTCAACAGCCATGCGCGATATGGCCATTAGCAGTTCGGCAAAAACCATCATTGGCTATAATTACACCAAGAACCCTGCAGTTACCCATGCAAGGCGGCTTATTGAAGAAGGGCATATTGGCCGTGTTTCCGGATTTTTCTGTCGCTATGATGTAGATAATGAAGCTGATGGCAACCGGCCTTGGTCATGGCGTATGTCACGCGACAAATCAGGAACAGGCGCAAATGGGGATGTGCTATCGCATGTGATATCTGTAGGGCATTATTTGACCGGCTCTACCATTGCCAAGGTTGTTGGCGATATCGCCATTATTCATCAGCAGCGCGCAGATGCAGATAACCCTGATAGCCAAAAGACAGTTGATAATGATGATATGGTTTCTGCACTTGTCACCTTTGCAAATGGGGTAAAGGGGCATATTGGAGCAAGCCGCGTGACCTGGGGACGCAAATGCGGTCTACGCTGGGAAATTCATGGCACCGAAGGCACCATTCTATATGATCAGGAAAGGTTGAACGAGCTAAAGCTGTTTACAAAGGATTCTGACCCCGCAACAGATGGGTTTAGAACCATTCTAACCGGCCCGCATCATCCTCCTTATTCTGCGTTTTTGCCAAATGGTGGACATAGCCTTGGCTATATGGATGTTAAAATTTGTGAGCTCCATGAACTCCTGACAGCGATTGAAAAAGATAAATCGGTTTGGCCAAATTTTGAAGATGGGCTGGCGATTGAGAATGTGATGGATGCTGTAGACAGATCAGCACTATCTGGTAAATGGATTGAAGTGGGAAATTAGGCTAAGGGGAAAAACCATGCAAAGCGTTGACCATACACAAACTACGGCTCTGATAACTGGTGGCACACAAGGGCTGGGCCTTGCCGTAGCCCATGAATTGGTAGCTTCTGGATCCCGCCAACTTATTCTTGCTGGCCGCTCAGCTGAAAAAGGCGCGCGTGCAAAAGCTGAGCTTGAAGCAAAAGGAGCAAAGGTGCTGTTCCAGTCTTGTGATATCGCCAAAACAGAAGAATGTGAGGCTTTGCTCAACGCTGCCCATGCTAAATTTGGCACTGTTAACGCACTTCTAAATTCTGCTGCCCTCACCACTAGGGGCAGTATTCTAGATAGCTCTCTAGAGCTTTTTGATGCCCATATAAACACCAATTTGCGCGCCCCCTTTTTTCTGATGCAAGGGATCGCCAACCAATTAATAGCAAAAGACCAAAGCGGCAGCATGGTCAATATCTTGTCTGTTTCTGCCTATGTTGGGCAAAGTTTTCTTGCACCCTACGCCGCTTCAAAGGGCGGGCTTATCAGTCTGACCAAAAATGCCGCCAATATGCTACGCCATCATAAAATCAGGGTAAATGGTGTGGCGCCCGGTTGGATGGACACACCAGGTGAAGATGATATTCAAAAACAGTTTCATGGCGCAGATGATAATTGGCGCGAGGCCGCAGCAAAAACATTGCCGCTCGGCCAGCTGGTCGACCCTGCCCAGCTTGCCCCGCTTATCAGCTATCTGTTATCGCCATCATCAGGGGTCATAACCGGTTCTATCATAGATTATGACCAACAGATTGTCGGCGCGTTACCAGAGTAGCCAGAATAGCCAGAAAAGATAGCGCTAGACTTCTAGCTAGCCTATACCCAGCCGCCATCAACGATATAGCTCTGGTTTGAACAAGCACCTGCTTCATCAGATGCCATGAACAACACAAAGCGTGCAATATCATCTGGTACCAATTTGCGCTTGATACATTGGCGTTGCATCAGCTCTTTTTCGCTTTCTTCGGTCAGCCACATATCTATCTGACGCTGCGTCATAATCCAGCCCGGAATAACAGAGTTGACGCGAATATTCTTTGAGCCCAAATCACGTGCCAGCCCTCTGGTTAACCCTTGGACAGCTGATTTTGAGGTGGTGTAACATGGCATACCGCCCTGACCGATAATCCAGCTGGTTGAGCCCATATTCACAATTGCACCGCCGCCAGCCTCTGCCATTTCTGCCATCACTGCTTGCGCCGCAAAAAATTGATGCTTGATGTTGGTGGCAATACGCTCATCCCAATATTCAGGGGTAACACTTTCGATAGTATGGCGGTCATCGCGTGCCGCATTATTGATCAAAATAGTCACCGGCCCCAGCGCCGCACTGACCTTTTTTATCGCTGCACGCAAAGCTTCGATATCACGCAGATCACAATATTCAAAATGCGCATTTGGGCTATCCATTTCAGATAGTAATGCAGCTGCTGCTTCGCGGTCATAATCAAGAAAGCCAACCTTAGCGCCTTGGGCAATAAAGGCAGCTGTCAGGCTAGCCCCGATGCCAGCCGCGCCGCCTGTTATCAAAACAGTTCGGTCTTTAAGGGACGGGTATTGCGCTTGTGTGCTCATCACTAGCCTCCAGTGTTTTTATCTGTGTAATTTGCCTGTCCTAGCCTTAAAGCAGAATATATGAAAGTCAAATCCGTTTTGCTTTTTGTTAAATAGGTTATAGGCTTGCTTCTGAATTTTGATAAAAGGGCGACGATGATGTGGGAAGTTGCATTTGATGTTCGATGCGAGCTAGGTGAAGGCCCAATCTATGATGAGCAGGAAGACGCGCTTATCTGGTTTGATATTATTGGCCAGAAATTATTTATCGCCTCGCTAGCAAACCAGCATATTACCCAACATACATTTGATGAGCCTGTTTCAGCAGCCTTTTTAGATAACGCAGGGGCGCTGTTTATGGCAGGTGCGAGCGGCTTATATCATGTGCATAGAACCAGCGGTGAGGCAGTGCTGATACAGCCTATTGAAGCAGATAAACCTGAAACCAGAGCCAATGATAGCCGCACCGGGCCTGGCGGGTCTATCTGGTATGGCACTATGGGACGCAAACTAGAAGCCGGGGCAGGCGCTGTCTATCACCTCAAAGCTGAGGCTGATAAAGGCTGGAAAAACATAAATATGCAGACCCTGTTTTCTGGTGTCTCCATTCCCAATGCCACCTGTTTTGCAGCAGATGGCAAAACAGCATATTTTTGTGACACGCCGCGCCAGCAAATTATGCAAATACCAATTGACCCCGAAACAGGCTTGCCTATCGCCAACCCCTCTGTCTTTGTCGATTTAGCTCCTGAACGCCTAAACCCTGATGGCGCGGTGGTGGATGAAGAGGGATGTGTCTGGAATGCGCAATGGGGGGCTGGCCAGATTGCCTGTTATGGTCCAGATGGCCGTTTTCGAAAGCGTATAGAATTACCTGCCTCACAGATTACCTGCCCCTGTTTTGGTGGCAAGGATTTTAAAACCTTGTTTGTTACCTCTGCCTATGAAGGGTTGGACAGACAAGCAGAGCCGCTAGCAGGCGCAGTATTTGCCATTGAAATGGAGGTGGCTGGCCTGCCAGAGCGGCGCACAAATCTAGCCCTCTAGCATGGCTATTGCGCACTAACGCCTTCTATTGCCGGCAGCTTTTTATCCAAAATATGCGCCGCGCCCTTCTCGCCTATCATCAGCGCGCCTGCGTTCAGATTAGATGATAGCATGGTTGGCATGATAGACGCATCTATCACCCGCAGACCTTCAATCCCATAAACACGCAAATCTGTATCCACCACAGCAGTTGGGTCGCTAGAAGGGCCCATGCGGCAAGTACCCATCTTATGATAGGTGCTAGTACCGCGTTCACGCGCTATTTGCAGCAGCTCATCATCACTTTGGAATTGTTCACCCGGATAAACCTCATAGTCTAAATAAGGGGCAAGCTGTTTAGAATGCATTAGCTTGCGCGTAAGTTTCATGGCAGCGAGCACCACGCGCCTATCTTCTTCATTATCTAGGTAATTTGGCTGAATGATGGGGGCAGTAAACGGATCAGAAGATGTGGCGCGCACATAGCCTAATGATTCTGGGCGTTGCTGCCAGCCCGCAACCGTAAAGCCGGGCTCCTCATCTAGCGCGGATTGCACACCTTCTTTATAGCTGGCAGGCGCAAAAGTAAGCTGCAAGTCATGATTGCGCACCCGCTCATCTGAATGCCAAAAACAATAAACCAGCGTTGGCCCTAGTCCAACAATAGAGGGCTTTCCTAGAAAATATTTGCCTATTTCCTTTACCAATTTAGGTCCGCGTGACATCTCGTTAATCGTACCAATATTTTTAGCACGGGCAGTAAAACGCGGCGCAAAATGATCGCGCAAATTCTCACCTACACCTGGCAGATGATGCACCACCTCTATACCCAGTTCACGCAATTTCTCAGCATC
>JADHLI010000042.1 GCA_016780775.1 Alphaproteobacteria bacterium | reverse complement strand
TAGATGGGTTGGTCAGGGTATAGATAAACCCTGCCGGAATATGTATAAATGGATGCCAGTCTGGTGGCCCAGCTTCAAGCAGGCATACAGAATATTTACCATCTTCGGATAGACGGTTAGCCAGAACACATCCCGCAGACCCTGCGCCGACAATAATATAATCAAATTTTTCTGCCATCGCCTCTATCTGCCCCCTAACGCTGAAATAAACTAACAATACCCAAAAACCAAATACAGACCATAGTTGTCAAGCAAGGTTTATCAAAAAATATACTGCATAAAAATGTGGAAATTAGATTAATTTTTACATTTTCGATTTTAGCGTTTTATAGTTTAATACATCTTGGGCTAGCACAGATGGCCAATTCCAAAAATAGACCAAGCAAAAATAGACCAAGCAAAAATAGACCAAAAGGGTGGTTAGTGAGATGAAGATCGCAATTGCAGGAACAGGCGCTATGGGTTCTGTCTATGCTGCGTTACTAAGTGATGCAGGCAATGAAGTATGGGCAGTAGATACATGGCAGGCGCATGTTGAGGAGATCAATAGAACTGGGTTGCGTGTTGAAGGGGCTAGCGGCGACCGCACCGTCTCTAATTTAAACGCCACCACAAATATTGCTGATGCTGGATTATGCGATCTATATATCATTGCCACCAAAGCAGATGGGGTCGGTGCTGCAGCTCAAGAAATTTCGAAAATTATGAGCAAAGACAGCCTCATCCTAACCATCCAGAACGGGCTAGGCGCTGGAGAGCGCATTGCCCAGTTTATCAGTACAGAAAATGTCCTTTTAGGTGTGGCTGAAGGGTTTGGGGCGTCTATGAAAGGCCCTGGCCATGCCCATCACAATTCTATGCGGCAAGTGCGGTTAGGCGAAATGGAAGGCGGGCTGACAGACCGGCTCAAGGCGGTGGAGGCTGTCTGGCAAGAGGCTGGATTTAATGCCAATGCCTTTGGCGATATCCACCAGCTAATCTGGGAAAAATATATCTGCAACGTTTTTTTAAGTGCGCCGTGCACAGTGTTTGACTGCCCTATAGGCGGTATTTTAGACAATCAAGACAGGTTGAACATTGCCTTGGGCTGTATGCGCGAGGCCTATCAGGCAGGCAAAGCAAAAGGCATTAATTTCTCTTTTGATGACCCAGATGATTATGCCATGAAATTTGCCCGGAATATGCCAGATGCCAGCCCATCTATGCGGCTAGACCATCTTGCTAAGCGGAAATCTGAAATTGATGCGATTAATGGCATGGTGCCCGTGGTTAGCGCCGAAATGGGTCTTAATGCCCCCTATAATGAGACGCTATCGGCAGTAGTGCGCAAGATTGAAGCAGGCTTTTAGCCCATGGTTTAAGGCCCTGATTTATCTTTAAGAGCTATTATTTTTTAGCTATTTCTGGTGGCTTATGGGCGCTTACCTCTGGCAGGCCAGCTTCTGGCAGAACCGCTATTTCCACAAGACATGAATGTGCAGCTGGACCTTGGGCAAGGCGCGAGGTAGGCCTATCTGGTGCTAGTACGTTCGGGTTGCCATGTTTGCATAAGCCGTCTCTGTCCGGATCAGGGTCAAACCACGCGCCAGTGGGCATCAAAACCACGCCTTGCCGGATTGTATGGCTTACCTTTGCTCCAGCAAGAATAGCGCCACGCTGATTGAAAATGCGGACAATATCGCCCTCCTTTATCTGGCGGCTGGCAGCATCAACAGGGTTTAGAGTTACCACTTCCCGTCCCTTTATTTTTGCTGCCGCAGATACTGGCCCTTGGTCAAGCTGGCTATGTAATTTTGTGCGCGGCTGATGCGAGATAAGATGCAAGGGATAGGATATATCTTCTGCACCTAACCATTCAAGCGGGGCGCGCCAAAACGGATGGCCTAGACAATCCTCATAAGCAAAACCTGCTACGGTTTCAGAATAAATCTCTATCTTGCCAGATGGCGTTTTTAAGGGATGTTGCAGCGGATCTTTACGGAAATCTTGAAATAGTATTTCAGGGGTTTGCCGCTCTGGCAGCTTATGCCAACCTGCTTCACGAAAATCTGAATAAGACGGCATCTCAAAGCCTGATTTAGCAAGCCTCTGGCGGCTAACATCATACAGCCACGCCTGCCATTCTTCTGCGTTGCGGCCTTCGGTAAAACGCTCTTCTACACCACATTTTCTAGCTAAATCAGCAAAAATTTCAAAATCATCACGCGCGCCAGCAACGGGCGCAATCGCTGGCTCCATCGAAATCATATAGTTATCTAGTGGGGCAAACCCTAAATCACGGCGCTCTAGCGGCGTGGTCACTGGCAGAACAATATCAGCATGTTTAGCCAGCGCGTTCCAGCACCATTCATGCACAATCACTGTTTCTGGTTTCTGCCATGCATCGACCAGACGGTTCAAATCTTGATGATGGTGAAATGGGTTGCCGCCTGCCCAATAAACCAGCTTCACATCTGGATAGCTATGATGGCCACCATTATAATCAAAGTCACCGCCAGGCTCTAGCAGCATATCAGCAATACGGGCAACAGGAATAAAATCGCTAACCGAATTAATCCCTTGTGGCAGCGCAGCAAAGGGCAGACGTTCAAGATTATGACCAACCCTATTTACCGCTGAATAGCCTAGCCCGATGCCGCTGCCCGGAAGGCCGATTTGCCCAAGCATCGCTGCTAGAACAATCCCTGCCCAGATAGGCTGCTCCCCATAGGCTTGCCGCGTTAACGACCAGCTAAGCGAAATCATGGTAGGGCGGCTAGCCATATTGCGGGCAAGAGATGTGATAGCCTCTGGTGCTAGATCGCAAATCGCGGCTGCCCATTGCGGGGTTTTTGGCTGCCCATCTGCCGTGCCTGTTAAATAATCCGCAAAACGGTCAAAACCTGTGCAATGGCTCGCAAGAAATTCTTTATTATGCAGCCCTTCATTTAGCAGTACATAACATAAGCCTAGAATAAGAGCGGTATCTGTATTTGGCCGGATAGCCATCCATTGCGCGCCTAAATCATCTAGCATATCTTCTTGCAAAGGCGAGATATTAACAAACTCAATGCCAGCTTGGCGCGCTTCTAATACGCGCTGCCGCTGAATATGTTTGCCTGTACCCCCTTGATTAATTTGCCCGTTTTTTAAAGGCACACCCCCAAAGCCAACAAACAGACTGCCATCACGGATTATCGATTCCCAACTAGTCTGGTTATAAATAAAGCCTCTGAAATCACCTAAAACGTGCGGAACAATTACTTCAGCTGCCGCAAAGCTGTAGGTATTAACTGATTTTGTATAGCCGCCAATACAATTTAGAAATCGATGTATCTGGCTCTGGGCATGGTGAAACCGCCCAGCACTCGCCCAGCCATAACAGCCAGCAAAAATGGCCTGATTACCATAATCTGTGCGCACGCGGTTAAGCTCGCCTGCGACCAGATCAAGGGCGGTTTGCCAGTCAAGTTCAACAAAGCTATCCCGGCCACGCCTTCCTGCGGGGGCGAGACCCTTTCGCTCTAGCCAACCTTTGCGCGCCATCGGGGCCGTTACCCGCGAAGGGGCATCTAGCACCCCGACAAACCCAGCCCCAATTTCAGACGGGTCTGGATCCTCTGAAAAGGGCAGCATTTCAGTAATGCGCCCCTTTTCAACTTGCGGGTAATACGTTCCCCAATGTGTAGTGGTCAGCCCCATTTTAACGCCTTATGGCTATTTCATAATGAATGGATTTGCCGCGCTAGTTTCGGTTGCGATCCAAACAGATTTTTGTTGTAGATAAGCCATAATCGCTTGCTGGCCATTTTCGCGGCCAAGTCCGCTACGCTTATATCCGCCAAATGGTGTCATATAGCTAACCACCCGGTAGGTATTGACCCAGACTGTACCTGCACGAAGCCGCTCTGACATGCGAATAGCCCGCCCCATATCCGAAGTCCAAACACCCGCTGCCAGACCAAAATTAATGTCATTACCAATTTGCACCGCTTCTTCTTCATCCTCAAACGGGATTACAGACAGCACTGGTCCAAACACTTCTTCTTGCGCAATACGCATCTGGTTATTTACGCCAGTGAAAATAGTTGGCTCAACAAACTGTTTGCCCTTTGCACCTTCCCCTGTATAAGCGCCGCCGCCTAAAACACACTTTGCGCCCTCGGCCTTTGCGATATCCAGATAATCCATCACTTTTTGGAATTGCGGCGGGGTGGTAACTGGCCCAACATGCGTATCCATAGACATCGGATCGCCTATCTTGGCCGTTTTCGCAACCTCTATCAGACGCGATACAAATTCATCATGCATACTGCGCTGAACCAACAGGCGTGAACCCGCAATACAGGTCTGGCCAGTAGCTGCAAAAATACCCGATATCGCGCCCATTACAGCAGCTTCCCTATCGGCATCATCAAAGACAATATTCGGTGATTTACCACCAAGCTCTAATGTTACAGGGATCAGCTTTTTCGCGCCATTTTCATAAATTTTCTGACCTGAGGCATCTGATCCCGTAAAGGCAACTTTTTCCACATCTGGGTGGTCAACCAGCGGCGCGCCAACTTCTGCTCCATAACCTGTTACCACATTAACTACCCCATCTGGGAAGCCTGCCTCTTTAATCAGTGCCATCATTTCTACTGTTGAAGCAGAGGTAAATTCAGACGGTTTAATCACAGCTGTATTTCCAGCCGCAAGCGCAGGTGCCAACTTGTAAGCCACAAGCAATAAAGGCGAGTTCCACGGCGTTATAAGCCCGACAACACCAAAGGGTTCATACCGAGTAAAATTAAACATATTTGGTTTATCTGTTGGAATAACCGTACCTTCGATTTTATCGGCAAGCCCGCCAAAATAGCGATACCATTCGCCAATATAGCGGGTTTGGCTACTCATCTCTGCAAGCAGCTTACCATTATCCTGCACTTCCAGCTTGCCTAGCCTTTCTGCATCGCGCTCCAGCAATTCCGCCAGCTTGTTCAAAAGCTTGCCGCGATAGGTCGGACTGCTGCGTCCCCAGCCATTTTCAAATGCTGCTTTTGCGGCACCTACCGCTTTGTTTATGTCAGCTGCATTGCCTTTGGCAATTTGGGCCCATACTTCGCCTGTATAAGGATTTTCGCTATCAAACCATTCACCGCTATCCGGATCTGTCCATTCACCATTGATAAAATGTTGATATTTTTTCATTTTTTTTCCTTTTACCTAAAATCTCAATCTATAACGCTGTTCATTTTATATACCGTCTTGCGGATTAAGGACAATCCTTCCTGTAACCTGCCCAGCTTGCAGTGCTTCTATGGCTTCATTAATTTCTGAAAGGGGGCGCACCTCTACTGGAATTGGTTTTAGCTTACCCTGTTTATACATATCTATAAGGGTGCGTAATTGAGGCGAGTTACCAACATGACTGCCGCGCACCGTCAACGCCTTTTGCGGCAGCCA
>JADHLI010000024.1 GCA_016780775.1 Alphaproteobacteria bacterium | reverse complement strand
CCTGAAATTGTTACGTCTGCTGCCATTGCTGACACTGAAGTCATTGCAACGAGAGCTGTTGATGCAAGAAGAATCTTACGCATGTTAAATCTCCCAAAAGATTACGTTGCCAGGATTGGCAACAATCCTAAAATATTAAAAAACCCTTAAACAGCAATAAATAAATTAGATTTACATAAAATACAGCACATAGATGTTGCAGAAATGCAACAGTCAGGATGTTGCGCATTTTTCATAAACTGAAATCAGCGAGCTGGGAGGTTGCTAAAAAAAAGGAACAAGCGCGTATCGCTAACTTGTGGCGGCGGTTTTTTCCAATGGGGCAATTGGCGGCACGAGTAGTTTTAGCGAAGTTAGGGGCAGAAGAGGGTAGGGAGATAAAAAAAGTTAGAGTTGGTTCTTACCTGCGGCAAGGCTATATGGAAAATACTACATAGAGAATACTAGATAGAAAATACTAGGCGCCCTACCTTTGCGGATTAGGTAGCGCTGATAATTACAAAAGAGCAGATAGGCATATCGATGTTGGCAGAAATTCAAAGCAAACTGGGTAAAGCTGCAAAGCTGGCTGACCGCAATATGAGTGAGATAGCACTCATAGCTGTATCTAAACAGCAGCCTGATGCACGTATCGATAGCGCCTTGGAGGCGGGTTTAAGGATATTTGGTGAAAACAGAGTTCAAGAGGCACAAGGGCGCTGGCAGCCCCGCCGCCTGCTTTTTCCAGATTTGGAACTGCACCTTATTGGCCCATTGCAATCTAATAAGGCAGGGGATGCAGTGGCTTTATTTGACGTCATTCATACCCTTGACAGGCCCAAAATCGCCCGCGCCTTAAAGATAGAGATGGATAAGCAAAACCGCCAGCTCCCTTGTTTTATTCAAGTAAATACAGGCGATGAGCCACAAAAGGCCGGTATTGCACCAACAGAAGTTCCAGAATTTTACCGTCTTTGCCGTAGTGAGATAGGCTTAGATATCCTCGGGCTGATGTGCATTCCGCCTATAGATGAAGAAGCGGCAATGCATTTTGCATTGCTGAAAACCCTTGTAGATAAATTATCATTACCCAAGCTCTCTATGGGGATGAGCGGCGATTACGAAGAAGCAATTGCGTTTGGAGCTACCCATATAAGGGTGGGATCAGCCCTGTTTGGTGCGCGCCCCTAAAAAAGTGTAAAGTGGCTAGCTTGTAGGCTTAATTAAATGTCCTGTCCGCTCTGCCTTGGTCTTTAGATAGTCTGCGTTATGTGGATTGGCTGGCAATTCCAGCCCAATGCGCGCATGCACCTTTATGCCATGAGCTTCTAATCTGGAGATCTTATCCGGATTATTGGTCAGTAATTTTAATTCCGTTAGCCCTAGTGCCTTTAACATCGCTGCAGCTGGGCCAAATAAACGCTCATCTGTCTCAAAGCCTAGCGAATGATTAGCTTCAACGGTATCCATACCCTTATCTTGCAAGGAATAGGCACGGATTTTATTCAAAAGACCAATATCTCGCCCTTCTTGGGCAAGATAGAGGAGCACGCCAGAACCTGCCTCACGCATCATTGCTAGCGCGGTTTGTAATTGTGGGCCGCAGTCACATTTCAGCGACCCTAGCACATCGCCTGTCACACATTGAGAATGCAGGCGCACCAGAGGCGGGGCGTCATAGGCTTCATTACCTACAATTACAGCGAAATGTTCTTGGCGATCATTTTTCTGTCTAAACATCACGATTTTAGCATCATCTGTAGCGGCTAGCGGCAATCTAGCTGAAGTAGTAATGCTCATCTCAATTTCGACATCACGCTTAAGGCTAGCAACTTCATGGAAATCTAGTATCGGTATTTGATAATTCTCTGAGAAATGATGCAGCTGATGGGTGTCTTTCATACTCATTCTGGTGAGCAGGGCTGCGGGAATAAGCCGCGCTGAACGCAATAGCCGGCAGGCCAGATCAGGCAGGCTGTCCCTCCGCTCGGCTAGGGAATTTAATCCCAATGGCAGCGCATCTGCATCCCCTAGAATCAGCCTTAGGATATCGCTGTCATCTAGACTGTTGGCCGGCAGGCTAAAACTGTCAAAAGCATCATTTACAGATTTGCCAAAGGCTTCTAGATGGCGCGCCGTAAGGCATAGAATTTCGTTGCTTTGTACCAGACGCGCTACAGGCTCAGGGGTATAATCTGCAAACTCAGCCGCCCGAACCAGACCTGCCTGACCGCGTTCATCGCGCAGAATAACAAAGCCGCCACGACGCAGAATCATAAACACTCTGTCCAGTTTCAAATCATTGAAAAAATGGGTTTGGCTCATGGCAATCTCTGTTTCTGTCCTGTGCCCTATCCGCACCTAAAATGGGGCATAGATGGCATGTCTATCTGCTGTTTTGTCTTGTAACGTACAATCATAACCAGATGCAAATTTCAGGTCGCAATTTTTAGGTAAGCAGATTATACATGAAAATGGATTTAGGAACTGGCTTTACAATGGATACACAGGAAATTCTTCGCACCGCCCGTATTATGGTCGTCGATGATGATGACGATCTCCGGCATGTATTGCTTATACAGTTTGAGCGGGAGGGTGTTGCGGCGCTGGAACAGGCAGAAACAATGGAAGCAGCTTTTGCTAAAATTGATGCCTTTGCACCAGATATATTGATACTTGATGTTCAGCTTCCCGATGGAAATGGCTTTCATATCTGCTCGCGCTTGCGTGCACAGGGGTTTGAAAAACCAATTATTATGCTTACTGGCCAAGATGGCGAAAAAGAAGTGATAAAGGGGCTAGATACTGGCGCTAATGATTATATTGCCAAGCCCATGCGCTTTGGCGAGTTGGTCGCCAGAATTCGTGCCCAGCTTCGCCAACACCATGCCTCAGATGATGCCCGTTTCGCGGCTAGGGGGGTAGATTTTATTCCAGCTGATAAGTCCCTTACCTGTAGCGAGCAGAAAAAGACGGTGACATTAACTGAAAAAGAAACGCTAATCTTAAAAAAGCTGTTTCGTGTTTGGCCTGAAACGGTAAGCCGGGCTAGCCTGCTCTCACAAGTTTGGGGCTATCATAGTGATGTGACTACCCACACATTGGAAACCCATATCTACCGTTTGCGCCAAAAAATTGCGCGACTGAGTGATAACCAGCTTATTGAAACCACAACTACTGGCTACCGTCTTAGCAAGGGTGAAGATGCTGAAGAGCGTGCTTAAATAGCCAAATATTCATTAAATATTTTTAAGAGTTTTAGATTAGAGATTGGCTGGGGCGGTAGGATTCGAACCTACGATACACGATACCAAAAACCGATGCCTTACCACTTGGCCACGCCCCAGCAATACTCCATGCCTGAGAGAGGGGCACCCCTCTTATATATCTCAAGCTGAGCGCGACTATAGCGATGATGTTATAGCGGATCAATCAAAAAAATCGGACTAGTTAGGCAAGAATTATATAGCTAGCCCCGCAGCCATGTAACCTGTGCCCAGATATTTTTTGCCAACAGGCTGGCACAGCATTTCTCAGCTGCCCCTTTGTTTGTGGTCAGCACAAAGCAGCTTGCCCCGCTGCCGCTCATAGCTGCGCCCAGAAATCCGTCATGCGGCGTGTTAAGCTGGTCTATCAGTGCGGCAATTTCTGGGTATTGTGCGATGACAGGTGCGGCCATGTCATTGCCGATAGCGATAATGTCTGCCAGTGCGCCTGTAGCAATAAACCCTTCTAGCTGGGCAAGATTGGAGACAGAATAACGCGTTATCCTCGCAAATATCTCAGGCGTTGATAAATGAATTTGTGGGTTTGCCAGCACCGCATAAATAGGTGCACTGGCGTGATGCGGCAGGGATGCTGGCTGTGTCTGTGTGCCGCTGCCTGTCATAATTTGCCACTCAGGCGAAAGGCAAACAGGCACATCTGCCCCTATCTTGCGGGCGATTGCATGAAGCTGGTTATTCTTGATCTGTTTGGGTAACAGGTCTCTTTCTATCAGGCGTAGCATGGCCGCCGCATCGCTTGACCCCCCACCTAGCCCCCCGCCTAAGGGGATGTTTTTTTCCAGCTTGATATGCAAAGGCGGCAGATTAAACCCAGCCTCGCGGATAAGGGCAACGGCCTTGCGGCACAGGCTATCTCCGCCTGCCGCCTCTAGCTTTTTTGCAAATGGTCCGGTTACGCTGAAGACATCTTCGGTATGGATGCAGACAGATAGCCGGTCTCCAAAATTGGTAAAACCAGCGAAGGACAGCAATTCATGATACCCATCCTCTTGCTTGCCCAGGACTTGCAGGCACAAATTCACTTTTGCATGCGCTGTGATATCATACCAAACATCGTCCATCTTAAAGCCCATTTGCCAGCTTATCTTGCAAGGCAGGCACACGGGCCTCCTCAATCCCCATATCTAGGGCATGCTGCCATTTAAAACGCGCTTCGGTAAGCCGGCCTGTTTGCCAATACGCATCTCCTAAATGCTCGGATATTATGGCGTCTGTGGGGGTCAGCTGAATAGCTTTTTCCAGCCATTCTACGGCCTCATCAAAGGCACCTTGCCGATAATATACCCAGCCTAGCGAATCAGCATAATAGCCTGATCGGGGTTGCAAGCGCACCGCCTTTTTGATCAACGTGATGGCTTTTTTCAGGTGCCGGCCTTCATCTGCCCACCAATAGCCCAGATAGTTTAGGGAAATCGCATCATTTGGATTAAGCTCTATTGCTGTTAGCAGCGCTTGTTCTGCCTGTGCGTGTTTTTCTGTCTGCTCAAAACAAATCCCCATACTACGATAGAGGCGGTAGCTATTCAGGCCATAATCCAAGGCAAGTTGATAAAAAGGAAGGGCTTTTATACATGCACCGCTGCGCCGCCACATATCGCCGCCAGCATGTGCAAGAAGGCTGCGCTCTATCTTTATCGGGGTCGCTAGCTGATCGCCTGAAACTTCATTATCTGGTGTTAATTCGGTTTTCAAACTTGCCAACGCATCAGCTGTCTTTCCAGTTTCCTCCGCCAAAGCTAGTTGAAGAAGACGGCGCTGCAAAGAAAGTGGTGCGTCCTCATCTATTTTGTTCAAATGCATGGCTGCCCGGCTGATGTTGTTTGCATCCAGATACCATTTCGCTAGCGCCATATGTGCGGCATCCAAATCTGGACTGATGGAAATGGCCAGATGGGCGCGCGCAATAGTGAGATTTTTATGATAGCTATCTGCTGATAGCCAGCTTGTATCAAACAGGAATTGGGCAATGATTTTATTTAGTTGCGGCGCATGAGAGGCGGTGCTGGAATTTGCCCGCATTTTGGCGATTAGTGTCAGAGGGGCAGCATCTGCAGAAAGACCAGTTAGCCACAGATTTTCAGCTTGAAGGCTTTTGCCTTGCCGCCATAATCCGGCACCAGCGCTAAGGACGATATATTCATCCTGGCTTTTGGCCAGCACTTGCCGAAAATAGCGTATCGCTTCTTCGTTATTTTCCAAATATTCAAAAATATAGCCGCCTAAAAGCAGTATCACTGTTTCTTGGGCGCTATCTGATACCTCAACAAATCTTTCTAATTCATGCAAAAAGCCTAGCGCTGTTTCTGGCTCACCAAGCCCAATATAGGCAAGGGCGCGCAAACCGCCAGCAAGGAGGTAGAAATCATCACTAACCTCAATTTTCTCAGATAATGCGATAAGTGCCTGCCAATCCTCGTCTTGAACTGCTTTTGCGATGGCTGGCTCAGCTGCAAGACCAAAATCAATGTTTAAACGCTCAAAATCGCGCGCTAAGCGGATAGCTTCAGCTAGATTTCCATTCTGGTAATGATTAATGAAACTATATTTCAGTAATACTTCATCTGCCTGTCCAAAGCGAAGAGCGTTACTGAAAAAGCTAGAAGCAGCGGCATTATCTTGAATCTGCTGTGCATAACGTGCGGCCAGAAACTGACCAGCAAAGCTTGGTGTAGCAGAAGGTTCTTGGATGGTTTGGCTCGATGTAGGGACTAGCGAAAGGGCGTTTGTTGGCACCCCCCCTTCTGGGCTAGTTGTCTGGCAGGCGCTAACAAGAAATAGCAGGCTGGGAACAAATAGAAGGCTGGGAACATATAGCAAATTAGCAAGAAAAGCGCCTTGGCGGGTGAGCACGACTTTTTTTAAAGACCCTAAAATGGATGATGCGTTCATACTGAATTCTCTTGAAACCTTATGCATCATTCAATTGATTATAGGCACCACGCCACCTCATTCAATAAAAGGCGCAACCCAGATATAGTGGAGCTAGCCATGCAAACTCCGTTAATGTTGCGGCTTGTCTCTTATAATTGCCTTACATATTCGGATAGTTTGGTCCGCCCCCCCCTTCAGGGGTCACCCAGCGAATATTCTGAGTTGGATCTTTAATATCACAAGTTTTGCAATGCACGCAATTTTGCGCATTGATTTGCAAGCGCGGGTTTGACCCATCATCTTCCCGCACAATTTCATAAACCCCCGCAGGACAATAGCGCTGCTCTGGGGAATCATAAATCGCAAGATTATGCGCCACAGGAACGCTTTCATCTATTAGCTGTAAATGGGCAGGCTGATTTTCTTCATGGTTTGTGCCTGATAGATAGACAGATGAATTGCGGTCAAAGCTGACAATATTATCAGGCTTTGGATAGGTAATGAGAGGTGTTTCACTAGCAGGTTTCAATGCGGTGTGATCGCTATGATGGTGGAATGTCCAAGGCGCTTTGCCCCTAAACAGGTAAGTGTCCAGAGCCGCATAGCCCATACCAAGCCATAATCCCTTGGCAAAAGCTGGGCGTATATTGCGCACCTTATAAAGCTCTGCCCATAGCCATGAGGATTCGATTTTCTCACCATAATTTTCTGGCTCTGCTTCAGGCCGTGCAGAAGCCAGCATATCAAACACCGCTTCGGCAGCCAGCATGCCAGACTTCATCGCGGTATGCGTCCCCTTGATCTTTGGCACATTCAAAAATCCAGCTGTACAGCCAACCAAACATCCCCCAGGAAACGTTAATTTTGGAATAGACTGGAATCCCCCTTCGTTTAGCGCACGCGCACCATAAGAAACACGTCTTCCTCCTTCAAAGATGCTGTGTATAGCCGGATGGGTTTTAAAGCGCTGAAACTCTTCAAAGGGTGAGAGGTGCGGGTTTGAATAATCTAAGCCAACCACATAGCCAACCGCCACCTGATTGCCATTTAAGTGATATAAGAATGAACCACCATAAGTATCGGTACTAAGTGGCCAGCCAACAGAGTGCCAGACTGTGCCCGGGTTTGATTTTTCAGGCTCAATATCCCATAGCTCTTTAATGCCGATAGCATAGGTTTGTGGATCTTTACCCTCGCGCAAATCAAACTGCTCAAACAGGGTTTTAGTTAGATGACCGCGGCAACCTTCGGCAAAAATGGTCTGTTTCGCTAATAAATCCATACCCGGCATATAGCTATCTGTTTTCTCGCCGTCCTTGCCAATGCCCATATCGCCAGTGGCAACCCCGCGCACAGAACCATCTTCATTGTATAAAACAGCGGCCGCTGGGAAACCTGGATAAACTTCTACTCCTAGCGCCTCTGCCTGTTCACCAAGCCAACGGCAGAAATTTCCAAGAGAGATGATATAATTGCCTTTATTATGCATTTGCGGCGGTGTAGGCAGGCCAAAGCTGCCTTTTTCTGTCAGGAACATAAATTTGTCCTGACTTACTGGGGTATCCAGAGGCGCACCACGATCTTGCCAATCTGGTAATAATTCGTTTAAGGCTCGCGGCTCTAGCACTGCACCAGACAGAATATGCGCGCCTATTTCACTGCCTTTTTCTATCAGACAGACGGAAATATCCTTGCCCTTTTCAGTGGCAAGTTGTTTTAAGTGGATAGCTGCTGATAGCCCAGATGGGCCGCCGCCAACAATAACCACATCAAATTCCATCGATTCCCGTTCCATCATCTTCCCCTTAAATTTTTTAAGCCTCTTGTTTGCGTCTATTTAATCGCGACCAATTCATCCCATTTTATTTCAGGCTAAGCTTGACGCTTATGTAAAGACACTATCCAGATTTTTTTCAAAAAATTTTGCCTTAATTTTGCCGAAGAATTATCAGATTAACCAAGACGCGACTAGCTAATTATGGCATTATTGATCGGCGTGAATTTTCTTATCAGGACAAAAAATGGAATGACAGCGTCTTATCAGTCCAAAGATGAATTGCTTTCAGCCCTGAAATGGCAGGCAGATATGGGGATAGATTGCGCCCTGAGGGATACAGCTATTGGGCTGTATGCCGCTGATATGGCTCAGATGCCTGTTTCTGCCCCTGTTTCTGCTAGTACTTCTATATCCGCGCATCCGCCCTCCAAAACGCCCTCCAAAACGCCTTCAGTGACGGCTCTTGCGGACATTATGCCATCGATACCCCATACATTTGGTGATGATGCATCTCGTAATGCTTTGCCTTGTGCGCGTTCTGGGGATCTGAGTGCGCTTCAAACATTAGAGGATCTAAAATCTGCTTTGCAGGCATTTGATGGCTGTGCTTTGAAAAAAACAGCTAGCAACCTTGTTTTTGCAGATGGCAATCCGGCAGCAGATATCATGCTTATTGGCGAGGCGCCGGGCCGTGATGAAGATCGGATGGGCCTGCCTTTTGTGGGCGCAGCAGGCCAATTGCTGGACAGGATGCTAAAATCGATAGGTATGGACAGACAAAATGTCTATATCACCAATATTCTGCCCTGGCGTCCACCTGGAAATCGCACCCCCTCCCCTGAAGAAACCCAGCTTTTGTGGCCATTTTTGCGTCGCCATATTCAGCTAAAAGCACCAAAGATAATCTTTGCACTAGGGGGCAGTTCGTCAAAATTGTTGTTAAATACGCAAACAGGTATTTTAAAGCTGCGTGGCCAGATGCAGGAGATTGATTTCAGTGATGCTGGGGATGGCAGCTTGCTTATTCCCGTGTTACCTAGTTTACACCCTGCGTATCTGTTGCGCGCACCAAATATGAAAAAACAAGCCTTTTTGGATTTATTACACTTACAACAATATAAAAAGCAAGCTGTTGTTAAGGAAAGTGAAGCTGATGATGATATTGCGCCGCCTGTACCCCCAGCTATTAATTAGACATGTTTTTCTGCCGGTGTTTTTTATGACAGCGTCTGCTGCGTCCTCCAACGAGCTGGCGCGCCCACTTTCCGCAAGCGATGCTGATCTTTATGAACAAATTTTTGCTCTGCAAGATGATGGTGAAATTAAAAAGGCTGCAAAGCTGATTAAACAGCTAGATAACCAGCTATTGATAGGACATGTGCTGGCTCAAAAATATCTTCATCCTACTGCGTGGCGCTCTAGCTTTTCAGAACTTTCAGAATGGCTCAAAAAATATAATGATCACCCCACGGCTAGCCGCATAAAATGGCTTTCAGACAGAAGACGACCAAAAGGCGCTAAAGCAGCGCGAAGTCCGAAAAGTGGGTATTTAAACGGGGTTGGCTTATCGCGCCCACAAAGCTTTCGTGCCGATGTTCCAGAAAGCTGGTCAGGCAGAGCCTCGCCGCGTACTACCGCCAAAATCGCCCGTGATATTCGCCGTTCTATCCGTCGTGGCTATCCAACAGGGGCTATTCAAATTTTAGATAAGCCTTCTAATTTGCGCTATCTTACTGCCTCAGAAGAAGGGCATTTGCGCGGTGAGATTGCACATGCCTATTTCATTTTTGGTGTTGATGATAAAGCGGTTCGTACCGCGCGCCAAGCAATAGCCAAAGGCGGAGAACGCGCTTACATGGGCTATTGGGCTGGTGGGCTGGCAGCTTGGCGTTCTGGTCGATATGAGTTAGCAACCAGCTTTTTCCGCACGCTAGCTGAAAATGAACGTGCCCCAGATGTCTTGCGTGCTGGGGCGGGGTTCTGGGCCTATCGTGGTTTTATGCTGGCCGGCTCACCACTACAGGCAATTTTCTATCTGAATATGGCAACGGCCTATCCTGAAACCTTTTATGGGGTGATGGCTATAGAAGCCTCGGGCCAGTCTGTTCGCCTTGATTTCAAGCTCCCGCGTATCAAGGATGAGTTCATGGACTGGCTGGTAGCCCAAAAAGGAGGTCAGCGTGCCCTTGGTCTATTACAAATTGGGGACTGGACACGTGCAGCACGTGAGCTTCGATATTTATTCGAAGAAATGCCAGCAAAACATGTGCGCTCGCTTATCGCATTTACCTCGCTTCATAATATGCCTGGTCTGACCTTTCGGCTAGCAGATATCTATAAGACAGATACTGGTGTTACCTATCTTGGTGCGCTTTACCCTTATTTGAAAACAGATGCAGAAGTGCGCATTGATCAATCGCTTTTGCATGCCATTATCCGCAAGGAGTCAGGTTTTTATCCGCTTGCGCGTAGCCGCGCCAAAGCAGCGGGGTTGATGCAGTTAATGCCGGCAACTGCGGCCTTTATCGCACGTGACAGACGCTATCGGCGCACGCATCGGCATAAATTGCATGACCCGGAATTGAACCTAACCCTAGCTCAAGACTATATCGAGCATTTAAATGGTGAGCCGCATATTGGCGGTGAGCTAGTCTTAATGCTTGCGGCCTATAATGGTGGGCCGGGCAATCTTAAAAAATGGCTACGCAAAATTAATCACAATGGTGACAGGTTCATGCTGATAGAATCTATTCCAGCGCGTGAGACACGGAATTATGTTAAAGGGGTAATTAGCTATATGTTTATCTATGGCAACCGATTTAATGAAGATATTCCAGCTCTGCGTGACCTTATTGCGGGTAAAACCGCTCAGAAAAAGCTCGCACAAGCTGCTAATTAGCCTGTCTTGTCTGGTAAATATGGGGGTAAGAGATGTCTGCAAGTGATGAAAGCCGAGCGTTCATTCCGGTAAATATTGCGGTAATGACGATTTCTGACACCCGCAAATTATCTGATGATAAATCAGGCGATCTGCTCGCTCAGCGCCTAGATGCAGCAGGGCATAAGTTGGCCGCGCGCGTGATTGTCCGCGATGACGTACCAGAAATTACAACCCAGCTTTCCAGCTATATCAATGATGAAGCGATAGATTGTGTCATTGCAACTGGCGGCACTGGCCTTACTGGGCGTGATGTTACCCCAGAGGCTTTTCGGAGTGTATTTGATAAGGAAATTGAAGGATTTGGCGAAATGTTTCGCTTCTTGTCCTTTCAGAAGATCGGCACGTCAACCCTTCAGAGCCGGGCAGTAGCTGGGGTTGCTGGCGGCACCTATCTGTTTGCCCTACCGGGATCGCCTTCTGCCTGCCGTGATGCATGGGATGATTTGCTCATCCATCAGCTAGATTACCGCCACCGCCCCTGTAATTTTGTCGAGATTATGCCGCGTTTGCGTGAAGGGGGTCTGGCGGGACGCGGGTCTGGCAAGTAAGCGCGTAGCCGGGATGTATTTGTTCAGATGATTTCTTCTTCTCGACCAACCTATCAGCTAGAGGCAGAATTTGCACCATCTGGGCCAGTTATAGGGGTAGATGAAGCAGGGCGCGGGCCTTGGGCAGGGCCAGTCACGGCTGCAGCGTTTTGGATTTGCCCATCCGCGTTGCATGCGCTGCCTGATAAGCTAACAGATTCTAAAAAATTATCTGCTGCCCAAAGAGCGGAAATTGAAGCACAGCTTTGCTATCCTGAATTTGGGCATATTTATTCTGTTCAGCATAGCGCAGTCGCTGAAATTGATGAAATGGGTATTCTGCCAGCAACTTTTAAGGCGATGTGTGCGGCGGTGGATTCAGTTGCCTTACAATTATCCCAGAATGGCTACAGCTCGCCTGCTTGTGTCCTAGTTGACGGCAATTTGTTGCCAACAATGCCCTATCCTGCCAAAGCTATCATCAAAGGCGATAGTAAATCTTTTTCTATCGCGGCAGCTTCTATCCTTGCCAAGCAGAGCCGCGATAAGGTGATGACAAATTTGGCGGCAGACTATCCTGTGTATGGCTGGGAGCGCAATGCAGGATATGGGACAAAACCCCATCAATTGGCGTTAAGTGAGCATGGTGTAACCCCGCATCATCGCCGAAGCTATGCTCCCATTAAACGGCTGTTGCAAATAGGCCGATAAACGCCGACACACCTCCCATTTTCTAGTGTTTCGCTTGCGCTGCTAAATAAGCTGCGTACCAGATATCGTGAGCGGTTAAAGGGCTAACACAATATCTAGAGTTTACTTTAGCAATGTGAAGTAAAAGATTGACTTTATTAGATTCTATGATTCATTCTGGTTTCAGAATCATTAAGTGGACGTACTATTTAGACATGAAAAAAGACGTGATCATAGAAGGAAACTGCCTTGATGCGCTGGCAAAACTGCCAGATGCAAGCGTTGATCTTGTCTTTGCTGATCCACCATATAATTTGCAATTAACGGGCCAATTACGCCGTCCAGACCAGTCGCTTGTTGATGCGGTTGATGATGATTGGGATCAATTTGACAGTTTTGCTGAATATGATGCGCTATCGGCAGCATGGCTATCTGAATGTCGCCGAATCCTGAAGCCGGATGGCGCTATTTGGGTCATTGGCAGCTATCATAATATTTTCCGGATTGGTAAACAGATCCAAGATTTAGGTTTCTGGATGCTGAATGATATTATCTGGCGTAAAACTAATCCGATGCCGAATTTCAGAGGGCGGCGCTTTACCAATGCGCATGAAACCCTGATTTGGGCGGCAAAAAGCTCAGATGCAAAATATACGTTTAATTATGATGCAATGAAGGCCTTAAATGAAGGTTTGCAAATGCGTTCTGACTGGTATTTGCCAATTTGCAACGGCTCAGAGCGCCTAAAGGATGATAGCGGTGGTAAAGCGCATCCTACCCAGAAGCCTGAAAACCTGCTGGCGCGGGTATTACTAGCATCAACAAAAAGAGGGGATATTGTTCTAGATCCCTTTTTTGGTAGCGGTACAACAGGGGCCGTCGCAAAACGCCTAGGCCGGCATTATATAGGTATCGAGCAGGATAAAAAATATGTGGCATTGGCCAGCCAGCGTATCGCACAAATACAGCCGCTGGTCGATGATGCGTTGCTGGACCTGACCGAAAAAAGAGCGCAGCCGCGTGTGCCATTTGGCGCGCTTATCGAAGGCGGGTTATTGCGCACAGGCGATACATTATTTGATAAAACTGGACAGTTTCAGGCACGCATTCGTGCGGATGGCTCGCTGGTTACAAAATCCAATCAATCAGGCTCTATTCATGGGCTAGGCGCTAGCTTGCAGGACCAGCCCTCTTGTAATGGCTGGCTATATTGGCATGTGCGTAAAGATGGCAGGGAGATTTGTATTGATACGCTACGTGATCAATATCGCCAGCAAAATAGTGGCCAAGATAAGCCCTAAGCGCTGCTAGTTTGCGCGTTGTTTTGGCAATAAAATAAAACCCAGCACAAATAAGGCCAGAACGACCAACATGCCTGCCCGCTCCAACCCAGTAACATAGATAATCCAACCATATAAAACTGGACCAACAAAGCTTGTTAGCTTTCCAGAAAGGGCTAAGAACCCAAACAGGCTTGCCCGATTTTCAGGGGGTGCAAGATGACTGACCCAGACCCGTCCGGCGGCTTGGCATGGTCCGATAAAGAAACCCAGACACAAGCTGGCCGCCCAGAAAATATACAGGCTATGTGTGATAAGACAGATAAGCCCCAAGGAAAATAAGCAAATCAGTGATGCGCGAATAATGCAGATAGAGCCCCATTTATCGGTTAAAGGCCCACCAATTATGGCGCCGATCCCAGCGGTGATATTAAGTCCTATAGCAAAAATCAGAATATCTTGCTGGGTAAAGCCAAATACTTTTGCTGCATAAATACCGCCAAAGGCGAACAAGGTTATCAGCCCATCATTATAGGCCATTCGCGCCATTAGAAATCGCATCATATTGGGGATGGATAATACCAGCTTCCCGCTTTGAAGCAGGGAGGGGATAAAGGCTTGCATCTTCTTTTTTGGCGCTTCGTCAAAGGAGGTGCGCATAAGCGGTAAAGAGAAGATAATTAGCCATAAGCCAGCGAAAATCATGGTGGCGCGCACGGGCTCTGCTGATTGTTTGGATAGGCCAAATAAAGGAGGGTCTGGCAGGATAAAAATAGCCAGCACAAGGATAAGTGCCAAAATAGCGCCAATATAGCCAAGTCCCCAGCCATAGCCGGATATCCGGCCAGTGATAGATGCATCAGCTAGTCGTGGCAGCAACGCATTATAAAACATAAAGCCAAGCTCGCTAAAAAAAATCCCTAGCCCAGACAAACCGAGCGCAAGCATAGCAAATTGCGGATCAGGCACAGCAAACCACAATCCCATCACGGCTAATGCGGCTGTTAGAGTGGCTATGATAAGGCCGCTTTTTATCTGACCTTTTATATCTGCTAGATGACCTAAGATGGGGGCTAGTAACCCAGTGGCCAAAGCCGCCGCCCCAGTCATCATCGCCCAATAAAAAGTTCCATTCTCAGGCAGTATAGTAGTGGTGAAATATACAGCAAACACAAAAGTGGTATGCAAGGTTGGCAGAACCGAAGATGCCCAGTCATAGAGCATCCAGCTACATCTTTGTGGGGTAAAAATACGGTGCTGGCTAGAACGCATACATTTGTAAGGCAGCGACATCACAGCCTAATCTGTCCCGCCCTTTAAGACCGGTAAGCTCTATTACGCATATCGCACCAACTACGCTGCCACCTGCACGCTCCACCAGTTTTTCTGCGGCCGCCAATGTGCCGCCTGTTGCCAGCAAATCATCACATAAAACAACTCTTTTACCTTTAACTGTACGGCTAGCATGCATGGATAAGCGTGCTGTGCCATATTCCAACGCATAGGATTCTTCCAGCACTTTTCCGGGTAATTTGCCTGCTTTACGCACCATGATGGTGCCGCAATTCAGCGCCAGAGCAAGCGGCATTGAAAATAAAAACCCGCGCGCATCGATACCTGCAAAGATATCTGGCTGGAACGCTGCTGCCAGTTTGGTCATGTCCTGCATCATATGCGCCAGCACATCTGGGTCTTCTAGCGCTGGGCTGATATCATAAAAGGTAATCCCCTCTTTGGGGAAATCCGGCGTTTTTGAAATATGGTTATCAAGGTTGAAGTCTGTCATCTCTGATCCCCAAAATCTGTATATGATGAGCTTGAGGCTAAGCAGTTGCAGCCTTTTTTTCAAGACGTCTTTGGTGCAATACAGGTTCGGTGTAGCCAGATGGCTGAATACGCCCTTTAAAGACCAGATCGCATGCTGCTTGAAAGGCGATAGAATTATCGAAATTGCCAGCCATCTTTTCATAGAGTGGATCATCGCTGTTTTGCTCATCTACAATAGCGGCCATTTTCTGCATAACGCCCATCACCTTGTCTTCTGAACAGACATCGTGATGCAGCCAGTTGGCAATATGTTGTGATGAAATTCTCAGCGTTGCTCTGTCTTCCATCAGACCTACATCATTGATGTCTGGCACCTTTGAGCAGCCTACCCCTTGATCAACCCAGCGCACTACATAGCCTAAAATACCTTGCGCGTTATTTTCCAGCTCAGCAGTGATATCGGCATCTGACCAGTTTGGCCGGCTTGCTAATGGAATCGTCAGGATATCTTCGCGCTTAGCGCGCTTTTGGCCGGTGAGTTCTGCCTGACGGGTAAAGACATCTATCTGGTGATAATGTAAGGCGTGCAGAGTAGCAGCTGTTGGTGACGGCACCCATGCACAATTCGCCCCTGCTTTTGGATGGCCAATTTTCTGGGACATCATTTCAGCCATCATATCTGGCATTGCCCACATACCTTTACCAATTTGGGCACGGCCTGAAAAACCACAAGAAAGCCCAACATCCACATTCCAATCTTCATAGGATGAAATCCATGGCGCTTGTTTCATATCGCCTTTACGGATCATTGGTCCGGCTTCCATAGAGGTATGAATTTCATCCCCTGTTCTATCAAGGAAGCCTGTATTGATGAATACCACGCGGGCGGCGGCGGCACGGATGCATTCTTTTAAGTTAACAGTTGTCCGGCGTTCTTCATCCATAATGCCAATTTTGATAGTGTTTGTTGCTAGCCCCAGCACGGTTTCAACTTCGTTAAAAATCTCGCAAGCAAAGCTGACCTCTTCAGGGCCATGCATTTTTGGCTTAACAATATATACCGAACCTGTGCGGGAGTTGCCTTGGCGCGCTTTGTCTGGCATCGCGCCTAGAACCGTCATAAAGGCATCCATAATCCCTTCTGGAATTTCACTTCCATCTTTCAATAAAATTGCAGGATTAGTCATTAAATGCCCTACATTACGGATCAGCATCAAAGAGCGACCATGCAGGCTAATGCTCGTGCCATCAGGAGCGGTGTAATGACGGTTTGCATGCAAAGCGCGGGTGAAAACCTTATCGCCTTTTTTCATTTCAATAGACAAGCTACCATCCATTAGGCCAAGCCAGTTCCGATAGGCCAGCACTTTGTCTGTGCCGTCGACTGCCGCTACTGAATCTTCGCAATCCATGATGGTGGAAATGGCAGATTCCAAAACAATATCGTTAATGCCAGCTTTGTCAGTTGCGCCAATGCGCCCCTCTTTATCTATCAGCAGATCAATATGCAGGCTGTTTTTCGCTAACAAAATAGAGGTTGGTGCATCTGTGTTACCGTTATATCCAGCAAACTGGCTGTTATCTGCCAGCAAGGTTTCGCCATCTTCTGTTTTTATGGACAGATTTGTGCCCTCAATCGTAAGACCGGTAACATTTTCCCAGGAGCCTTTCAGGAGCGGCATGCGCTCATCAAGCAGGGCGCGTGCATAGCTGATAACCGCAGCCCCGCGAACTGGATTATATCCACCTGTTTTTTCTGCCCCATTTTCTTCACTAAGCACGTCAGTGCCATAAAGCGCATCATACAAGCTGCCCCATCGCGCATTTGCAGCGTTCAGGGCATATCTTGCGTTCATGACTGGCACTACCAGTTGTGGGCCAGCTATTCTAGCAATTTCATCATCAACATTTTCAGTGCTGATAACAAAATCATCTCCTTCTGGCACGAGATATCCGATTTCCTTTAAAAACTCAGTATAGGCATCGCTATCGAGGCCAGTCTTGCGATTATCTACCAGCCATTTATCTATCTTGGCTTGAATAGCTTCTCTTGTTTCCAGCAGTTCTGCATTACGGGGGGCAAGCTTATGTACAGCATTATCAAAGCCCTGCCAGAATGAGGATGGCTCAACAGATGCAGCTGGCAAAAGCACATCATTCACAAAGGCAAGAAGTTCAGCATCTACAGACAAATTACCTTGGACGATATATCCCATAATTTAGGCTCCTAAAAAAAGATTTAAGCTGGCTCAGATTTTCGCGCATGTAAATAGCACTACCATGATGATGTCTACGCCTAGTCATGAAACAGCGTAAGCGCAAATTCCATTATATGGAAACGCCTTTCAAAAATGAAGCTTTGAATATTTGTTTATGGGCCTTCCCAGACAATACCAGCCTTGGCAAGTTGGGTTTTAATAAGGGTAACAAAGCCTGCTAGGCTTTCTGCGTCCTGTCCTTCTGCACGCACCACAAGCGCCCCTTCAGTATTTGATGCGCGAACAAGGCACCAGCCTGCCTCAGTGGTAATGCGCACGCCATCTGTTAGGTTTATTTGTTTGGCTGGCAGCTCATTTGAAAATTCATGAGCTAATGTTTTGATGACCCCAAACTTCTGATCATCCGGACAGTCAATATGACATTCTGGTGTCGCAAAAATAGCTGGAAGCGCATCTATAAAATCTGTCAGGGTGTTGCCTGTTTCCATTTTTCGGCGGGTCATGGAAGTAATAAGCCGAACCGCAACAAACAGCGCATCATCAAAACCGAAATAATCATCAGCTATGAAAATATGGCCAGACATTTCACCTGCGAGCGGGGCTTGCATCTCCCGTAATTTGGCTTTCATATGGCTGTGCCCGGTCTTCCAAAGATGGGCTTTACCGCCTGCCTCTGTTATGATGGCCATTGCTGTAAGGCTGGATTTAACATCAAAAATAATATCACTGTTGGGATGTTTTTTTAAGATATCGAGGCCCAGATAGGCGGTTAGAACATCGCCGGCAATATGCCTTCCCTTGGCATCGACAACGCCAATTCTATCGCCGTCCCCATCAAATCCAATGCCGCAATCTGCACCAGCTTCTAAAACTTCATCACGTAGCATCGCCAGTGTCTTTGGATCAACTGGGTTGGGGTGGTGGTTAGGAAAATGTCCGTCAATATCAGTAAACAGCCCTTTATGCTGACCGGTCGCGCGTGCAATTATTGCGTCTGTGGCTGGGCCCGCCGCGCCATTTCCTGCATCCCAGATGATATTAGCGTCTCCAAAATCAGCGCCTTTCATAATCCGTTCAATATAAGCATCAAACACGGACATTTTTTCTTGTGTTCCGCCATCATGACCTGTCAGGCCAGATGCACATAGCGTCCCTAATTTTTGAATATCCTCACCAAAGAAACTTTGATGGTCACAAACCATTTTAAAGCCGTTATGATCAGGTGGATTATGGCTCCCCGTGACCTGAATAGCGCCATGACATTCAAGATATCTGTCGGCAAAATATAGCATCGGTGTAGGGCCAACGCCGATATCAAAGACTTTGCATCCAGCAAAAACCAGACCATCAATAAGTGCTGCTGCCAATACAGGCGAGGTCAGCCTGCCATCGCGCCCAACCGCAATTTTAGCTAACTTTGTTCGGCCTAGATTTTCGCGTATAAGCTGGCCTAGCCCAGCCCCAATGAAAAACGCGTCTTTTTCGAACAGGGTTTTGCCTACCTGCCCCCTGATATCATAACTACGCAGAATAGTAGGTTCAAATAAATGAGAAGTAACTACAGTCTTGTGGGAAGCCATTCTGCTAGGTCTCCTCGTAACTCATCACGGACTAGTCCAAAGGCAATATTAGCTTTCAGAAAACCAATTTTAGAACCGCAGTCAAACCGCTCACCAGAAAAATCAAATCCATGAAATGGTACATGGCCGATGCGTGCAGCAAGTGCATCTGTGAGTTGAATCTCGCCGCCCGCACCGCGCTGACCTTTCGAGAGCACATCAAATACGCCTGCCTCCAGAATATACCGCCCGACCACCGCCTTTGTGGAAGGTGCTGTCTCTGGTGAGGGCTTTTCGACAATCGCGCTAATCTCGGTAACCTGACCGTCTTTTTTGCCAGGGGTAATAATACCATAAGCGCCTGTATCACTGGCTGGCACTTCCATCAGTGCGACCATGTTGCCGCTTTTATAATGGGCTGTCATTTCGGCTAGTGCTGGCGCGCCGAGAATTAAATCATCGGCAAGTAAAACGGCAACAGGCTCATTGCCTATCAGATGACGTGCGCACCAAACGGCGTGACCTAGCCCTGCAGGCTCTTGCTGGCGTACATAAGAAACCGCGCCCGGCTCCTGCAGCATCCGGCTAACTACTTCAAGAGCTTGTGTTTTGTTTTTCTCTACCAGTACAGATTCTAGCTCAGTGGAATGATCAAAATGGTCCTCAATAGCTGTCTTATTGCGTCCAGTCACAAAAATAAATTGTTCTACCCCGGCCGCTGCCGCCTCTTCAACTGCGTATTGGATCAGGGGTTTATCAACAACTGGCAGCATTTCTTTGGGCATCGCTTTGGTAGCTGGTAAAAAGCGTGTGCCCAAACCCCCAACAGGAAAAATTGCTTTTTTTATTGTCATTTTACAGGTACTTTCATCAAAACTTCACGCTTTCCTGTTAATTTTTAATTTCAGGCAAGCTTGGCAAACTAGCCACCATATAAAAAGAAAAAAATGTCTACAATTAAACAGATAATTGACCGATCGGTGACTGTCAAACAAGCGCTTGCTAGCAAGTGTATTCTGCCTGCAGAACGAGCAGCAGAGATGATTGCCAGTTCGCTGGCTAATAAAGGTAAGCTGATGTTATGCGGCAATGGCGGCTCAGCGGGGGATAGCCAGCATTTAGCTGCAGAGTTTGTAGCAACCCTTGACCATACCCGCCCCCGGCCAGGTCTGCCAGCGATTGCGTTAACTACTGACACATCCTTTTTAACTGCTTATGCAAATGATTTTGGCTTTGATGGCGTTTTTGCACGGCAGGTGGAAACGCTGGGCCATAAAGGTGATGTGCTGATAGCCATTTCCACTAGCGGTAATTCCAAAAATGTGGTTGCAGCGGCAAAACGGGCAAGTGAGCTAGGTATATTGGTGATTGCCATGACTGGACAAAGTGGCGGTCAATTAGCAGAAAATTGCGATCTCTTAATTGCTGTTCCAAGTGATATCACCATGCATATCCAAGAAGGGCATATTGCGTTGGGGCATGCTATCACCGCACAAGTTGAGCAGCTTTTGGAAAATTGATGAATAGAATTTCGCATCTATAAAGAGGCGTTTTTAAGATGAATATTGTTGTTATTGGCACTGGATATGTCGGACTTGTTTGTGGCGCATGTTTTTCTGAGTTTGGATTTAATGTTACGTGCATTGATAAAGACAATGAAAAAATTGAACAGCTGGAAAAGGGTGTCATTCCTATTTACGAGCCAGGCTTAGATGTGCTGGTCGAGCGAAATCACGCAGCTGGCCGTCTATCTTTTGCCACGACATTAGATGGGTATGCTGAAAATGCGGATGCAGTCTTTATTGCGGTTGGCACACCAACCCGGCGCGGTGATGGTCATGCTGATTTGAGTTATGTATTTGCAGCCGCAAGCGAGGTTGCAGAAAAGCTTCGTGACTATACCGTAATTGTTACCAAATCAACTGTGCCTGTGGGTACAGGTCGGCAGGTTGAGGCGGTTCTGCGCGAAGCAAACCCTAAGGCTGATTTTGATGTGGTTTCAAATCCAGAATTTCTGCGTGAAGGCTCTGCTATCAATGATTTTATGCGCCCAGATAGAGTGGTTGTTGGCGCCGAGAGTGAGCGCGCGATAGAACGTATGCGCGCGCTTTATCGCCCACTCTATCTTATTGAAAAGCCGGTTTTATTCACCTCTCTTGAAACAGCAGAACTGATCAAATATGCCGCAAATGCTTTTCTGGCAGTAAAGATTTCCTATATTAACCAGATGGCAGATTTATGTGAAGCGGTGGGTGCAGATGTGCATGATGTAGCCAAAGGGATGGGGCTAGATAATCGGATTGGCAGTAAATTTTTACACCCTGGACCTGGCTATGGCGGCTCATGCTTTCCAAAAGATACATTAGCACTTGTTAAAACTGCTGAACTTTTTGACGTGCCAGTTTCGATTGTTTCTGACGTGGTGGCCTATAATGCGGTGCGAAAGTCAGCAATGGCGGCGCGCGTTATCAGGGCATGCGGCGATAATGTATCGGGAAAAAATATTGCTGTTTTGGGGCTGTCATTTAAGCCAGAAACAGATGATATGCGGGAAAGCCCAGCCTTGGATATCATATCTACTCTTTGCAAATCTGGTGCTAATATTACTGCATATGATCCTGCTGCTATCGAAGAAGCCCGTCCTCTATTGCCAGAATCAGTAGTTTATGTTGCATCGGCCCAAGATTGCTTAAAAGGAGCAGATTGTGCGGTAGTGGTAACAGAATGGAATGAGTTCCGTGCCCTTACCCCGCATATTTTCCAATCCCTGATGGCTGGACCAATTCTTGTTGATTTACGTAATATCTATGAGCCGAATGTGATGCGTGAGAACGGCATCGACTACACCTCCATTGGTCGCAAATAATAGAATCGTGGGCCCGCCCGTTCACTATTTATCAGTCGTAGAGCTAGGGATTGTTTTATGAATTTTTATCAGCCGCAAGATTTGCCAAAACTGATGGTAGCACCGAATGGGGCGCGCCGCACGAAATCTGACCATCCAGCGATCCCCGTTACACTGGAAGAAACAGTAGAGACAGCTAAGAGATGCTATGCAGCTGGGGCAGAAGCGATCCATTTTCACCTGCGTGATGATGCCCATCAACATATTCTGGATGCAGGGCTCTATAAAGAAGGGCTAGCAGAATTATACCGCCAAGTCCCAGAAATGCATTTGCAAATCACTACCGAGGCGGTGGGTCAATATAGCCCTGAGGAAATGACAAAAATCGCTTATGATGTTATGCCGCCTGGAATTTCCATTGGTGTGGCTGAGATGATTCCCAGCCGCCAGCCAAGTGCTGGTAACATCCGCCTTTATCAAAGCTTGTATGAGGCAAATTGCCGGGTTCAGCATCTTTGTTATCAGCTAGAAGATGTAGATTTGTTGGCACGCCTTATCACCGAAGCAGGTCTTGAGGATGAAAAAATATGGGGCATGTTTGTTATTGGCCATTATACAGGGCGGGTTAGCCACCCAGATATGATCCAGCCTTTTATCGACCGTGCTACCTCTCATGGGCTTAGGCTGGATTGGGCGGTTTGCGCCTTTGCTGAACAGGAGCATAGCTGCCTTGAGGCAGCGGTATCTCTGGGCGGTAAAGTCAGGGTAGGGTTTGAGAATTCGATGTTTATGCCAGATGGAACTATCGCCCCAGACAATGAAACCCGCATCGCCGCTGCACAAGAGCTATTCTAGCGCTGCTACTCTTTTCGTCTCTTTGGTGCATAATTAAAAATTTCTATCAATCCAATTAAACACATCTGCGACTTTATAAGACAGGATAATGTTGCTTTTTCCGTAATCCTGTTCTTCTATAACATCTAGATGATGGATGGTTTCTACATAAGTAAGTGGCTTGCTTTGTGAAAACAAACCCAAGGATGGCACGCCTAACACGCCAGATAAATTTAATAGACTTGTATCATTGCCAACATAGGATTTAGCGAAGGATAAGGCTGCCATTGCCTGATTAAAGGGCAGAAAAATTTCTGTTACTGGGTTGCCCCCAACTTGTGACTGAATTTTTTCTGCTATTGGTTTTTCAATTGGACCACCCATTAAAACCGGTATTAAATCAGGCCTTTTATTTCTCAATTCTTCGATTAAATTGGCAAACCGTTCAGCTGGCCAAATGCGCTCTTGATGCATAGCACCAATACCAAGTACGATAAAATTATCAGGTTTAAGGCCATTATCTTTAAGCCATGATTTAGCAGCCTCCCTGTCTTTTTGATCAATAGTGATTTGCCATTTACGATTTGGTTGTTTCCAGCCATTAATTTCCCAAAACTTGGCCATCTTTTCCAAAGAATGATTATCTCTGTCACTAGCAGGCAGTGTGTGGCCAGAATAGTTTTGCCTCCCAAAGCCAAACCCGCCAATTTTCTTAATACCCGCTGTTTTAGCCATCCAATAATAACTTTGCGAGTGGTGCAAAATGAGGGCGCGTTGAGCGTTGATTCTCTTTAAATCCAAAGCCATTTTCAATTTGCCAAACAGGCCGTCATGAGTGCCTTTGCTGCCTCTGACATTTCGGTCAATGAAAAAAAAGTTGTCGTGGGAAAGCGTATCTGAAAATAGGTGATGTGATTGCGATGATTTTTTGACTGCTAATATAACATTATTTCTAGAAATTAATTCGTCTATCCATGGTTTATGCCATATCATGTCGCCGATACCTACCAGCGGCTGAAATATCACAAGCTTATCCTCACCCTCTATTTCCATGAATTCCTCAAAAAATTATTTCTATATTTAATCGTTTGACTTTAAGTTGGTTGGACATCAGAGCATAGGGTTAAGGAATTTTGGGAGAGATTTTCCTTTAGCCACAATAATTTTTGGCTCTTGCTGTATTTCCGAATGAAAATACAAACTATATTCATCACTTCATTTTTTTCTGAACTACTATTTGTATTTGTGCCAATGCTCCAGATTTTAGCGTTTGAGGATAGGGATACCCTTGGTTTACTTGATAACGGATTAGCGACTTTCCAATATTTTTTGGCAGTCTTTTTGCTAGTGATATTGCTTGCCGATTCCAAAAGCTGTGCCTATTTTTAGGTGTTTTTCCTTGAGGAAAAATTAGGTCGTAATCATAATTATTGTCGTGGGTTTCGACGTCTAACACGAGAGCATTCTCTAATTTTTCTGTTTCTTCTATAATGTTGATTGATACTGGTGACCAAGATGTTTTGCCTGATACACGAAATGTCCATTTATGGTCTTCGTTGAAAACTGAAGGCCAAATATATTGTTCATATAAGTCTTCGTGAGGGACAACAGTGATCATGTAGCCGCCAGGTTTCACTAAACTCCACCATTGTTTCAAGCAAGATCTAGCATCGCGCATATGCTCTAGGCAGTGGCTAGAATAAACCGTATCAAAAGTATTTTTTTTAAAATATGAGGCAATGTCATTCGCATCACCATCTTCCAAATCAAAAATAGTACACCCATCTATTACTGGGTCTGGACCTGCTCCAATGTCCAAGACTTTTTTAGAAAGATATTTTAGCTTGAATTCATTTTTCCGAATTTCATTTGTTTTTTTGCTTTCAAATGACAAGATATGGCTCCAATATCTATCTAAATTTGGGTTAAGTTTTTAAATCTAGCATAACAGGGAGGTACAGACCAAATATCAAAGCTGAAATGTTTAACAAGATTTAAATGGCCTTAGTATCCTCAACGCTTTGCTTCGACATATTCCAAAGGGTGTTTCGGTAGTGGTTATCATGGAAAACTTCCTTGACGAAATTGATTTTGAGCGCTTTTCCTCAAAAAACCATAAACTGGAGTGGTTTGGGTTTTATAAACAAAAACAATATCTAAAATCACTTCTGTTTAAATTTTTTGGTATGAGTTCTTATTACAAGCAAGTGGTTTCTAAATTAGATAGAGATGCAAAAGCCCTGCATGATTTGATTGTTTATTTTTGCCCGAATTAATCGCTAAAGCGCTGTTTAAAATTTGAGGGTTGAGGGAATTTCTGTGTTACTCACTATTTATTATTTTCTGGCAAGAATGTTCAGGTTTTTGCCTAAAACAAAAAAGCTACACCTCCTCGATATGAGCGCCACATTTTTTGTTCCCATCAATAATCATTATATTTGTGATGATTTGATAGATATCTCTAACCAAAAAAGAGAGCCTGCTTTGTATAGCTGGCTCAATAATCTAGATAAGGGGTCAATTTTATTTGATATTGGCACTAGTTATGGTCAGGAATCTTCTCTTGCCTCTTCTTTGATAGAAAAAAATGTAACCGTTTTTGGGTTTGATTGTAGCCTTTATCAAAGCCATTTTTGTGCTTTAAATAGGCGCCTCAATGGGAACAGATTTAGATTTATATTTGCAGCTATTGGCGCAAAATCTGGTGATTTAATTACAATAAAGGCAAATTCAGATACGCATATACCTGCTTTGCACAAGAAAAATGTGCCTTATGAGTATGAGGTGATGAGCCTTGCACTAGATGATTTCGCAGTATCCCATAATATCCAGCCCACCCATTTAAAAATAGATGTGGATGGCGCTGAGTTTGGGGTGCTAAAGGGGGCTAAAAAAATATTGCAATCCCCTGCTCTCAAAGAGGTTTTTATTGAAATAGATAATGAAAATATCGCCATTATAGATTTCATGGCATCTATTGGCTTTAAGTCTGAATGGCAGGTTGAAAAGGAATTTAACGTGGATATTCTTTTTTCAAAGTCAGCTTAAGACGGTCAAAGACTGTTATTTTATCTGCGGATTATATCTTAACAAAAAACGGCGTAGGCGCGCTAACATCGTCTTTACACAAACAACCATCTGCGGCTAATGCGGCCTATATATCTTACAATTTTACTGAGATGCGTTTCCAATTTATGCGAAAAATTGGAGCGGGTGAAGTGTTGTTAGTACCTTACCCAAGCACCAAGCTGCATCTCTATGTAAGCCTTATCAATAGGTTACGTGAATTGTACACACTGTCAATAGGCACAAAATGTACATCAGTTTGTACATCACTTAAGAAATCTTCTGGTAATGGAATAACCTTAAGTAATTATACATCTACCTTTATAAATACACCTTCAATGTATCACTTACCTATGGATTAGTGATGTTTACACCCCCATGCGTGAGCCAGTGGGGATATGGAAGTATATATACTCAGGCTGCTACACAGATTAGGTTTTATTAGAGTTCCTACTGAGTATAGGGAAGTTGAGACATGATAAGTGTCTTTATACCTACCCTTATAATATCACTTATAATGCTTCACTCATCTGTGCATTTAACATGATTGCATATCATGTAACCCACCCCATGCATAGAACATGGGGGGTGTGTAGATATGTATAGTTAGGGTGTTACACAGATGGG
>JADHLI010000023.1 GCA_016780775.1 Alphaproteobacteria bacterium | reverse complement strand
TGAATAAAGAGAAAATCTGCCCAGATAAATCACTAGAATAGGCAGAAAACGCAACCAGATTGATACTGACAGACAGCAAAATAAGCTCAATCGACATTAAAATCGTGATGACGTTCTTGCGGTTGATAAAAATACCAAATACGCCAAAAACAAATAAAATAGCTGCTACGGTCAAATAATGAGCAAGGGTAATATCCGCTAACATTATGACGCCTCCTTTACACCAGCGCCGGTTTCCACTTTTGCTAGCTTTACTGTTTCAGCTCTCGTGCGGCTGTTCTGGTCCGCAATAACCTGCTTGCGCACGCCAGAACGCTTGCGAAGGGTCAAAGCAATCGCACCAATCATTGCAACCAGCAAAATCAGCCCTGCGAGTTGGAACAGATAGATATAATCAGTATAGATAACCTGCCCCAACGCCTTGGTATTATGCACTGCACCCGGCGATGGAAGGGATTTCACATTGCCAGAATATTCAAAGAAAGTTGCGAGTAGCTCTACCAGCAAAACTGCCCCAATTAACAGGCCCAGAGAACGGTATTTCTGGAACCCTTCGCGCAGTTCAGAATAGTTGATATCTAGCATCATCACGACGAACAAGAACAGAACCGCAACCGCACCAACATAAACGACCACCAATAGCATCGCCAGAAATTCAGCATTAAGCAGAATGAACAACCCAGCCGCATTAAAGAAGGCTAGAATTAGAAATAGTACTGAATGCACGGGGTTGCGTGAGGACACAACCATTAGCCCTGCCAAACAGCAGATACTCGCAAACAGATAGAAAAATACAGATGATAACATCGCCCTTTTTTATTCCCCCTTCAGCTAATGGCTAACGCCATTTTGCGTCCTGTGCCAGATTGCGGGCAATTTCATCTTCCCATCTGTCACCATTTGCCAGCAGCTTGTCCTTGTCATAGAAAAGCTCTTCGCGTGTTTCTGTTGCAAATTCAAAATTTGGCCCTTCGACAATCGCATCCACTGGGCAAGCTTCCTGACAAAAACCGCAATAGATACATTTTGTCATGTCAATGTCATAGCGGGTGGTACGCCGAGAGCCATCAAGACGCGGCTCTGCTTCGATGGTGATAGCTTGCGCAGGGCAGACAGCCTCGCAAAGCTTACATGCAATACAACGCTCTTCCCCATTTGGGTAGCGACGCAGCGCATGCTCCCCCCTAAAACGCGGCGACAGATACCCTTTTTCAAACGGATAGTTCAACGTCACTTTCGGCTTAAAGAAATATTTTAGTGTCAGCATCAAACCTTTGATAAGCTCAAGTAGCAAAAAGGACCGAGCTGCATTTATCCATACACTCATGCTTAATTCTCCTCTTACCCACCAATTACAGGTAGCTTGTCAAAAGCCATCAAAAAACCTGCTGTCAGAACAACATATATCAATGAAAAGGGCAGAAAGATTTTCCAGCCCAGCCGCATTAGCTGATCATAGCGGTAACGCGGCGTCGTTGCCCGAACCCACAAGAAAACAAACAGGCACAGCATAATTTTCAGCACAAACCAAATCGGGCCAGGTATCCAAGTGAAAGGGGCGAAATCAAATGGTGGAAGCCAGCCGCCTAAAAACAGCACCGTGGTCATCGCGCTCATGAGGATCATATTAGCATATTCACCAAGGAAGAAGAGCGCAAAGCTCATAGAAGAATATTCAACAAAATATCCAGCCACCAGTTCAGACTCGCCCTCCGGCAAATCAAATGGTGCCCGGTTTGTTTCTGCCAAAGTAGAGATAAAAAACACAATAAACATTGGCAATAATGGCAATGCGAACCACATATCACGCTGGGCTTCGATAATATCCGATAGATTGAGCGAGCCAACGCAAATCAGCACATTGATAATCACCAATCCCATAGATACTTCATATGAAACCATCTGGGCAGCAGAGCGCAGCGCGCCTAAAAACGCATATTTAGAATTACTCGCCCAGCCAGCCATGATAACGCCGTAAACCCCAAGAGAGCTAATAGCGAACAAATATAAAATGCCAACATTAATATCAGCTAGCACTAGACCAGCATCAAAGGGAATTACTGCCCACGCAACCAACGCCAAAATAAAGGTCAGCATTGGCGCGATAATAAAGACAACCTTATCCGCACCAGCAGGCAAAATAGTTTCTTTGGCCATCAGCTTCAGCGCGTCAGCAAAAGGCTGGAACATACCAAACGGCCCAACCACATTTGGCCCTTTACGAAGTTGCATAAAGCCAATAACGCGCCGTTCAGCAAGTGTCAGATATGCCACCGCGATCAACAATGGCACCACAACAGCCAGAATCTTGGCAATCATCCACGCCAGATCGATAAGCCATTGTTCTATCATGATCTTTCCCCCTTCTACCCCTTGCTATTCAGCAGCGATTGCTGATTTACCAGCGAGCGTGGCTTGATAGCATTCCGCCATTGTCTCAGACGCACGGGAAATAGCACTTGTCATGTAAAATTCGTCTAATCCAGCTTCAACAGGCTCAGATTTTAGCTTTGCAGCGCGGCCAAATTTTGACCATTTTGCTGGCTGAATTTCATCCAGCGTGGCAAAAACAGGCGCCGCAGCAACCATTTCATCACGCAATTCGCTCAAACTATCAAAGCTTAGCGTTTTATTGATGGTCTCTGAGAAGGCACGCAAAATTGCCCAGTCCTCACGCGCATCTCCCGGCGGGAACGCTGCGCGCCGTGCCATCTGAACCCGGCCTTCAAAATTCACATATAAACCATCTTTTTCTGCCCAAGCCGCACCAGGTAAAACTACATCCGCACATTGCGCACCCTTATCACCGTGATGCCCTTGATAAACAACAAATGGCTTTGCCAGCAGGTCCGTATCCAACTCATCTGCGCCCAGAAGCCAGACAAAATCCATCTCACCCTTTGATGAAGCACTTAAAATGCCTTGTACATCCTTGCCACCCTTACCCGGTACAAGCCCTAAATCTAGGCCAGCTACGCGCGCGGCCGCATGATGCAGCACATTGAAGCCGTTCCAGTCAGCATTTACCATGCCGGTGGCATCCGCTAGCTGATGGCATAACGCCATTACGGCACCGCCATCGGCGCGGCGCAAAGCTCCCATACCGACAATAATCATAGGCTTTTTGGCTTTTTTCAGCTGCTTAGCAAGAGGATGCTTCCCGCTCGCCAATGTCTCCAGAACAGCCAAATCATCACCCAGATGTTCCACTGGATAGGTCAGGTCAAGCTCTGGGCCGATATGTGCTATCGGAACTTGCTTGTTCAGATAGAGCCGGCGAATACGCGCATTCATTACCGGAGCTTCAATACGCGGGTTACTGCCAATAATGACGATTGCATCTGCTTCATCAATGCCTGCAATCGTTGTGTTAAAGATATAGGAAGCTCGGTTTTTAGCGGTAAGCTTTGCCCCATCCTGACGACAATCAATATGCGGGCTGCCCAGTTTTTCAAACAGAGATTTTAGCGCAAACATAGCCTCAGCATCTATCTGATCACCAGCAATAGCGGCCATTTTATCTGCTTTTGTCTTTTTCATCTGCCCTGCAATGGCTGCGAATGCATCATCCCAGCGAGCCGGATGTAGCCGGCCATCGGTGCCGCGCAAATAAGGCTTATCCAGACGCTGACGGCGCAGGCCATCAATAGCATAACGGGCTTTATCTGAAATCCATTCTTCATTGATATCTTCGTTCAAGCGCGGCAACACCCGCAACACCTGATTACCGCGCGCATCAATACGAATATTTGCGCCCATGGCATCGCTTACATCAATGCTTTCAACTTTATTCAGCTCCCAAGGGCGTGCAACAAAGGCATAAGGGCGAGAGGTCAGTGCGCCAACCGGGCACAAATCAATAACATTTGCAGATAGCTCGCTTGCCAGCGTCTTTTCAAGATAGGTGGTGATCTCCACCCCCTCACCGCGGCCAATAGCTCCTAAATCTGCTACCCCAGCTACTTCGGTTGAAAAGCGCACACAGCGTGTACAATGAATACAGCGGGCCATCACCGTTTTAATCAACGGGCCCATATGTTTCTCGCTTACCGCCCGTTTGTTTTCGCTGTAACGCGACGCATCATGGCCATAGCCCATCGCTTGGTCTTGCAAATCACACTCACCGCCCTGATCGCAAATTGGGCAATCTAGCGGGTGATTCACTAACAGAAATTCCATCACCCCTTCACGTGCTTTTTTAACACGCTCGGATTTGGTACTGATGACCATGCCGTCACCCGCAGGCATCGCACAAGAAGCAACAGGCTTTGGCGCGCGTTCCATATCCACCAGACACATCCGGCAGTTACCAGCGATAGACAATCTTTCATGATAACAAAAACGGGGGATTTCAGCGCCAGCTTCTTCACAAGCTTGCAAGACGGTTGCGCCGTCTTCTACTTCTACTTCAATTCCGTCCACTGTCAGCTTTGGCATCGTCTCTTCCTTACTCAGCAGCGTTAGTTACAGCTTGATGCGCCATAATGCGTCGTTCGATTTCCGGACGGAAATGCTTGATTAATCCCTGAATAGGCCACGCTGCCGCATCCCCTAATGCACAGATTGTATGCCCTTCAACTTGCCGGGTAATCTGCTCTAAGGTTTCAATTTCATGGATTTCCGCTTCGCCGCGCACCATCCGGTCCATCATCCGCCACATCCAGCCTGTACCTTCACGGCAAGGGGTGCATTGCCCGCAGCTTTCATGTTTGTAAAAATAGGATAGACGTGCAATTGCCCGAACAATGTCGGTGCTTTTATCCATAACGATAATGCCTGCCGTGCCAAGGCCTGTACCAGCATTACGCAGCGCATCAAAATCCATTGTCATGGTCTCGCAGACATCCTTTGGCATCAGCGGCGTTGACGAGCCACCTGGAATAATTGCTAGCAAGTTATCCCAGCCGCCACGCACCCCCCCAGCATGCTTTTCGATCAGCTCTTTCAGAGGAATGCCCATCTCTTCTTCGACATTACAAGGCTTGTTCACATGGCCTGAGATACAAAACAGCTTGGTGCCAGTGTTGTTTTCTTTACCAAGCCCTGCAAACCAAGCGCCGCCACGCCGCATAATGGTGGGGGCTACTGCAATAGATTCCACATTATTCACAGTGGTTGGGCAGCCATATAAACCAACCCCCGCTGGGAAAGGAGGCTTCAGGCGGGGCTGACCCTTCTTACCTTCTAAAGATTCAATAAGCGCAGTTTCTTCACCACAGATATAAGCCCCTGCCCCGCGCTGGAGATAAACATCAAAATTCCAGCCAGAACCAGCTGCATTTTTACCCAAAAGACCAGCATCATAGGCTTCATCAATGGCTGCCTGCAGAACTTTGCCTTCATTAAAAAATTCACCGCGAATATAAATATAGGCTGCATGTGCGCGCATCGCAAAACCAGCTACTAGACAGCCTTCTACAAGCTTATGCGGCTCATGGCGGATAATGTCTCTATCTTTACATGTGCCAGGCTCAGACTCGTCCGCATTTACCACCAGATAATGTGGGCGCACGCCAACTTCCTTTGGCATAAACGACCATTTTAATCCTGTTGGAAAGCCAGCACCGCCGCGTCCACGAAGACCTGAGGTCTTTATCTCTTCGATAATATCATCATGGCCACGTGCTAGAATAGCCTTGGTATTATCCCAGTCCCCGCGCGCTTGAGCCCCTTTTAGGCCAGCATCGCCCCAGCCATAAAGATTAGTAAAAATACGGTCCTTATCTGCAAGCATCTCTACGTCTTCTTTCCACTGCGTTTTGCAGCTTTCAGTGTTGTGGCCCCGCCTTCTGCTTCTGAGCCTTGCCGCCCCATTACTGACCCGATAGCAGGCTGATTATCCGCTTCCAATGCTTCCAGCAATTCTTTGGTAGCCTGATAATCAAGGTCTTCATAAAAATCGTCATTTACCTGCAAGATAGGCGCATTCACACATGCCCCTAAACATTCCACTTCCAATAGCGAGAATTTACCGCAAGCAGAGGTCTCACCAGAGCTGATATTCAGCTTGTCTTTGATACAGCGCATCACATCATCAGAGCCACGCAACATGCATGGGGTAGTACCGCAGGCTTGCAGATAATATTTTCCAACTGGCTTTAAATTGAACATGGAATAGAAGCTAGCCACTTCCAGCACACGCATTTCTGCCATCTCCAAGCGCTTGGCTATCTCTTCGATTGCCTTTACTGGTATCCAGTTATCATTCTGTTTCTGGGCGATATATAATAGCGATTTAACGGCGCTAGCCTGCCGTCCTTCCGGATATTTGGAAATCGCTTTTTTGATTTCCTTTTCACTTTCCTTATCAAAAGCAAAGTGTTCCGGCTGATCTTCTGCAATAAGTGTCTGAATGCTCATCTGTCAATTTCACCAAATACAATATCTAAAGACCCAATGATGGCGACCGAATCTGCCAGCATATGCCCCCTGGACAGATAATCCACCGCCGCCATGAAATAATAACCTGGCGCACGCAGACGCGCACGATACGGCTTGTTTGATCCGTCTGATACCAAATACACACCAAACTCACCCTTTGGCGCTTCAACAGCGGTATAGCTATCGCCAGCCGGCAAGTGAAACCCTTCTGTATAGAGCTTAAAGTGATGAATAAGCGCTTCCATAGAATGTTTCATATCGCCGCGCCGTGGCGGGGTAACCTTGTTGTTTTCTGCGAGCACTGGGCCTTCTGGCATTGTTTCAATCGCTTGTTTGATAATCCGCAGCGATTGTTTCATCTCCTCAACCCGCACTAGATAACGTGCATAGCAATCACCGGTGGTGCCTACTGGTACATCAAAATCCATATCAGCATAACAGTCATAGGGCTGCGATTTACGCAAATCCCACGCATAGCCGGTGGCCCGCAGGCAAGGCCCTGTCATCCCTAAGTCCAGCGCTTCATCAATGTTCATAACGCCAATATCAACTGTACGCTGTTTAAAAATGCGGTTGTTGGTCAGCAACGTTTCCAGATCATCAATAAAAGATGGGAATTTTTCAGCCCATTTTAGGATATCATCGGTGAGACCATCGGGCAGGTCTTGATGCACACCGCCGGGACGGAAGTAGGCCGCATGCAAGCGGGCACCAGATGCGCGCTCATAGAACTCCATCAAGGTCTCGCGCTCTTCAAAACCCCACAGAAGCGGGGTCATCGCCCCTACATCAATTGCAAAAGTGGTCAGGTTCAAAAGATGATTTAGAATACGGCCTATCTCGCAATATAAAACGCGGATATGTTGAGCGCGCTTAGGCACCTCTATATTCAGCGCCTTTTCGATAGCCAATGCCCACGCATGCTCCTGATTCATTGGCGAAACATAATCCAGCCTGTCAAAATAAGGAAGCGCCTGAAGATAGGTTTTATTTTCAATCAGCTTTTCAGTACCGCGATGTAACAAGCCAACATGCGGGTCGGCCCGGTCAATCACCTCCCCATCCATTTCCAGAACAAGACGCAGAACCCCATGCGCCGCTGGATGCTGGGGACCAAAATTAAGAGTCAGTGGACGGATTTGCATTTCACCCATAATCTATGCTCCTGCCTCATCTTCGGATGCGGGTGACGCGATATCTGCCTGCACCCCTTCCCACGGGCTCATAAAATCAAAATCACGATATTCTTGGGTCAGATGCACTGGCTCATATACAACCCGTCTCTGGGTCTCGCTATAGCGCACCTCAACATAACCGGTTAGCGGGAAGTCTTTACGTAAAGGATGCCCCTCAAACCCATAATCAGTCAGCAGGCGGCGCAAATCAGGATGGCCGGAAAAATAAATCCCAAACATATCCCAAACCTCACGCTCTGCCCAGTTTGCTGCTAAAAACAGCTCTGTTGCAGAAGGTGCAACCGCATCTTCATCGATTGGGACACACACCCGCACACGGCAATTCTCTGCGATAGATAGCAAAAGATAGACTAACTCAAACCGCTGTTCGCGCTCTGGATAATCAACCGCTGTTAAATCGGTTAGCTGGCGAAACTGCAAAAAAGCATCGTCACGCAGGCTTTTAAGGACATAGATAAGGTTTTGCGGCGTACAGCTGATTTTTACCTCGTCTTGCGGGTCAAGCTGAACATCAGCGCTATCACCTAACAAAGCAGCAATCTGGTCTTTCAGCTCTTCTGACCGGCTAGCTTCGATAACAGCTTCTTCTGTTGGTGTGGCATCACTCATCTTTTTTCTATTCATCCCCCGATTAGCATGGAACGCGTTCATGCTCAAAAACTTCTTATCCCACGCTCAGTTTGCAACAAACCAGCCTTTTCTTCATGAAAGTTAGGTTTAAGCTCTGGCGATGGTACTGGTTCTGCGAATTTTCTTTTGCAGTTGAAGCAGCCCGTAAATCAATGCCTCAGCAGTTGGTGGGCACCCCGGCACATAAACATCAACTGGCACGATTCGGTCACAACCACGCACCACAGCATAGGAATAATGGTAATAACCGCCGCCATTTGCACATGAACCCATTGATAACACCCAGCGTGGCTCTGGCATCTGGTCATAGACCCGGCGCAACGCTGGTGCCATTTTGTTTGTCAGCGTGCCGGCTACGATCATCACATCAGACTGGCGCGGGCTAGGCCGGAACAACATACCATATCGGTCCATATCATAACGGCTAGCCGCGGAATGCATCATTTCAACTGCACAACAAGCCAAACCAAAAGTCATAGGCCAAAGTGAACCTGAACGTGCCCAGTTGAATAATTTATCCGCTTTGGCAATAACAAACCCGCGATTAGTAATCTCATCTGTTACTGCATTTAAAATCGTATCCTGATCGCTGCCAGGCGGAATAGGCGCATGCGCATCAAGCTGGCTTGGCGTTAGCACCGTTTTATTATCGATTACTCCCATTCCAGCGCCCCTTTCTTCCATTCATAAATAAACCCGATAGTAAGCACCCCCAAAAACACCATCATCGACCAGAAACCAAATGCCCCGATATCACCTAAAGCAACAGCCCAAGGAAATAGGAAGGCAATTTCCAAATCGAAAATAATGAATAAAATTGCGACCAGATAAAAGCGCACATCAAAAGGTTTGCGGGAATCATCAAAGGCATCGAACCCACACTCATAAGCGGTTAGCTTTTCGATATCAGGTTTTTGCGAGCCAACAACAACTGCGCCAATAACAAACGCAATGGCAAGACCTATAGCTAATGCCATGAAAACGGCAATAGGAAGATATTCTTGAAGATACCCGTCCATTGAGTTAACTGACCCCCGTCGCAATGGATAAACTTACTATGGTTTGATTAGTCCAACCGCTAGTGAAATGCAAGGCTTTCCAAGGCAAAGTTATCCATAGTGCAAAAAACAGGCACAGTTATCTTGCGATATGGCTATGCTAGGGTGTAATGCAGCTTTCTACTTCACCCAAGTGGAAGAACGCCGCCGGTCGATATCCCCGCTCATCATCTCAGAAAACGCAGTTGCCAGGCCATTATAAGCCGCACGATTTTTCTTTAAGATGGCATCCAGCGGAATAACAATATCCCCATCTTTACGCAAATAAGGCGCATCATAATTACCATAGGCCTCTAGCAGCTTTTCAAGCGCCGCTAAAAGCTGTTTTTCCTGTTCTGCATTCTCAGCTGCTGTTGCCTCAGACATCCTCGTCTCCTCCTTTGATATGGACTTACTTTAACTATCAAAGCAGGGGTCGTTCAAGATCTGTGCCAGATGCCCCTACCTCAAGCGTTAACGGCCTTCATAAAGCGGTCTTTAATCACCACAGGGTCCATTTCAATTACTGGAACCTTGATATTGCCTGATTCGCATTTGCTGATAATGATAGTCATTTGCTCGCCTGCTAGCGCTTTTACCACTTCATCCTTAGTATCTTCAGCAGCGCATTCAACAACATTGTCACACCCGCACGCACGCGCCACCTCAGCCAGCGAGGTCTTCATGCCTGTATAGGTGGTCTGGTCGCCAGTAGAGCCATAGCTGCCATTATCAATAATCAGCAATATAAAATTAGGCGCTTGGTTATTGGCAATAGTAGGCAGAGTGCCAAAATTCATTAAAACAGAACCGTCACCATCTACAGCAATCACCTTTTTATCCTGCGCAAGCGCCAGCCCCAAACCGATAGAAGAGGCTAGGCCCATCGTACCCAACATATAAAAATTGCTAGGCTGATCATCTAACAGATGCATCTCCTGACTAGGCAGGCCGATATTAGTTACAACAAGCTCATCAGAGATAAGTGGTATCAGGGTTTTTAAAACATCACTTCTAATCATGTCCTTTATGCTCCTTTCCAGAAAGTTGCATCCATCAAGAGGGCAACCGGCTTTCGTGCCATAAAGCAATGCGATAAAATAGCCGATGTCTCGTGCGCATCTTCAGGTTTATGGAAATGATAGGTAGGGATAGAAAGCTGGTCTAACAGCGCCTTTGTATGGACGGCCATTTCTACCTGACAGGCAACAGGCTCCCCTACCTCGCCGCGATAGCTAATCAGCATTGGCAGCGGCATACGGTAAAACTGTATGAGGGTTGCAAGCGCATTAATAGTCACGCCAATAGCCGTATTCTGCATAATAATTGCAGGCTTAGCCCCACCCATATAGGCACCAGCACACAGCCCCATCCCTTCATCTTCACGGTTAGCGGGGACATGGCGCATATCATCAGCTTGTTCGATTTTTTCAATAACACCAGCTAGCTGTTTGCATGGCACAGTGGTGACAAAATCGATGCCGTTCTCGCGCATGGCCTGCATGATAACATCATTCACAGACATTGCTTATTGCTCCTCAGATAAGATTTAGACGTAGCAAGGTTATTGCCACAAGTGATAGGATTATTCTAACCTTTTAAAGGTTATCATAAGCATTTGACGTTCTGAGAAAAGCCAATTTTACAAATTTCCGCGCTATGAGAGGCTTCACGCTATAAAGCTGTGCCCAAACAACAAAAAATGAGACTAAAAGGCGTAACAACATGCATTCATTAAAGGGTAAAGTCATCGCAATAACTGGAATTGGGTCTCCAGACAACCCTATGGGAAATGGCCGCGCTATAGCGGAACTTTTTGCTGCACAAGGCGGCTTCATTGAAGGTATAGACATCCGCGAAGAAGAAGGCATGCGCACAAAAGCATCTATCATTGCAAGCGGCGGCAGCTGCCACGTTGAACAAGGCGATGTTACAGTTGAGGCGGATATAGAAAAATGGATTACCGGGATTATCACACGTCATAAACGCTTGGATATTCTGGTCAATAATGTTGGCCAGTCCGAGCGGATGCTGCCTGAAAATGTGGATAGCACCGTCTGGCAACAACAGCTAGACTTAAATCTAACCAGTGTGATGATGGCTTGCCGCACTGCCCTGCCACAAATGATAGAACAAGGCGGCGGCGCAATTGTTAATATCTCTTCTATTGCCGGAATTCGCTATTTGGGCAAACCGCAAATTGCCTATAGCGCGGCCAAAGCTGCCCTTCAGCAATATACCAAAACAAGTGCGGTCATCCATGCTGCAAACAATGTCCGAATGAATTGTGTATTGCCGGGTCTAATGCATACCGCGATGGTAGAGCGGATGGCAGAAAAATATGCAGAAGGCGACTATCAAGGTTTTGTTCAAAAGCGCCATAATCAAGTGCCGATGGGGCATATGGGCAGTGCAGAAGATGTCGCCCAAGCTGCCCTTTTCCTTGCCTCAGATGAGGCACGCTATATTACCGGAACAGAAATTATTGTAGATGGCGGGGTTACCGCAAAAATACCAGATTGATTGATAAAAAGAGGTAAAGGAAAATATGACATCCTATCATATTTATGGCCGCCCGTTTGCTGGCTCGCTCATTGTTGAATTTATGATGCGCGAGGCAGGTCTTGAATATACCATCTCCTTCCCTGATGATGCAGAACGCGCAACTGCCGAATTCCGATCAAAAAATCCAACTGGCAAAATACCTGTGCTCGTCTGTCCAGAAGGTGGCCTTGTGTATGAAAGCCTCGCGATTGTAAACTATCTAGGCAAGCATTGTCCGCACCTGTTGCCGAAAACTGAAAGCGCAGCTGAAAAGACTTATCTATCCGTTCTGGCGATGCTAGCTTCAACCATGTATCCAGCCTATCACCGACAGCATCATACCTACCAATATGGACCAGAGGATGCTTATCCAGAGATCAAAGCCATGGCGCGCGCAGTGAATGATAGCCTCTATGACTATATTGAAAACCTTTTAAATCCTTACATTTGCGGCGCGCAGCTAACAGCAGCTGATTTCTATCTTTATATGATATCGCGCTGGAATGTAGATAAAACCGAATTACGTGCCACCCGCCCGAAACTGGCGAGCCTACTAGATACACTTCGTGCCCATCCGACTGTTGAAGCCACACTAGCTAGCCAGCCACGCCGCAAATAGCACCTAGCCATAAATAAGTAGGAAGAGTACCGGCAGAATCACAGCAGAAAACAGCGCATTCAGTGCCATGCCAATAGTTGCAAAACTGCCCGCAACAGAGCTAAGCTGAAAAGCATGCGCCGTGCCGACTCCATGACAGGTTATCCCCACTGCAAAACCGCGCCCACGCCAATCTAGAAAACCAAACGCATTAAATAACGGCGTTGCCAAAACCGCACCAGAAATACCTGTTAACACTGCCAGCAACGCGGCCAGCGATACCGCCCCGCCTAAATTCTCGGCAATGCCCATCGCTACTGGAGCGGTTACACTTTTGGGGGTGATGGCCGCCGCCATTTCCAGATCAAGTTCAAAAAAGACAGATAGCCCGATAACGCTCAAACCAGCAACACTCCCCCCTACTATTAGCGCAATCAAAACAGCAAAACGCGCCCGCCATAATGCGGCACGATGACGCCATACAGGAACAGCGAGTACAATAATAGCTGGCCCAAGTAAGAAATGGATAAATTGGGCGCCGCGAAAATATGCATCATACGGCGTTCCCGTGCCATACAAGACTATGCAGATAGCCATAGACGATACTAATACAGGGTTCAGTAAAGCAAAACGATTACTGAATTGATACAGCCGCTCGGCCGCCAAAAATGCGCCCAAAGTTAGAGTTAACCACAATAGCGGGGCTTCACCCAAATAGACAAATATAGCTGCAAAATCTGTAAAACTATCCTGCATTATTCTACGCCCTTTTTAACTGGCTCTAGCTTGCGTTGTTCATCCCCAATTGGCGGACATAAATGCCTTGCAACCCATATAAAGCTGATAGAAGCCGCTAGCAAAGCCGCTAGCGTGCTGAGGATAAGAATGATGAATAAAGACAGGCCTGATTCTATCAAAATATCTTTGTAATTTAGAACGCCAACGGCCGCTGGCACAAATAATAGCGGCAGATAGCGCAAGAAAATATCACATAAATTATCAAGGCTAGCAGGCGTTTTAAAACGTAAAGCCAACCAAATAAGCAGCAACGCCATACCGATAACAGGTCCTGGCACCGGCAAGCCAAACAACGCTGTTAACGCGGTACCTACCAGCTGAAATAAAAAGATAAAAAACAGCCCTTCTATCATCACTTTTTCTTCCTTTTTATTATGCCGAAGATAAGCTCGTTCAAGCTCAGGCAGGGACAGGCGTATGATTAAAGGCATACCTGGTTAAGCAGGCCTCTTCCCCCCCTAGCGCGGCTATTTTTTTAGCTTGATCGGCAAAAGCTTTTGCATTTACCGCCTCTGGGTCACAAATTTCACGCAAACCAGCCTCGCCCTTAACCAGTGCATCCTTAACAGCTTGGTTGTGCGGCTGGCAGGTATATAAATCCACTTCCTCATCAGGGTCGGCGTGCAAATCAAAGAGTTGCGGCGGCGCGCCCACATAATGGATATATTTCCAATTTTGCCAGCGTAACATAAAGCTTGCCATTGTCGATCCGCCATCATGATATTCGCTAAAGGCGATGCGTTCCATCTGGTCTGGCTGGTTTGCAATTTGGATAAGAGAAGTGCCTTGGAAAATACCAGCACCCTTGCCCTTCATACCGTCCAGAACGGTAGGCGCAATATCTGTAAGCATAACAGGCGTGTTACAAATATGCCCTGCCGGTATGCCTGAACCGCTTAAAATCATCGGCACAGCAACAGACCCTTCATACATCACCTGCTTGGTCCATAAGCCATGATCTCCCAGCAACTCTCCATGGTCGGAGATATAACAGATAATCGTATCTTCTGCCTGTTCGCTGCGTTCTAATGCGCCTAGAATTTTTCCCACACAATCATCCATAAAAGAAGTAAGTCCAAAATAGGCACATTTGGCGGCACGCATCGCCTGTTCATCAAAATGGCGATTATAGTCAAAAAACGCGGCTGATCTGGCAAGCTCTGGATGGGTGGGTGGCCCTTTTCCATAACTAATAGGCAACGCCATATCATCTGGACGATAATGTTGGTTAAACTCTGGCGGACAGGTAAGCGGATAATGCGGGCTAACCAACGAGACAAACGCGGTCCAGCCTTTATCCTGTTCTTCATTTTTTTGTTTTCTGCCTGCCTCTTCAATCCAATTTATCGCTGCTTTTGTTATCGCGCGATCATAATCTGTGTAGCTGGATGCGCCTTCACCTACATCTGCTGATAGCTCTGCAGCACCGTCATAGTTTGGCAGTTCCTTGCGCAATAGACCTATAGTCCAACCAACACCGCCTGCCACATGCATAGGTAAAATTTCTTCTGTAAAGCCATTATCATCCCTCGTAGAACGGAAATGTAATTTACCTATTGAAACACAGCTATGCCCTGCATCGCGCACTCTATGCATCCAACTTTGTGGATGTCCGGTATAGGGCGATGCGCTATCCCAATGCCCTGTTTGATGCACAAATTGGCCCGTAGCAAGCGCAGCTCTAGCAGGCACACACATAGGTGATTGGTTATAGGCATTTGTAAAGCGGGTGCCGCCCGCAGCCAGCCTATCTAGATGGGGGGTGCGGACATGGGCGTGGCCAGCACAGCCCAAAGCATCCGCACGATGTTCATCAGAGGTGATAATCAAGAAATTTGTCATCAAGTTACACCTAGCCCCAAATTAGTAAGCCAAGCCTATCATGGATTAAACAAAAGTAAGTAAAAGAAAGTGGCGGGAGTGACGGGACTCGAACCCGCGGCCTCTGGCGTGACAGGCCAGCGCTCTAACCAACTGAGCTACACCCCCGGAACTTTATCGGGTGCGGTCAACAAACTAAGGCTGACCCATTTGACTGGATGATGTTTATAGTTGTGCGCCCTTACTGTCAAGCCGCTTTCAGTATAAAAAAGACAAGTTCTTTCACCCTTGTTTATGATGCCGCTAATATGCTCCTTTTCCGCCTTTAGTGCCCCATGGCATTGATATAGCTACACACAAAAAGTAACATAAAGTACTAATCACCCGTTTTATAGATTATAAAGCGGTATTTAAGCTCTTACGAAAAGGCAGGTAGGGCTAAAACAACGCCCTATCCTATCCAGAAAGGCATCTAGGGTAATAGCTAGCGTAATTTAAGGCGTATTTGGCCTGAAAGTTGCAAGTTTGCCTTGACATAATTTAAGGATAATTTTGGTTTTATGGCGACCCAAACCCAAGAAAATCAAGAAATTGAGCAGGCAATTGAGCGGCTAAGCCAGAAAATGCGCACCGTATCAGATGCTATGGAACTTGCGCGCACGCCGGTTAAGAAAAAGCCAGCCAATCAAAATAAAGCCAGCAAGCGTAAAAAATACCGCTTCTCTGTTGTGAGTATTTTTAAAAACCTGCTGCTTTTGCTTTTATTTTCTGGGCTTAGCTATATGCTGGCTAGTCTGGTTGCTGTCTATATCGAAAAGGTCAAAAGCCAAAACAATACAGAAACCACAGCCCTAACAGAACCTGTTGTAGCCCCAAATACCAGTTCTGAAATTAATACCAGCGAAGGTACATCTGAAGCTGATAGACCAGCCTTTCTTGCGCCCACCATTGCTGATACGGATCTGAACCCGGCTATTCTGCCTAAGGCGCCGCCGATAGCCCCTGCCCCGCCTGTAATGGCTGATTTTGCGCTGAAAGAGGCAAATTATCAGCTGGTAGATACCGAATTAGGGCGGGCGCTAGATATTTTCATTACCGTGGTTAACAGAGGCGGCGGGGTCGGCCGTCCAAGATTATTTGAAATTGAGCTGATAAATAAGCAAAATCAGCAGCTAATGGCTTGGCCTATGGCTGTCGCTGGGGATGAAGTGCCCGGTAATTCAGAAAAGGTTTATAAAACCCGCCTATTAGAACCACCAGCTGATTTCCATAATATCCGCGTGTCTATGCAGAAATAAGATAAAGGCGCGCCCCCTTACGCGGTTTTGTCCCCTGCATCAAAGCTGTAATCACGCTCTATCTTAACTACCCGTATACGATAAGATTTAAACAGCTTTTCCTTGCCCTCTTTCTGGGCGTTTATATGCTCAAGCTGTTCGCGCCAACCAGCTATGGCATCTTCTGATTCCCAGAGGGATAGGCTAAGGAGCTTTTCTTCATCTATCAGGCTTTGAAAGCGCTCAACAGATATGAAGCCTGGCTGCGAGATTAGTATCTCTTTCAATTGCCCGGCCAGTTCAAAATATCTGTCCCTACTGCCTGCAAAAGGCCACACTTCAAAAATGATAGCATACATGTTTGCTACCCCCCCCTCTAGCCCTGCTCTTCTAGCCTATCTGTGGCTGGCGGCGGCGTTGGCACTAACGCGTTCAGCTGTGTATACATCTCTGCATCAATTGTAATCCTTGCGGCCTCTAGAGATGGGGATAATTGGTCAATATTGCGTGCGCTGATGATAGGCGCGGTAATTGCTGGATGTTTTGCTACCCACGCCACAGCTAATGCAGCTGGGCTTACGCCTGCTTGATCAGCAATTTCCGACAAGCTAGTAGCGGCTTTATGCATCCAATCTTGACCATAGCGAGCCGCATATTTCTCATCCCAACTAAAACGCCCCTCACCCGCAATACCGCCGCGATATTTACCGGTCAGCAAACCACCACCAAGCGGGCTATAACTGATAACGGCTATATCCTCAGCCGCCGCCATTGGCAATATCTCCACCTCAGCCTGGCGTTTGACCAAATTATACATAGGTTGCAGGATTTCAATGGAAGGATAGCTTTTAAGATTAGCCACACCTTGCGCTTTCATCACTTGCCACGCAGCAAAATTGGATACACCTAGATGATAAAACTTCCCCTGTTCTTTTAATTTCGCTAATTCAGCAAATGTTTCTTCTAACGGTACATCATCATCAAATCGGTGCAGAAAAAAAATATCGGTATAATCTTGGCTCAAGCGAGACAGGCTAATATCGAGCTGTTCGCGAATATTTTGCGCAGATGAGCTGCCAACTGCCCCTGCCTTGGTGACTAGAATTATATCTTCGCGCTCGTCTGCAATCAATTTGCCTAGAATTTCTTCCGAACGGCCTTCGGTATAAACATACGCGGTATCAAAGAAATTAATTCCAGCTTGCCGACACGCATCATACATAGCCGCGCTATCCTTTTCAGAGGCGCCAGCACCAAACTGCATCGTACCAAAGCATAGACCTGATGGCACTAGTCCGTGTGGGCCAAATATATGTGAAGCAGACATCGCGTAAAATTCCTTTTTATTTATATCAAACCAGAAAAACTCTTCGACTAGTCTGCAACTGTAAAGCCGTGCTGACAAGATAAACCACAAGCAAACATGTTTGGAAGTTTCAGGAAAAAGACACAAAAAAACAGGCATTATGCCTGTTTAATTTGATAATTGCTTAGCTATTGCTTAGGTATTTCCTAGTGTTTGCTTAGCTATTGTTTAGGTATTATTTTTAACACGCTTTTATGGTGGGTGGTGAGGGGCTCGAACCCCCGACCTACTCGGTGTAAACGAGTTGCTCTCCCAGCTGAGCTAACCACCCTGTTTAAGCCATAAAAAAACGTTGGCCCACGTATGCCATTGGTCAACGCTAATGTCAAAATGAAATTAACCGTTAACGGCTGCTTTCAGAGGCGCACCAGCCTTAAATTTAGGCTGCTTTGACGCCGCAATTTGGATAGCTTCACCAGTGCGTGGGTTACGACCAGTGCTAGCCGCACGATGTGCTACAGAAAAAGACCCAAAACCTACAATTCTTACTTCATCACCAGCTTTCAGAGCGCCCTCAATTGAGCCAAATACCGCATCTACTGCACGGCCTGCATCAGTTTTAGAAAGGCCTGAATGTTCAGCAACGGCTGAAACCAAATCGTTTTTGTTCATGGGTTGATCCCCTTATTTAGATAGAGTGTTAAGTAAATCGCTAAAGCGCGGGTGCTCCTACCTTACTCACTCTAAACAAATAGGGTCAACTAAAAAAGCTTAGCAAAACTGCGAAAAACGTAAATTGGGTTGAACAGATAATTTTTAGTGGGCTGTGATGTCTTCCGCACTATCCTGCTTAGACGCAATTGGGGCTACAGCTGCTTCTGGTTTCTCTTCCATTGGGCTTAATCCCTTAACAAGAGCCACATTTAGCGCTTCATCAATCAGATTAATTGGGATTATTTCCAAGCCTTCTTTGACATTATCAGGCACATCCGCCAAATCCTTCTCATTTTCTTTTGGAATCAGAACTGTTTTGATTCCGCCGCGTAATGCCGCAAGCAGTTTTTCTTTTAATCCGCCAATAGCCAGCACACGTCCGCGCAACGTAATCTCGCCTGTCATGGCGACATCTTTGCGCACCGGATTGCTGGTATGTGCAGAAACGATAGAAGTAACCATCGCAACGCCGGCTGATGGGCCATCTTTAGGGGTGGCACCTTCTGGAACATGCACATGCACATCATTTTTTTCAGCCTTTTCTAGGTCAATACCATAGGCAGAGGCTCTTGATTTGATGAAAAACTCTGAGGCTTGGATTGATTCCTTCATCACATCGCCCAGTTTTCCAGTAGCGGTGATCTTACCCTTACCCGGTACTTTAACCGCTTCGACCTGCAATAACTCCCCGCCAACTTCGGTCCAAGCAAGGCCTGTAACTACCCCTACCTGATCTTCTGTATCAATCTCACCAAACTTAAAGCGTTTTACACCAAGATAGTCATCAAGATCGCTTGCAGTGATTGTCAAGGTTTCTGCTTCACCGCTAACAATACGGGTTAGCGCTTTACGGGCAATTTTGGCTATTTCCCGCTCAAGGTTACGCACACCTGCTTCCCGCGTATAGTTGCGGATTACAGCAATAAGCGCGTCTTCTTCAAGCGTAAGCTCTTGTTCTTTTAATCCATGTTCATCCATCTGGCGCGGAATAAGGTGGGCGCGCGCGATTTCCCGCTTTTCATCCTCTGTGTAGCCAGACAGGCGGATAACCTCCATCCTGTCTAACAATGGCTGCGGCATATTTAGAGAGTTAGCGGTCGTGATGAACATCACATTGGATAAATCAAAATCAACTTCCAGATAATGATCTTGGAAGGTGGCGTTTTGCGCTGGGTCTAGCACTTCTAGCAATGCTGAGCTAGGATCGCCGCGCCAATCTGCACCGATTTTGTCAATTTCATCTAATAGAAATAGCGGGTTGTTTTTCCCTGCTTTTTTCATGCCTTGCACAACTTTACCCGGCATTGAGCCAATATAGGTGCGCCGGTGTCCCCGAATTTCAGCCTCGTCACGCACGCCGCCAAGTGCCATGCGGACATATTCGCGCCCCGATGCTTTGGCAATAGACTTACCAAGCGATGTTTTACCTACACCCGGAGGGCCCACTAGGCATAAAATAGGGCCTTTTACCTTTTTGGTACGCTTTTGCACGGCTAAAAATTCAATGATTCTGTCTTTAACCTTCTCTAGCCCATAATGATCAGCGTCCAGAATCTCCCGCGCTTTAGTAATATCCTTATTAACTCTGTTTGCCTTTTTCCAAGGCATGCTGGTCATCCAGTCCAGATAGTTGCGCACTACTGTTGCTTCGGCACTCATCGCCCCCATATTACGCAGCTTCTTCAGCTCTGTCTCCGCCTTCTCATGGGCTTCTTTAGGCATCTTAGCAGCGGCAATTTGTTCAGCGATTTCGTCTATTTCATTGCGGCCATCTTCGCCCTCACCCAGCTCCTTTTGAATCGCCTTCATCTGTTCGTTCAAATAATATTCGCGCTGGGTTTTTTCCATCTGGCGTTTAACGCGGTTACGAACCCGCTTTTCGACCTGCAGGACGCCAATTTCACCTTCCATGATACCATAGATAGCTTCCAAGCGTTCCTTGACATCCTCTATTTCAAGCAGCTTCTGTTTTTCAACAATCTTCACCGCCAAATGTGATGCAATCGTATCAGCTATTTTACCTGTCTCTTCGATTTGGTTAATCGAGACCATCACTTCTGAGGCAATTTTCTTATTTAATTTGATATAATGCTCAAACTGCTGAACTGTCGCTTTACCAAGCGCGATGAGCTCCGCTTCAGAAGATTGTGGATCTTCAAGCTCTATCGCCTCACCTGTCATATACGGCCCAGCTTCGTTCAATTCCGCAACATGCGCGCGCGCCACACCCTCAACTAGGACCTTGACAGTACCATCCGGCAGCTTCAACAACTGCAAGATATTACCGATACTTCCCATAGTGAACATGTCGTCTGCTGACGGATCTTCGATAGCTGCATCCGTTTGGGTTAAGAGCAATATTTGTTTATTCTCAGACATCACCGCTTCAAGAGCGCGTACTGACTTTTCCCTGCCGACAAAGAGCGGCACAATCATATGCGGAAATACAACAATATCCCGCAAAGGCAGTACTGGCAGATGAGTGGTGGTTGAGAAGTCGGTCATAATTTAATTCCTGTTTTTTCTCTGCCAAAGGGCAGATGCGAGGCGGCGCTAAACAAAAGTTTCAAGCCCAATATTCAATGTGTATATGAAACACGAAAATTCAAGAGGCCATGAATACAAACTTAACTGCAATATCCATGCCTGCCGCTAGCAGAACAAAAACTTTCAGCCCATAGAATCATAAAAAAACAAGTGTAAGCTATTGCCCTGCTTTGATTTTTACAAAGCAGGGAAAATACCTAAAAATGCGTTTAAGAAGATTTTGCAGATGGCTTGGCTTCTTTACCCATATTCGTGTGCACAACAAGGGGAGAGGCCGTGCCAGTGACGACATCTTCATTGATGATCACTTCTTCGATATCGGTAGCGGTTGGAATATCAAACATGGGGTCCATCAGGATGCCTTCCAAGATTGAACGCAGTCCTCTAGCGCCTGTCTTCCGCTCAATCGCCTTTTTCGCGATGGCACGTAAAGCATCTTCCCGAAAATCAAGCGTAACCCCATCCATATCAAACAACGCCTTATATTGCTTAGTCAGCGCATTTTTCGGCTCTGTAAGTATTCGAATAAGGGCTTCCTCATCCAAATCTTCTAAGGTTGCGATTACAGGCAGCCGGCCAATAAATTCTGGAATTAGGCCAAATTTAATTAAATCTTCTGGCTCCAGCTCACCTAGCAGCTCACTGATATTACGCTCATCAGGATCGCGCACATCCGCGCCAAATCCAATGCCTGCACCGCTATTGCGGCCAGAGATGATTTTGTCCAAACCAGCAAAAGCACCACCACAAATAAATAAGATATTGGTGGTATCAACTTGCAAAAATTCCTGCTGAGGGTGCTTGCGGCCACCTTGCGGAGGGACTGACGCAACCGTACCTTCCATAATCTTTAGCAAGGCTTGCTGAACCCCTTCCCCAGACACATCACGGGTGATGGAGGGGTTGTCAGATTTCCGTGAGATTTTATCAACCTCATCAATGTAGACAATGCCGCGCTGGGCTTTTTCTACATTGTAATCAGAGGCTTGCAGAAGCTTCAGGATGATGTTTTCAACATCTTCACCAACATAACCAGCTTCAGTTAGGGTAGTCGCATCTGCCATAGTGAACGGCACATCCAGCATCCGTGCAAGCGATTGTGCTAACAAGGTTTTACCACAACCTGTCGGGCCAACCAGCATGATATTGGACTTCTGGATTTCCAGCTCACCTGTCTTACCTTCATTAGCCAAACGTTTGTAATGGTTATGCACCGCAACTGCCAGAACGCGCTTTGCCTTAGCTTGGCCGATCACATAGTCATCTAGTACTTTATTAATTTCCTGTGGGGTTGGTATGCCATCGCTAGATTTCGTGACCGCGCTTTTATGTTCTTCGCGGATAATATCCATGCATAGCTCAACACACTCATCACAGATAAAAACCGTTGGCCCCGCAATCAGTTTGCGTACCTCATGCTGGCTTTTCCCACAAAAGGAACAAAAAAGGGTGGATTTGGACTCATCTTCTGATTTTGCCATCTTTTTCTTCGCTCCTGACCGCAAATTAACGGGGCGGTTCCCCTAGAATGTTTGTTTCGTCTTATATAGTAAACGGGTGTTAACTTTTATCTCAACAAAAATCTTATTGCAGATGTGCGGCAGTTAGAAGCACACCTAACAGACAAGCCGATATGGCGCTATTTTTTGGCCTCTTCCAGTTCATTTGGGCGCTTTGATACAACCTCATCAATTAGACCCATTTCATTAGCTTCTTCTGGAGACATGAAGGTATCGCGCTCCATAATCTTTTCGATCTGCTTAAGGGTCTTGCCTGAATGATGCTCGTAAATCTTATTCAGACGGCTGCGTAAGGACAGAATTTCCTTTGCATGGATTTCAATGTCAGTCGCTTGACCTTGAAAACCACCAGAAGGCTGATGCGTCATAATCCGCGAATTCGGCAACGAATACCGTTTGCCAGCTGCCCCTGCTGTCAACAGCAGCGAACCCATAGACGCTGCCTGACCAATACAAACGGTCGCCACGTCAGGGCGAATATATTGCATCGTGTCATAAATCGCCAAACCAGAGGTAACAATGCCGCCGGGCGAATTGATATACATGAAAATATCTTTGTTTGGATTTTCTGATTCCAAAAACAGAAGCTGGGCACATACAAGAGATGCCATTACATCTTCGACCGGCCCATTAAGAAAGATAATGCGTTCTTTTAGCAAGCGCGAGAAGATATCAAAAGACCGCTCACCCCGCCCTGTCTGCTCGATCACCATCGGCACAAGGTTCATATCCATAGGCGGTGCTACATTCATTGTTTGGCTCATCATCTTCTCCGTTTGAGGCCTGCCAGAAATCTGAAAACTGGCAAGGCAGAATTTAAGGGCAGCGATAGCGAATATAAAGGTATTACACCAACGCATATGCCGCGTAACTTAGCGACCATAATCCTTAATGTAGGAACTTAAATAAAAACTGCCAACCCCGAAAGGCTGGCAGTTTTACGAATATGGATTTTTAGCTATGTTATGCTAGCTTTTTTTTGCCTTTGAAGCTGCTTTTTTGGCAGGCTTTTTAGCCGCTGCCTTTTTTGCAGGTGCTTTTTTAGCAGATGCTGCTTTTGTGTCAGCCTTCGTAGCAGAAGCTTTCTTCTCAGCCGTTTTCTTTTTGGCTGCCTTCTTTTCTTTTGCAGCTTTTGCTGGTTTAGCTCTTTCCTCAGCCTCAGCATAAAGAGCTTCAACAGTTGTTTCCTTGTCAGTGACTTGTGCCATTTCAAGGATATAATCCATTACCCGCTCTTCAAACATAGGGCCGGCCAGCTCTCTCAAGGCGTCTGGATTGCTGTTATAATACTCGATAACCTGCTGTTCCTGACCGGGGAAGCGATAGGCTTGCTGCATAACAGCCTGCTTTGTGTCTTCGTCGGTCACAGTGATGTTATTCTGATTGCCAATCTCTGTCAGTAGCAGGCCGAGGCGAACGCGGCGAAGCGCCATTTCATTAGCTTCAGCTTTTTGTGCATCATCCAGATTTTCATCCGCTGCATGGCTGTGGTCATGATCATGGTCATGGTCGTGGTCGTGGTCATGGTCATGGTCGTGATTATGTCCATCATCGCCAGCCAGTGATTTTGCAATGCCTTCATACTCGGCCTTTAGCAGGCTTGGCGGCACATCAAATTCAATATTTTGAGCCAACTGGTCAAAGACATTTGTCTTTACGGCCTGACGCAGCGCCATTGCATGCTGAGACGATAGCTGGCCAGCCACCGCTTCACGCAGCTTCTCCAACCCCTCAAATCCTAGTTTAGTAGCAAGCGCATCATCGATGCTTGCTTCACCCTTTTCATGGATTTCTTTAACTGGACATTCAAAAACGGCTTCCTTGCCAGCCAGATGTTCTGTCTGATATTCTGCAGGGAAGGATACTTTTACATCAACTGTTTCACCAACGCTTGCGCCAACCAGCCCTTCTTCAAAACCAGGAATGAAGGAGTTTGAGCCAAGCTCAAGCATATGGTCAGAAGCGGTGCCACCTTCGAAAGCAACACCGTCAATGCGGCCGGTGAAATCGATAAGCACCACATCGCCCATCTTGGCCTTACGTGCTTTTTCAACCTTCTGGGTTGGACGATTTTCGTCAGCCAGACGGGTCATTGTCTCATTAATTTCATCATCATTAGCTGGCAATGTCGGGCGTTCAACAGAAATAGCCGCCAGATCAGGAATAGTAATTTCTGGCATTACCTCTACCATCAACTTAGCAATCAAATCCTGACCATCTTCATAAGAGACGATGTCCAAACGTGGCTGGCTAGCCAGTTTCAATTCATTTTTTTCGACAGCATCACGAGCGCCATTATCCAACTCTGTGCGGATAACTTCCCCCTTCACCTGATCGCCAAACCGTGCTTTTACCACAGTCATCGGCACTTTTCCGGGGCGAAAACCCGGCATATTTGCTGTCTTTGCCACTTCTTCAAGGCGTGTGGCGATTTTGCTGTCCAGATCCTGCGCGGTCAGTTTCAATTCATATTCGAGCGCCAGACCGTCCTTGCTTGTTTCGTTGATATCCATGATTTTTTAGATGTCCTGAGTGCAGATATGCCTGCTAGAGGTTGTTTTAAGCCCTCATTGCTGGTTACCGCAGCATTTCAGGCGTCATTTGATAAGCTTATTCATCTTTTATGCCAAATGGTGCGGGCGGAGGGACTTGAACCCCCACATCGTTAGATACCAGAACCTAAATCTGGCGCGTCTACCAATTTCGCCACGCCCGCAACAGGGTTTGACATTATGAAGCGCATCGGTACTCGAAAACACGCCCCAGCGTCAACCATAAACACACCCAACCATTGTTTTTAGCCTCATTTTAGGCTGAATTCCCTATCACCTCAGTTTTTGCGGTGATATGGAAAGAGAGGTGTGGGGCGAGTGACCGGATTTGAACCGGCGACATCCAGTACCACAAACTGGCGCTCTAACCTACTGAGCTACACCCGCCAAAAAAAGCTCGTCAAACCGAACTTCAAGGTTTTAATATGCAAAACTGAAAATTGGGTCAATGCCTTGGGGCAGATTTTTTAAACCTACTCTGCTATATAAGGCTGAATTTTTGCTAAAAAGAAGCGTGCAAGCGGTTTACTTTGATGATAGGCCTCATCTAGCGCGCTTCAGAAACGCGGTTGGTAACAAAGAGGAAAGTTTACATTATGTTGAATGCATCTGCACAAAATCTGGGAACAGAATCGGCCTTTGGTGTGTTGGCACGCGCCGGCGCATTGAGCGCAGCAGGCAAAGATATCATCAATCTTGGTATCGGCCAGCCTGATTTCAGAACACCTGAACATATTGTTGAAGCTGGCATTAAGGCTTTGCAAGATGGTGCACATGGATACACCCCCTCGATGGGGCTAATGAGCTTGCGCGAAACAGTCGCAAATGATGCTTTTCAGCGATATGGCGTGCGCCCTGATGTGAGCCGCATCCAGATTGTACCAGGCGGTAAGCCTGTAATGTTTACCGCAATGATGCTTCTGGGCGGACCAGGTCATGAAATTCTTACCCCCGACCCCGGCTTTCCTATCTATCAATCTGCTATTAATTATAGCGGCGCTAAATCTATTTCCTACGGCCTTGTAGAGGAAAAAGGGTTTGCTTTTGATGCAGATGATGTGTTGTCCAAAATTACGGACAAGACCAGCCTTGTTATTGTGAATTCACCAGCGAATCCGACTGGCGGCATTACCCCGCGTGCCGAGATGGATAAATTTGTTAAAGGGTTAGCTGACTTTCCGCATGTCACCATTATGTCAGATGAAATTTATGACCGTCTGGTTTTTGATACCAAACCATTGTCCCTATTAAGCTATCCTGAAATTCAAGACCGTTTGATTGTGCTAAATGGCTGGTCAAAGACCTATGCGATGACGGGCTGGCGTATTGGTTATGGTATTTGGCCAGAGCGGCTAATTGATTTTGCAGATCGTCTGGCAGTAAATTTTCATTCTTGTGTAAATGCACCAACCCAGCATGCCGCAGAGGCTGCGCTAAAGGGTGACCAGTCATGCGTAGAAGATATGCTGATCGCCTTTCGCCGCCGTGGTAGCCTTATAACCAGCCTTTTAAACGATATTGATGGTATCAGATGCCAAGCGCCGGGCGGGGCTTTTTATGTGTTTGCCAATATCGGCGATACTGCTTTCACCTCGCACCAATTTCAGGACACTGCGCTAGAGGATTATGGGGTTGCTTGTATTTCCGGAACGTCTTTTGGTGGCTTTGGTGAAGGATATGTACGGCTATCCTGTGCTAATTCAGACGAGGCTATAAGCGAAGCAATTGAAAGATTGAAGAAAATGGTGGGTGAGCGCGGTTAATCAGGAGTGCCTAAAAATTGGGCAAATTTTGCGTTAAACGCCTCCACCTAATGGATAGCTTGCCCATAACTGGTTAAATCTACTAGGACAGAAAATCGAAATGAGGTGTGACTGCTCTAATCGGGCATGCCTAGCCTCTCACGCCCAGTTTTGTCATCTTGGGCTCACAATCATTGAGAGAAAGCGATAACCCTTATGAAAAAGATCGAAGCGATTGTAAAACCCTTCAAGCTTGATGAAGTTAAAGAAGCGCTCCATGACGTTGGCATTCAAGGCATTACAGTGCTGGAAGCCAAAGGATTTGGGCGCCAAAAAGGACATACCGAGCTTTACCGCGGCGCAGAATATGTTGTGGATTTCCTGCCAAAAGTAAAAATTGAGGTGGTAGTAGAAGACAGCATGGCTGACCAAGTCGTAGAAGCCATTCAAAATGCAGCCAAAACAGGCCGTATCGGAGATGGCAAAATTTTCATCTCTACAATCGACGAAGCTATCCGAATTCGCACAGGCGAGACTGGCGGCGAAGCGATTTAATCTATATTGCGGTAAGATATGCCCAAAATGGGCATTTTATAACCGCATAACTTTCAGTCAAATCTAACGGCTGAATGAGAAGTTTAAAGACATACAGAAAGGAATAAATGATGTCTGGTGCAAAACAAATCATGGATATGATCAAGGAAAATGATATTTCCTTCGTTGACCTGCGGTTTACTGACCCACGTGGTAAAATGCAGCATGTAACACAGCATATCGAAACTATCGATGAAGATGCGCTTAATGAAGGCTTCATGTTTGATGGCTCTTCAATTGCTGGCTGGAAGGCCATTAACGAGTCCGACATGACGTTGATGC
>JADHLI010000041.1 GCA_016780775.1 Alphaproteobacteria bacterium | reverse complement strand
CACAAGTGCTGATGAAGCAGTTTCACGGGCTTGAAAAATACCAAATGCCGGAAAAGCTGTTTGGTGTTTTTGATCACCAGCTTGCCTCATCTTCTGGACGGTTAATGCAAGGCTTTACAGATAGCTTTCCTATGCCTGTATCGCGCTATACCTATAATAAAGCAGATGAAATTAGGGGGGCAGGTTTAGAAATTCTGGCACAATCTGAATTAGCTGGGGTCGGGATGGCACGGTGCCCTGAAACGGGCGATTTATATGTGCTGAATCATCTTGAATATGATGCAGGAACGCTTGGTGATGAATATCACCGGGACGCCGGGGAAGGGCTGGAAACAGCGTTGCCGCAACATTATTTCCCGGAGGATGATCCCCAGCAAGCACCGATAAATAGATGGCGACCTTTTGCTTATCTATTGATGGCAAATTGGATAAACGACCTCTATCGCGACACGCCTTATGATTTGCGTGTACTCAGTAAATAACGATTCTTGGTGAATACCTATTCTTGGGTAAGTAGCTATTTTTGGCAGGTTACATGGCCCATTTTGCGGCCATTTCTTGCTTCGGCTTTGCCATAGAGATGCACCGCATTGCGGCCATCTGCATAGAGACCGTCAAGGCGGTGCAGGTCTTCTCCTAGCAGGTTTTCCATCACATACTGGCCTTTGGCAGCTGTATCCCCAGCCCCTAGCCCTGTTATAATGCGAACAAGCTGGCGAAACTGGCTGGTCGTACACCCCTCTATTGTCCAGTGAAAAGAATTATGTGGACGCGGCGCAATCTCGTTAAATATCAGCCTATCATCTGCCCCCACAAAGGCTTCCATGGCCAGAATGCCATGCAAATCCACGGCCTCAGCTATTGCGCGAACAGCCCTATTGCCAGCTTCTATGACTATTGCGCTGATATCAGGGGCTGGGGCCACGCTTTTAGCCAAAATCCCCGCTTTATGGATGTTTTGGGCGGGCGGGAAAACCCCCATTTGCCCTTCACTGTCACGCCAGACAAGAAAACTTACCTCAGCTTTGAAATCCACAAAGCCTTCTAAAATCGCTTCATCTGTTTTTAAATCTGCCCATAAGGTAGCGGCATTCATCTCCCCGCCACTGACCCGTATCTGGCCTTTACCATCATAACCAAGCTCCGTAGTTTTCAAGATGGCCTTGCCTGAAAGCGTGGCAAGCGCGGCACTTAAATCGTCTTCAGAGCGAATTGGGCTAAAGGAAGGTGTTTCAATACCGAGTGACTTGGCTAACTCTTTCTCGCGCAGGCGGTTTTGCGCAATATGCAGAGCCTCTGCCCCCGGGGAGGCCAGGAAATAATCGTTTAGCAAGCGCATAGCTTCGGCGGGTACATTTTCAAATTCTGAGGTCACAGCATCGATTTCGCTTGCAAACGCGTGTAAAGCCGCTTCATCTGAATATTCAGCTTGGGTGGCGGCAAAGGCCACTTCGGCGGCTGGACTGCCGGTTGCGTCTGGTGCAAAAATATGGGCGCGTACCCCCATTTCAGCGGCGGCGATAGCTATCATGCGGCCAAGCTGCCCAGACCCTAAAATACCAATTGTTTTAATATTCATTTTTTAAGATCGCTCTTTGGGCGCATCGCCACAGCATCGGTTTGTGCTTGCCGCCAAGCGCGTAACCTGCCATCCAAATCTTTATCTTGCAAACTCAATATTTTGGCAGCAAACAGCGCCGCATTTTTAGCCCCAGCTGGCCCGATAGCAAAGGTTGCAACAGGCACCCCTGCGGGCATTTGCACAATTGATAGAAGCGAGTCCATTCCGTCTAGTGCCTTGGATTGTACTGGCACGCCCAGCACCGGCAAATGGGTATGTGCGGCTATCATGCCGGGTAGATGGGCAGCCCCGCCAGCCCCTGCAATAATAACTTCAAAGCCTTGTTCTGCGGCAGTCTTTGCAAAATCTGCCAGTCTGTCAGGGGTGCGGTGGGCAGAGATAATGCGTACATCGCAAGACACATCCAGACAATCAAGAATGGCAACCCCTTCTTTCATGCAGGGCCAGTCCGACTGACTCCCCATACAGATGGCTATTTTAATCTCGCTCATCGCATTGATCCTGATCTGTTTTTAGTTTTTATCTTCTGCATCGCTTCTTTTTTTTATCTTCTGCATCGCTTCTTTTTTTTAGCTGATTTCTGCGGTGCTGTCAGGCAATAATATCAGGTAGTAACTTGCCATGCAGACGGGTTATTTCGTCCTTTAGGGCTAGCTTTCGTTTTTTTAAACGCTGGGTTCGCAACTGGTCGGACAAATTGCCGCCAGCCAGTTGGCCAATCACCTCATCCAAGTCACGATGCTCTGTCTCCAATTCCGCCAGATGATGCCTTAGGGCGCGTTCATCGCTATTTCCGCTTTCTGCAGGAAAGAGCTGGGTAACATCTGAAGGTGGGATATCAGGCATGGGGAGTTCAGCTGCAAATCTGGCTATTTGTTAGCCGTTTAAACTAAAAGATTGCGTGATGATATCAAAAATTGCCCCTATTTGGCTAGGTGCAAATCAACACACCTAAAGTTACTGGACATTTTGATGTGACTGCTTAAAAATCCTATATCGTTGCTATCCATAATAGGTAAAAAATTGGTCACAAAAAAGGCCATAAAAAAAGGCCTCAAAAATAAGGCCTCAAAAATAAGGCTAGAGAAATGGGCCACAAAAAAAGGCTGGGGGAGTATGAAGGGTGATTTTAAAAAAATTAGTCAGGCAGCTTTGCAGAACCCGGCTGCTTTCTGGTCAGATGCGGCGCAGGATGTGCATTGGATAAGCCCGCCTGAAAAAGTACTGGATGACGCAAGGCCGCCTTTTTACAGATGGTTTACAGGCGGTCTTATTAATGGTTGCTATAACGCGGTTGATTGCCATGTTGAAGCAGGGCATGGCAAACGCCCCGCCATTATCTATGATAGCGCCATTACAGGCAGCAAACAGACAATTACCTATGGTGAGTTGCAAGACCGCGTGGCACGTATGGCAGGGGTTCTACAAGCCCACGATATTGGCTATGGAGACCGCGTTATCATCTATATGCCCATGATCCCAGAAGCGCTGGTTTCCATGCTGGCCTGTGCGCGTATTGGGGCTATCCATTCAGTTGTATTTGGCGGCTTTGCCTCTGCTGAATTGGCAAAACGTATTGATGATGCGACGCCAAAGATGATTATCACTGCTTCTTGCGGGCTGGAGCCGGGAAGGGTGGTAGAATATAAACCGCTGGTAGATGGGGCGATTGCATTATCTGCGCATAAGGTAAGCCATGTTGTTTTATATCAGCGTCCGGAATGCAAAGGAGAGATGATGTCCCAGCGCGATTTGGATTGGGACGCTGAAATGGCGGCGGCTCAGCCTGCGGATATCGTTCCAGTGAAATCTGAAGATCCGGCCTATATTTTATATACCTCTGGTACAACTGGCACACCAAAGGGTGTGGTGCGGCCCACCGCAGGGCATATTGTGGCCTTGAAATGGTCGATGCAGAATATTTTTAATTGCAAGACAGGCGATATTTACTGGGCAGCATCAGATGTCGGATGGGTGGTCGGGCATTCCTATATTGTCTATGCACCTCTATTTGCGGGTTGTACCACAGTTTTATTTGAAGGTAAGCCTGTTGGAACTCCAGATGCCTCAACCTTTTGGCGTGTGATATCAGAGCATAAGGTACGCACGATGTTCACTGCTCCTACAGCTATAAGAGCGATTAAAAAAGAAGACCCAGAGGGTAAGCTAATCCAGCAATTTGACCTCTCCCATTTCAAATTCCAATTCCTAGCAGGTGAGAGATGCGATCCGGACACCTTGCATTGGTGTGAGGATAAGCTGGGCGTGCCCACTATTGACCATTGGTGGCAAACTGAAACAGGCTGGCCAATTGCGGCTAACTGCATAGGAATTGAGCTTTTGGCCGTGAAAGCTGGCTCTTCTGGTCCTGCTGTGCCAAGCTGGGATGTGCAAGTCCTTGATGAAGATGGGCATCCGGCTGCGTCTGGCGAAATTGGCTCTATTGCCGTTAAATTGCCTATGCCGCCTGGCACTGTGCCAACCTTATGGCAAAATGATGAACGGTTTGTAGATAGCTATATGTCGGCTTTTCCTGGCTATTACGAAACTGGCGATGCGGGCTATATTGACGAAGATGGGTACATCTTTGTGATGAGCCGCACCGATGACATTATCAATGTGGCAGGACACAGGTTATCTACTGGCGGGATGGAAGAAGTTCTGGCTGGTCATAAAGATGTGGCGGAATGCGCAGTTATAGGCATTAATGATGCGCTAAAGGGGCAAGTGCCGCTTGGCTTTATTGTTCTGAAATCAGGCGTTTCGCGTGCAGGCGAAGATATCATCACAGAGATTGTGGCTAAGGTTCGCGCTGAAATCGGCCCTGTTGCCGCTTTTAAACAGGCAGTGATAGTCAGCCATCTGCCCAAAACACGCTCCGGCAAAATCCTGCGGGCAACGATGCAGAAAATTGTGAATGGTGAGGAATATCTAGTGCCCGCAACCATTGATGACCCGGTTATTCTGGACGAGATTAAATCTACATTAGAAGCGGCAAGGATGCTGTAGCACTCCTTGCCGCCCAACTGTGCCATCCAGCTGTTTTTCTAAGGTACTTCAGATAAGTTTGCAACCTGCTCTGCATCCTGCTTGGGCTGGCCGCCAGCTTTCTCAATAGCTGCATTTAAATCAGGCTGTTTGCATAAACCAAGCATAGCTGGATGTTTTGGCTGAATATTGGAAATGTTCCAATGGGTGCGCTCTCTTATCTTGGTGATGGTATCTTTGGTCGTACCGATAAGTTTGCCAATTTGCGCATCTGACAATTCTGGATGGTGCTTAACCAGCCAAGCAATAGCATCTGGCTTATCGCCGCGGCGCGCTACTGGAACATAACGCGGCCCCTTAGTGCGGGCAGTTGGTTGCGGCAGATTTGATGTAGACATTTTTAGCCGCGCTTCTGGGTCAGCCTCACAACGGCTTATCTCTTCACGGCTGACTTGCGAATTTGCCACAGGGTCATAGCCTTGCATGCCGGCGCCAATTTCGCCATCAGCGATAGCTTGAACTTCTAAGGGGTGAAGATTACAAAAATCGCCGATCTGATCAAAGGTCAGACCCGTATTATCAATCAGCCAAACGGCGGTTGCTTTTGGCATAAGCAATTGTGTCATATCATTTGCCTTTCTACGCCCTAATTTAAAAGGGGCAATTTTCTTAAGGTCGTCAAAAGACCATAGGGTTTTCCCTGTGCAATTCCAGCTCTGAAAAAATAAACAGACAAGCCTTGCAGGTTTAATGCCTTCGTGATGACGGGAAACCTTACCTTATATATAAACGTCTTATTCAGAATTGCAAACAATGCATTTGTATCCTAACGTCATACTGTTGCGAGCAGCTTATTCAAAGCTTGCTTACCCTGTCCTAAAGGAGGTGGAAATGCATTATGAGTTTGAGGAGTTGCGCCCTGCCAGCACGTCGAAAAATTTAGCGGAATGGAATCTGGAAGATTTGCAAGATTACATCACCAACCTTGAGGCTGAGATTATGCGTTGCAAACAGTTTATTGAGCAGAAAAAGAGTGTTGGCTCTGCTGCTGATGCCTTGTTTAAAAAGTAACTCTCTTCCTTTTTAAAATATTAAGTAAAGGTATTGAATAATGTGTAATTTTTCTGGTCAAACTGTTGTGATTACAGGCGGTGTATCTGGTTTGGGATTAGGCATGGCAGAAGGGTTTGCAGCAGCAGGGGCACATCTGGTGGTTGGCGGTATGTTACCAGAAATAAATGCAGCAGACATT
>JADHLI010000040.1 GCA_016780775.1 Alphaproteobacteria bacterium | reverse complement strand
ACATCATTCTGGTTGCTGGTCTTAGCATCCTTACAAAACCCTGCCCCATTTTCATATATGAAGGGCAAATTTACACCAAGGGCAGTGCAAAATTCTATCATCTCTGGCCGTGTCTTGCTTGAAACTGGGATAATATCAATCCCGTCTTTGATAAACTCAAGAATATCGGAACGGATGGTATCGAAACTGAAATCATTAAAATTCAGCAATGTACCATCAAGATCAGTTAAAAAGATTATTTTCAAAATAGCCTCACCTTCCGCCGGTTCTCTATAAAGCAGCAAAAGGGTGCAATGTGTAAGTGTTAAATAATTGCCCCTGCGGTGCAAAAAACGCATCAGGCAAGGAGGGGCTGAATATTAGCGCCCTTTGAAAACAGGTTATTCAGTGCCAACAGACAGCACATCCCAGCAGGCGCCCATCGTGTGATAGTCAACCTTGCCAGCGGGTGATTTCCATGGCTCTATCCATTGGCCTTCGCGCGATACAATGCGGTACCAACCGCCATTTTTATGGTCGATAAGATGATCCCATGACCATTGCCACAAGCGGTGATAATGCTCGCGGTAGATAGGCTCCTTGGTGCGCTTCCATAGACGCCATGCAGCGGCGAGAGCTTCTGCCTGTACCCAAAAATATTTATGCGCATCCGCAAATTGCCCATCAGGGCCATAGCCATAAACAAGGCCGCCATAAAGGGGATCCCAGCCCTTTTCCATCGCCGTGTCAAAAAGGGTGCATGCGGCGGGTAGATACCAATTTTGCGGGGCAAGTGCATCAAGCTGGAGCAGTAATTTTGCCCATTCTACCTGATGGCCGGGCTGGAACCCCCATGGCTTAAACAAATCATCAGGCTTATCGATGTTATAGTTCCAGTCTGGCTGCCAATTCTCGGTATAATGCTCCCAAATCTGGCCAGCTGCCTGCCCAGCTAGAGTGATACAAAAGTTTTTGGCTAGCTCTTCTGCGCGGTCAAGATAGCGTGCATCGCCGCTGGTTTCATAGGCAGCTATCAACGCTTCGAGCGAATGCATATTGGCGTTTTGGCCGCGGTAATTGGATAAAACAGACAAGCTTTCATCCCGTTCATCAGCATAGGCATGATGCTCTGCCTCCCAGAAATACGCCTCCATAAAATCCCAAATGGAGGAGAGGGTTTGCGCGGCCCCATCAATGTTTAGGCGTGCTGCATAAGAAGCGGCTAGCATGACGAAAGCATGACCATAGGCCATCGCCCTGCCATCTTCGATAACACCCTTTTTATGTTGCCAAATATAATGCCCGTTCGGGTGCAGATGATGGCTCTTAAGATAGTTAAATCCATGTGCCGCCCAGTCGCGGTAATGCGGCCTGCCTGTCTGCTGATATGCATTTACATAATTGAAAACAAAACGGGTGCTGCTAACCAAGTGACGGGTGTCTGTATCATAAATTGTCCCATCATCTTTAAAATGATGAAAAAAGCCGCCCTTGGGATCGCGCACATTCGGCTCATAAAAGGCAAGTATCGTCTCGATATGGCCGGTCAGGAAATCTGTGCTTTCAAAGTTGGGATAAGCCATTTTAAATATGCCTTCACGGGTGCAATTTATGCGGGGTTTGAGTGAACTCTAATCTGTTTTTTTCCGATTATAATACAATTATTGTTGATTCCGAAAGCGCTTTCGGTCTAGCGTTAACAAGAGGGGAAACTCAGGATATAAAATGCAGCGTGTTAGCCTAAAATTTTTGGCCAAAGAACTCGGTATTGCCGAAGGCACAGTTTCGCGTGCGCTAAATGACTATCCTGATATCAGCCAAGCTACCCGCGAGCGCGTTAAAGAAGTTGCCAAGAAATTTAACTATAAGGCTAATCAGAATGCACGGCGTTTGGCAACGGGGGTTGCTGAAGCTGTTGCCTATCTGATGCCGCCCAATACCCATGCGATATCAGAGCCATTTGTATCCCAGCTTTTAGAAGGTCTAGGCTCTTCCCTTGCTAAGCGGGGGTGGGATTTGCTGGTTGTGCAGGCTAGCTCACCTGAAACTGAGGCAGAGACAGTAGAAAAGCTCTCTTCAAGTGGCAAGGTAAGCGGCGTGGTAATCTCTCGCCCGTATAAAGAAGATAGACGCATTGAGCTACTGAAAAAATATAACATGCCCTTTATTGTGCATGGCCGGTCTGTGAACTCAGCAGATTATGCATGGTTTGATGTAGATGGTGAAAAAGCATTTCATGACGGCGTAGGGGTTCTTGCAGATCTAGGCCATCAACGCATCGCCTTTATTGGCGCGCCGACAGACTATAATTTTGGGCAAGTGCGCCTTGATGGGTATAAGCGTGGGCTAGCCTCAAACAATCTGGTGCTTGATAACGCTATCATCACAATCACAGATATGAGCGATGATGCTGGCGAAGCGGCTACAGCTAGAATGCTGGATTTACCGCAACCCCCTACAGCTATTTTATGTGCCACTGATACACAAGCCTTTGGTGCGCTAGCAGCTATCCGGGCAAACGGCCTTACCCCTGGTATAGAGGTTAGTGTGCTAGGCTATGACGGTCTTGATTTTGGTAAACATACACATCCACCGTTAACAACAATGGCGCAGCCGCAGTCCCATTCGGGCGAAGAGATTTGCGACATGTTGCTAGCAATAATCGATGGGGGAAATCCTGTTGATTACCAAGAACTCCGAAGCGCCATATTAGTGCGCCGAATGAGTGTTGGCCCCCCTAGGCCACAGTGAAGTAGAAACTCTTTTTAGGAGGAAAGAATGAGAAAGCTAATGAGTGTTGGGGCAGGGTTACTGCTCTCTGCCAGCATGATGTCTTCAGCAATGGCTGCAGAAATCACTATGTGGACAATGGAAGAACAGCCTGACCGCATGGCAAAACAACAACAGATTGCCGATAAGTTCAAAGCGGCAACAGGTCATACCGTTAATATCGTTGCGGTTACAGAAAAAGATATCGCAACACGCGCAACAGCAGCGTTCGCCGCTGGTGATTTGCCAGATATTCTGAACCATACTGTACAGCATTTGTTGCCATTTGCTGAGGCAGGCATGTTGGATGCGGGCGCGGCAACTGAAGTTATCGATGATCTAGGGCCAAACACTTTTGCAGCAGGCCCGCTGAATATGGCGATGTCTGAAGGCGAGATTGTATCAGTTCCCACTGATGGCTGGACACAGCTAGTTGTGTATCGCTCAGACCTGTTTGAGGCTGCAGGCCTAAACCCGCCAAAGTCGTTTGCTGATATTGAAGCAGCGATCGCTGCGTTACATAATCCGCCATCAATGTATGGGTTTGTTGCCGCAACCAAAATTGATGAAACCTACATGATGCAGCTTATCGAACATATCTCATTGGCAGCAGGTTATTCACCTGTAAATGCTGATGGTTCGGTAAATGAAGATACAGAAGCGCTGAAGAATGTTCTGTCTTTCTATAAGACTATTGCTGATGCGTCACCAGATGGTGATCTGTACTGGAAGCAAAGCCGCGAGCTTTATTTAGGCGGGCAGGCTGCCATGATTATCTGGTCACCATCTCTGCTGGATGAGTTGGGTGGTCTGCGGGACAGTGCACCTGTTACCATCAATGATGATCCAACTAGTAAAGAGCTGGCACAGGATACAGGCTTTGTAACAGTATTTGCAGGGCCGGGTAATGATGCGGGTGCAGCTTATGCCGATGTGCGTTATCTGGGCATTACCGCAGATGCAGACACAGCGGTTGCTTCTGACTTCGTGAAGTTTGTTGTTTCTGGCGGTTATGGCGAATGGCTGAGCATGGCACCTGAAGGCAAGTTCCCTGTACGTAAGGGCAAGTTCGGCGGCAACAAAGACTATGAAAAGTTGTGGGCAAGCCTAGATGTCGGCGTCGACCGCAAAGAGCCTCTAGCCAATATCTATCCGCAGAAAGTCATTGATGATATTGTTGCTGGTCTTTCTGTTGGTGATCGTTGGGGCGTGGCTGATGGCCAGCTGGCAACGGCATCAAAGATGGTTAATGCCAGAATTATGTCACAAGTTATCCGTAAATATATCGATGGTGAAATCTCCCTAGAAGATGCGGCTGCTGAGATTGTGGCAAAGCATAAGGCGCTTTAATCTATCGTCTATAAAATTCAAAGAGAGCAGTGATTTATTGCTGCTCTCTCCATCTTCTTCTTGCGAAGAGATGAATGTTTTTTTTATCAATAAATAAACCCATTTTAATCTTGTAAAACGGATTTTAGACGGTGCATTCACACCCACCAAAATATGTTGGAGCCTTGGCTAAGCGAGAGCGTTTTCTAGCCTACCGAATGCTATTGCCTACTTTTTTGATGGTGTTGAGCATTGTCTTGCTACCTCTATTGGCCAATTTCTGGATCAGTTTCAAGGCGGTTGAACTAGGTGATTTGCGCGCTGCTCGGCCGATGTTTAATGAGCAGTTAAAACCGCGCCCAAAGGCAGCTGATCAAGAAATCATACTGCGCTATAGAGTGCGCAATTCATCAAAAAAAGAAGCGCTGAGTGAGGTGGTTTTCACAGATGAGCTACCGCAAGGGCTAACTCTTCTAAGTTTACCAGAAAACTGTTCTTTAAATAATATCACGCTTGTTTGCGATATTGGCGAAATGGAGGGGGGCAAGCGTCTAGATATTGAAATTCCGGCACGTGTAAGCCAGCTCTATCTTGATAATGGGGTTAGGGCTCGGACATCCAAACCGCTTGCTAGCTATCAGACGGTAAATGTCTTGACCAGCCTTTCTTTTACGCTCGAGAATTTTAACAAAGTTTTGTCAGCAGATGAGTTTTGGAGCGTTTTGCGTGTTTCTTTTTATTATACGATATTTGGCACGCTAGGCGCGCTGGTGCTTGGGCTGTTTGCGGCGCAAATTTTAAACACCTCTTTTTTTGGCAGACCCTTGTTAAGGGGGCTGTTTTTATTCCCCTATGTTGCGCCCGTGATCGCGGTTGCGTTTGCGTGGGTACTGTTATTGGATGCAGGTCCGGGCGGCACGTTTAATGCCATGCTACGCCAGATGGGGGTAGCTGAAGGGCCGATAAATTTTCTTGGTCAGAAATATCTGACATTTGCAATATTCGGGTTTAGCTGGCAGTTTCCAATGGCGCTAACCACTGTCATTGCCTTTGAAGCTTGGCGATATTTTCCGCTTTCCTTTTTGTTTATCCTAGCGCGCATGCAATCTATCTCCTCAGATATTTATGAAGCATCTGAAATGGATGGGGCTACGCCCTTACAGCAATTCTGGTATTTATCTCTGCCGCAATTGCTAGGCATTTTATCGGTGCTTTTTTTGCTACGGTTCATTTGGACATTCAATAAATTTGACGATATTTTTCTGCTGACCGGCGGGGCGGCGGGCACACGAACCCTAACAGTCGATGTTTATGAGCAGGCTTTCGCGGTCTCCAATTTAGGCGCGGGAGCGGCTGTGGCAGTGGTTGTATTTGTGGTACTGCTCAGCTTTGCTTTGCTGTTTTTTAAATTCTCACCTCAGGATGATGGCTGATGCGGTTAGGTAATGTAACCTTTATAGCCGTCGTGATAGGCCTTATCTGGGGCGGGATCTGGATGGTTTTAACCAGTCTTATGATGATGCTGGTTACCGGGCTTATTGTCGTGCCAAATATCGGTATAGCGGCGCTGGTAGGTGCGGGTGCAGCCCTTGGAGTTTTGCTTTTAACAGCAGAGGTGCGTGGGCGAAACAGCCTTGGCAGTATCGCTGGTATGGCAGCAGTAGCGGTCATCCTTCTAACTGGCGGCCAGCCTTTTTCACTGCCGCTAGATAAGGCGCTTATCACGCAAATTATTGCCCTTATCATATGGTCTATTTTGTCTGTTGCGTCCCTCGCTTTATGTCTGCAAGGGTATGTGGCGGGCAGTGCCAAACG
>JADHLI010000039.1 GCA_016780775.1 Alphaproteobacteria bacterium | reverse complement strand
ACCAAACTACGAGCTATCAGTTTGATGATACAGAACACGCACAGAAGCTTTTTGCGCTGCAAGAGCTGGGGAATATATATACCCGAATTATGAACCCAACGACGCAAGTTTTAGAAGAAAGATTGGCGGCGTTAGAAGGAGGTGCGGCTGCTTTAGCAGTTGCTTCGGGTTCTTCAGCTGTTGTTTTAGCTATTCAAAATGTGGCCTCTGCAGGCGATAATATCGTTGCCTCTCCGCATCTATATGGCGGCACTTACAATCTTTTTACAAACACGCTCAAAAATATGGGCATTGAAGTTAGGTTTGCTGATCCTGAAAATCCTGAAAGTTTTCGTGAATTATCGGATGGCAGAACAAGAGCATATTTTGGCGAGACTCTGCCGAACCCCAAGCTTGTGCCTTTTCCTATAGAAGAAGTCGCAGCTATTGGCCGTGAGCTAGCTATTCCATTAATTGTTGATAATACCGCGGCACCTATCACCTGCCGCCCGTTTGATTATGGCGCAGCTATAGTGGTGCATTCATTGACGAAATATATTGGCGGGCATGGCACTTCAATTGGCGGGGTAATTATTGATTCTGGTAAATTTGATTGGGTGGCTAATCCATCACAGCAGCCTTTGTTTAATACACCTGATGGTAGTTATCATGGCGCAATTTGGGGACAGTTAATACCTGAAGTTTTAGGCGCACCTATCGCTTATGCTGTAAGAGCGCGGGTTGTATTGCTAAGAGATTTGGGAGCGGCATTGTCCCCAACAAACGCCTTTAACATTATTCAAGGCCTTGAGACTCTTGCCCTGCGGTTTCGCGAACAACAAGAAAATGCAAGTAAGTTAGTAGACTTTCTTGAAAGCCACCCTGCTGTTGAAAAGGTCATTTATCCGAGTCTTTTCAAAGAAGGGCAAAAGGAATTGGCGCAAAAATATCTGAAGCGCGGATTTGGCGCCCTTATTGGTATTGAGCTAGCGGGCGGGCTTGAGGCTGGTAAGGCATTTATTAACCAGCTCAAATTATTCTATCATGTTGCGAATATTGGGGATTCTAGGAGCTTGGCCATTCATCCCGCATCTACCACACATTCCCAGCTATCTGAAGAAGATCAGATTAAAGCAGGGGTAACTTCTGGTTATGTCAGGCTATCTGTTGGCATTGAACATATAGAGGATATTGTCTTAGATGTTCAACAGGCACTTGGTCAAAGCGCGCCTGATGTCAAAAATGTTGCTTAAACTCGGATAGCATTCCTTAAGCTGATAACCTGTTTTGAATTATAATAGAGGCCTGAAAAATTTGTTGATCTGCTGGCAGATATCATGCCAAATTCTGCCAGCAGAATTCAAATGCACGCCTCTATAATTTGAAAAGCAGGGAAAAGAAAACATATGTTGAATGTTGGTTTACTTGGTGCAGGCCGCATCGCCGGGGTACATGCTGCTGCGATTTCACAAAATCCAAACAGCAATCTGGTCGCCATATCTGATTTCTATCCTGAAGTGGCAGAAAAATTGGCTAAGCAATTTGATGCCATAGCGCGCACAAATGATGAGATTATTGCCGATTCAGAAATAAATGCGGTGCTGATAGCAACGCCAACCGATACTCATTCTGATTTGATCGAGGCTGCAACTGCTGCTGGCAAGGCTGTATTATGTGAAAAGCCTGTTGATTTGAGCCTAGAGCGTGCACGGGCCTGCTTGGATAATACTGCCGCCTCTGGCGTGCCGGTCATGATTGGATTTAACCGCCGTTTTGATCCTAATTTTGCAGCCTTAAAAGCCTCTTTAGACGCTGGTGAAATCGGCAAAGCAGAATTACTTTCTATCACGTCATTTGACCCTGCGCCGCCGCCTGTGTCCTACATCAAGGTTTCTGGCGGTTTGTTCCGTGATATGATGATCCATGATTTTGACATGGCTAATTTCATTATGGGCGAAGCGCCTATCGCGGTGATGGCAACGGCAAGCTGTGTGGTAGATGCAGAGATAGCCGCCGCCGGTGACGTGGATACAGCTGTTGTAACGCTAAGCTATGCAGATGGCAGGATAGCGGTAATTAAAAACTCCCGCCGCGCCGCTTATGGCTATGACCAAAGAGTTGAATTGTTGGGCTCGCAAGGCTTGTTGCAAGCTCAAAACATGCTGGAAAATACAGTCGTTAAATCAACAGGAAATGGTGTAACAGGGGCAAAGCCGACCTACTTCTTTTTAGAACGTTATATGGCAGCTTATGCAGCAGAATGGGCAGGCTTTGTTGATGCGCTCACACATGGCACGGCTCTGCCTGTAACGCTTTCAGATGGGATTGATGCGCTGGCGATGGCGGAGGCGGCAACCCGTTCAGCACAGTTAGGTGCGCCAGTCAATCTGGCCGAGATATGATAGCTGTCTAGGCGCAATAATCTAGCGGCAATAATTTAGGTGTATGCCTCCGTGCTAACGCAACCTCGAAATTCTCAATTTTAGGTCTGCAAGGGTGAGAGCCTCATGCATTTTGCAGATTTTTGATTGTTCGCGCGGCCTTTTTGTATAGTCTTTAAAAGCTGGGGCGTGTTTTGGGTGCATTTAATCACTCATGCTGCTGGAACATACGCCAAAAAAACTTCTGCTTTAAAAGAGGCTGATCATGGAATGTTGCGGACCTGGCTTTTCTAGCCCCCAAGAGGCTATCAAGTCACCAAATGAAAAGCTACTTTATACCATTGCTATCTATACAGGTACTGGAATTCAGAAACCGGACTATCTGGCGACACTAGATGTTGACCCCGATAGCCCCACCTATAGCCAAGTTATCCACCGGCTGGAGATGCCCGAGATAGGGGATGAGCTTCATCATATGGGCTGGAATGCCTGCTCTTCGTGTTTCCAAGATGGCTCGATGTCGCGTAGCTATCTAATCCTACCCGGTGTGCGCTCCAATAAATTGCATATTGTTGATACCGCCACCGACCCGTGCGCGCCCAGATTATATAAAGTTATTGATGGGGCAGAAATTAAGGCCAAAACAGATCTATCTGGCCCGCATACGGTTCATTGCCTTGGCTCTGATATCATCATTTCCTTTCTTGGTAATGCCAAGGGGGAAGCGCCGGGCGGCTATCTTCATTTAAATAAAGATTTTGAGATTGTCGGGCGGTGGGAAAATTCCATGGGTGATATCAAATTTGGCTATGATTTTTGGTATCAGCCGCGCCATAACGTGATGGTCAGCTCTGAATGGGCTGCCCCTAACACTTTTATGCCGGGATTTGATCTCGAAGAAGTGGGGCATCTGAAATATGGAAGAGAGCTGCATTTCTGGGATTTTGAAAAGCGTGAGCCTATTGAAAGCAAATATCTAGGCGAAGATGGACTGCTGCCGCTTGAGGTGAAATTCCATCATAACCCAGACAGCACACATGGATTTTGCGGCGCGGCGCTATCCACCAATGTTATTCACTGGTGGAAGGACGAGGCTGGCAAATGGCAGTGGGAAAAAATCATTGATGTTGCAAACGAGAAGCACCCCGAATGGCCGATTCCTCTGCCCGGTGTGATGTCGGCTATCCTGATTTCGATGGATGATAAATATCTCTACCTCAATAACTGGTTGCATGGGGATATGCGCCAATATGATATTTCAGATCCCCATTCCCCAAAGCTGACGGGTCAGGTCTATATGGGCGGACTGCTTGGTAAGGCACCAGTGGTAAACGGGGTTGAGGTCGCTGGTGGGCCGCAAATGTTTCAGCTCAGCCTTGATGGGCGCCGGCTCTATGTTACTACCTCACTATTTTCCACATGGGATAACCAATTCTATCCGGAAATTAGGGAAAAGGGCGGTGTAATGGTGCAAATAGATTGCGACCCAATTAATGGTGGTATGAAAATAAACCCAGACTTTATTGTTGATTTTGGCAAAGAGCCAAACGGGCCAAGCCGCTGCCATGAAGCGCGCTATCCGGGTGGGGATTGTACAAGTGATATCTGGCTGTGATGACGGATAGGGCGATGTACCAGGTCACGCTGGCCAACCGTGATAAGGCACGCTATCAGGTGGATGGTCGACGCACATTGCTAGCGAGTTTGCGCGATGCGGGCGTTGATCTGCCCTATGGCTGCAAATATGGCGGCTGTATTACCTGTGCAGCTAAATTGATTTCTGGTGAGGTGGATCAGCGCACACAAGTGGCCTTAAATAACCGACAAATTGACAATGGCTATGTCATTTTATGTGTGGCGCGTCCGCAGTCTGATATTACGCTGGAAATTGGTGTTGAAAGTCATTACAAGCTTTATCGAAATCCTTTTCTTGATCCGTTAAAGCCGCATGAGCTGAAAGCAGATATTGCAGCGAAGAAGGAGAGCTAAATGCCAGAAGCTAATATCGATCCCCTATATGATTATGAACCGAAATATCTGGCCGACATTCTGAAGTCTGTTAAAACCATTGCTATGGTCGGGGCAAGTGCGGATAAAACCAAATTCAGCTATGGCGTTTTGCGACAATTAAACGAAATTGGCTATGATATTCTGCCGGTAAATCCAAATCCTAAGGTAAAGGAAATCAGGGGACTGAAGGTTTATAATGCGCTTGAGGAAATCGAAAAGCCGGTCGATATGGTAGATGTCTTTCGCCCAAAAGAAGAGCTATATAGCATTGCGGAAAAATCGATAGCGATAAAAGCTAAAGTGTTGTGGGGGCAAATTGGCGTTTATGATGATGCGGCAGCAAAGCTGGCTGAGGCAGCAGGTTTGCAAGTGGTTATGAACCGCTGCCCAAAGATCGAGTTATTCCGGCCATTTTGGAAACCGCGGCTAGATTTGAAAATCTAAATAAGAAAGACCGAAGCCAGCGTGATGGCTTGGCAAGCGTGGCAACCCTATTTGGCTAGGGATACGACAGCACTAACCTCGCAATTAGCAGGGAAAGTATGTGGGTGTTTAACCGAGTAATCGCTCCACCTCTTCACGTGATGGCATGGCAGGTGCGGTGCCGGCGCGGGTAACCGATAGTGCGGCTGTAGCACATCCAAAACGAACCGCTACTAGCGGCGATTTTCCTTCCGCAAGGGCAGTAGCTAGCGCCCCATTAAACGCATCGCCTGCGCCAGTGGTTTCGACAACAGGGCCAGCATTAATGGCAGGTACCATTCCATAACCATAGAGATATGCGCCCTGCTTCCCCATCGTGATAACGGGGGTTTTGACACCTTTTTTTACTAGCGCTTCTGCGGCAAATTCGGCTTCTTTTTCGGTGCGGACTGGACGGCCAGTTATTGCTTCTGCCTCCGTCTCATTAGGGGTCAGATAATCACAAAGGGCAAAGATATCTTCTGGTAACTCCGCAGCAGGGGCAGGGTTTAAGATGGTAATATTACCATGCTCTTTCGCAAGTTTCAGCCCTGCATAGGCCGTTTCAATGGGCTGTTCTAGTTGTGTCATAAAAACATCTGCTGAGGCAATAAGCGTGTGATTTTCAGCTATGATGCTAGGATTAATCTCTGCAGCTGCTCCGGGGCAGACAATAATTGCATTATCGCCGCTCTTTGCATCTACAAAAATAAAAGCGGCGCCCGTATAGGCGTCTTTTTTTTGAATAATTACAGGCCTTACATTTGCACCTTGCCATGTTTGCAAAGCCATTTTGCCGAAATCATCATCCCCAAGACAGCTGATAATAGAGACATCTGCGCCCAGCTTACCAGCGGCAACCGCTTGGTTAGAGCCTTTGCCGCCCGGCCCCAGCGCAAAACTATCGCCAAGAAGGGTTTCCCCCATCTTTGGCATGCGCGATGCCCGAAATGATGTGTCGGCAACAAACACTCCTAAAACAACAAGGCTTCCCATCTTTAAGCTCCTTAACTGCGCAACTTTGTTTTGGCTGCGCCATCTCAAACTATAGATAAAATATCGTCTGGTGAAAGCTTAACAGGTAAAGCTTAAGAAATATAGATTTAGACTGGGTGCCGCATCTGATAGCTTTTGTGGGATAATAAGCT
>JADHLI010000008.1 GCA_016780775.1 Alphaproteobacteria bacterium | reverse complement strand
CTCGGACCTTGGTTCAGGCAAGGTTGCAGGTAAGGTTTTGATAGTTGACCAATATCCAGAACATGCTAACATGTTGATATTACTGGAAACAGTCTTGAAATGGTGCTTCAAATGGGCTTCGAACACCTCGTTACCCGCTCCAGTTTCAAGTATCAAGGTCCGAGTTTCGAGGCTCAAGTGACTGTTTCCAAACGATTAATGTTCTGGAACAGGAGTTTTTGTGGGGGTAGATTTTGACAGTGACTTGGGGAAACTCCAACGCTTGATGGCTGAGAGCATTGCGGGAACTACCCGACGTAATGCAATTTTGAGTGAGTTACAAATTCAATCTGGCGATACCATCATTGATGTCGGCTGTGGTGCTGGTCATCTATTAACACATCTAGCAAAAGCAGTTGGCAGCAATGGAACAATTTATGGGTTAGATCCTAGTAAAGCTCAGGTTGATCAAGCTAATCTGCGTTGCGCAGAATTTGAAAACATCAAGTTGATTGAAAGAAATGCAGATAACAGCCAATTGCAGAGTGATTGTTGTCATTCAGCAACTTCAACACAAGCCCTAGAATATATCCCTGACGTTGACCCAGCTTTAGATGAGATTACGCGCATTCTGAAGCCTGGCGGTGCATTCGTAAATGTTTCCATACTTTGGGACCACTTTAAATTCTATGGCGCAGAAGAAAAATTGAATGAAAAAATTCACGATTCATTTAAAGCACATTGTAGCCATCAAATGCTTCCAATGGACTTACCTGGCAAGCTTGATCGTCGTGGGTTTAAAAACGTAAAAGACAAATCATTAGCGTTTGTCATTACAAGAAGAGATGGCAACTCACCAGCTCGATACACAGAAGATGTGATGGCAAACTTTGCGTTAACTCAAGGCATATCTGCAGAAGAGATTTCGGATTGGAAAAGACAACTTGAACAAGCCGAGCAGGAAGGCCGGTTTGGCTTTACAAGTTTCCCAGTTATGACCAGTGCTTATTTGGGCTGACGTTAATCTTCACCCTCAAGTCTAAGTTAACAACTTTTCCATCCACTTTGCTTTAATGTTGAGGTTGTAGCCTTTGCCATAGCGTTGACCTATGCCTTCGGTGGTCCAGCCACCTATGGCATCTACGATGTCGGAGGGGCATTCAACTGCTCTGAGACGGTCTCTGAGGCTGTGCCGGAAGGAGTGGATGACACATCCCTCTGGTAGCCGGGGCTTGAGCCACTTATTGAGGGCTGCGCTAGCAGAGTTAGAGTTACACTTTTGCTCGTTGCAGTATTTTGGAAATGCAAAGGTAGGGTTTTGTTCCTTTATGCGCGTTGCTGCCCATAAGGATGCTCCCATTAACGGTATCTTGCGTTGACTGGATGAGGTCTTAAGAGACCGCCATGGATGTTCCTGCAAGTTAATATGAGGTATCTCTGCATCTAACCTTATATCCTCTGATAGAAGACCAGATGCTTCTGCCAGTCTCATGCCAGTGTCGGAGATAAGAGCTATCAACCATCTAGGCTCATCATCTATCTCCCTGCATAAATGCTGTATGGCGGTGATGTTCTCTGCAGGAATAGGCTCTCGCTTCACCTTATTATGGTCATCAGGAATAAAGGTGCCTGCGAATGGGTTTGTTATACCTAAACCATTTTCTCTAATGCTTAGGTTCACTATTGCCCTGATAGTGGAGAATACACGTTTAACAGACGAAGAGCTTAAGCCTTTATCAAATAGGTAATCTCTGAACAGCCCTGCGTCTCCAGCTTGGAGATGTTCTATGGTTTTATCGCCCAGGCATTCTTTCAAATATCTGATGCTTCTCTCAGATGCTTTGAAGAAAAGCTCATTCTTATCGGAACCCTTCAGCCGGTGGTAGCAAGCAAGTGCATCATCGATAGAGACGCTATGATGTTGAGAAGTTATCGGCGACTGGCTAACAACAGTAAGACCAAGTTCTTTGAGATGGATTTGCTCCATCCTTAGGCTATCCCAGTATCTCTCCAACCTATCAGATAGTGCCGCTGCTGATTTAGCTGCCTTAACCTCTGACTTTGTTCTCAGAGATACCTCAACCTTCTTCTTATTAAACCTATGCCGCAAGTCTGCAGGCACAGCCCTAGAGAAGTAAAAAGTATCTTTTCTTTTGTAAAAATATACCGGAGACCTTACCCACACCATGGTCACACAAGCTCCTGTTCCAAAACGTTAATCTTTTGGAAACAGTCACTTGGACCACCGTCCCCCGACCTTTGACTTGAAGAAATGGCGCGCTCGGGAAGATTCGAACTCCCGACCCCTAGATTCGTAGTCTAGTGCTCTATCCAGCTGAGCTACGAGCGCTTACTTGCCGCTTTACTAAATATAATGCAAAGCTTGAGTGAAGCGGACAATAATCCACCCATCTATCAATGTCTAGCCCATTTATCTGGTGGATGTGAATTTTCACTGAAAGCAATTATGCCGGAATAAATGAGAGTCATATCCCGTTTTAGAGGATAATTGCAGATGGGAAAGGTTGGACAGGCGGACAAGTTTCGCTATAACAAGTCGCATTAAAGCTGCGCGGAACCACGCGGAAGGTGACGCGTAGATAAAGGGCAGATGGATTGAGGTTGGAGGGGGTTAATCATGAGCTATGATGAGAATAAAAATTTTCCAGTATCTTGGGAAGAATTGCACCGCAACTCCAAAGCGCTAGCATGGCGTCTTTTGGAATTAGGCCCCTTTACAGGCATTGTTGCCGTTACTAGAGGCGGGCTGGTGCCAGCAGCCATCGTCGCAAGAGAGCTGGAAATTCGGCATATTGAAACAGCGTGCCTTGCCTCTTATCAGGCGCAAAGCCGCGGTGAAGTGGAGATTATCAAAGCCCCTGATAATGCTGGTGATGGCACAGGCTGGCTTATTATTGATGACCTTGTTGATACTGGCGAGACTGGAAAAATGCTGCGCCAGATAATGCCAAAGGGCCATTTTGCAACTGTTTATGCAAAGCCTAGAGGCCGGCCTGTAGTTGACACTTTTATCACCGAAGTTTCCCAAGATACTTGGATTTTCTTTCCATGGGATCTAGAGCCGCGCCCGTCGGTGCCCATTGCAGAAACGCGCTAGTCTTTAGCTAAGTAGTCTTTAGCTAATTAGTCTTTTGCTAATATTGTTGCTGGTAACTGCAAGCGGAACGCGCAGCCCTCATCTGAACTTCGCGCTAGGTTAAGCCGGCCTTCTAGCGCAAGGGCAAGGTCTAAACAAATAGCTAAGCCCAACCCAATATGTGAGGAACGACCAGAAGTAAAGGCAGAGAAAATACGGTCTTTAATTTTCGCATCAATTCCAGGACCATTATCCGAAATATCGATAACGGCCAGATGGCCAGCGCGCCAGATATCAATAGTGATATTTTTTGCCCCTGCACCTTGCGCATTACGCAGTAAATTCAAAAAAATCCGATACAGCATAAGCCGATCTGTGACGAGTATTTCTGGTCCTGAATAATCAAGTCTGGCATCGGTCGTTGCCGCTAGCTCCTCGATCAGAACCGGCATATTTAAATTTTCATGTGATGGCGGCGGCAACTCAGAGAGATAATCCAGCATATTCTGGCATAATTCAGTGGCCTGCTCAGTCGCTCTAATCACCACTGGGGCAACTTGGGCAACCTTGGGATCCTCACTGCTTTCCAGCTGGTCGGTTACCAGCAAGATAGCAGAAAGCATATTTCGCAAATCGTGATTAATTTTTGCGACCGCTTCGCCTGCATCTGCCAGTCTTTGGCGTTGGCGAATAGATTGCCTGACCTTGCTGTGCAGAACACGCAGTCGGCTTTGTGCTTTAACAAGGGCTGGTGGGGCGTTTGTGTCGGGCGGCGGCGCTAATATCTGGTCTGGATTTTCAGCAATAGTTGCTATTTCCTCTTCCAGCGCTTGCAATGGCTTTAGCCAGAATTTCGAATATAAAAATGTCGCAAAAGCAGCAAGGAGTGCCGCGCTAGTGAGTATCAAAATTATTGTTTGTGCGCGGCTTAGTAGCTGTATGGCAATATGGCTATTGGCATGAAGCTTGAAGCTGATGAATAACAGTGTTGTCATGAGCAGTGCTGTGATAAGCGCTGTGCGCGTGAAAATTTGAAGGTGCGTTTTCATGTCACTTTCTTTGATAAAAATGGACAAAAAACCAAATGATGGAGTCAGATGAGTTTTATTGGATAAAGGCGATATTACAGTCTAGCTTAAAGCAATTTAGAATTGCGCAAAACTGCACCCAATTTGTGTTTGGATTTCGGGGGTGAAAAAGATTGACATTTCCAGCCGATATGCCTAATAACACAAGCTCAATAATAGAAGAATTTATCTGATAGAAGAAAGGGCGCGGTTATGAAACGCACCTATCAGCCTAGTGTTTTGGTTCGTAAGCGCCGTCACGGCTTTAGATCAAGAATGGCGACTGTTGGCGGTCGCCGCGTGATTCAGGCCAGGCGTGCAAAAGGTCGTGCAAAGCTCTCAGCCTAGTAAGTTTTGAGGCCATCTACACGGCAAAAAACGGCGAGGTCAGTCAGGATTTGATGGCGAAAGCCCAGAAAATACCGTTACAGAATCAGCTTCGTTTGAAAAAACGGAGCGATTTTTTGCGTCTGCAGCATAAAGGCGTGCGCCAAGTGATGCCGCATTTTATCTTGCAAGCAGGAAAAGCCCCAGACTCTACTTCAACCGCACGGTTTGGCTTCACAGCCTCTAAAAAAATTGGCAACGCCGTGTGCCGCAATCGTGCCAAGCGCCGTCTGCGCGCGCTTACCCGTGCCGTTGGCAGGCCAGATTTGCGTGATAGCACCGATTATGTGCTGATTGCCCGAAAATCTATTCTTGGGGCTGAATTTGCTGGTCTTGCTGCAGATTTGCAAAATGCGATGCGCGCGGTGCATAAAAAACTGGATAATCCATTGCCGCCTAAATAAAGGGCATAATCAGCGGAAATAGGTTTAAAATGGCAGCCGATAAAAACAGCCCCAAAACCCCGCGCCGCCTAGCTCACAGGCTAGCTATTGGCCTGTTGTTGTTACCGATTTACGGCTATAGATATTTCATCTCCCCGCTATTGGGGGTGAATTGCCGCTTTTCGCCCTCCTGTTCAGACTATGCAAAGGACGCGATAATCAAGCACGGGGCATTGCGTGGCGGCTTGTTAACCGTTAAACGTATTTTGAAATGTCATCCTTGGGGTGGGTCTGGTTATGATCCAGTTCCCTAGACCGATAAGGGTGAGTAAGAAGATTTGCTCTGGGACGAATAGTTCCAAAGGGATTTAGTTCTAAGGGGATTTAGTTCCAAAGGGATTTAGTTCCAAAGGGATTTAGTTCCAAAGGGATTTAGTTCCAAAGGGATTTAGTTAAGGAAGAAGTATAAGATCATGACGCCTGAAACAAAAAATATGATCGCTGCCATGTCTCTATCTCTAGCGATTTTGATAGGCTGGCAGATTTATTTCGTTGAGCCTGAATTAGAGGCCGAAAAAGCCGCTTTTGAAGCGCAGCAGCAGGCTCAGCAAGAGGGGCGTATTCCCCAACCTCAAGCAGGTTCTGGCAGTGGGGCTGTTAGCTCTTCCAGCGCTAACCAGTCTTTAGCAGCTGTTAGTGATACAGGTACCCGCCTTGATATCACTGCCCCACTTGTTACAGGTTCTATTTCGACCCTTGGTGCGCGCATAGATGACCTTATTCTGACAACTTATTATCAAACCCAAGAGCCCGATTCAGAGCCAATTAGACTATTTAGTCGGTTTGATTCGCAGCAGCCCTATTTTGCAGAGTTTGGTTGGGTAAACGCGGCTGGACAGGCGCTCTCTCTGCCCAATTCTCAAACGGTCTGGCAGGCGCAAAATTCCAGCCTTACCCCAGATAGCCCGTTGGTGCTGCGCCATGATAATGGCGACGGTCTGGTGTTTGAGCGCCGGATCGAAATTAACGATGATTATCTTATGACTATCACCCAGTCGGTTACCTCCAACCTCGAGGCAACTGTTAGTCTGAACCCTTATGGTCTTATTCGGCGCAAAGGTACGCCCACTACAGCGGGGCTGTATATTTTACATGAAGGTCCACTTGGCGTGTTTGATGAAACGCTGAATGAACAGAATTATGATGATTTACAGGATGCTGGCACTGAAGGGATTGTTATCGACACCGAAGAAAAAGGGGGCTGGATAGGGATCACGGATAAATATTGGCTGGCGGCTCTGATGCCATCGCAAGATCAGCATGTCGCTTATTCGATGCGTGCGCTTGGTGCAACGCGCGATACCTATCAGACAGATTTACTTGGTGATGCGCAAATCCTGAACCCGGGCCAGACAATTAGCTGGCAAACCAATATGTTTGCAGGGGCAAAACAGGTAACGCTTCTAGATAAATATAGCCAAGAGCTAAAAATTGCGAATTTCGATTTAGCGATTGATTTTGGTTGGTTTTATTTTCTGACCAAGCCGTTTTTCTATGCGGTAAACTGGTTGAATAGCTTGTTGGGTAATTTTGGTCTAGCGATTATTGCCTTTACCATTCTGGTGCGTTTAGTGCTGTTTCCTCTGGCGAATAAATCCTATAAATCAATGGCCAAAATGCGCGATCTAGCTCCTAAAGTTAAAAAGATGCGCGAAGATATTGGCGATGATAAAACCCGCCTGAATCAAGAAATGATGGCGTTATATAAGCGCGAAAAGGTTAATCCAGCGGCTGGCTGTTTGCCAATTTTGCTACAAATTCCGGTGTTTTTTGCACTTTATAAGGTGTTGTATGTTTCTATTGAAATGCGGCATGCTCCCTTTTATGGCTGGATACAGGATTTATCAGCCATTGACCCAACCTCTATTTTCAATTTATTTGGCTTGCTGCCCTATTCTGTTGATTTCATGCCGCAATTCTTGTCGATTGGCATCTGGCCCATTTTGATGGGGATTAGTATGGCAGTGCAGATGCGCTTAAATCCGCCCCCACCTGATCCTATTCAGGCAAAAATATTCCAGTGGATGCCTGTATTTTTCACCTTTTTGCTAGCAGGCTTCCCAGCTGGGCTTGTGATTTACTGGACATGGAACAACACCTTGTCGATTGCGCAGCAATGGTGGATTACCAAAACCATCAAGAAGCAAAGTCAGCAGGGCTAGCAATATGGAAGAGGCTACACCGGAAACTAGCTCAAGTGATTTAGGGCTTGATGATTTCAGCCCTGAAGAGCTTGAAAGAGGGCGGTTATTATTTGCTGGTGAATGTCATTTCATTGCTGCTTCTAATTCGCTTGATAATCTGCCGCCGCTTGACCTGCCAGAAGTTGCCTTTGCGGGTCGCTCTAATGTGGGCAAATCTTCACTTGTTAATGCGCTAACTGGACGACGTACACTTGCCAGAGCCTCGCAGACGCCTGGCCGTACACGTCAGCTTATTTTCTTTGCCCTTGCCCAGCGCCTGCAGCTTGTAGATTTACCAGGTTATGGTTATGCAAAAGCGCCAAAAACCGATATCAAGGCTTGGACTACGCTAACCCGGCAATTTTTAAGCGGACGCCAGAGCCTGCAACGAATGTTTTTGCTGATAGATGCGCGGCGTGGTGTCAGCCCAGCTGATGAAGATATGATGAAGCTGATGGATGAGGCGGCTGTGCCATGGGCAGCTATTCTTACAAAGATGGATAAGGTGAAGATATCTGAACAAAAAGCGGTTATTGCAAAAACAACTGAGAAGGTTAGCCGGCATGTTGCTGCCTATCCCCATGTCTGGATCACATCATCTGAAACCAAGCTTGGGATTGAAGCGCTTCGTGCGCATCTTGCTAGCTACAGCCTTTAGCGCAACCGAAAAGCGGTTCTGGCGTTTATCTGGTAGCTTTATTATAGTGTGGCGATAAGCAGGCGGCGGCGCAGCTGATAGCAACGCTTTTCAGCGAACTAGTCAACATATATAGCAATGCATAGAACGAGACAGAACGATGACATCACAAACCGATGAATGGATGGAAAAGGCTGGCCTACTAATAGAGGCACTGCCCTATATGCGCCGTTACAGCAATAAGCCGATTGTGGTGAAATTTGGTGGTCATGCTATGGGTGAGCAAGCTTATGTAGATAGCTTTGCTGCGGATATGACTTTGCTCCGCCAAATAGGTGCTCAGCCAGTGGTAGTTCATGGCGGTGGCCCACAAATAGGGGATATGCTAAAGCGGCTGAAAATCGAATCTAACTTTGTAAATGGTTTGCGCGTTACCGATGCGGCAACCATTTCGGTGGTAGAGATGGTGCTAGCTGGAGCGATAAATAAATCACTGGTTGCGGCCGTAAATATGGCTGGTGGGCGGGCTGTCGGGCTGTCTGGCAAGGATGGGCATCTTATCACTGCTAGCAAATTATCCGCGCCTGCAAGTCATAGTGACAGCCAGATAGAAAAGGTTGATTTAGGGTTTGTTGGCAAACCAGAATCAGTTGATCCAACTGCGCTTTCGGCCTTGATGACTGCAGACATGATCCCAGTCATTGCCCCTATTGGCTGCGGGGTGGACGGCCAGACTTATAACATTAATGCAGATACAGCTGCTGGGGCGGTTGCTGGTGCTATCGGTGCTAGCAGATTGCTGATGCTAACCGATGTTGCCGGCGTCAAGGATAAGGGCGGGAAGCATATCTCGCATCTAACTGTTAGCGAGGCGCATAAGCTAATCAAAGATGGCACTGTTCAGGGCGGCATGATCCCGAAGGTGGAAACCTGTATCGAGGCAGTGGAGCAGGGTGCTGAGGCAGCAGTTATTCTGGATGGCCGCGCCCCGCATGCAGTCTTGGTAGAGCTATTTACTGAACATGGTATCGGCACGCTGATTACTAGAGATTAAGACTGAACTGACAAAAAAGAGGAGGGAGCAGATGAAAACAAATCTGGATAGCTCTGCCCTAGCTGAAATTAAAGATTGGGTGTTTGATCTGGATAATACCATCTATCCCGCCAGCTCTAGTTTGTTTCCGCGTGTGGCAGAACGCATGACCAGCTTCATTATGGAACATTTCAATTTGGATACCGAAGCAGCTGCTGAGATGAAAACGCGTCTATTTCGGAAATATGGTACGACCATGCATGGGCTGATGCGTGAGCATAATATGGAGCCAGATGATTTTTTGGCTTATGTGCATGAAATAGATTTATCAGATGTGCATTATGATGCAGAGCTGGATAATTTTATCGCTAGCCTGCCTGGGCGCAAACATATCTATACCAACGGTACTACCCGCCATGCTACCCGTATCCTAGAGGCATTTGGCATTCGTCATCATTTTGATTTTATTTTCGATATTGTGGCATCGAGCCATATCCCAAAGCCAAATCCAGCCCCCTACCAGACCTTTATTGCGCAAAGCAACATTGACCCGCAAACAAGTGTAATGGTCGAAGATATGGCGCGTAACTTAGAACCGGCGGCGGCGTTAGGGATGAAAACAGTCTGGCTTGTTAGCGATCATGACTGGGCGGCAAATGGCGCAGATGAAGATTATGTTCATTATATCTCTGCAGATTTAAAAACATTTCTTGCAGAAATTCATCAAGCTCATAGCCTTTAAGGCTAAATTTTCGGCTCTCTTTAGCGGTTAGCCGTATGAAAAAGAAAACAAAGCGCTATATATTAGATGAGTTTTACTATAGCGGAATAAATAAAGGTCAATTAAAACCTCGAACATAATAAAGGGCAAAACCCCGAAATAAGGAGAATGAGATGAGTAGTGCCGATCTCGAACAGGTGATAGATACCGCTTTTGAAAACCGTGATGCGGTGAACGCCTCTACCAAAGGCGAAGTAAGAGAGGCTGTAGAAGCGGCGCTGGCGATGCTGGATAGTGGCGCCGCGCGTGTAGCTGAACCTCTTGGCGACCATCAATGGCAAGTAAATCAGTGGCTGAAAAAAGCCGTGCTATTATCCTTTCGTTTGAACGATATGGTGGTTATGTCTGGCGGCCCTGAACATCCGCAAGCTGGTGCATCAGTCTGGTGGGACAAAGTGCCAATGAAGTTTAGCGGCTGGAGTGCAGAAGACTTTACCAAAGCCGGATTTCGTGCAGTACCAGGCACTATTGTTCGGCATTCGGCCTTTATCGCGCCATCTGTGGTGCTGATGCCTAGCTTTGTTAATCTGGGTGCTTATGTTGATAGCGGCACTATGGTGGATACTTGGGCAACAGTGGGGTCATGTGCGCAAATTGGCAAAAATGTACATCTATCTGGCGGGGCTGGCATTGGCGGTGTGTTAGAGCCGTTGCAGGCAGGCCCAGTTGTTATTGAAGATGATTGCTTTATTGGTGCGAGATCTGAAGTGGTCGAAGGTGTAGTGGTTGAACAGGGCGCGGTATTATCTATGGGCGTATTTATCGGTGCTTCTACAAAAATCATTAACCGGGTAACAGGAGAGGTTCATATGGGCCGTGTGCCAGCTTATTCTGTGGTGGTACCTGGCAGTATGCCCGGCAAGCCGCTAGCAGATGGCAGCCCTGGCCCCTCTTTGTCTTGTGCGGTTATCATTAAAAAGGTGGATGAGCGTACGCGCTCCAAAACTTCGGTTAATGATTTGCTGCGTGACTAATGTTCGGATGCAGGGTGCTTTTTAGATGACCGCTCTTTCTTACGCTGTTCAGCTGACTCAGGATTTGGTGAAATGCCCGTCTGTAACGCCTGCACAAGGCGGGGCACTTGACCTGCTTGAAGGGGTGCTAACAGAGCTTGGGTTTAGCTGCATGCGTCTGCCCTTTGGTGAGGGCGAGGCGCGTATTGATAATCTGTTTGCTAAGATAGGCTCAGGGCGTCCCCATATCGCATTTGCGGGGCATACCGATGTTGTCCCAGCAGGTGACGTGGCAGCGTGGTCATCCGATCCCTTTGGTGGGGAGGTGCGTAATGGCCAGATATATGGGCGCGGCACAGCAGATATGAAAGGCGGGATCGCAGCCTTTGTGGCGGCGGCAAAAAGCTATCTTGAGAGCGGCGCGTTAACGGGCAGTATCAGCCTTATCATCACTGGCGATGAAGAGGGTGAGGCACGTTTCGGTACGGTGAAGATGGTTGAATGGCTGGAAGCAGAAGGTCTGCAACCAGATTTATGTATTGTGGGTGAGCCAACAAATCCACATGAGCTAGGCGATATGATAAAAAATGGGCGGCGCGGCTCGCTCAGTTGCCAGTTGCGTGTAGAAGGGGTGCAAGGGCATGTTGCATACCCCCATCTTGCCAATAATCCTATGCCAGCTTTATTTGCCATGCTGGCCCCGGTTAATTCTACTGAACTGGATGGCGGCACTGATTATTTTGACCCTAGCACGGCAGAGGTTACCGATATAAAACAGATTGGCGGGGCAAGTAATGTGATCCCGCAAGCCGCTAGTGCTGCTTTTAATATCCGCTTTAATACCGAACATAGTGTAAATAGTTTGCAAGGCTGGCTAGAAGAGCATTTTAATCGGGTAGCCAAACAATATGAGGTCAGCTATCAGGCTGAGTTTTCGTCCAACGCTTCGCCCTTTATTACCGAGCCAGGCGAGCTAACTACAAAGATGCAGGCCGCCATAACTCGTTTGACCAATAAACAAGCGAGCCTGTCCACAACAGGCGGAACCTCTGATGCGCGATTTATTTGTAAAATCTGTCCCGTAGCAGAATTCGGGTTGGTTGGTCAGACGATGCATAAAATTGATGAGCATGTAGCGATAGAAGATATTGACCGGCTTGCAGCTATCTATGCTGAAATGCTGGTAGAACTGGATAGAAATTAATGGCAGAAACAGAACCGCCAAAGGCAAGTATTGTGCAAAATCTTATCGCTGCCTTTGATGTGATTGCTAGGCGGGTGAAAGTAGAAGACGCATTTTCATTCACGCCAACATCCTTCTGGCAGGCGGTATTGGCTAGCTGGGGCTTTGGGTTGTTTATGACCCTTCCATTTGTGCATTTAGGCACGCATTTTCTAGCACTTTATAGTGTTAGCTCGCTTGTCTCCTTGCTATTATATGCGCTGATTGTCTGGCATATGTTAGTCTGGTGGCGGTGTAGCGATAAATACTTACGTTTTGTGATTCCCTTTTTCTGGCTATATGCGTTGCAAATTGTCCTTTTTGGGCTGGTTACGATACTCATGTTCATGACTGGCATCGTATTGCTGCAAATAATTGTTTTGCCAGTGGCCATATGGATATTGGTTTGGCAATTCCGCATTGCTCGTGGCCAGTTAAATTTGGGTTTTGGTGCTGCAATTGGGCTCGTTCTTGGGCGCTTTGGTGTGGATATGGTTGTTGGCACGATAGGCGGGTTGCAAAGCACGATGAGCCTAGGCTAGCTGCCCAGCTTTTCTTTTGGATAGAATATATCTGTTAAATAAAGTCCGTGCGGCGGAGCTGTGGGGCCAGCTTTGGTGCGGTCTTTGGCTTCTAATGCTGCTCTGACATCCTCTGATGTCCATTTGCCAGTGCCAACCAGCGCTAACGTGCCGGTGAAATTGCGCACCTGATGATATAAAAAAGAGCGGGCACGGGCGCGGATATGCACCTCATCACCCTCGCGGCTCACGCTCAGTCTGTCTAGGGTACGCATAGGCGAATTTGCCTGACAACCGGTCGCACGAAAGCTGGTAAAATCATGCTGCCCGATGAGCTGTTGTGCTGCCTTATTCATCGCTTCAACATCAAGTTTTCTGCGATGATGCCAGACATGGTGACGGCGCAGAGATGCCGGCATGCGCCTATCTAGAATTCGATAGAGATACCCCCGTTCTGTTGCATCAAAACGGGCATGGAATTCAGGCCTAACAGGCTGGGCAGATAAGACGCTAATTTGTGCCGTCTCTAGCCATGCATTTAGCCCATTTATGACCGCATAGCTATTTAGGCTGGCAGGTACATCTAGATGGGCAGCTTGCGCACAGGCATGCACGCCAGCATCCGTACGCCCAGAACCTTGGATAGGGGTGGGCTGATTAGTCAGCTTTTCGGCTGCTGCCTCTAGATAGGCTTGCACAGATGGGCCATTATCCTGTCGTTGCCAGCCAACAAGTCCGGTGCCATCATATTCAATGGTAATCAGCATGCGTTGCAGGGGCGGCGGTGTCTTAGCTTCAGCCATCATCCCCCCTCACGATTTTTTATTTCATGTATAGGGGAGGCAATATTTTCGCCTACCTGCCAGCTTTGCCCATTTAAAAAGGCGATCCCGCTCATCGGTTTTTTACCTGCTGGCTGCAATTTTGTAATCTGGAGCACGCTATTTTTACCACAGGCTATCTTTATTCCATCAGCTTGGCTGCGACCCAAAAAACTGCCTGGTGCGGCGTCTGTTACTTCATCCGATAGCGCGGTTGCCGCAATGAGCTTCAGGCGTCCAGAAAGAGTTTCGATAGAGGCACCTGGATAGGGGCTGAACGCACAAATTTTACGCGTTAGCTCTGCTGCAGGCAACCCAAACCCTAGCCGCGTTTCCGCATTACTAATCTTAGGCGCATAGCTAACCCCCTCTTCGGGCTGCGGGATAGCTTGTATGTTACCTGCCATCAGCGCGTCAATTACAGGGGGCATTAATTCAGCTGTTAGGGCGGCAAGCGCATCATGCAATGCGCCAGCGCTCACCCCTTCATTAATATCGATTGCCGCCTCTTTTAGCGTAGGGCCGGTATCTAGCCCTTCTTCCATCTGCATAATGGTGACGCCAGTTTGCGCATCCCCTGCCTCTATCGCGCGTTGGATGGGGGCGGCACCGCGCCAACGTGGTAATAGCGAGGCATGCCCATTGATACAGCCAAGACGCGGAATATCTAAAACAGATTTTGGTAAGATTAAACCATAGGCAATCACCACAAATAAATCAGCTTCAAAGCTGGCTAGGCGCGCTTCTTCTGTTGCATTGCCGCGCAGGCGAATTGGTGAGAAGCACGGCAGGCCAAGCGTCTCAGCACAATTGGCGATAGCGGTGGGCTGTAATTTCATGCCGCGTCCAGCTTTGCGTGGCGGCTGGGTATAGACAGCACAAATCTCAAAAGCCTCATTTAGGACGCGCAGGCTTGGCACAGAAAAATCTGGACTGCCCATAAAGACAAGGCGGGCTTTGCGGGGGCTGCGTGAGGCCTTAATTATGTCTGTCATATGCGCGCTTTGGCTTCTTTTAAAACTTTGCGCCAGATCATATCACGTTTCAGGCGCGAGAGATGGTCAATAAATAAAACCCCGTTCAAATGGTCTATTTCATGCTGGACACAAGCGGCAAGAAGGCCGTCTGCCTGCATCTCGTGCATATTGCCATCTGTGCCTAGATAGCGGACCTCTACCTCTGCTGGGCGCACTACATCGCTATTATGGCCGGGGATAGATAAACACCCCTCCTCTAACTTGGCTGTCTCAGCAGATGAAGCGATAATCTCTGGATTAATCATTTTCCACAATTCAGGCGCGCTGCCATCCTTGGCGCAATCCATAACAATGACACGCTCTAGCCGGCCAATTTGATTGGCTGCCAGTCCTATGCCTGGTGCGTCATACATCGTATCAGCCATATCATCTAGCAAGCTCAGCAGCTCATCTGTTATCGTATCTACAGGTTTTGCTGTTTCCCGCAAAACAGGTTCTGGCGTTAAAATAATCGGCAATATTGCCATCTTAATAACCCTAACTTTGCTTCTTTATTTACGTCTTCAGCTATTCTGGTGCGGAGTATGGATAAACTGCCATATTTTCGCAAGATCTGTTGCCATATGAATTATCTAGAACAGCAAATCTGGTAGGTTTTCTTGCCTGGTTAATTTGCGGATAAGCTAATTTGCAGATGAAGTTTTTTAAAAACAATGCTAGGGAAAAGGAATGGATATAGAACTTTCTATCATCTCTTTATTATTGATTATTGCAGCTGTGGCTTTGCTCGTAGGTGCGGGGCTGGTTTTTGTCTTGCGCCGGCACACCCCAGCAGCAGATGCCAAGCCGCCGCAAGAGCTTATCGAATTACGTGGCCAGCTTACCCAGCTTACTCAAGCCGCCCAACAACAACAGCAAGGCCATGTTGAACAGATGGCAGCCCTGTCAAAACGGCTAGAGGAATCTCTAGCTGGAATGAGTGCAAGGATGGGAAATTCCCTGCAGGAACAAACTGAAAAGACACATAAAAACCTTAATGATCTGGCTGCACGCCTAGCTGTTATTGATGCAGCTAACGCCAAAATTGGCGAGCTCACAGGGCAGGTTACCCAGCTTCACAACATTCTAGCCAACAAAACCGACAGAGGGGCGTTTGGTGAGGTTCAGCTTGAAAATCTGGTACGTAATGTATTGCCGCCTAACGCCTATGAATTTCAGGCACAGCTATCTAATGGGCGGCGTGCAGATTGCTTGTTGAAATTGCCTAACCCGCCAGGGGATATCATCATTGATGCAAAATTTCCGCTAGAAGCATGGCACCGGATGCAAAATGCAGATGATGAGGGGGCACGAAAGGCTGCTCGCAAACAGCTAGGTATGGATGTTTTAAAACATGTTAAAGATATTCAGGAGCGTTACATTATCGCTGGTGAAACAGCCGAATCGGCTTGTATGTTTTTGCCCTCAGAAGCGGTTTATGCCGAATTGCACGCAAATATGCTGGATGTGGTCGAAAAATCTTATGATGCTCGGGTCTGGATAGTTTCGCCAACCACGATGATGGCAACCTTGAACACAGTGCGCGCTATTTTAAAAGATGCACGAATGCGCGAGCAAACCGCCCTTATTCAGAAAGAAATCGGCATGCTGGTTGGTGATGTAACCCGTCTAGATAAGCGGGTGGATAACCTTGGCAAGCATTTCGAGCTAGCCCAAAGAGATGTTCAGGAAATTAAAACCTCCACAGGCAAAATCAGTAATCGTGGCCGGCGTATTGAGGATTATGACGTTGAGACTGCAGAGGTGAAACCAGTGGTTGCTGCCCCGCAAGATTTGCTGTCTGCGGCGAATGAAAAATCTTCGGAAATAGAGTGAGGGGCTAGAGGCTTGTGCGTGCCTTCATCGCTTGGGCAAGTGTGCCATCATCTAGATAATTTAGCTCCCCGCCCACGGGCACCCCATGTGCAAGTCTGGTTATTTTCAAGCCTGCTATTTCCAGCCGTTCGGCAATATAATGTGCGGTAGTTTGGCCATCTACTGTTGCTGAGGTGGCAAGGATAACTTCTGGCTGGCTATCTTGTGATGTTTGCAAGGCATGTGCGCGCGCAACTAGGCGGTCAATACCAAGTTCTGCTGGGCCGCGCCCATCGAGTGCGCTTAAGGTGCCGCCAAGCACATGATAAAGGCCAGAAAAAATCCCTGCCCGCTCTATAGCCCATAAATCAGACACATCCTCCACTACACAAAGCCGGCTATGGTCGCGTCGCCCATCAAGGCAGATACTGCATTTATCTTGCATATCTAAATTGCCGCACTCCACACAGGTGCGGACATGGCGGGCAACATGGTTCATTTCTTCGGCAAGTGGCAACATCATTTGGTCTCTGTTCTTGAGTAAAAACAAAGCCGTTCGCTGGGCTGAGCGCGGGCCAAGACCTGGTAGGCGGGATAACCGCTTTATGAGCTGATCAAGAGGGGTCTCTGGCATCTATTCTACGTCAAAGCCTTTATAATTAGAGGGGTGTTATTTTAATAGCTAAAAGGGCAGTGACATGCCGGGGGGTAGCGGCAACCCACCAGTAAGTTCTTTTAACGCTTCAGCCTTCTTTGCCTCAGCCTCTGCTCTGGCATTATTTACGGCTAATTTTATCAGATCAGATAAGGTTTCAGTATCATCTGGGTCTAGCGCTGCTGGGCTAATCGCAAGATCTACAAGCTCCCCCTTTCCAGATACCACGGCTATGACGACACCGCCGCCAACCGAACAATCAAAACGGCTGGCTTCCATCTCAGCTGTCATTTCCTGCATCTTTTCCTGCATTTCTTGAACGCGTTTCATCATGCCGCCAATATTGCGCATTTTATCCACCTTACCTAGTTAGATGTTTCTCTGGCTGCCTCTATATTTTCCGGGGCTTGTGGCGCATCCTCGCCTTCACCATTTTGTCTTATTGCGGTAATCTTTGCCCCTTCAAAGACCTCTAGAACGCTTGCTACCAAAGGTAGCTCTGCTGCCGCGTTCCTTTCTTTATTTTGCGTTTTTACATCTTCTTCGGCAAGGGTTTGTCCGCCCCCTGTTTCACTGACTGAAACCAACCATGGCGCTCCGGTTGCTGCGGACAAAGACTTGGCTAATTGCTGGGGTAGATCTTCAGCATTGTCGCCGGTCACCACCACTTCAAGCTTATGTTGGCCAAAACTGACAACACGTAAATGTCGCTTGATACGTGCGTTAAGTATCTTCTCGTTCTGTGCTTCGAAATAATCAGCAATATCGCGCAGGCTAGCAAAGGATGGCGCCGTACTTTCAGCCGCTATATTTGCGCTAGGGGCAGGCGGCGTAGCTGCCACTAGCTGTTCAGTATTTTCTGTGGAGCTTGCCGCGTCTGCTGGCAGGGTTGAAGATGCCTGCGGAGATGTTGCCTGCGGAGATGTTGCCTGCGGAGATGTTGCCTGCGGAGATGTTGATTGCGGCTGCGATGCCTGTGTTGAAGATGATGATGCCTGCGGAGATGTTGATTGCGGCTGCCATGCCTGCGGTGATGGCGATCCAGCAGGGCTAGCGGGCGTTTTATCCTCTTGCAGCGTTTTGATGATATCTGCTGGGGTCGGCATAGGGGCTAGATGGGCAAGCCTTATCAGAACCATTTGTGCAGCTGCCTTGGGGCTAGGTGCATCTTTTAGCTCACGGTGGCCATTTAGCATCACTTGCCACGCTCTGCCTAGCTTGGCAATTCCCATATCAGCAATAACGCGAAGCTGGCTTAGCTGGTCTTCTGGCAAATCACTAGGGCTTGCCCCAGCGGCTATCAGGCTGGCCTGATGCAGCAGGTCAAGCATATCTGCGAGTATCGTTTCAGCCTCTGCGCCGCCTGCATCTGCCGAAAGGAACAAATTAACTGCCTCTGCTGTTTGGCCCGCAAAACATGCTTCCAATATAGCAATGACTTGGCCCGTTTCAGCCTGGCCTAGCATCGTAATAATAGCCGCTTCATCTATCTTGTCTGCACCCATTGCGGCGGCTTGATCTAGTAGCGATAGCGCATCACGTACAGAGCCTTCCGACGCTCTGGAAATTTGGGTAAGCGCACCTGCTTCAACGCTAATACCTTCGGCTTTTGCAATATTTGCAAGATGTGTGGTCATCATTTCATTGGGGACACGGCGCAAGTCGAAGCGCTGGCACCGCGAGAGAATGGTAACTGGCACTTTACGAATTTCTGTGGTCGCAAAAATAAATTTCACATTGTCAGGTGGCTCTTCTAGCGTTTTTAGCAACGCGTTAAACGCATTGCGCGAGAGCATATGCACCTCATCAATGATATATATCTTAAAGCGCGCAGAAACGGGGCGGTAATTTGCACCGTCAATAATTTCACGCACATCATCGACGCCAGTATTACTGGCAGCATCCATTTCCAGAACATCAATATGACGGCTATCGGCAATATCACGGCAATGCCGGCAAACCCCGCATGGGTTTAAGGTTGGCTCGCCTGTGCCATCTGCGCCTTCACAATTTAGCCCTCTTGCTAGAATACGTGCTGTAGACGTCTTGCCAATGCCGCGCACCCCCGTCAGCACAAAAGCATGCGCAAGTCGGCCAAGCTCCAGCGCATTGCTCAGGGTTCGCACCAGCGCATCCTGACCGATTAGCGTCTCAAAACTATCGGGGCGGTATTTTCGCGCCAGCACGCGATAGGCTGTTATCTGATTGTCACTCATGGGTTTGAAACTAGCATTTTGTGCCGGCTATGACCAGAATTATGACAGCCCCCGCTATAATTATACCAGCTATAATTATACCGGCTAGAATTATACTTGCTGGAATTATACCCGCTAGAATCATACCCGCTAGAATCATAATAGTCCCTATCGCCAAAAAACTGTTTTTGGCAGAGCGGTGTATCTGAGATGGTTTCAGCGGAGAAAAATGAAAGACTGGATGACCCGTTCAAACTATGCTTTGGCTGCTTCCTTTCGGATCTCGCCAGGGTAAGCGCAGATAAGCGTCCACCCAGCCTTCCGGCGCGGAGTATGCGCTATCTTAAAAAGAGAGACAAGTTTTTTCAGCTAGATTGGAGGTATTATGCTGGGCTTTTCTATGCTTTTGCATAGCGCGCTGGGCTGGCAGGATAGGTGCCTAAAATCTGCACGCCGCCATCCTTGCAATAAAATCTCAACTCTTCGAGTGCGCGCGCCATCGCTGTTGTATTTATATGCCCTTCACAATCAATATAGAATTGCGCTGCCTGCATAGACCCGCCTTTCATATAGGATTCAAGCTTGGTCAGATTTATACCGTTCGTGGCAAAACCGCCCAGCGCTTTATAAAGCACAGCAGGCACTGATCGTACTTCAAAAATCAGCGTTGTAATTGCAGGCAAATTAGGGTCTGCTGGAATATCTTCCTCACGCGCCATCACCAAAAAGCGGGTTGTGTTGGAATTGCTGTCCAGAATATTAGCCTCTAGAATATCCAGATCGTAAATATCTGCTGCCAGAGAAGAGGCAATGGCGCCCACATTTTTATCGCCTAGCAGGGCAATATCTTTGGCTGCCCCAGCTGTGTCGGCATGGATAACAGGCTTTATGCCTAATTTTTCCAGTGATTTACGGCATTGTGCCAGACCTTGCTCATGGCTATGCACTTCGGTGATATCGTTAAGTTGTGCGCCTCTTATGGCCAGCAGCTTATGATGAACGGGCTGGTAATGTTCCCCAATGATGAATAAGCCTGATTCTGGCAGAATGTGATGAATATCAGCAACCCGCCCAGCAGTGGAATTTTCCACTGGCACCATAGCAAAATCAGCCTCTCCCCTTTGCACGCTTAAAACCATTTCAGAAAAGCTGCTAGATGCCAGTGTTTGCGCTTTTGGCATTACAGAACTACAGGCCAGATGTGAATAAGCGCCTGGTACACCTTGGAAAGCTATTTTTTTATCCATAGCCATGATGGTTATCTCTCTATTTCCAAATCAAATTCTTGCGCGTTGCAGGTTATTTTTCCGGCTCTTTTTTGCCTGAAATAGAACCGTATTGCAAATAATGTATAGCCCTGCAGGACAGGGGCGGGCTATATCTTGTTTCATAAGCTTTGCGGCCAACGCTCCCTTACGGCGTCCAAATCTTCTGGTGTATCTACCCCGCCAGGCGCATCATCAACCACGCCAACACCAACAGACATCCCTGCCTCTAGCGCCCGAAGCTGTTCTAGTTTTTCAGATTGCTCCAGAGGTGAAGGTGGTAGGGAGACAAATTTTTCCAAAGCCGAAACGCGCCACCCATAAAGGCCGATATGATGATAGAAATCAGCATTTCCATCCGGCACCTTTGCACGGCTGAAATATAAAGCGCGTCCAGTTTTTTCTGGCCCTTCTGGAAAACTGACCACAGCTTTTACAATTTGCGGCTTCTGTGCTTCGGCATCACTCATCGGGGCAACAAGGGTCGTTAAATCCCATCTATCCTCAGCCAAGAGTTCAGCCAGCTTATATAGCAGGGCTGGGTCTAGCTCTGGCAAATCCCCTTGCAGGTTAATCACCATTTCTGTGTCAGCAAATTTATCTGACCGCTGCAAGGCCTGATAAATTCTGTCTGAGCCAGAGGGAAGGGCAGGGTCTGTTAAAATGGCCTGCCCGCCGCTATCTTCTATGCAAGCGGCGATATCAGCGCTATCGGTTGCCACACAAACAGGGCCAAGCTCGGCGCGTATTGCCTGTTTCCAGACATGCCAGATCATTGGCTTGCCGGCTATCTCTAGCATCGGCTTGCCGGGAAGGCGTGTGGCCTGCATCCGGGCCGGTATCAGGGTCAGTATATTTTCGTTTTTTATCCGCATAATTTTGGTTTTTTCACAATTTGAGCGATCAAGCAAAGGAAAAGCTGTGTTTAGGTGTTCTGCAGGGCTTGAGAGCAACGAAAAATTACGCTATCACAAATGAGCATATAAGCGGCATGCCCGTTTCTATCAGACCGATTTTGCGTTCATGGGAATAACAACGCAAAATTTATTATAAACGGTGGGGATATTCAAAGAATGGACGATCTCAAATTTAACAAAGTTGCGGCTGGATTCTTGCTGGCAGCATTGTTGGCGATGGCAGGCTATAAACTCTCAGAAGTTCTGGTGCCACACCAGAAGCTTGCGCAAAACGCCTATCCAATTGAGGTGCAGGTAGCAAGCACAACAACCGCAGCACCAGCTGCTGCTAAAGGGCCTGAACCTATTCTGGCACTTCTAGCGTCAGCAGATGTAGAAGCAGGCATCAAAACAGCCAAGAAATGCACCGCTTGTCACGTCTTTGATAAGGGCGGCAAAAATAAGGTTGGCCCGGGCTTGTGGAATATTGTGAATGCCGATAAAGCGGCTGTGGACGGCTTTAGCTATTCTGCCGCCCTAACAGAAATGGAAGGTGGCTGGGACTATCAGGCACTGAATGCATTTTTGTATAAGCCAAAGGCATATGTAGCTGGCACAAAGATGAATTTTGCGGGCTTAAAAAAGCCGGAAGACAGAGCCAATCTTATTGCTTATTTGCGCTCTCAGGCAGATGCGCCTATTGCACTGCCATCTGATGCGGATATAGCAGCTGAGACTAGCGCGCAGGCGCAATGAGCGCAGCATCAAACACCCTAATAGAGGCGGAGAAATTACTGGCGACACTGCCGGAGGTTTCTCGGCCTCTTATTACAAAATATTTCCGTCAAGGTGCAGATGTCCTGCAAAAAGCAGATGACAGTCCGGTTACTATCGCTGATAAATCGGTAGAGGCCATTTTACGCCACACTATAGATACGCATTTTCCAGACCATGCTATTATTGGCGAGGAAGAAGGCGGTTTAGCTGATAAGCCTTATTGCTGGGTCATTGACCCCATAGATGGCACCAGAGCCTTTATTACAGGCAAGCCCTTATTTGGAACGCTAGTGGCGCTTGTGCATGATGGGGCGGCTATTTGCGCGATGATTGATATGCCAGAACTAGATGAATGTTATTTAACCAGAGGAGGGGCGGCTTATCTGCGCAAAGATGGGCATGAGGAGGCGTTAAAAACGCGCCAGACAGCTGATCTTGGCGCGGCACATATTGCGACTACAAGTCCAGATGCCTTTACCAGTAAGGGCTGGAAGATTTTTCAACATCTCAGTGCGCAATGCCTATCACCGCATTATGGCGGGGATTGTTATAATTACGCGCTTCTGGCGGCTGGGCATATGGATTTGGTTGTTGAACATCAGCTTGCCCCGCATGATATCATGGCGCTGGTGCCTGTAATGGAAGCAGCAGGCGCGCTTGTCACTGATTGGCAGGGCATGCCCATACGTCTTGACAGTGATGGCTCTATTCTGGCCGCAGCGAATAAGACGTTGCATGCCTTAGCTCTCTCTGAAATCCAGCAGGTAGCGCGCTGATGAATGCCGCTAGAGACGTAAAAATTGCGTATTTTGATAATAGTGGCCGTGATGATAAGCGCCGCTGGTGGCAGGATTGCCTGACCAAAAGATTAGGCCCATGCCAGCTTGTGCCTCTTGAAGACAGTGCAGCATTAGCGTGTGAATATGCGCTTGTATGGTATCCCCCGCAAGGCCGGCTAGCTCAACTTAAAGACTTAAAACTTATCGTCTCGCTTGGCCAAGGGGTAGATCACCTCATGGCAGATAAAAGCGTGCCTGATGGCCCTTCTATTGTGCGGCTGGTAGACCCGGATATGTCGCATGCGCTCAGCCAGTGGGTCATCTTGAACGTTCTGGATTACTTGCGAGATGGCCGGTACTACCGCGAGAATGCACAGCAAAAGCGATTTGAAGCGCGCGACCAGCGCCAGACAAAAAATCTACCTATCGCAGTATATGGCATGGGGGCTATAGGGCTTGTGATTGCACAAAGGCTAGCAGCGCTAGGGTTTGATGTATCTGGCTGGTCCCGCAGTGCACGGCACTTTCCAGAACCTATAAAGTCTGCACATGGCAAGGCTAGGTTTGATGCACTGCTTGCTAGCTGTGAGATACATATCTGTATTTTGCCGCTAACGCCCTCAACCACAGATCTGTTTGATGCAGCTGCGTTTGCGCATATGAAAAAGGGGGCTTACTTCATTAATGGCGGACGCGGTAAACAGGTGGTAGAGGCAGATTTGCTGACCGCTATCCGCGCAGGGCATCTAGATGGCGCGTGTTTGGATGTGTTTGCAGAAGAGCCGTTACCGCCGCAGCATCCTTTTTGGCAAGAGCCAGCTATTACCATCTGGCCGCATGTGGCTGCCCAAACCAATCCAGATACCGCCGCTGACCAAGTCGCTGCCGCTATAAGCGCGGCTGCAACTGGCGCCCCCTTATCCAATTTGGTGGATAAAAGCCGCGGATATTAAGCCAAAATAAGTTTAATTTATTTCTTTGCACGTGCCTCAATGAAGGCAAATAGCGCGCGCAGGCCCATAGCCTCTCCGCCTTTTGGCCTTCCAGGGCGGCTGGATAGGTTCCAAGCCATTACATCAATATGTGCCCAATCCGCCTTCTTGCCAACAAAGCGGCGCAGGAATAACGCCGCTGTAATCGCGCCGCCATAGCCAGAATGGCCAGTGCTGGATAAGCCAGCTTGCCCAGCATCTAAAAACCGCTCATACGCTTCAAACAGCGGCAATTGCCAGAGCGGGTCATCTAGCTTGGTGCCAAGCTGCATTAATTGCTGGGCTGTGTCATCTTGGTTGCAAAACAGAGCTGGACATTCGGTGCCTAGAGCAACCCGCGCCGCGCCTGTAAGCGTCGCAAAATCCACTACAAAATCCGGGGCAGGATGGTCTTTATCATTGAAGGCATAATGCAGTGCATCAGCGAGTACAAGCCGGCCTTCTGCATCTGTATTGCCTACCTCCACAGCAATACCAGCGGCTGTTTCAATAACATCTAGTGGACGCATAGCACGTTCGGATATTGCGTTTTCGGCCGCAGCGACCAGCACCCGCAAGCGTATCTTTATCCCGGCTTCCATCAGCGCAGCGGCCAGGCCCAGCACATGTGCTGCCCCGCCCATATCCTTTTTCATAAGCTCCATTGCGCGTGATGGTTTGATATCTAGCCCACCTGAATCAAAGCTAATTCCTTTGCCAACAAGCGTAATTAAAGGCCCTTCATCACCCCAGCTCATATCAATAAGGCGGGGCGGGATTTCAGCTGCGCGCCCTACGATATGCAAGGCTGGTGCATAGCTTTCCAACACCTTGCCCTTCGTTACCTTCACTTTTGCTGAATAGGTTTGGGCAATTTCTTTCGCTGCGGCCTCAATGCCTTGCGGGGTCATTTTGTTCGCTGGCTGATTAATCATTTCACGGGCGATATGTATACCCCTGACCTGTGCTTCAACACCTCTATCCTGATCCCTTTTAGCAAGTGCGAGCTGTGCTTTATTGTCGGGGTCTTTGTCTGGTCTGTGCGGGGCAAAGTGATATTGTGCCAGCCCCCAGCCAAGCTGAATATCGCCGAGACTAGCCGCCTTAGAAAATGTCAGTTCAGGTGCCCAGCTACCTGAAGGTAGGCGGCTGGCCGCACCAGCACTCTCCCAGATAAGGTTTTTATCTGTGAGTAACGCGGCACCACCAATATGGCCATCTATATTTGGCAAGGTGATACATGTACCCGCTTTGGCGGGCATAGCTGTTTCGCGAACCCAGTTTTGCTGTGCTTCGGTTAGGCTATCTAGCCACACATTAAAATTTTTCTGACAGACAATATAAAGTGGGCGGGTGTCTTTGGCTGGCTCTACGATTCCGGTCTGCGTTTTTGTGACTGACATCCTCACTCCATGGCTTTAAAATTACGCTACTGGTAAATTATTTTATTGGCGCGCCAACATATCGGTCAAACATATGGCCTAGATATAGCGCTAGATAAATCCCTCTGGCCAAAAGATAAACAATAAAGGCGAACATCAGCGCGTCAAGCCCCGCCGATGCAAAGAAAAACACCAACCCGGCAAATAGTGCAAAGGATACAAGCATACCATTGCGCATATAATGACTGGCCGCCGCGCCGACATAAACGCCGTCCATCTGAAACGCTAGAAAAGAGAAAGGCGGGATAAGCACGCACCAGAACCATAGATCAGCTATGGCGGCCTGCAAAGTTGGCTGGTTGGTCATCACCGGAATTATCAGCCCTTCTAAGAGGTATAAGCATGCTGACATAATACCTGCCGCCGCCGCCGCTAAAACGGTGGTACGTTTAATGATTAATAAAAGCTTGGTACGGCTGCCTGCCCCGATGGCTGTGCCGGCCAGTGCTTCGGTTGCATGTGCAAATCCATCTAATCCAAAGGCGATAAAGCCAAATATAACCAGCACTATCTGGATAGCGGCAAGTGATATATCCCCACTACTGGCCGCTTGGGATAAGAGCAGAGCCTCAACTGCCCATAATAACAGTGTGCGTGCGCTTAAATCACGGGCAATCTTTAGCATTGCTAGCCATTTATCGCGGGCAAATAAAATGCTGGCATCTAAGCTGGATAGGTTGAGGGGGAAGCGCTTTGGCTGGGCACGCACAATCGCTATCATCAGGATAAAGCCTGCCCATTCTGAAGCAGCAGATGCAGCCGCAACCCCGTCAACATCTAGCCCCAGCCCCAGCACGAACAAGAAATTTAAAGCGATATTCAGGGCATTGATAAAAATAAGTTGGGTCATACATAGCCGCATAGCTTGCTGGCCAAATAACCAGCCTATCATCACTGCATTTCCTAATGTTGCAGGCAGTCCCCAAATTCGGACGCTGAAATATGTATCCATATGGCCAGCTGCCGCTGGTGAGGTTTCAATCCATCTCAATGCCAGCATTAAAATAAACGGGTGCAACAAAATAAGCAAAATACTGCCAATAAGAGCGATAAGCTGACTGCGCATAAAGATGCGGCTTATCTCCTCTTTATGACCTGCACCAGCCGCGCGTGAGGTAAGCCCGGTTGTGCCCATCCGCAAAAAGCTAAAGGCAAGAACAATCACGCCATAAATAAGGCCGCCAAGCGCGACTCCGCCAACATAGGCTGGGCTTGGCAGATGCCCCATCATTGCCACATCAACTGCCCCTACCATTGGCACAGACATGGTGGAAAGCATCACGGGCCAAGATAGTGCCCAGATATGGCGATAGCTGGTCTCAGGGCCTCTAAGAGGTTCTGTTTCTATCGCTAGCTTGGGCTGTGTTTTTTGCGCTTTTTTCATGTGCGCTTGTACCTCTATTTCACAGACTTTTCAAAATACTAATCTGCTCAATTAATTTCAAATGAGGCATATTCAGTTTTTTTGGCGGCACGCTGTATCTCTTGACTGGCGAAGCTAGGGGATTTCCGATAGGGTTAGACAATTTATGGTGCGCGTTATAAAACACGAAAAGCAATTGGGTTTTATGACCAAGTTTTTCCTAAAGCCTGTTTAACCAGAAACCGGCTAAAACGGCGATTGGCAAAGATGAGCTTATCCACAAATTTATCTTCGAGAGACTGGCAGCGCATCATTAGCAAAATGGCCGGGCATCGTGGCTTTTTCTTAGGGCTGCTGGCGGTGATTTTTGTCGCTGTACTTATTGGGCATCAAAGCCTTGAAGTGATCGACCGTGATGAAGCTCGTTTTGCACAGGCAAGCAAGCAAATGGTGCTTAGCGGAGATTTAATTACCCCCTATTTTATGGATGAGTTGCGCGCAAAAAAACCAATAGCTATCTATTGGCTGCAATCTGCCTCAGCAGCGATTTTTGGCCATTTTGATATTGCCAGCTACCGCCTGCCTTCGGTGCTAGCTGTGTTGGCGGCGCTTTTTCTAACCCACCGATTTGCTGCTAGCTTGTGGCCTGCAATCCCGCTTCTGCCAACCATATCGGTGCTGTTGCTTGCTGCTACGCCCGTGATGATAGGCGAAGCCCACCTTGCCAAGACAGATGCAGTATTGCTTGCGGCGATTTTATGTCAGCAATTTTATCTCTGGCGGCTTTATCAGCGCTTTCATACAAAAGAGCCACCTCCCACCGGACAGCTATTTATTGCTTTCTGGGTTTTTATGGGGATTGGTATTTTGGTTAAAGGCCCGATTGCTCCGCTTATTGCCCTAACTACGATTTTGACGCTGGTGGCGATAGATCGCCAGATAAGGTGGCTGGCCTATTTGGCGTTTTTTCGCGGAATTTTGATTTTGGCGGCAATCACCCTGCCTTGGATGATTGCGGTATCCTACCAAACAGAGGGTGCATTTTTGGACATTGCTATTCGCGGTGATTTCTTATCCAAAGTGCGTTCAGGACAGGAATCGCATGGTGCGCCTTTTGGCACCTATTTTGGCTTGCTTGGCCTGTTGTTCTGGCCGGGCATTGCGTTTGCTGGCTTCACATTTCGGCTGGGGCGCGAGATATTACAACACCCTGCTAGCCGATTTTGTATTGCATGGCTTGCGGGTTATTGGTTGGCGATAGAGCTGGTTCCCACCAAACTCCCGCATTATGTTCTGCCCGTTTTACCGGCTTTGGCTATGCTTATCGCAGCTACCTTGCTTAGCCCGCTCCCCCCTGCTAGCCGGTTTCAGCGCTATGTTGTTCTGGCAGGGTATGGCCTTGCTGCAATTTGGGGCGTGGGGCTTGCTGGGGTCTGTTTCTGGCTAGCGATTAGTTATGGCGGCAAGACAGGGGGGTGGGCTTTTGTTTTTGCGGCTCTTATTGGGCTTCTAGTTGGGTTTGTATTGTGGCGGTTATGGCACTGGTATCGCGGCCAGAACCTTAGTGATTTGTTGGCCATTTGCGGGGCAGGCTTGGCAGTGCATATTCTGCTTATCGCTGGTCTGTTTGCTAGCTTATCGCAAATCCATATTGCGCATCGTCTGAAAAACCATATTGCTAGCTTGCCAGATAGGCCAGCAGCTATTGCGCTGGTAGGCTATCATGAACCATCAGCTGTGTTTCATTTGGGTCAGGATATCTTGCTTTTGGATGTCAAACAGGCGGCAGTTTTTATGGCTGAAGCCCCAGATGGTTTGGCGGTTATTGAAGGGCGCCACCGTGAGGCATTTATCCAGCTTTCAGAGCAGCTCAACCAGCAATTGGCCGTTAGCGATACGCTTCAGGGAACAAACATCTCCAAGGGGCGGGATATTCAGCTGTTTTTCTATCAACACCGTGCCCGTGCAAACGGCGGCTGATTGACACTGGCTAAGCTCACAGTCTATAGGGTAGACATGAAATTTGAACTGGCAAAATCTGCCTTTAAAAAACCAAGCAGGTGCTAACGTTAAATGGCTCGTATCACATCTCGGACACCTGAAATCTCTGTGCTGGTTCCCGTAATGAATGAGCAGGGAAATATCCGTCCCCTTGTTGATGAAATTGTAGCGACTTTTAACGGCCGAAAGTTCGAGATCATCTATGTAAATGATGCCAGTAATGATGGCACAAAAGATGATTTGCTCTTAGCGCAGAAACAGGTGCCGCAATTACGTGTACTGCATCACGAAAATCGCTCTGGTCAATCGGCTGCTGTGCGCACTGCCTTGCTAGCATCACGTGCGCCGCTCATTGCCGTACTAGATGGTGATGGCCAGAATATTCCAGCTGATTTGCCAGCCTTAGAAGCCGCATTGCTTGCCGCACGTCCTGAAATGGGTATGGCTGGCGGGGTTCGGGTAACCCGCAAAGACACCGCTATTCGCCGGCAGGCATCAGCGATCGCGCGCTGGCTGAGGCGCCACCTTCTAAAAGATGACCATCCTGATAGTGGGTGCGGGTTAAAAGTAGTAGATAGGGAAATCTTTCTTAAACTTCCGTTTTTCAATCATATGCATCGATTTATGCCAGCCTTGATCCGGCGTGAGGGGGGCTGTGTTTTGGCTGTACCTGTTGGTCATAGGATGCGCGAACGTGGCCAGTCAAAATATGGTATTCTGGACAGGTTGCTGGTTGGTATATCAGATATGCTCGGGGTTATTTGGCTACTTAGGCGTATGCCAAAAACCGGGATGGTCGTTGAGGATAAAGCCAAAGCGCCTAAACCAGCAAAGACGTCCAAAACAACAGCCAAAACAGGAAGATGAGATAAATGTTAGAAACCATCTCAGGCATGATTGCTAGTGGGGCGTTGTTTATTGGCTATCTTCTGACCAGCCTGTTCCCATTTTTGCCCGATTCTCTGGCAACCAAGCCAGAACAGCTTATGTTGATTATTGGTTTTGCTGGGCAAGGGCTGTTTGCGATGCGCTTTATCATCCAGTGGCTGAAATCAGAAGGGGAAGGAAGGTCTGTTATCCCGCTCGCTTTTTGGTATTTTTCTATTGGCGGCGGGCTGGTGCTGTTTTTATATGCGCTTTGGCGTCAGGATCCAGTTATTATTTGTGGTCAGGGCCTGGGTCTATTTATCTATCTGCGTAACCTATTTCTTATTTTCAAAGAACGGCGCGGTGATAACGCCTAAGGCTATAAGCTGGTTTGCCCCATCTCCATAATCAGGTTCCATTCCGCCTCTCCTACTGGTACAACCGATAGGCGTGATTGCTTTACCAACGCTAGCTCGGATAGGCGCGGTTCTGCCTTAATTTCAGCTAGGCTGACAGGTTTAGTCATGGATTTTATGGCCCGCACCGTTACCATGCCAAAGCGCCCTTGCAGATCTGTGGGATCAAGGTGCCAAAGCTCAGTTACATCAACAATACCAACAATTTGTTTCTCAGAAACAGAATGATAGAAAAATCCTAAATCGCCAATTTGCATGGCTTTCATATTATTGCCAGCTTGATGGTTACGCACGCCATCCCATCCCTCGCCAATATCCCCTTTATCTAGCTGGTCTTGCCATGACCACGTATTTGGTTCTGATTTAAATAGCCAAAATGCCATATCTGTTTGCTCCGTTAGGTTTGAATGCCAAATGAAAGGGGTTAGGTGCTAGCTTATTCATTTCCCGCCTGCCGTGACAATAGGCTGGCAATGGTTGTTTCAATATCTGCTTCTTGATTAACGATTTTATCAACAGCCTCACATACGGGCATTTCAATGCCCTCAAAGCGGGCTCTAGCGCAAAGATGGGCAGCAGAATGCCGCCCTTCAGCCAGCTTTGCAGGCGCATCAACACCGCTACCAAGGGCCATTCCAAAGGCCATATTGCGAGAATGGTTGTTGCTACAAGATAGGATCAGATCGCCAATACCTGCCAGTCCATACATGGTTGCGCGCTGTGCGCCTAGCTTATCTGCCAGCCGCATTGTTTCGGCTAGGCCCCTTGTGATAAGCCCGGCGCGCGCATTATCGCCTAGTTGCTGGCCAGTACAAATACCAGCGGCAATTGCAATAACATTTTTTACCGTCCCACCAAGTGCCGCCCCTATCACATCATTTCCTTGATAAACGCGAAGCTGACTATTTTTGAATTGCGCGGCTAAAAGTGCAGATAGCTCTGTTTGTTTACTCGCTGCCAGCAAAGCGGTTGGCAGACCCTTGAGCACTTCATCTGCAAAAGAAGGGCCGGTAAAAAGGGCTATTGGTCTGCGGCTAAGATGTTTTGCGGCATATTCATGTAAAAAGACGCCGCCCTTTTCGCTGTCCGGCATCAACCCTTTTGCGCAAAGAACAACCGCGCAATCTTGCTTTGTATGCGTTTTTATCAGCTCTAGCATCTCTGCATGGGCGGCAACAGGTACAACCAAATACACAAATTCCGCCTCTTTCAAACAGGCAGGGTCGGTTGTTGCATTAAAGCCAGCCAGCCCAGAAATTTCTGGATGTTGGCGTATATGCCCTTTTTCTAGGGCACTCGTCGTAGTGGAAGCGCGCACTAATAGCGTGCTGTTATGCGCCGTACCAAGGCGCAATTGATGGGCTATTGCTGCGCCCCAAGCGCCGCCGCCAATAATTACGGTGTTTTTACTATTATTCATGTTGCTGATTATAATGGGCGCTTAGGGGATGACCAGAAATTATTTAGCGCCGTACGCCGCGTCCCGGTGGGGGGGATGCTGCACTATCCAAAGGCCAGCGTGGCCGCGGGGCAAAATCCAGCGAATCACTTTTGCCTTGCGCTAAATATTCATGGCCAACCCATGCGATCATGGCTGCATTATCGGTGCAAAGGGCAGCAGGGGGTATCGTAAGGGTAAAGGACAGCTCGCTAGCTAGCGCGCGCAACCGGCTACCAATTTCAATATTCGCGGCCACACCGCCAGCAATAACAAGTTGGCGCTGACCTGTCTCATGTGCAAATACTTCCATTGCGCGCGCAGTTCTATCTATTAGGCAGTCGGCAATGGCGCTTTGCAGGCTGGCGGCAAAATCAGCTTGGGCAGATGCGCTTTTATCATCAGTTTTTTGCCACTTTTGCGCTAAGGCTGTTTTCAGTCCTGAAAAAGAAAAATGACAATCTGCGGCTCCTTTCCGGGGACGTGGCAGGGCAATGGCACGGCTATTACCTGTTTTTGCTGCGGCCTGAATAGCTGGCCCGCCCGGATAACCAAGTCCCAAAACAGCTGCGCCTTTGTCAAAGGCTTCGCCTGCAGCATCATCCATGGTAGTGCCTAGCCTTTTATACTGGCCTGCGCCATAAACGCTCAATAATTGGGTATGCCCACCAGAAACCAGAAGCAATAAAAAGGGAAAGCTTAGACCATCGGTCAGCCGGGCGGTTAAGGCATGCCCCTCAAGGTGGTTAACTGCAAAGAAAGGCAGGTCTCTTGTATGGGCCATCGCTTTGGCTGTCATAGTGCCAACCAACACCCCGCCGATAAGCCCGGGTCCGCCAGTGGCCGCAACCCCGTCAATATCGGCTGGCGTCAATCCAGCTTCAGCAAAGGCATTCTCTACTACCCTGTCAATGATATCTAGGTGCTGGCGGGCAGCAATTTCAGGCACAACACCGCCATAGCTTGCATGAATTTCGGCTGAAGAAGCGATTTGATGAGCAAGGATAGTACGGTCTGCGCGCACCAATGCAGCAGCGGTTTCATCACAGCTGCTTTCAATGCCTAAAATAATCTTACCTGAAATAATCTTACCTGAAATAATCTTATCAGTGCTGTTCATAAATTGGGCTTTCATGTTTTTGGATAGCACCTTTTGGCTATTCTAGATGATTATATAGACAATAACCGATAATTGGTAAATTGGGGGAGGTAAAGCGTGGTTTAGAAACCTGAGAGACCTAATCTTACTAGGTGAAATCAAGGTTGATTCCTTTGCTTAATTTTATAATACTGTAACATGGGGAGTGATCGACACTGCGGTGGTTGATTAGCATTGGAGGCATCGGCACGTGATACGCTGATGCGATAAAAAATTAGGGGTATAAAAACTGCGCTTGGGTAGCGAAGAGAAAACAACTTGTCTTAATGCGTACCATATTGCGCAAGGGGCGCGTATGGCACCTTTTGCTGGCTATATGATGCCGTTAAATTATGGGGATGGCGCGCTAAAAGAGCATATGGCCTGCCGCGAGGGGGCAGCTGTGTTTGATGTCTCACATATGGCGCAGCTAGATATCACCCATTCATCTGGAACCTCTGAGCCTATCTTAGCTGCTCTAGAAGGGCTTATTCCTGCCAATTTGATAGATTTGCCTGCAGATAAGCAACGTTATGGCCTGTTTTTGAATGAAGGTGGCGGGATTATTGATGACCTGATGGTGATTAATGCTGGGCATTATGTGCGTTTAGTTGTGAATGCGGCTTGCGCAGAAAAGGATGAAAACTGGTTACAGACCCATCTATCTGGTTTTGAAATTTCCCGTTGTGAGCGCGCCCTTGTCGCGGTGCAAGGGCCGGCCGCTGCAGATGTGGTGGCAGTGCATCTGCGTCTACCAGAAAAAATGGCCTTTATGGATGTGGCAACTAGCCAGTTTTTAGGACAAGAAATACAGCTATCTAGATCAGGCTATACCGGCGAGGACGGGTTTGAAATCAGTTTACCCGAAGCAGTCGCAGAAGCATTTGTTACAGCACTTTGCTGTGATGGCCGGGTTAAAATGGCGGGCCTTGTCGCACGTGATAGCCTGCGTCTGGAAGCCGGGCTATGCCTTTATGGTCAGGATATGGACGAAACGATAAGCGTGGCTGCGGCTAGCCTGCAATGGGCGATACCTAAAATCAGGCGCATTGGCGGCGCGCGCGCAGGCGGCTTTGTTGGCGCAGAATACACCTTGCCAGAATTGCAAGATGGTGCGGCAACGTGCCGGATAGGGGTTCTGGCTCCAAAAGGGGTGCCGCCACGAAGTGGGGCGTTGATTTTTGACGCAGAAACAGATGGCAATCAGGTAGGTCTTGTAACCTCTGGCGCGCCCTCACCTTGTGTTGGTCAGCCTATTGCTATGCTGCGGGTTGCCGTCAAGGCGGCTGCAGATACCCCTTTATTTGCGGACGTGCGCGGCAAAAGGCTAGAGCTAAAGCGTATCAAAATGCCCTTTGTACCGCACCGGTTTTATCGTGGCTGAAGGCAGGGTGCGTAAAAGCATGGCGCAAAATAATGAAAAAAATAGCAGACTAATATTTATCAAGCTTATGGAGCAAGAAGATGGAAAAATTTACCCAAGAGCATGAATGGATTCGCCTTGACGAGGACATTGCAACTATTGGCATTACCGACCATGCACAAAGCGAGCTTGGTGATATTGTATTTGTAGAATTGCCGGAAATTGGCACCAAAGTTAGCTCAGGAGGCGAGATGGCAACCGTTGAAAGCTTTAAAGCTGCCTCTTCGGTTTATGCGCCAGTAACAGGCGAAGTGGTTGAGATTAATGAAACGCTTGGTGATGATCCTGCACAAGTTAACACAGAGCCAATGGGCGCAGGCTGGTTTGTGAAAGTAAAGATGGATGATGTGAGCCAGCTAGATAAGCTGATGGATGAAGCTGCCTATCTGGCATTGGTTAGCTAGAGGCAGCGTTAAATTTAAAGCCAAAGGCAAAGCCAGAGCCAGAGCTAAGTTAAAGCTAAGACAAAACTAAGACAAAACAGAGCAAAGATAGTGAGGGCAATAATGCGTTATAGCGAGCTAGAGTATCAAAGCGAGGAAGATTTTATTCAGCGCCATATCGGCCCATCTGACAGCGATGTAGCTGAAATGCTGGAGATTGTTGGTTTTGATTCTCTAGATCAGATGACAAGGGCTATCTTGCCAAAAAGCATTCAAATGACCGAAGAGATGGCGGTTTGCTCACCTGCTTCTGAGGCCAGCTTGTTGGCGGTTATGAAAGAATTTGCAGGGCAAAATAAACTGCTGAAATCGCTGATTGGTCAGGGTTATTATGGCACGCTTATCCCGCCAGTTCTGCAACGCAATATTTTGGAAAATCCAGCATGGTATACTGCCTACACCCCTTATCAGCCCGAGATTAGTCAGGGCCGTTTGGAAGCCTTGCTTAATTTTCAAACGATGATTTGCGATCTAACTGGCTTTGATATGGCAAATGCGTCTCTTTTGGATGAGGCCACCGCAGCTGCAGAAGCGATGGCGGTAGCGCGCCGCGTTTCTAAAATTAAAGGGGATATGTTTTTTGTAGACAGCCAGTGCCATGCACAAGTCATTGAGGTGGTGAAAACTCGCGCTGAACCGCTTGGCTGGCAGATTGTAATTGGGAACCCGCAAATCGATCTTATCGCCGAAGACTGTTTTGGCGTGCTATTGGCCTATCCCGGAACAGATGGTCAAATCCCAGATTGTACTGCGCCTATAGAAGCGGTGAAGAAGGCGGGTGGTTTTGTAATAATGGCCTGCGATCTGCTTAGTCTGGCCTTGTTAGTACCGCCAGGGGAGCTTGGCGCGGATATGGCGATAGGCTCTGCCCAGCGCTTTGGTGTGCCGATGGGATATGGGGGCCCGCATGCGGCCTTTATGGCCACGACAGATGCGCATAAACGGATGCTGCCTGGGCGTATTATTGGTGTATCTATAGATAAAGAAGGTGCGCCTGCTTACCGGTTAGCTCTGCAAACGCGCGAGCAGCATATACGGCGTGAAAAAGCGACCTCAAACATTTGTACCGCACAAGCTCTGCTGGCCATTATGGCGTCAATGTATGCGGTCTGGCATGGGCCAAAGGGTCTGTATCAGATAGCTGCGCGCGTGCATCGCTTAGCCTCTATTTTTGCTGCCGGCCTATCGGATGCGGGCATGGAATTGGGGGGCAGATTTTTTGATACGGTGCTTGTGAAGACAGATGAAGCGGAGGCGATTTGTGCGCGTGCGGTGGATGCTGGCTTTAATTTGCGCCGCACCCAAGGCGGGGTCAGCCTGTCATTTGATGAGACCTGTAATGCAGACATCGTTGCTGCCCTTTGGCAGCTCTTTGCAGTAGAAGCTGATTTTAGCGAGATCGATGCAAAGCTAGAGGCGCAAACCCTGCCTGATGCGCTGATGCGCCAGTCTGACTATCTGACCCATCCAGTGTTTCATCTGCATCATTCGGAGACAGAAATGATGCGCTATTTGCGGCGCCTTTCTGACCGCGATCTTGCGCTTGACCGGACAATGATACCACTTGGTTCTTGTACCATGAAGCTGAATGCAGCTGCCGAGATGATGCCGGTTACTTGGCCTGAATTTGCTGATATGCATCCCTTTTGCCCAGCAGAGCAGGCACAAGGCTATATTAACATGATAGAAGAGCTGAAAGACTGGCTCTGCACCATTACAGGCTATGATGCTATCTCGATGCAGCCAAATTCAGGGGCGCAAGGCGAATATGCCGGCTTGCTGGCCATTCGAAGCTATTTGAAAAGCAAAGGTCAGGCAAGCCGTACCATTTGCCTTATTGCTCAGTCAGCCCATGGTACTAACCCCGCCTCAGCCCAGATGGCAGGGATGCAAGTGGTGGTTGTAGCCTGTGATGAGGATGGCAATATTGACCTAGCTGATTTGCGTGAAAAAATAGATACGCATAAAGAAAATCTGGCTGCAATGATGGTTACCTACCCATCTACCCATGGCGTGTTTGAAAAAGATATCACCACTATTTGCAATTGGGTGCATGACGCTGGCGGTCAGGTTTATTTAGATGGCGCTAATCTAAATGCTCAGGTGGGTCTGGCACAGCCAGGTCGCTATGGTGCGGATGTAAGCCATCTGAATTTACATAAAACCTTTTGTATTCCGCATGGCGGCGGTGGACCTGGTATGGGGCCTATCGGGGTTGGTGCGCATTTAGCGCCGTTCCTGCCACATCATGGACAAGCCCCTGAATTGAAGGATATAAGCGCTAGTGATGGGTCTTCGGTACAAACAGGGCAAATAGCGGCGGCGCCGTTTGGATCGCCCCTGATTTTGCCGATTTCTTATGCTTATATTCGGATGATGGGAACGCATGGTTTGCGCAAGGCTAGTCAGCTGGCCATCCTTAATGCCAATTATATAGCCAACCAATTAGCAGAAGACTATTCGGTATTATATGCTGGTGAGGGCGGCTATGTTGCGCATGAAGTTATCTTGGATATCCGGCCCTTGAAACAGGCTATAGCTATTGATGCAGAAGATATTGCTAAACGGCTTATGGATTATGGTTTCCATGCGCCAACTATGAGCTTTCCGGTTGCAGGCACGCTGATGATAGAGCCAACCGAAAGCGAAGGTCGCGCCGAATTAGACCGTTTTATTCAAGCAATGAAATCTATTCGTGCTGAAATCAGGCAAGTTGAAAAAGGTATGTGGCCGAGTGATGATAACCCGCTAGTGAATGCGCCGCACACCGCGTCCATGTTGATGGCACAAACTTGGGATCACCCCTATGAGCGCCAAATAGCTGGCCGGCCAGATGAAGGGGCAATAACGGATAAATATTGGCCGCCTGTCGCACGAGTTGATAATGTGTTTGGCGATCGCAATTTGGTTTGTACCTGTCCACCGCTTTCTGAATATGCCGAAGTTGCAGAATAAGGCTGGAACAGCTGCCTTAATTCAGGCTTTACAGCATTGGCCTAATTGTGAGAAGTAAAGCCGCATGACAAATGCAATGGTTTCTATTTTTAAACCCTCACCACTAGTACTGGCTAGTCGCAAATCAGCGTTAGCGATGGTGCAGACACGTGTGGTACAGTCCCTGCTTGCACCGTGTAATACCGAAATTTTAGGTTTGTCTACCAAAGGTGATGAGGTGTTAGACCGACCGCTGGTAGATGTTGGTGGCAAGGGCGTCTTTGTTAAAACCCTAGAAGCGGCGCTGCTTTCTGGTAAAGCGGATGCAGCGGTGCATTCCATGAAAGATATGGAAACACATATCGCTGATGGCACCGCTATTGCGGCGGTGCTCCCGCGCGAGGATAGGCGGGATGCGCTGGTTGGTCCTTTTGCTGATCTAGATGAGCTGCCGCAAGGCGCGCATATTGGCACCGCTTCTGTTCGCCGCTCAGCATGTTTGCATTATTACCGCCCCGATTTGCGCATTAGCCTGTTGCGCGGAAATGTGAATAGCCGGCTGGCACGTCTGGAGGCTGGTGAGTTTGATGCGATTATTCTGGCAGCTGCGGGTTTGCGCCGGCTGGGCATAGATAAGGGGTATACCCTGCTGAATGAAGAGGTGATGCCAGCTGCTGCTGCGCAAGGTGCATTAGCGGTTCAGGTGCGGAGCGGTGATGCACGTGCAACGGCCGCTGCTAGCCTCATCGGGCAGTTAAATTGTGTGCAGACACAGATATGCGTACGCGCTGAACGTGCCATGCTCGCAGGGCTGGATGGTTCTTGCCGCACGCCAATATCGGCTATGGCTGACTTAGAAACTGATGGGAATTTACATTTGCGCGGGGCGGTTCTGTCTCTAGATGGCAAGGCGTGTTTTCGTGCCGAAGCACGCGCCCCAAAAGAAGAGGCAGATATGCTTGGGTACCGCCTAGCCGAAGAATTGCTTTCTGCCTGTGGGGGGCGCGGTTTTCTGGCCTAGTGTTGGCTTGAATAACAGCATCACTAGTATAAAGATATACCTGTTATAGAGGCATTATTGGCAGTTAGAACAAAATAAGAGGCATAGCATGTCAAAGCCGCTGATATTTAGCCTGCGCCCAGAACCAGATTGCGTGGAGGACGTTGCCTTCCTTAAAGAGGCAGGTATCGAGGCGAGCCCTCTGCCTATGATGGCTATTAAGGGCGATGATGCGGCGCTGGACACAGCGCTTGAAGCTCTTAGCAACATGCCGGATACCGAAATACTTATTACCAGCAAACAATCTGCTAGAATGCTGGCAGCTTATCATGATAGTGCGGCGTTCCCGCAAAGACGGATTTGGTGTGTGGGTGCTGGAAGTGCAGAAATACTAAGGCGGGCCGGGTTTATGAAAGTTAAAGCTGGCACGGCAGATGCTGCACACCTGCTAGAGGTAATTGCCGCTAGCATAGCTGATAAAAAGGCTAGTTTTCTATGGCTTTCAGGGGCAGATATCGCCTTTGATATGGAAAAAGAGCTTAACAAGCTTGGCCATCGCGCAGAGCGCGTGATCATCTATCAAAGCGTTGCACGTGCCCCAGAATGCCAGCAGCTTTTAGATGCGCTGGCCACTGGCCGTCCCGTTGCTGCAATCGCTATGTCAGCGCGCACCATTACGCTCTTTGCTGAAATGCTGGCGCACCATAAAATGTTGTCCAATCAAACAATGTCCAATCAAGTAGTGTCTGGGCAGGATAAACCTATCCTTATCGTGCAATCGCCGGCACTCGCAGAAAGGGTAGGAAACTTAGGCTTTTTATCTATCTGCGCAGAAGAGCTAGGACGGGAGGCACTGCTGACATGCGCTGTTGGATGGGCACAGCGGCAAATATGATAAAAAATTGCTTATAAGATACAAGCTGAAATTGACCAGATGTGTTAGCCTATAGATACTAAAAAGAAACAGTTAGCTAGAAGCAGCACGCAAATGGTGAAACGCAAACCACAAACCAATAAACCTAAATCTGCCCAAAATGAGCAAGCTGACGAAGGTCTATCAGCTGCTGAGATTATCATTGATGCAGATAGGGAAGCAGACAGCAAAGCCGCAGGCAAATTCAGCCGGACAGAGCTTATTAGTGCCTTTGCTGCCCTGTTATCGCTTGTCGCGGTGGGGTTGGCATTATGGCCAGTTCTGACAACTAAAATGGCGAATGAAAGACAGGCTGAATTGAGCGCACGTGTCGATGCGCTTTCATCTGCGTTAGAAAGCTTGGCTGCCGCACAAACAGAACTTGCCAAAACTGTGGTTGAGCAACAGGGTTTGAGTGGTGCGCTGAAAACAGACTTAGAGAAGCTTACGGCTCAGGCGACCGAACAGGCTGAAACGCTAGCTGTTAATCTGCGCGCAGAGCTAGAAAGCCTCGCTCAGAAATTACAAAAAACGCAGCAAAATTTAATGGAAAGCCTAAATCCACCAACATTGCCTGCAGAAAATACAGAGCAGACATACAACAGCGCCAACATAAAGGACGAGGCTGCAAATATCTCAGCTAATCGTAATCAAGCCGATGAGGAGCTGGCCGATCAACCGGCCAATCAACTGGGCAATCAACAGGCCAATCAAAAAATTAGCCAACCTAACGGCCAGCAGTCAGCAACAGATGAGACATGGTTGCCAAAATGGGCGGATGTACCGCTGGATAATATGGCTAAATGGTTTTCGGATATTGTAACGATACGCAAAACAGAAGATACACCAGAAGAGGCGCCCCGCGGCCCTCAATCCTCTAGCGAAAGCACGTCACAATAATGGCAAGGCTGGTTCAGTTCATTTTATTATGTGGCGGTGCTGCGTTCTTAATAAGCTGGCTTGCCAAACAAACTGGCATGACCCTTATCACTTGGTCAGGCTGGCAAATAGAATTGCGTACCAGCCTTGCCATCGCGGCAGCTGTTTTATTTATTGCGTTTTTATTTTTATTATACAGGATGGTTCAAGCGTTGATCTTATGGCCAGGTTGGCTAGGCCATAACTGGCAACTGCGCCGTCATAAAAAAGGGGAACGTGCCCTCTCGCTGGGTATGGTGGCCTTTGCGGCAGGTGACCACAAAGTTGCGCGTCGCCAAGCTCGCAAGGCAGAAAAACTCCTAGGTTCTGGTCTGCTGCCAGACTTGTTATCTGCGCAAGCTGCCCATGCCGCAGGTGATGCTAAAGCAGCCTTGCGCTATTTCACAGCCCTGTCGCGCCACGAAGATACCGCCTATTTCGGGCATTTAGGTTTGATGCGCCTCTATCAAGAGCAAGGAAAAGAGGCACAAAGTCTGGCCTCAGCACATAAGGCATTGGCGCGTTCAGATACCCAGTCCCCTGCTGCTATTCGGATTTTTGCAGATGACCTAAGAGCGATGCGTTGGCGCGATGCGCTGGATAAATTATCTGGTTTTCTGCGCCAAGATGAGGGTGTGCTTGCCGCTGCTGGAATGCAAGAAGGGCTAGCAGCAGGCCAGCTTGCCAAGCCTTCTTTGTTAGCGGCGCATTTATGCGTTCTTTTATCTGAAGAAGGTGCAGGTGATAAAAAAGGGTATTTAGAGCGCGCCCTTGATTTTAGCCCACGCATGATAGAGGCTAGCCGCCGCCTAGCGCTTCTAGCTTCAGATGGGCAGAAAAAATCAGCACTTAAGCGGCTGGAAAAAGATTTCAAAACTTTTCCGCATGTCCAGCTAGCTGACCTGATTGCCAGGCTTTCTGGGGACAATGATGGCCAGCTGATTGCCCGTCTTGGCAAGCTAGCAGAAGCTTCGGCAAACCCTGATGAAGCGCGCCTTATCGTGGCAGAACGCGCATTACAAAGCGGGATTTGGGCATCTGCCTCGTCAATGCTGACAGAGGTAAGTGTGGCTGGGCAAACCAATAAATATTTCCTACTTGCGTCGGAATTAGCCGTAAAAAAGCATGCCATTGCCTCAGAAAGTGAAAACGCAAATAGCGCCAATAGCAGGGATACAGATAATATTCTGGAAAAAGAAGAAGCATTATTGGCTGCTGCCCATGCCCCGCATGCGGCGAGTTGGCATTGCTTGGCGTGTGATGGCGCGTTGCTACAGTGGGAGATGGTTTGTCCATCTTGCGGTGTTTTAGGACAGGTAGATTGGGTGCAATCACATAGTCTGCCTAGGTTAGCGCTGGAAAACAAAGATAGCGTCTAGCCTGCAAAGTTTATTGAAAATCCCTGCAAAATAAGCTAGCAGTTAAAGAGAAGGCGGTATGCTTTATGGATCAAGCAGCGTATCAATAATTTGAACTCGTCTTTGACCAATTTACTAAGACGGCAGGTGATATAAGCTGAGATCGTTTTTTTGGGAGGAACCCGATGAATAAAAATGTTTTAATACTCGTAGGTGTCGCGGCACTTGCTGGGCTGGCCTATATATTTGTGGCTGGAGAAAAGGGCGGCATGCAAACTGCCGAAGGCCCTAAAATTGGAATTATCTTAGGCTATACAGGCCCTATTGAATCGCTGACACCTGATATGGCTATGGGTGCTGAGCTTGCTATTGCAGAAGCAAATAACTCTGGTAATTTCGCGCTTGGCGAAGTGACCTCTGTTCGTGCTGACTCAACCTGTATCGATTCAGCCGCAGCAACCGCAGCAGCTGAACGCCTTGTTACATCAGACAAAGTAAACGCCATTATGGGTGCGGATTGTTCTGGCGTTACAACGGCCATTCTGGAAAATGTAGCGGTGCCAAACGGGGTGATGATGGTCTCTCCTTCTGCAACCTCGCCCGCATTATCGACAGTAGCTGATAATGACCTGTTCTTTAGAACAGCCCCATCAGATGCGCGTCAAGGCGAAGTGGTTGCCGAAATCCTAAAGGATAAAGGCTACAAAACAGCGGCGATGACCTATACCAATAACGACTATGGCAAGGGTCTGGCTGATTCAATCAAGAGTAATTTTGAAGCGAATGGCGGTACCATAACCATTTCTACTGCTCATGAAGATGGTAAAGGTGATTATGGCGCAGAAGTTGCGGCTCTAGCACAGGCTGGCGGCGAAATTCTAATCGTTGCAGGGTATCTTGATCAGGGCGGAAAAGGTATTATCCAAGCCTCTCTAGATGCGGATGCCTTTAACATGTTTTATCTGCCAGACGGTATGATAGGGGATGCATTGCCGGCAGCTATTGGTGCTGGCTTGAACGGGTCTATTGGTGATGTGCCGGGTACAGATAGCCCAGGGGCAGCCAAATTTGCAGAAATGGCAACTGCAGGTGGCTTTACCGCAGGTCCGTTTGCCCCTGAAAGCTATGATGGCGCGGCGCTTATCCTGCTGGCTATGCAGGCTGCAAATTCAACAGACAGTGAAGTGTTCAAATCCAAAGTTATGGATGTTGCGAATGCCCCGGGTGAAAAGATTTTCCCAGGTGACCTTGGCAAGGCGCTGAAGCTTATCAGTGAAGGCAAAGATGTTGATTATGTTGGCGCCTCTGCTGTTGAGCTTGTTGGGGCTGGCGAGTCTGCTGGTAACTATGCAGAGATCGAAATCAAGGGTGGCAAGAATGTCACCGTTGGCTATCGCTAGTCGGATAAGATAATTATTACAAAGCCCGGGCGTAGGATAAAACCCCCGGGCTTTGTTTTATGTCTGGGGCTTTGTTTCATGTATCGTCTTTTTTTATGATTAGCGTATCTCACTTACATAAATCATTTGGCGGCATTCATGCTGTTAATGATGCGTCTTTGACAATTGAAACGGGCTCTATCACTGGGTTAATTGGCCCAAATGGTGCTGGCAAAACAACTTTGTTTAATATTATTGCTGGGCTCTATAAACCAGATAGTGGGACAGTGACGCTGGACGGTAATGATATCACCGGGCTACCCCCGCATGAGCTGTTTCATCGCGGCTTGCTTCGTACCTTTCAGATAGCGCACGAGTTTTCTACCCTCACCGTGCGCGATAATCTAAAAATGGTAGTTGCCAATCAATCTGGCGAACATTTGCTAGAGGCGTGGTTTCGTGCCAAAAAAGTGCGCGCCGAAGAAGAGATTATTTCTGATAAGGCAGAAGAAGTTATAAAATTTTTGCAGCTAGATGCGGTGGCAGATGAGCTAGCAGGACGCCTATCTGGTGGCCAGAAAAAGTTGCTGGAGCTTGGCCGCACAATGATGGTCGATGCTAAAATCGTCTTTCTGGATGAGGTGGGTGCAGGTGTTAACCGCACGCTGCTTGGGCATATTGGGGATGCTATACTCCGGCTGAATGAGGAAAAAAATTACACCTTTTGCATGATCGAACATGATATGGAATTTATCAGCCGCTTATGTGATCCTGTTATTGTGATGGCTGAGGGCGGTGTGCTGGCTACTGGCACGGCAGCAGAAATCAGAGCAAATGAAGAAGTTATTGAAGCCTATCTGGGAACTGGTTTGAAAAATCAGCCAAAGGGAACTTAAGATATGGCCTATCTATCAGGTGCAAATATGACCGGTGGCTATGGAGATGCAGATATCTTGCATGACTGCACCATTGGCGTTGAAAGAGGCGAAATAGCGGTTGTAGTAGGGCCTAATGGGGCAGGTAAATCTACAGCTATGAAAGCGGTCTTTGGGATGTTGCCTTTACGCGAAGGTGCGGTGATGCTGGATGGGGAAGATATTACCGCACTGATGCCGCAAGAGCGGGTTTTTAAAGGCATGGGTTTTGTACCGCAGACGCAAAATGTATTCCCCGGTCTGAGTGTTTTGGAAAATCTGGAGATGGGCGCATTCATCCGTGATGATGATATTTCTGAGACGCTGGAACAAGTTTTTCAGCTTTTTCCGATCCTAGCCGAAAAGGCAGAGCAGCCTGCTGGCGAGCTGTCTGGCGGCCAGCGCCAACAGGTCGCGGTAGCGCGCGCGCTTATGACCCGCCCGAAAGTGCTGATGCTGGACGAGCCTACTGCCGGCGTTTCGCCTATTGTGATGGATGAGCTGTTTGACCGGATTATTGAGGTGGCGCGAACAGGCATTGCAATTTTGATGGTTGAGCAAAATGCCAAACAAGCGCTATCTATCGCTGATAAAGGATTTGTCTTGGTGCAAGGGCAAAACCGCTATACCGATACTGGGGCTGCCCTGTTGGCTGACAATGACGTACGCAAAGCGTTTTTAGGGGGATAGGGGCAATATGACAGATATCCTGAACGCGTTTGTGTTGCTGGCAAATTTTGTTTTGATACCCGGGCTTGCCTATGGCAGTCAGCTTGCCCTTGGTGCGCTTGGCGTTACCATGGTCTATTCTGTCCTTCGTTTTTCTAATTTTGCGCATGGAGAACTTATGTCCTTTGGGGCGATGTTCTGTGTGTTGATAACTTGGGGGCTGCAATCAGCTGGCATAAGTATTGCGCCTCTTCCAACGGCGCTTTTAGCCCTGCCTGCGGCGATACTCTTAACCATCGCGCTTGCGCTTATAACCGATAAGCTGGTCTTTTCCTATTATCGGCACCAGCGTTCAGAAACAGTTACCTATCTGATTGTTTCGGTTGGTGTGATGTTTTTTATAGGGGGCCTTATCCGGTTTATTATTGGGCCAGATGATCGTGTGTTTGCTGACGGGGAGCGATTTTTGCTTAAGGCGCGCACCTTTAAAGATGCAACCGGTCTTAGCGAAGGTTTGGCAATTAAAACATCGCAGGGCGTAACAATTATGCTGGCCTTTATGGTAGTGGCTGCTTTGTTTTGGTTTTTAAACCGAACCAAAACAGGCAAATCTATGCGTGCCTATTCTGATAATGAAGATTTGGCGTTGCTCTCTGGTATTAACCCTGAACGGGTGGTGATGATTACTTGGATGATTACTGGCGCATTAGCAGCGTTGGCGGGTACTTTATATGGGCTGGATAAAAGCTATAAGCCTTTTACTTACCTCTCGTTATTATTGCCCATTTTTGCCTCTGCCATTGTTGGCGGTGTTGGCAGTCCTGTAGGCGCTATAGCAGGCGGGTATGTGATTGCTTTTTCTGAATTGCTGGTCACTTTTGCGTATAAAAAAGTTATCAGCTATCTGACTTTTGAGCAGGTCGTACCAGAAGGGCTGGTTCAGCTATTATCAACAGATTATAAAATTGCAGTATCTTTTGTGATTTTGTTAATCGTTTTATTGATTAAACCGACAGGGCTGTTTTCGGGAAAAACAATATAGCCAAAGGTAAATGGAAATACAGGAATGAATACGCCATCTGATGACACAAAAAAAAGACAGGAACGCAATCTGACGCTGTTTGGCGTACTGGTTGTATTGTTTGTGTTTGTGGGCATGGCACAAAGCTGGAATGTTTCTCTGGCTATTCTAAATTTATGCCTGATTTCCGCGATTATGACGCTGGGTGTAAATATCCAATGGGGATATGCAGGCATAGTTAATTTTGGTGTGATGGGTTTTGCTGCGCTTGGTGGTTTGGCAGGGGTGCTCGTATCCATGCCACCTGTTGCTGCCAGCTGGCAGGCAGGGGGGCCAGAATTATTGCTAGGCGGGGCGATTATTATGATCACCATCGTGCTAGCGGTGTTTGCGGCTAGCCGCACCCAGCATCTGGGGCGCTGGCGGTTCTGGATAATTGTTGGGGTTAGCCTGACAGGCTATTTCCTTTTGCGGATGTTGGTAGACCCAGCCATTGAGGCGATAGAATCCATTAATCCAGCAAAGGCCGGGCATATTGGCGGTCTTGGCTTGCCGATTTTACTGTCTTGGGTGGTTGGCGGTATTTTTGCCGCAGGGGCAGCTTATGTTATTGGCAAAGCATCGCTTGGTTTGCGCTCTGACTATCTAGCCATCGCTACATTGGGTATTTCTGAAATTGTAGTTTATGTGCTGAAAAATGAAGATTGGTTGGCGCGCGGTGTAAAGAACGTAAATGGTCTGCCGCGTCCTGTTCCTTATGAGGTGGATTTGCAAGTGACCGCTTGGGTTGCCGAGCTGGCCACAACGGTAGGCACAGATGTGAATGAGCTATCTTCGATTATCGTTAAGCTATGTTATGCAGGGCTATTTATCATCGTGTTGGCGATTTTACTCTGGCTGTTTGAAACCGCTTTGCGCTCGCCATGGGGGCGGATGATGCGCGCTATTCGCGATAATGAGGTTGCCGCTAATGCAATGGGCAAGCATGTCACGGCTAAACATCTACAAGTGTTTGTGTTGGGATCAGCTGTTATTGGCGTGGCGGGGGCGATGCTAACCACCCTAGATGGCCAGTTTACGCCGCATTCTTATCTGCCGCTTCGCTTTACCTTTTTGATTTGGATTATGGTGATTGTTGGCGGCTCTGGGAATAATTTTGGCTCGGTATTAGGGGGCTTTATTATCTGGTTCTTTTGGGTTGAGTCAGAGCCACTTGGCCTCTGGTTGATGGATGTCATTACCATGCCGTTAGATGCTAGCAATCCTTTGAAGATGCATCTTCTGGCGTCAGCAGCGCATATGCGCCTGATGACTATGGGATTGCTGATGCTATTGATGTTGCGTTTTGCGCCGCAGGGATTAATCCCTGAAATAAAGAGATAACGCTTAAAACGATAAATTTTAAAAAGGTGGGAGACAGACAATGACCAATGCAAAAGACGATAAGGCGATTGGCTTCATTGGGCTTGGGAATGTTGGTGCCAAGCTAGCAGGATCGTTGCTTCGCAATGGTGCTGACCTTACTATTCGCGATCTGGATGAGGCCGCAGCAGCCCCTTTGCTGGCTGCAGGGGCTAAATGGGGCAAAAGCCCTGCTGAGATGGCTTCTGTTTGCGATATACTTATTACTTGCCTGCCTTCGCCTGCGATAAGTGCGGCTGTGCTAGAAGCCGAAGATGGCCTGCTTGCTGGTTTTCAAAAAGGTAGTATCTGGGCAGAGATGAGCACCACAGATGAAACTGAAATTCACCGCCTATCTGCTAAGGTTGCGGCAGTTGGTGGGCGCGCCGTTGATTGTCCAGTATCGGGGGGATGTCATCGGGCAGCGACTGGAAATATTTCTATATTTGCGGGATGTGAGCGGGATGTGTTTGACGATATGCTGCCCTTCCTGACCAAGATGGGACGGCGGATTTTACATACTGGTCCGCTAGGTTCTGCAACTGTGCTAAAGGTCGTTACCAACTATTTGGCAACAGCTAATCTTCTATCTGTTGCTGAAGCGCTATCTACCTGCAAAGCAGCAGGCATGGATATGCGTACCAGCTATGAAGCAATAGCCATATCTAGCGGCACTAGCTTTGTGCATGAAACCGAAGGTCAGGTTATTTTAAATGGTAGCCGCGATATTAATTTCACGATGGATTTAGTGCTGAAGGATATTAGCCTGTTTCAGGATGTGGCGACCAGGTCAGGCTTGCAGTTGGAGCTTGCACCGTTGCTCATTGAAATTTTCAAAGATGGGATTGAAAAATATGGGCCACGCGAATTCTCTCCTAACATTATCCGCCGCCTAGAAGATGAGCATGGCCTAGATGTTAGCGCAACAGGCTTTCCAGATGAAATCACTGATGATGAGCCCGAAGAGCCAGGCTATGAAGTTGTGATATAAAAAACCGCTGATAGTTTTTATACCCGTTTTCGCACTCAAAAGTTAACCATGTTAAACTGAACGCGTCAAGATGAACTTAGTGCTGTTGTTTCGATAAATAACAGTATGTAGGCATCTTGAAAGGTTAATCAGATTAATATGGGCAGAAACAGTACGCATTGTCGCTACTGTAACTTTGAGGTGGATTATATGACAGCTGGGTCTAAGAGTAATAAATGCGTCTTTAAACCTATGGCTTGGCTGTGTTTATTTTTTATCCTTTTAACTGGCCAGCTAATATCGCCTGCTAGCGCCCGTGATGTGCCAGTTGAAACCGCTGCAAGATTGCAGGCAACCCTCAGTAAATTTGTCTCAGACGCAAGCGCAAAAGATGGCAGCTTTGTCTATCTAAATCGTGAAACCGCCCAACGTGTAATGCTGTATCCGGCTGGTAAACATCCAATGGTTATCCCCTTTGGAGAAGATTATTATTTATGTGTAACAATGTTAGATGCACAGGGTAATAAACTGGATGTAGATTTCCTGCTGCGTCCAAAATCAGGGGCAGGTGAGGGTATATTTTTGGTGGTTGATACTTTTGTTGATAACCGGAACCTTCTGCATAGGGCGCTAAAGAGAAATTAAAAAAAGATGCGCAAATCACCTGAACGACGTGGCCTGATTTTCAGCTTTCTGATTGTCTATTTGGCAATCGTTTTCCTGTTGGCAGGGCTGGTTACTGTAGGGTTTCATCTATATCGTAGCCAAGTATCGCGCTCAGAAGCTGGATTACAGGTAGGCATCGTTGCTGTCGAAATAGGCCCGCTTGTTGTGCGCGCCTATCAACGCCAAGATAGCGAGGCTGTCAAGCAGTTGATGCGCAGCTTTTTTGCCTTTCCTGCTATTCATTGTGTGCATTTATTTGAAGGGGGCAAGGTGGTTTCGAGCTGGCCTGAACGGGGCTGTCCAGAACATATGCAAGCAGGCATTATAAAGGTTCCTATGCCAGTTGAAGATACAGGGTTTGTTATCGAGTTTGGGCTAGATAATGCTTATGACAAAGAACAGAACTGGGTTTCCACTCGAACTTTTGGGGTGCTGTCTGTCTTTGTTATTTTGCTGGTTGCGGTGACGTTCACACTGCTATTGATACGGCTTGTTATGCGCCCATTGATGCACCTGCAACAGGCGATGCTGATCTCAACACCAGATAATCCGGTAGATGCAAAAGATGTAAATGCGCATCAGCTTGGTGGTGCGGGGCTGATTTATAATCAGATGGCTGCGACAGCGCGCCGCTATTATAGCAAGATGGAAAAAACGCAAAAACAACTGCGGGATAGTCAGGCACGTTTTTGTGATATGGCAGAAATTTCAACAGACTGGTTTTATGAGCTCGATAGAAATTTCAAGCTTGCTTATGTTTCAGACCAGTTTTTCCAGCTTACCGGTTTGAACAAAAAAGAGGTGGTTGGCAAAACGCTCGCCTCGCTCGCCCTTGACCAAGATGAGCAGGGGAAATGGGATGATCATCAGGAAAAATTAATGCGGAATACAGAATTTAGGCAGTTTGAATTTCGTATTCGTACGGGCGATGGGCGGGATTGTGTTGCCAATATCAGCGGTAAACCTGTTTTCAGTGATAAAGGGAAATTTAGTGGTTATCGTGGCACTGGGCGCGATGTTACACAATTTCGCCGAAATCAGGAAGCTCTGGCGGAAGCAAATCAGAATTTTGGTGATTCGGTCGCCTATGCCAGCCATTTTCAGCATCGCCTGCTGGCCAAAGAACAGGATTTGCGACCTGATTTTGGAAAGGTGCGTTTTATCTGGCAGCCGCGCGATTTGGTGGGTGGGGATTTCTTGACCTATTTTAGTATCGGTGAGACGCCCTATATTGCGTTTTATGATTGCACAGGACATGGCGTGCCAGGCGGGTTTATGGTGATGCTGGTTTCCGCTGCTATTGACCGAATTAGGACACAGCCGACAGCCCCTAAAAACTGTTCTGAGATTCTACAAAATATCCATGATGAGATTTGTGATGCGCTTGATATTACGCCCTATCAGAATGCAACAGATGGGCTGGATTGTGCTATTATTTGTTTAAGTAGGGATAAAAAATATATAGAATATGCGGGTGCAAATATCGATCTGCTAGCTGTTTCTAAAAGCGGCACGCTTGCACGCTATCCGGCTATGCGCCAATCTCTAGGCTATCAATATTTGGATAAAGCTCTGGCAGCTGAGCGGCATAAAATTCCCCTAGATGGTCAATGTTTTGTGCTAGCAACAGATGGAATTGTTACCCAAATAGGCGGTATGCCTGCACGAATGATGGGCAGTAGATATTTTGAGGCATTATTGCGTGAGGCGAAGAGTAATGATCCTAAAAAGCTGGCAAATAGTCTGATGCGTGGTCTGCGCCGCTGGCAAGGCAGTGAAGAACGCCGCGATGATGTAATGGTGCTTGCTTTTTGCCCCGAAGAAGAGCTATCGGATAGAAACATAGACCAAGCCTGATCTATCACTATCACTATTATCATCACGATAGTCTAATCATCTTCTGAGACATCAAAGGAACGGCATAAGGCAAACGTGTCAGAGCGTGTTTCCACATTAAATTGTGTGAGTAGAGGAGCGCTTTTATCAATGATGGCGCGCACCCACATCATCGTATCCTTATCAGGATAAAACCAAATCTCTGATAAGATTAGAGGGTTGGTTTCAGACTGGTAGAGACGGAAGCTGACATCGACTGCAGTTAGGCGCACTTCTAGACGCGAGACTGACTCAATAAAAGCCTGCTTATCACGTTCATTTCCAAATTTACGCTCATATAAACGCATGATGCTTTGATTAGCTATACTTATCATGAAATGCCACCTACAAGCTTTTGACTGAACTTTAGCGCGATATGGATGCTAGAAGATATAACCCAAGAAGATATAACCCAAGAAGATATGACCCAAGAAGATAAAGCTTATTGATACCCATATCCTATTCGCTCATCTCGCTGATATTTAAGAACAGGTTAGGTGCTTGCTCGGCAATATCTTGGGCAAATTCGCGCCCAATATCATCATCGACAACAACTTTCCAAAGCAGGCTAATTTCACACCCCTTTTGGGCATAGCTGTCAAGCATCCGCAACAGGGTAAGTAGCGCATGTGCAGAGCCAGAATTAAAATAGCGCAGCGCAATATCCACCTCCAGCCTTTCTGGATTTTTGGCGAGATAATCTTTTAAGGCTGCCTCTAGCTGGGCATAAAAGGCAGTTACATTTTCAGGATAGGACTCACCGGATATCAACAGCTTATTTTCGGCTGGACTCAGGGTCACTTTTGGAGAACGAGAAGACGCTTTAAGCGTAAAAGGGTTCATTTTTTCTGTCCTTGTTGCAAGGGGCGTTGAAGAATTTTCTTGAAAATGAGCCTCCAAAATTAACAGGCAATGATCATCATCAGCCCTGTTAAGCATAAACGAAAATTGACCATCAACCCGCCGTGCCATATCTATCAGACCCAGCCCTGTTCGGCGGTGGCTTTTACCTGAAATGGGTGCAAGACTTGCTAGCTGGGCACGATAGCGTGCGGCCAACCCTTTTTTATCTAACGCCTGTAGGGCCGATAGCTTTTCGCCAAGCTGGAATGTATCAGCTTGGCAGACAAGGTTAATAGCACGTAGCTGGTAACCGCCTGCATCATCGGTGGTGATTTGGATACACCCAAAGGCGCGTTCACTTTGTTTTTCATCTGTGTCTGGCAGGGGCAACCCATAACGATCAATATTCTGATATAGCTCGATAAAAACAGCACATAGGTTAAACTGAAACTTTGCCTGAAACCCGCTCAAACGCTCGCGTAATTCCTGCATGGATGAAGTTAGTCCAACAGAAGAAAAGGGACCAGATACTGAAAATAGCACAGACTTATCAGCATCCAAAAGCGGCGCGATATGAAGGGTATAAAAGCTTTTGCTCTGGCTGCCCGTGCCATTTGATGACGCGGAATTTTTCTGTTTATGGGAAGACATGAGGCCTATACTGCCTCAATTAAAGATTTCACAAGTAATAATTTTTTTACTTTTTTACCCGTTTTAACCCTTATAGCACGGATGCTTTGCCGTTATGATGCCAATTTCACCTTTGGTGCCAAGGCAATTTGTGATATTTCCACCCATTTACACGGCTACGATGGTTCTGGTTATCCAAATCTCCTTCGAAACCTTCGCTGACATTACACACATTTTCAAATCCGTTCTGAACAAGGCTCATGCACGCAGCAGCAGAACGCGCCCCAGAGCGGCAAATCACAAAAATGGCAGTATCTGTGCTTGCTTGCTCGCGGCACTGATTTACAAAATTTAGATTTTGCTGGCCGGTAATATCTGTCCATTCGATAAGGGCAAGCTGTGCCTTTGTTAGGCGTATATCAGGGATGCCCACATAAACCCATTCGGCGCGGGTGCGGCAGTCTAGCAAAAGGCTATTTTCGTTTTCTGTGAGCGCGTGATACACATCTGTTGGGCTCAACTCGTCAAACATATCTGTTCCTGACTTTCTTTGTGGGCGCGTTTTTTGTAAGCTGTAATCTGGCTAGAGTGCCATATTTTACAGCAAACGAAAAGTCTGAGGAGACGGATAATGTTTGATGCGCTGGTCTTAGAGCAGGATGATGCAGGAAAAACACGTTCTGAAATCCGTCAGGTCGACAATGATTTTCTAGGTGAGGAAGGCGAGGTTTTAGTCGCGGTCGAATATGCTGGAGTGAATTATAAAGACGGTTTGTGTATTAATGGTCTGGGGCGTCTAATCCGCGAGTTTCCGCGCATTCCCGGTGTTGAATTTTCAGGGGAGGTGCTGGAGAGCCGTGATGCTCGCTACAAGCAGGGGGATAAGGTTATCGCTACGGGGTGGCGCATTGGCGAGATTAGCCATGGCGGGTATGCCCAGCGCGCGCGTATTAAAGCTGACCAGCTTGTGCCGATGCCGGCTTCGATGACTACACGTCAGGCAATGATTTTGGGCACGCCCGGCCTTACCGCGATGTTTGGATTACAGGCGCTAGAGGCGCATGGCCTGACCCTGTCAAAAGGAGATGATGCAGCCGAAGTTCTGGTTACTGGCGCGGCTGGCGGGGTAGGGTCTATCTCTGTTGCCTTGCTATCGGCTCTAGGCTACCGCGTGGCGGCAGTCACAGGCCGGATAGATGCTTCTGGTGACTTTTTACGGCAAATGGGCGCTCATACACTGATTGCTCGTGATGATCTTTCCGAGGCTTCAGCCAGACCGCTAGAGAGTGAGCGTTGGCTTTCTTGTATTGATAATGTGGGTGGCCAGATGCTAGCGCGCATTTTAGGCCAGCTTAGTTATGGTGGCTCGGTGGCGGCTATCGGTAATGCAGGCGGCAATGATTTGCCAGCGAATGTTCTACCCTTTCTGCTGCGCGGCGTTAACTTGCTTGGTATTGATTCTGTATTTCAGCCTTGTGAGCATAGGGTAGCTGCTTGGGAGCGGCTTGCCGCACAATTTCCAATGGAAAAACTAGAAACAATTGTCACTGAAATCAACCTTGGGTCGCTTGAGGAAACAAGTAAAGCGATATTGAAAGGAGAGATACAGGGGCGTTGTCTTGTCTGTCTGTAGGGTCTGATAGTCTGTTCTGTGTTTTTAGCGGCCATGCGGTAAGGCAGGTCTAGCTCTAGCTCTAGCGTTAGAAAGCGCATAGGCCAAGAGACAGCTAAAAGCAGTTCAGACAAAAGGACGAGACATAAATGAGCAACATTCAGGATGTGCGTTTTGCAGGGCCTGTGGGCCAGCAACTAGCAGGTAAATTGCATCTGCCGCAAGGTAGCTATCGTGGTGCGGCTATTTTTGCACATTGTTTTACCTGTTCCAAAGAAACCTTGGCAGCCTCACGTATTGCTGCTGGCCTTGCTCGTGCTGGGTTGGCGGTACTGCGCTTTGATTTCACCGGTCTTGGGCGCTCTGAAGGGGCGTTTTCCAATACCAGCTTTGCTTCCAATATAGACGATCTGAAGGCTGCAGCAGGCTTTATGGCAGCAGAAAAGTTCGGCACACACAGGCTTGTACCGCAATTGCTGATAGGTCATTCGCTAGGCGGAGCAGCGGTGCTTACGGCAGCTAGTGATATTGAAACTGTATCGGCAGTAGCTACTATTGGCGCGCCTTCCTTTGCTGGGCATGTCTTGCATCTATTTGATCAATCTTTGGCTAAAATTGAGGCAGATGGACAGGCTGAAGTGCATATTGGCGGACGCCCCTTTGTGGTGGGGGCAGAGATGGTGCAAGATTTAAAATCACGCATGACAGCAGACCATATAGCCCATCTTCGTTGTGATCTGTTGGTTCTGCATAGCCCTATCGATACTATTGTTGGTATCGAAAATGCAGCCAAAATTTTCACTCATGCCAAGCATCCCAAATCTTTTGTCTCGCTGGATAAGGCCAACCACCTGCTAACCGACGCAGGTGACGCTAATTTTGCCGCAGAGGTCATCTCTAGCTGGGCGCAAAGATGCCTGCCAAGGGCGGAAAAACTTAGCCCCTCTAAAGAAGGGGAGGTGCTTGTAAGCGCAAGTCCAGATGGCGATTTTGCCCATGACATTGTGGCGGGAAGCACCGCGATGCGTGCAGATGAGCCGCTTTCAGTTCCAGGTGGTCTGGATAGCGGGCCACCACCTTATGACTTTTTGCTAGCGGGGCTTGGCGCCTGTACCGCAATGACCTTGCGTTTATATGCCCGTCATAAAGGCTGGCCGCTAGAGGATGTGGAGGTACAATTGCACCATAAAAAGGATTATCTAGAAGACAACAAACAAGCAGGAAAGCTTGATTTTATTGACCGTACTATTGTCTTAAAAGGTGAACTTGATGACGATATGCGCGCGCGGCTGTTGGAAATTGCAGATAAATGTCCGGTGCATAAATCGCTAGAAGCTGGCATTCAGGTCACTACTAGCTTGTCTTAAGCCTAGTTTTCATCTTTTTTTGCTCCTTTTTCGACATTTATCGTTAAAGCTGTCGCCTCTTGAACTTGTGTTTAGCGAAAAATTTGCCACTCTGAAGAGGTAAAACGGTGCTGCTACTAGATAGATATATCCTTAAAATAGGCCAGCTAAAATAGGCCAGCTAAAATAGGCCAGTTAAAATAAGCCATTTAAAAAAGCCGGGTAAAAATTCTGGCAGCTTTTTACAACAGGAGATTTTATCATGGGTTCTTTTGTTTTAGGCTCTAACCGGAAAATTGATCCCTCGCGGCGTGCGCATTTGCGGCCCGATGGTACGCCTAGCGATAATGACCGGGTGGAAATTGGGCCGACGGGGCTGGCCTTTTCTGAATGGAAGGAAGCTGGGATATCGCCGCCTGACTTGCCAGCTTTGCGTGAATACCGCCTATCGCGGCTACAGGAACAGATAAAAGCCCATGATTGTGCAGGTTTGCTGCTGTTTGATCCCCTTAATATCCGCTATGCGACAGACAGCACGAATATGCAGCTCTGGACTGCCCATAATGCCGCGCGCGCCTGTTTTGTCCCGCCCTCTGGCAAGATGATATTGTTTGATTTTCATTCCTGTGCCCATCTATCTGCGCATTTGCCTCTGGTTGGGGAGGTGCGGGGCGGCGCATCATTCTTTTATTTTGAAACTGGCGATCGCACAGATGAGCATGCAAATCTCTTTGCTGATCAAATTGTGTCTCTTATGGGCATACATGGCGGCAAGAATAAACGGCTAGCGGTGGATAAGATTGAAAATGTGGGCTTTGCTGCGCTAACGCGCAAAGGCGTAAAAATGCTAGATGGTCAGGTGTTAAGCGAGCATGCCCGTTCGATAAAGAATGAGAATGAGCTAAACGCGATGCGCTGCGCTATTCATGCCTGTGAGCAGGCGGTGGAGGAGATGCGCAATGTGGTTGCACCAGGCGTTACTGAAAATGATGTGTGGGCAGTTTTGCATGCTGGCAGTATCAAGCGCGGCGGTGAATGGATTGAAACGCGGATATTATCATCTGGGCCGCGCACCAACCCCTGGTTTCAGGAATGTGGTCCTCGAATATTGAAAGCTGGTGATATGCTGGCTTTTGATACTGATTTGGTTTCAACTTATGGGTATTGCTGTGATATTTCGCGCTCTTGGATTGTTGGGGATGTCATGCCAACAAATGAGCAAAAGACCTTGTATAAAATAGCCTATGAGCATGTGATGCATAATATTGCGATGCTTAAGCCTGGGATGAGCTTTCTGGAGGTTACGCAAAAAGCCCACCGCTTGCCTAAAGCCTACCGCGCGCTGCGTTATGGGGTTCTGGCGCATGGGGTAGGTTTGTGTGATGAATATCCTAGCATCCGCTATCCAGAAGATGTCACGCATTATGGCTATAGCGGCCAGCTAGAAGTAGGGATGACTTTGTGTGTTGAGGCGTATGTTGGTGCAGAAGGTGGGCACGAAGGCGTTAAGCTGGAAGAGCAGGTGGTAATCACCGAAAAGGGTGCAGAGGCTTTATCTTGCTATCCTTATGAAGCAGATTTACTGAGTTAGGACGTTTCAGAAGGTAGCTTTCTATTGCGCGCTTTTTTGCACAAAGCCTATATGTGGCAGATTACGCCCTTGCTGGGCATAATCAATGCCATAGCCGATAACAAACTCATCAGGAATATCAAAGCCTGTCCAACGGATATCCACCTCTACCTCACGCCGGGAAGGTTTGTTCAGTAGCGTGCAGACAGACAGGCTAGACGGACCTCTGGTCTGCATAATCTTCAGCACTTGCGCTAATGTGTAGCCAGTATCGATAATATCCTCAACCACCAGCACATCACGGTTATGGATGTTGGTTTCTAAATCTTTCAGGATTTTTACCTGCCGAGAGGATACAGTGCTATCGCCATAGCTGGATACGGTCATAAAATCCACTTCAACCGGCAAGTTTAGCCGGCGCACGAGATCAGCGATAAAAATAAATGACCCGCGCAGAAGGCCTACCACGACCAGCTGTTCTGTATCTGGATAACTTTCGGATATCTGTTTAGCGAGTTGGTTAACACGGGCGGTGATTTCCGTCTCAGAAATTAGAATTTCAACATGATCATCACCAGTAAGAACAGACATGTTTTAACCTCTTGTTCTAGTCAACGCCTTTGAAGCTCTTATCGCGCCAATTTATGCGCCTGTATTTTTGATATTGGTTGCGCAAGATACCATAACATGGCCACGCGCTAGGGACGAAAAAAAAATCAACCAATGCGGCTTTTGTTTGATGGGTTTGTAAAGCACTGGACTTGCCTGCCTCACCCGCCCTATTCTGTGGGCGGGAATTTAAGATAGTTTAATATGCTAACGTAAGATGGAGAGCGAATATGGCAAAAGCAGCATTTTTAGGTCTTGGGGTTATGGGCTATCCGATGGCAGGGCATCTAGCCGCTGGCGGGCATGAGGTGGTAGTCTATAACCGGACCAAAGCAAAGGCAGAAAAATGGGCTGCCCAGCATGGCGGCGCCGTTGCTGCTACGCCAGCTGAGGCTGCATCTGGCGCTGAATTTGTGTTTGCTTGTGTTGGTGATGACGCTGATATTCGCGTGGTAACCACAGGCGAGGATGGGGCGTTTTCAACCATGGCAGATAATGCGATTTTCATAGATAACACGACCGCTTCTGCTGATGTGGCAAGAGAGCTATATCAGGCAGCGCAAGATAGGGGTATGCATTTTATTGATGCGCCTGTTTCTGGGGGGCAAGCTGGTGCTGAAAATGGCAAGCTGACAGTAATGTGCGGGGGGGATGCCGCAGCCTTTGCGCGCGCTGAGCCTTTAATGTCTTGTTATGGGGCAAAGGTGACACATATGGGGGATGCTGGGGCTGGCCAGCTTACCAAGATGGTCAATCAGATCTGTATTGCAGGGCTGGTTCAAGGCCTGTCAGAAGCGCTTAATTTTGGCCAAAATGCCGGTCTGGATATGGATAAGGTGCTGGGTGTGGTCTCTGGAGGGGCAGCACAATCTTGGCAGATGGAAAATCGCGGCTCAACGATGGTGCGTGATGAGTTTGATTTTGGCTTTGCCGTGGATTGGATGCGCAAAGATTTGCGGATCTGTATGGCAGAGGCAGCACAAAACGGCTCAGAGTTGCCAGTGACCGCACTAGTTGCTCAATTCTATGCGGCTCTCTCACATCAAGGGTTCGGCCGTAATGATACCTCTAGTCTGATCCGGCTGTTAAAGCGCTAGAAATACGCTGATGATTTAAAGGTTGGCAAATATTAAAAAGAGGGGCTGTTAGCCCCTCTTTTTAAGGTGTTCTATCTTGTTTTAAACGATTGGAATGGGTTATACCCCGCCAACCACCAACAGTTTAATTTCCAAAAATTCATCAATGCCATATTTTGAGCCCTCGCGGCCAAGCCCAGAGGCTTTTACCCCGCCAAACGGACCTACCTCAGATGAATAAGCGCCTGTATTGGCAACAGCCATCCCATATTCTAGTGCCTCACCAACGCGGAAAATACGCCCCACATCCTTTGTGAAATAATAGGCAGCTAGCCCGAAGATAGTGTCGTTAGCAGCTTCTATGACTTCTTCTTCGGTCTCAAACTTAAATAAAGCAGCAACAGGACCAAAGGTCTCTTCTGAGAAGAGTTGCATATCTTTTGTTGCGCCTGTTAGCACAGTCGGTTGATAAAATGTGCCGCCTCTTTCATGCGGGGCGCCGCCCACAGAAATAGCTGCCCCCTTTGCAAGCGCATCTTCGACATGGCGTTCAATTTTATCAAAGCCTTGTTGGTCGATGATAGGGCCTTGCGATACGCCGTCTTCAAAGCCGTCTCCAACTTTCATTGCCGCCACTTTTTCAGATAAAGCATGGGCAAATTCCTCATAAATACCAGCTTGGACAAAAATGCGGTTGGCACAGACACAAGTCTGGCCAGCATTCCGGTATTTAGAGGCGATTGCGCCCTCTACCGCCTCATCCAGATCAGCATCGTCAAAAACGATAAGCGGCGCATTGCCCCCTAGCTCTAAGCTGACCTTCTTAACTGTCTCAGCAGATTGCCGCATTAAGATGCGCCCAACTTCTGTTGATCCGGTAAAGGTGATTTTGCGCACACGCTCATCTGCGCATAGCGTGTTACCCATGGCTGGTGCATCCATGCCGGTAACGATATTCATCACGCCAGCGGGGAAGCCTGCACGGCGCGCTAATTCTGCTAAAGCAAGCGCAGATAGCGGTGTTTGTTCTGCTGGTTTCAGCACGCATGTACAACCTGCCGCCAGTCCTGGAGAGACTTTGCGGGTGATCATTGCATTTGGAAAATTCCACGGGGTTATCGCGCCGAAAACACCAACAGGTTGTTTCAGGACAAGGAATTTTTTATCTGGAAATGGGCTTTCTAGCACATCACCTGATACCCGTTTAGCTTCTTCGGCAAACCATTCTATAAAGCTGGAGCCATAAAGGATTTCGCCTTTGGCTTCGGCCAACGGTTTGCCCATTTCAGCTGTCAGGATAGTTGCTAAATCATCTGCATGCTCGATACACAAATCATACCAGCGCCGCAAAATGCCAGCACGGTCTTTGGCCGTGCGTGCCGCCCATGCATGGCGTGCTGCCTCTGCAGCGTCAATTGCGGCGGCAATGCCATCCGCGCCAAAATCTGCAACCTCTGCAATAACAGCACCATTAGCAGGATTGGTTACGCTAAAGCGTTTATCCTTAACCGCAGCCGTAAATTGGCCATTAATGAAGGCGGCTGTCTTCAGCAAGCTAGGGTCGTTCAGAGATATCATAGCAGCTATCCGTTCATTATTAAGTAAGATGAAGCAATTTTATCTATCGCTTCATCTCTTTTAGTTCAGCGATAGGCGCGGTGTTAGCCTGCCATTCTGGAAGCAACATTTTCCCAGTTCACCAGCTTATCTAGGAAGTTCTGGATATATACAGGGCGCTTATTTCTGAAATCGATATAGTAGGAATGCTCCCACACATCGCAACCCAGCAAGGCTGTCTGACCAAAGCAAAGCGGGTTAACGCCGTTTTCAGTCTTTGTAATCGCAAGCTCGCCTGTGCTGTTCTGCACCAGCCAACACCAGCCAGAGCCAAATTGGCCAACACCGGCGGCAACAAACTGGGCCTTAAACTCGTCAACCGAGCCAAAAGAGGCAGTAATGGCATTTTCTAGCTCGCTAGGCATGGTGCGACCATCAGGCCCCATCATTTCCCAGAACTGGATATGATTCCAATGCTGAGAGGCATTATTAAAAACACCGTTTTGGGCAACAGCCCCTGCATCATAAGAACCAGTGATAATATCTTCGAGGGATTTTGTTTCCCACTCTGTGGCTGCGATAAGCTTATTGCCGTTATCGACATAGGCTTTGTGATGCAGGTCATGGTGGAATTCTAGGGTTTCGCTGCACATGCCATTTTGGGCTAGCGCATCGTATGCATAAGGCAAATCAGGGAGTTCGAATGACATGGCGGTATCCTTTTTGGGCTATGTTGGTAGTCTTTTATTCATACAGAAAGCTTAGACCGATTTGAATAAAAAAGAACTATTCTTATTGCATTATAGCAAACCAGTATAGCCAAATTAGCTACGGTCCCATTCTTGCCGCTTTTGTGCCGTTAAAGCTACATAATTTGAGTACAGATTTTGTTGAAATCATTAACGCAATGAATATTTATGAAGTTCGTAAAAAAGGAGATGGAAACGATGCTACCTGTTATTTTGATCGCAGGGCTTCTCGTAGGGGTAAGTAGCCCCGCTTATCAGGAATTTGCCCGCCATTCAAATGGAAACCCAAGCTACCAGCTGTCTTATGTTGATGATTGCCCAACGGGTATGCGCTCATCTGGATATGCCTTGGCCCCCGCTAAATTTGTCTTATTCAAACAGCGTGGTTTTGACGGCAAAGCGGGCAATACATGCGTTAAAAGAAAAAGGGAAATAAGCCAGATTTAGCAAAAACTACCGTTAGGTTTTTATCCAGCGTTTAATTTAAGGTTTCATGCGGCGGCGTGCCATTTCACTAACCCGCAGGCGCAATGCATTTAACCGGATAAATCCATGCGCATCATGATGATCATAATCAGCTGCCCCCTCTTCAAAGGTAACCAGATCCTCTGAGTATAATGAATTAGGGGAAGTGCGCCCGACGATAATGATGTTGCCTTTATAGAGCTTTAATTCAACCTCGCCATTGACCATATCTTGGCAGTTATCAATAGCGGCTTGTAACATTTCCCGCTCTGGTGCAAACCAGAACCCATTATAAACCAGCTCTGCATAGCGCGGCATCAGCTCATCTTTTAAATGTGCAGCCCCTCTATCAAGGGTAATAGATTCAACAGCGCGTCTTGCAGCCAGCAAAACTGTGCCGCCCGGTGTTTCATAAATCCCACGTGATTTCATGCCAACAAACCGGTTTTCCACTAAATCTAGACGGCCAATACCATGTTTGCCGCCAAGCCGATTTAGCTCTGTTAAGAGGGTGGCAGGGGACATCTCTTTGCCATTAATCGCAACAGGATCGCCGCCAGCAAACTGGATTTTGACATGCTCTGGCGTGTTAGGGGCATCTTCTGGGGCAACGGTGCGCGAAAATACATATTCTTCTGGTGGCAAAGCTGGGTCTTCCAGCACTTTGCCCTCAGCCGAAATATGCAGCAAATTTGCATCTACACTGAACGGGGCTTCCCCGCGCTTGTCTTTGGGTACGGGGATCTGATTAGCTTCGGCATAGGCGATCAGCTTGGTTCTGGAGGCCAGATCCCATTCCCGCCATGGCGCGATAACTTTAATATCAGGTTGCAAGGCATAATAGCCTAGCTCAAAGCGCACCTGGTCATTGCCTTTTCCAGTAGCCCCATGCGATACCGCATCTGCGCCAACTTCCTTTGCAATTTCTATTTGCCGCTTGGCAATAAGTGGGCGCGCAATAGAAGTACCCAATAGGTACAAACCTTCATAAAGGGCGTTCGCCCGGAACATTGGGAAAACATAGTCTTTAACAAACTCTTCGCGCAAATCTTCGATATAGATTTCCTTGATGCCGAGTAGCTTTGCTTTCTCGCGTGCTGGCTCTATATCTTCTCCCTGACCTAAATCCGCGGTAAAGGTTACGACCTCGCATGCATATTCTTCTTGCAACCATTTCAAGATGACAGAGGTATCCAGACCGCCTGAATAGGCTAAAACAACCTTATTTACCTGTTGTGTCGTCATCTGTTCTCTCCTAGCAACGCCGGAAGGCAAAATATTTTATTTTATGTTCGCTGTTCTATATCAGAAAAATTAGCTCAGACGGAAATTGTTTTTTAGCTGCCACCTTAGATGGTTTCGCGCAAGAAAGGCGCTGGTTTGCTGCCTAGAGTACGCATCGCACCCGCAAGGCCAAGACAGATAGTAGCGCCAGCGCCTGAAAAAGCAGTCAGTGCTACTAGCGGCAGATTAAACATGAACTCCGCACCAATGAAAAAGCTAATCAGCGCATAGCTGGTTGCACTGCCAATAATAATGGCTACCAGACCTGTCAGAACCGCTAGCAAGCTATATTCTAAAATCCAGGCAATGATGATATCTACCCGTCTTGCACCCAAAATCTTCAAAACCATTGAATCTGTAAAGCGCTGCGCTTCGGAATTAGCAACACTGCCTGCTAGAACCGCAAGCCCTGATAGCAAAGTAACGATCGCTGTCATCTGAATGGCTGTTCCTAAAAGATTTAAAACTTTTTCCACTGTTTGCACAGCGTCACTCACCGACACAGCAGAGATATTGTTAAATTCTGCAGTTACCTGTTTTTCAATTTGGCTGGCGGCCTCTTTATCTGGCGAACGGGTAGTGGCCAGCCAGCTATGCGGCGCGCCATCTAGTACGCCTGGTGTCATGATAAAGACAAAATTTATTCTAAAGCTCTCCCATTGCACTTTGCGCGCATTGGCAATTTTGGCCGTGATCTCACGTCCTAAAATATTCAAGGTAACACTGTCGCCAATAGCCAGATTATAATCACGAGCCATATCTTCGGTAATCGACATTAATGGAGCGCCACTATAATCAGCAGGCCACCACTCACCTCTGGTAATGGTTGCGCCTATGGGCGGTTCTGCTTGCCATGTTAGCGCGCGGTCACCCCGCAAAACCCAAGCACTTTCCACATCCTTATCGGTTTGGCTGGCTAGGATATCGTTAAGGGCGATCACGCGCCCTCGCAACATTGGTGTCTTTTCAATAATGGTATCGCTAGAGATATTTTCTACCCGTGCCAAGAACGGATTTATCTGTTGCGGCTGGATATCGATAAAAAACCAGTCTGGCGCATCTTCTGCTGCACGGGTGCTGAGCTGGGCCATCAAATTATGCTGGCTAGATATCACGGCCACTAATACCGACAACCCCAATCCAAAGGCGATCATGATAGATTGCAAGGGTGAGCCTTTACGGGTTACTGCAGACAAAGCAAGGTGGGCGGGTACATATCGCGGCGGCTTCATGCGGCGCAGTAAAAATAACACCGCAGCTGCAAGCAGATATAACAGCCCGATAGAGATAAGCGCGGCAACCATAAAGCTCAGGGAAAGAACAAGATTGCCGGTAGCTAATACCGCTAGCGCAAGCAAGCCTGTCACCCCAATAGTAACCGCGATAAGGGCGGCTATTGACGGCTTGCCGCTAGGCATTTCCATCAGCGAGCGGAACAGATGGGCGGCGCGAATATGGCGGGTGCGCGAGAGCGGCCAAACAGCAAAGACAAAGGTGGTTAATAGCCCAAAGCCAGCTGCCAACAATAAGGGCCGGGCATAAAAATCGGTCATTATGGGCACATTTACATAAACAGCAAAGAAATTGGCTGTAAGAAAAGGCGTTAATCCAGCGATTAGGATGCCGGCGCCAACACCAAGGCTAGCAATCACCATAACTTGTAAAATATAAACGCGGAAAATCAGTTGTGATGAAGCGCCTAAGCATTTTAATGTGGCAATGACATTCATTCGGCTAAGCAGCCATGCGCGCACAGCCCCGCTTACCCCTAGCCCGCCGATCAAAAGGGCGGTTAGGCCTACCAGCATTAAAAATAATTCTGCGCGTTCCACAAAACGCTCAAATCCAGCACCAGCAGAATTCAATGTGCGCAGGCGCACATAACTGCCTTCTACCTGTTCAGCCAAACTAGCTTCTATGGCTGGAGCACGGGCTGCGTCTTGCAAGCGCAAACGCGTTTTATAGGAAATGAACGCCCCTTCTTGTTGCAGGCCAGAGGCTTTTAGGGTGTCCGAGCTGATAATAAGGCGCGGGCCAAAACCAACAAAGCTTATTGACTGGTCAGGCTCAGCGGTCAGACGGGCACGAATAGTAACAATTATCTCGCCCAGCATTGCCTTATCCCCAATTTTAAGGTCAAGGGCAGCTAGTAAGGCAGGGGCAGCGATTGCGCCCTTATCTGCTAGCGCATTTGCCAGCCCTATCTCTGGCGACAAGCTCACTTCACCAACTAGTGGATAGGCACTATCAACAGCTTTTAGCTCTACGAGCTTGCGAGCGGCTGGTTGGCTCTGTGTCTCAGCTCGTCCCAGCATCGCGCGCATTTGCACAATGTCAGAGCGCGCACCAACAGAGCTAGCGAAATCCAGCAAGCGTTCTTCTGGCGGGATATGCAGGCTGGAAAGCTCAAAATCGCCGCCTAAAAGGCTGCGCGCATTATTATCAATGCCTGCCCGCATAGCTTCGGCAACTGACCCAACCGCACCAATAGCCGCAACCCCCAGCATTAGGGCTGCTAAAAATACACGGAAACGCGATACTGAGCCTCTGATTTCGCAGCGTGCGAAATGCCAAGCAAGTGACCAGCTATGCCCCATTTAAGCACCTGCCTTAATCTGCTCATCTGTGGTGAGCTTGCCATCTTCAATACGCAGCAAGCGCTGGCAGCGTGTTGCGAGGCCTTCATCATGGGTAATAAGTACTAGCGCAGCCTTTACCGAAGCTGCCGCCGCAAATAGCTCTTTGATAACAGACGCCCCTGTGGCGCTATCCAGATTGCCGGTTGGCTCATCAGCTAGCAGGATATCTGGGCGGGTAACTATCGCTCTTGCAATAGCAACACGCTGCTGCTCCCCCCCTGATAGCTGGTCAGGCAGATGCCCCATGCGATGGCCAAGGCCAAGACTTTTTAGCGCATCTGCGGCTTTTTCATTTGCTGCTGTATCGCCAGCCAGCTCTAGCGGCACCGCAACATTCTGCAAAGCAGTCATGGACGGGATTAGCCGAAAGGCCTGAAAGACAATGCCGACATGATCGCGGCGTAATCGTGCAAGCTTATCTTCGTCCATGGTGGTAATATCTTGTCCTGCTAGCACTGCTTTGCCCGAGCTTAGTGTCTCCAGCCCGGAGATTAGCATTAGAAGGCTGGTTTTTCCTGCCCCGCTTGGACCTAAAATTGCTACAGATTGGCCAGCTGGAATATCCAGATTAATATCCTTTAAGATATCGACTTGGCCTGTGTTGCCAGCAAAGGACAAGCTAGCGTCCTTTAGCGAAATGACATTATTTTCTGAGCCTGAAGGGGCGTTAGTTTCTTGAACTGACATGCCGACAACCTTATATGATGCATTACAAATAGGCGCATTGCCCGTTTGAACTAGGAGTGCGGCGCAGCAGCTATTCTGCTACGCTGATAGTCCTGATATGGGATATGTTTTCTGATGTGCCAAGCATTTAACCTAAAAAAAGCGTTTCTCCTTTCTTTTCTTTGTCTGCTTGTAAGTTTATTTGCCGCATCTGGGGCCGCTTACGCTGAAACAAAGCGCCTGATGGTATTTGGCGATTCATTGGTGGCGGGATTTGGCTTGCCAATTGAACAGGGGTTTACCGGCCAGCTGCAATCTAGATTAGAAGATGAAGGCATGGCTATTGAGGTAATGAATGCGGGTGTTTCAGGCGATACTAGTGCTGGCGGTCTGGCGCGTCTTGACTGGTCTCTTGCTGAACAGCCAGATTATATTATCATCATATTGGGCGGAAATGATTTATTGCGAGGGATAAATCCGGCTGATACACGCCGTAATCTAGACCAAATTTTAGCTAAATTACAAGAGTTGGGGGTGCAGACCTTGTTAGCTGGCATGCTGGCGCCGATTAATTTAGGCCCTGAATATAGCGCTGAGTTTAATCCTATCTACCCCGAACTGGCGAAGAAATATAATACTGGCTTCTATCCCTTTTTTTTAGAAGGTGTGGCGCTCATTCCAAAATTTAACCAACGCGATGGTCTGCACCCAAATGCTGAAGGTGTGGCTAAAATTATTGATGGGATGATGCCTGTCATGCGCCCGTTTTTAAGCTATGTGAGGTAAGAAGATGCTCTCAGAGCGTTCGTTAGTTTCTGCTGCTAAATGGCTTGGCTATGCTGGTGCCCTGCCCTTTTTGGGGTTAGGGCTAGTGATTTTATGGCCAGAGATACTACCAGCCGAACTTCTTGTGGAAAGGCATGCTGCATTTGCGTTGCTGTCTTATGGCGCGATTATTTTAAGCTTTCTGGGCGGGCTGCATTGGGGGCGGGCAGTTGTAATCTCGTCAAACCAGCGAATCATATCCATGCGCACGGCCCTTTTATGGTCAGTCAGCCTTTCGCTTATTGCGTGGTTCGTGCTGATTTTGCAGGAGATGTTTTTACCAATGCGATTTGCCGCCAGCCTGCTAATAGCAGGGTTTGCAGCAGCTCTGATTGCCGATTTAAAGCTTCTGGCACGTGGTTATTGGCCAGCATGGATGCGCGCATTACGCCTGCATCTAAGCCTAGCGGCTATGGCAAGCTTGCTTAGCTTGTGGGTTTAGCTGGGCTTATGGGTTTAGCTGGGCTTATGGGTTTAGCTGGTTTGCAATTTGGTGTGTTTAGCTATGAATTAATTCACAAGCAGATTTAAAACCCGCCCGATTGGACCGGTCAGGCGAATATCACCCTGATTTATTGTAAAAACTAGACATTCGCCGTCATTATCGGCCACAGGTTTATGCTCGCATCCCTCTTCTTGGACAGCAATATCACTAGGACCGTAAGAGCCGGTCTCATCAGTGAACCCGCCCTCTAGAACAAGCGTAACTTCTGTGCCTGTATGGGTGTGGGATGGAACAGCGGTGCCAGGTGCAATCCGGTAAAACTTTGCACGCCCTTTATCACCCTCAAACACCACATCACATTCAAACAGTCCAATACCAACGCGTTTCCATGATGAATGGCCAGCATCAGGTATATAATCTGCTATGGGGCGAGGCAGAAAACCGTCACTTGTATCGATACGGCGTGTATCTAATGCTGGGTTTTCTTCGTCGTCTTCAATCGCTTTTAATACATTTTCAAGTGCGCCTTCTGATAGCGATACAGGATCGCTATCCTCTAAGAGGACACCGCCAAGCTTCATCAGCATATTCATGGTTTTTGCACTGTCCTCGTTCATCGCCAAATGTGTTTCAACTAACACTTCTAGCGGAAGGGACAGCGCCCCTGTTGCATAATCCAGCAACAGCGCGTCCAGTACTTGCATATTGAAGGATGCCTGCTCGTTCATGGCTTCCAAATTCCTTCTGGCTCGTCTAAATGGGCACGAAGCCTATTTAGCGCTAACCGTATACGAGATTTAACAGTTCCGAGCGGCACACCGCTTTCATCTGCTATCTCTCTATGTGACTTTTCTTCGTAATACGCAGAAAAGATCATTTTGGCTTGCTCATCTGGAAGATTTTTCAAAGCGTGGCGAATTTTTTCTTCTTCTTGCTGTCTGAAAATGGCTTTTTCACCAGTTTCTGCCGTTTCTGGGGCAAAGGCAGGATCGCTTAAATCAGGCAAAGGCCGGTTTTCACGACGCAGCCTGTCAATGCGTTTGTTGCGGGCAATGGTAAAAATCCAAGTGCTAGCCCCTGACTGAGCAGGATTATAGGTCTCCGCTCGACGCCACACCATAATCATGGCCTCTTGGGCTATCTCCTCACAAAGAGACATATCTGTTCCCAGGCGCAGCAAAAAGCTCTTTATGCGCGGAGCAAAATAGTCAAACAATGCTGCAAAAGCAGCTTGATCCCGATCGCGTCCAACGCGAACGAGCATAATATCCCATCTCGACATGCCTTTGGCATTGTCGTTATCACAGCCGGTTCCCATATCCCTAGTTAACGAGACAGGGTCATCTGTGACAAGCTCAAAATCAAAATTTTCGTTTTTTATGTCCATTTTGTGCTTTTCAGGTCACCTAGCCGTTTAAAATTTCCAAAATTCCGTGTCGAAAACCCCGTTTAGCCCCATTTTTAGGATAAGGACTAAAAAATGACACATTCAATTTGGATATTTTCATCAAACCTCTTGAACGATACGTAAAGTTTTGCGATTCTGTGCGCGTTCGGCTATGGGCGATTCCATCATTCGGTAAAGACATCGAAAAAGGCGGAGAAAATCAATTATGGGGTATCAGCGATTTGCAGGCTTAACAGCGTTCTTTTTTGGTGTTCTTCTGGTCATACATCCAGCACATGCCAATACAGAAGAGCTGAAAAGTTTTAATGACTGGCAGGTGTATAAACAGGAAACAAGTCAGGGGCGGATTTGTTTCATGTCGAGCGTACCAAAGAGCTTGCGCGGTGATTATGATCGCAGTAACCGCGGCGAAACACGCGTTTTTGTCTCGCATGGGCCAGGCAAAGGGGAACGTGATGTGGTCTCTGTACTTGCAGGCTATCGCTATAAAAAGCAGTCGGAAGTTGATTTTTCGATCGATAAGAAGGCGCATAAATTATTTACGCTCGATAACCGTGCATGGTCACAAGGCCCAGAAGATGACCAGCGTCTTATTGCTTCTATGAAACGTGGCAGCAAGCTGGTTGTTGTTGGTGTTTCTAGCCGCAATAATAAAACCATTGATGATTATTCTTTGGCTGGCTTTACCGCAGCTAAAGCCTTTTTAGATAAAGCTTGCCCATAAGGCGCATCTTTATCTTCGCTAATTGTTAGTCGGCTAATTTAGGCAAAGCCCAGAGCAGGCTAGCCTATGATAGCATTCATTTTTGCTGCATAATGCCAGCATAAAACCGCCTATTGGATGAAAAGGGGCTGATTCGTGTCGATTGCCGCATTTGAGCGCACCCCTTTATTAGGGTTGTCGCAAGTAGAGCTAGAAGAAGCGGTGACTGCTTTGCAGTTGCCGCGTTTTCGCGCACGCCAGCTTTGGCGCTGGGTTTGGCGGCATGGCGTTACTGAATTTTCTGATATGACGGATTTGGGTAAACCAGTTCAAGCCTTGCTAGCAAGCCATTTCCATGCCGACAGGCCACCTGTTTCACGTCGTCAGGATTCAACAGACGGCACGATAAAATGGCTATTGCGCCTGCATGATGGGCATGAAATAGAGGCAGTCTATATCCCGGATGCAGATAGAGGCACCTTGTGTATATCCTCACAAGTTGGTTGCACGCTAACCTGTACTTTCTGCCATACTGGTACCCAGCGCCTTGTCCGTAATCTAAGCGTGGCTGAAATTTGTGGCCAGATTTTGCTAGCAATGGATGAGCTAGGTGATTGGCCAGCAGGTAAACCAGAAAGGCGGCTGACAAATATTGTTCTGATGGGGATGGGCGAGCCGCTTTATAATTATGACAATGTCTCTGCGGCCTTAAAGATGATTATGAGCGGTGAAGGCATTGCTCTATCAAAGCGCCGTATTACGCTATCAACCAGCGGTATTCTGCCAGAAATCACTAAATGTGGTGAGGAATTAGGCGTCAATCTGGCGATATCCTTGCATGCGGTGCAGGATGAGTTGCGCGATGTGTTGGTGCCAATTAACCGGAAATATAAGCTGGCCAGCTTGCTGGATACGGTGCGAAACTACCCAGGCCTATCAAATGCGCGGCGGGTGACATGGGAATATGTGATGCTAGCTGGAGTAAATGATAGTGAGGCAGATGCCAAAGCACTCGTGAAGATGATTGCAGGTATACCGTCCAAGATAAATCTTATTCCCTTTAATCCATGGCCAGGCACCGATTATGTTTGTTCCGATGATGAGACGATTGAGCGTTTTGCCCGTATCGTGATGAAGGCAGGCTATGCATCGCCTGTTCGCACGCCGCGGGGGCGGGATATTCTAGCAGCTTGCGGACAGCTGAAATCTGATTCTGTGCGCTTGCGCGCGAGCCAGATGGTGTAATGGCCAAATGGCGTAATGAATATAACATTTAAGGTTTAGTATTGCTGGCCGTATTTCTACTGTGCAGAACAGCTTATGGTGATTATCTGCTTTAGTCTTGAAAGTGAAATGCAAGACCATTACATTAAGGAAGCGAAACAGATTCGCCCATTTTGGGCTGTTTGAACCATACTTTTTAAGATGGAGACTGATATTATGCAAAATAACCGTTACGCATCGCAGGCTGCGACTGGCTCTGCTGCACTTGATGCGGGTTTACGCAGCTATATGCTGGGTGTGTATAACCATATGACAACTGCGCTTGCGCTAACTGGCTTTGCCGCATTTGGAACGAAGATGCTGGCTATGAACAACCCAGCTGTTGCCCAGCTACTATTTGGCACGCCGCTTAGCTATGTCATCATGTTTGCGCCGCTGGCAATGGTGATGTGGATGAGCTTCCGTATCAATAAAATGTCCCCTGCCAAAGCACGGACGTTATTTTATGTCTATGCAGCGCTAATGGGTGTTTCATTGTCTGTTATCTTGCTTACCTTCACAGGTGCAAGTGTAGCCAGAGCCTTTTTCATAACCGCTGGCGCTTTTGCGGGATTGTCAATTTACGGCTACACCACCAAGCGTGATTTAACCGCGATGGGCGGCTTTTTGATCGTTGGCGTATTTGGGCTAATCTTGGCGTCTATTGTGAATATATTTGTGCAATCCTCAGGGATGGAGTTTTTAATCTCTATCGTTGGGGTGCTGTTGTTCGCTGGTCTAACCGCTTATGATACACAGAAAATCAAATCTATGTATTATGCTGGGGATAGCCGCGACGTAGCGGCTCGGAAATCGATTTTCGGCGCGCTGACGCTCTATTTGGATTTCATCAATATGTTCCTATTTATGGTGCAATTGCTAGGAAATCGTGAATAGCCAGCACAGCTTTATAAAATGCAATAAATAAAACTTAAAGACCCATGGCAGCTAGGCGGTGGGTCTTTTCATTTATGGGAACTAAGGATTGAAGCTGGCGCTATGGAAAGCTTAACAATTGAAAATTTTTTAAAGACAAAAAACGAAAAGGGTGAGGTAGGCAAGGAAGTGTATGCCACTTTGATAGCTCTCTGTAGCGCGGCCAAAAAAATAGCAGAAATAGCAGCTGTGAATGGAATTGGCGCGGATAGTTTGGGCAGTCTTACCGGAGCTGAAAATACAGACGGGGACGAGCAAAAAGCCCTTGATGTGCTGGCAGATCAGCTGATTTGCAACGCCCTTGGGCCAACGGGAATTTCTGCCTACCTGTCCGAAGAGCGGGATGAAGCAGTCATTTTCGAAGGCAGTGATAGCCAGATAGTGGTCGCAAGTGACCCGCTAGATGGCTCATCAAACATTGACACTAACTTAACCATTGGAACTATATTTTCCATTTACCGTGCGGAGCAGGAAAGCTGGCTACGCGAAGGGCGCGCTCAGCAAGCTGCAGGTTTTTTTGCTTATGGTCCGCAAACGGTTTTGCTGATAACTACAGGTCAGGGAGTGGCTGGTTTCTGTCTCAATACAGAAGGCCAGTTTGTTCAAATGGATTGGCAGCCACAAATCCCCGCTACAACAAAAGAGTTTGCTATTAACGCTGCTAATAGCCGCTATTGGCCCGCTAAGGTAAAGCGGTATATCGACACAGTTTTGGCGGGGGTAGATGGGCCAAGGGGACAGAATTTCAATATGCGCTGGAACGGCTCTCTGGTTGCAGATGCGTTTCGGATTTTCCGGCGTGGCGGGATATTTCTATATCCAGAAGATAGCCGCAAAAATTATGAAAATGGGCGTTTGCGTCTGGTCTATGAAGCGAATCCCATTGCCTTTCTAGTAGAGCAGGCAGGCGGACGTGCCTCTGATGGCAAAGCAGATATTCTAGATATTACCCCCACTAGTTATCATATGCGGGTGCCGTTTATTTTTGGGTCCACAGATGAGGTTGACAGCTATCATAGCGAGCAGTAACACATTAAAGGGGTGCGGAGTGTTTAAGATTAAAAATCGGGCCGGCTTACAACCCAGCCCAGAAGGTGACGAAATAACATGCTGGTAAGTTTACGACAGCTCCTCGACCACGCTGCCGAACATGGATATGGTGTTCCGGCTTTCAATATCAATAACATGGAACAGGGGCTGGCCATTTTAATGGCCGCGGACAAGCTAGATGCGCCAGTAATTATTCAGGCAAGCCGCGGTGCGCGCGCTTATGCTGGCGATTTGATGTTGCAAAACCTTATCAAAGGGCTGGTTGCTATGTTCCCGCATATCCCGATTTGTATGCATCAGGATCACGGTAATTCACAAGCGACCTGTATGACCGCTATCCAATATGGCTTTACCTCTGTGATGATGGATGGCTCGCTAGAAGCAGATGGCAGCACGCCTGCCTCTTATGAATATAATATGAAAATCACCAGAGATGTGACCACGATGGCGCATCATGGCGGGGTATCTGTGGAAGGGGAGTTAGGCGTTCTGGGCTCACTTGAAACAGGCATGGGCGATAAAGAAGATGGCCATGGTGCTGAAGGTAAATTATCTGAAGATCAACTTTTGACCGACCCTGATCAGGCTGTGGATTTCGTGCGCGCAACAAAGGTAGATGCGCTGGCAATTGCGATGGGAACAAGCCATGGCGCCTATAAATTCACCCGTCAGCCAGACGGGGATATCTTGGCGATGCATGTTATCGAGGCGATACATAGGCGCCTGCCAGAAACACATCTTGTAATGCATGGCTCCTCTTCAGTGCCGCAAGAGTTACAGGATATTTTCAATGAATTCGGCGGTGAGATGCCGCAAACCTATGGCGTGCCCCTAGCTGAAATCGAGCGCGGTATTAAAAACGGTGTTCGCAAGGTAAATATTGATACAGATTGCCGTTTGGCTATGGCAGGGGCTATTCGTAAGGTTGCGCAAACAAAGGCTGGTGAATTTGATATACGCAAATTTATGAAGCCTGCTCAAGAAGCAATGATGGCGGTTTGTGAAGACAGGCTTGAGCGGTTTGGCACAGCTGGAAATGCGCATAAGATTACACCGATTTCTTTGAGTGATATGGCTGCACGTTATGTATCTGGCAGCTTAGATCCAAAGATAAGAGACTAGCTATTGGGCTGGCTGGCTATCTGATTGGTCGCCTGCTTTAAACAGGGCGTGTAGCCCGGCTTTATAATCTGGATAGCGAAAGCTATATTTAAGTGTCTGGCCTAGAATTTTTGAGCGTATCTTGCGCTGAGAATCATAAAAGCTACGCCCCATTTCCGATAAATTTGCCTGCTCTAGGGGTATTGGCTCTGGCGGGGTAATACCAGCAAGGCTAGCGGCAAAACGAACAACATCTACTTGTGATGCGGGATGCATATCTGCAAGGTTTAAAATACGCCTTGCTTCTGGTGTGTGTATGGCGGCAATGATTATCTGGCTAATATCACTCTGGTGGATGCGATTAAATAAATGACCAGGCTTATCAATGATACGCGCGCTGCCTTCATATAAGCTTTTAAATACATTGCGTCCGGGTCCGTAAATACCAGCGATACGGAAAATTTCTGCCCCGCAAGCCTCTTGCCATGCTTGCTCTGCTGCAAGGCGGGTCTTGCCCCGCGCTGTGGCGGGGTTTGGCGGTGTGTCTTCATCCACCCAGCCCTCCGGCATATCTGGATAGACAGAGGTTGCAGATAAATAACCTGTCCAACCGCTAAAGGCCTGCAATTGCTGTTTATGCGCGGCTATCACGGGGTCCTGCCCCGCAACTGGGCCAATTGTTGAAATGAGATGGGTTGCGCGCGCCAGATGGCTGGCAAGATTATCTATTGGCGCTGTATCTGTGAAGGGTAGGATCTGCCAGCCTAAATTACCCTTAACCTTTTCTGGAGAACGTGTTGTGGCAATAATCTGCCAGCCCTTATTGGACAATTGCTGAGCTAGATGCAGGCCAACATAGCCTAGACCAAAAATAAATAATGTCTTTTGCTGTTGTCCCATAATGGTTGTCGTAAAGACAAGCTGGCGAAAAAACCAGCTTTATCTATCGGCGGCTAGCAGATTATTCTGATCCACCCATTTTGCAATACCAAAGAACAAAGCAGAAAATAATGCGGTGCTTAGCAAGGTGTTGCCGTAAAAAGGAATGGCCGCAATATAACAGGCTATCAACCCTTCAAGCGTCATCGGGTAAAGCCCACCCATCGCCCAAACCGCAAAATTAGTTATGATAAAGAAGCTGAAAGTACCAGCGACTACCATGCCAGCTGTTTTCATCAGGGTCGGGGCATACATCTTTGCCCAATGCGCCCCGCAAGTAATAAGCGCGATAGATAAAAACACCCAGAACATAGAGCTGTGAAAGCCCAATATCAAGTTAGAGACCACCATAGCCGCTAGGGGAAGGGCAATAGCCACAAACAGATCCCGAAATAAGAATGGGGCGAAAATAGCCATGCCTAACACAGGGGAGAAATTTGGTGGGTGCGGAATAACCCGCGCCAATACCAAAAATGCTACCAAGGATGTAAAAGATACCAGCATTGTTTTGCTATTTTTCATGACCTTGTCCCTTTTTCGCTTTTAGTCTTACGGTCTGTTCGAATTTGGCTTGATATTAATTTGGTTAAGCCCTGCCTGCAAGATAAAACCAGCCTTATTTACAAGGCATAATTATACCTCTACATGTCGTTAACGAAATCATATTTTAACGTCAAAAACAGGCTACGTTCCGGCGTTCTATATCCTGCAGTCGTCTCATATTCGCTGTTGGTAATATTTTCAGCCTTTAGATTTACCGACAAATTATCCCCTAGCTGGCGCGAAACATAGCCGTCAAGGCGGGTAAAGCTAGCAATAGTTTTGCCGCCAGAATCTAATTTGCGACCGGAATAGGTTAGGGTGCTGCCAATTTGATAATCGCCTAGCTGGCGTGACAGGTTCAATTTACCATAGGCCTTTGCCCGCTTCAGGGATTGCCCGCCAGAAGCAGTGGTGGTGTCGGTCTCCTTTGGGTCTTGAAGCGTGATATCTAGATCAAAATCAAAGTTTTCTGTGCTGCCACTATAGTTCACTTCAAGGCCTGTATTTTCATTTTTTTGGATATTTTCAGGTGTCCATGGCGAAACGCTTAGCCATTTAATTTCATTGTCAGTTTCTGTTACAAAGGCGGTAAGGCGCAGCAAGCGACCATCCTTATCTCGTTGCAGGGATACCTCATTGGAGGTGTAGGTTTCAGGTTTTAGATCTTGATTGCTTCCATATTCACCTGCGGATGGGGCACGAAAGCCTGTGGCATGGCTAAGGGCTATTTTATAATGCTCAGCAAAACGATACCCATATCCCGCGAGGTACGAAGTTTCCTTCATATCTGCCTTTATATTGCTTGTGGTTTTTAAACTCACCTTATCACGGCGCAAATTAGCCTGCACATCATGCGCGCCAAATTTAGCCCCATAGCCCGCAAAAACAGCTTCAGTATCGCGCTCAGACCGGCTGCCATCGCTGTCATAATAAGCGTCAATAAGCTCTATCCCTTGGGTGATGCTATGGCGCACAACATCCCCTTGCAAATGCGATATGTTCACCAGTTTTAGCGTTTTACTGTTGCCCTCAATAACATTGTTTTTCCATGAAACAGCTGTTTTTGCTGGCGCGCCATTGATGAAATCTTTGCGGGTGCGCTCTGCTTGATTGTAGTCAAGGCGCAGATTTATCGCCGCGCCTTTCTCCAACTCATAGGTGATAAAACTTTCCTGATTTTCGGTATTATGCTCATGGGTGCTGGTGTCTGAAGTTCCGCTTGGGACGGTATCATCATAATCCCCCTCACTTTCGCGGTTCCTGAGGCCGATGGTGATGTTGGCGGCTGGGGATAGGCGCCTCGATAGGGTGAAATTATAGCTATCTTGGCTATACCCATCCTTATCTGGATTTGTGGCGCTATCTGAGCGCACATCAAACCCTTCGGTCTCAAATTTAGTGCCAACAAAAGACAAGTTAAAGCCATTAACATATTTTGAAACGCCAGCGCTGGCCTCTGCCGTATCATAGCTCCCATATTTTGTGGAAATAAAGCCGCTATCGCGTAAATTGCCAGATTTGGTGATGATGTTAATGACCCCGCCTACCGCGGCCTCACCATAGAGGGCAGAGGCATTGCCCCGTAAAATCTCAATCTTTTCAATCTGAGCAATCGCTAATTCAGGGGTAATCACATTGCCGTAAGTATCCCCATGAACGCGTATACCATCGATCATTAACACATAGTTAGCGCTTTTCTGACCCCGCAGGAAATGCGACGTTACCGCACCAGGCCCGCCATTTCGGGAAAATTCAATACCTGTTTTTTGCGCGATAAGCTCGCTGACGCTAGAAGCGGTAGAACGCTCAATTTCATCGGAGGTGACCACATCTGCGCTTAGCAGAACTTCATTTAGCGGCAGGGGCTGGAAATTGGCAATCGACGCGGATGGATAGACGATAGGACGCTCGCTTGTGCTTTGCGTAGTTGTGCTGTCTTGTGCCAATGCAGGCACGATGAAGCTAGCCGATGCGGCGCACAGGCTAAGTGTTGTTAGGATAAGATGCGGTTTGCGCATTTATGCCTCCCTCAATATATTTGTCGAGGAAGGGACTTCCTGCGACGGTGTATAAATTCACCATCACGGAAATCTGTCCGCCGTCCTGACCATACCTCGTGGTCCGACTAGGGTGCTTATTCGGCAGGTCTCCTGACTTGCAGGTCATTGCGTGCGCACGTCTTCCCATTCATAAAGACAGTGACTATATGTGCGAACGCTCTCTGCTTACAGTTGCGAGGACAGTGTTGGAATTAGAGGGGGTTTTAAAATTAACCACCTCCGCACCAAACTTCCCGTTTTAATTGCCAAATGGCAAACCGAACAATTTACAATGAACGTGTTAATAGCAAGGTTTATGGCTGAATGTCGACAGGCTTTATGCTCAATACGACTTTGCTGTTCACAAAATGGTTACTTTAATAATTAGGTCGGCTAGCTGGCAGGGCTGGGCGCAAGGGGCCAGCTATCAGGAGCGGGTCAAGGCGTTTATGGCGCCAGTTTATGCGCCAGTCCAGATGCGGCCCAGTTGAACGGCCAGTGGATCCAACACTGCCAATAACACCGCCACTTGTAACCAGATCGCCCGGCCTAACATACATATCTTTGAGGTGTGAGTAAGTAGAGTTCAGCCCATAGCCATGATCGATAATCACCGTCCCGCCTGTGAAATAGAGATCTTCAGCCATGGTCACCTGCCCTGCAGCTGCGGCCTGTACTGCAACCCCTGACGGGGCAGCAATATCTATCCCATAATGCGGTTGGCGCGGTTTGCCATTCAAGATACGTTGCGCACCATAAATACCGCTTATGCGTCCCCAAACTGGCCAGATGAAACCGTTTTTTAATACATCATCAAAGTCGCTTATAGTGGCTCTAGCAGCTTTAACATTTTTGATATCTTTTTTAATGCGGGTAATAACCTCTTCTGGCGGGGTGACCATATTAGTTGGCAAATTATCAATGCGCTGCACTTCCCATTCACGTACCTCTGGGGTCAGGGTAAGCTTGGCTGTCTTGCCACTAACGTCTATAGCGAGTAGCTGTTGCGGGTCTTTATCATCGCGGTGAAAGCCAAGCACGAACAACCCATCAGGGCTAACCGGCAACTCGATACCATCTAGCATTACCGTATTACTGGCTGCCGTCTGAAAGACCAGCATGCCGCCCTGTACCGCTTTTCCAGATATAAGAGTAAGGGACGGTGCGGCATCTGCCCTTGCAGCTGAATGTGTTGTCGTTGTGATGCTTATAAAGCAGACTAAGATTATCCAAATAGGCATCATGATTGAAAATTTCTGGTGCATCGCTTGACAACATCCTCAATGCTCTTTTTAACAAGGTTTAGTATTTATCAGATGTGCGAACTTGTCTATCACCGCTAGCTAAATTCCGTCTCTGGGGTGGTTTAGAAAAATTCGCAAAAAATGAGCGTTATCAAAAGATCAGTATAGGGCAGGCAGCTATGACATCTTCGCATGAAAAAATCGTTGTTATCGGGGCAGGCGCAGCAGGCTTCACCGCCGCTATTTATGCTGCCCGGGCTAATATGAAACCACTCATCATTGCGGGTCTGCAACCAGGTGGTCAGCTAACCATTACTACGGATGTTGAAAATTATCCGGGCTTTGCTGATGTTGTACAAGGGCCTTGGCTGATGCAGCAGATGCAAGCGCAAGCTGAGAATGTGGGCGCAAGGGTAATGTATGATATAGTCACCGGCCTTGATGCTAGCAAACGCCCTTTCCAGATTACTTGTGATGGCGGCGATATCATTACAGCAGATGCGGTGATTCTAGCAACTGGGGCAAGTGCGCGCTGGCTTGGGCTGGAATCAGAAACAGTCTTTAATGGGCGCGGCGTATCAGCTTGTGCAACCTGTGACGGGTTTTTCTATCGTGAACGCGATGTGGCCGTAGTTGGCGGGGGTAATACAGCTGTTGAAGAAGCATTGTATCTTGCCAATATCTGTAACTCGGTGACCCTTATTCATCGCCGTGACAGCCTGCGCGCAGAGCAGATTATGCAAGAACGCTTACTAAACCATCCCAAAATAAAGGTGAAATGGAACCGGGTGGTCGAAGAAATTACAGGCGATGATAGCGGGGTTACTGGGGCTAGATTATCTGCAACAAATGGCGATAAAGAGGAACAGATCGCTGTTCATGGCGTATTTGTTGCTATCGGGCATGATCCCGCTACAGCAGCATTTTCTGGCGCTGTTAAGCTAGATGATGAGGGCTATATTGAGGTGGATACAGGCACTACGCTTACCTCTACACAAGGGGTGTTTGCTGCGGGGGATTGTGTGGATAAAGTCTACCGGCAAGCGGTTACGGCCGCTGGTATGGGCTGTATGGCCGCTTTGGATGCAGAACGCTGGCTAGCGGCGCAAGAATAATGCGCCCTTTCGCCTATTCAGCCGCAGCGGCTCTTGGTTCTGGTTCTGGCTCATTGATCATGTAATTGATGACGAAGGCGAATAGGCCTGAAGCAATAACTATCCACCACATCACATCATAACTGCCAAGCGTATCATAGATGCGCCCCCCTAGCCATGCCCCTATGAATGAGCCAACTTGATGGGACAGAAAAGCAACGCCGTAAAGCATGGATAAAAAGGCTGGGCCAAAAAAAACCACGATTAGGCCGCTGGTGAGCGGGATAGTGCCAAGCCATAGCAACCCCATCGAACAACCAAATAGAATGGCTGTCAGGGGTGTTGGCGGGAGCATAATAAACAGAATCATGAAAATTGACCGGCCCAGATAGAACCAAGCGAGCAGTTTTTTCTTTGACATAAAGCTGCCTAGCCACCCAGCGGCAAACGAGCCGACAATATTAAACAACCCAACAACCGCTAGCGACCAGCTAGCAACCTCTGAGGAAAGCCCTGCATCGCGGAGGTAGGTTGGCAAATGCGTCCCAATAAAAACAATCTGGATACCGCAGACAAAAAATCCGGTAGTCAGCAAAATATAATCGCGGCTATTAAGGGCGGTGCCAAGCGCGTCTTTGGCACTAAGCTTGGCGATATCAGCAGTTTGCGGGGCTTGGTTGTTATTTTGTAGGTGCAGAACAAGACAAGCTGCCAGCATAGAAGTGGCCACGCCAGATAGCAGCATTAGCGCTATTTGCCAGCCAAAACCGTCAATGAAAAACTGGGTTATTGGCAAAACAGCAAACTGCCCGAAAGAGCCAATACTGGTTACCAGACCAAGTGCAAGAGACCGCTTTTCAGGCGATGTGGCACGTGCAACTGCCCCAAGTGCGATGGAAATACCAGCGCTGCCTAGGCCAATCCCTATCATGATCTGGCCAAATAGCAGTCCACCCGGTGAAATAATCATGCTCATCACTAACAGGCCGGCAGCATAACAAATGGCGCCAATAGCAGCGATTCTGGCTGCCCCAAACTTATCTGCCATCGCACCAGCTATTGGGGAGGCAAGCCCCCAGACTAGGTTCTGCATCGCCATAGCAAGAGAAAAGGCTTCACGGCCTGTTCCCATCGCTTCGGTGACGGGAAGCAAAAATAGGCCAAAGGATTGGCGGATGCCGAGCGTGACCACAACCAGAAAAGCAGAGGCCATCAGAATAAGATACCAGCGCGAGGTAAAAAGAGCAGTCATACAGATAATGTCCTGAACCAGCGGACGTAAGCGATAGCCCTTACCCCCATTTTGAAACAGCTAAAGGGGGGCTGCTTACTATAGCCCGCCTTTTTCAGAATCAAGGCGCACGCAAGAGTTGCGCAAAACCTCTTACGCTTAGACTAGTCTAGTTCTGGGCGCTTGTCCATTTGCTTGCGCTAAGCTTAATTTACCAGACTCAATTTACCAGACTCAACTTACTAAACCCAACTTACGAAACCCAACTTACTGGGCACTATCACTGTTTCTTGCCCATCAAAACAAAGGAGGCAAATAATAAAAGTAGCAGCTTAAACTATCTCTATACTATTTCCATACTGTTTCTATTCAGTGGCAAAAACCTTCACTTCTTTGGCTTGTGGGCCTTTGCCTTCATCTGTGACATGCAATAGAATTTCCTGTCCTTCTGTCAGATGATGAATACCGCAATTGCGCAGGGTGCGGAGATGCACAAACACATCGCGTTCATTTTCGCCAATATTCACAAAGCCATAGCCTTTGTAAGCGTTAAAGAACTTCACCGTACCTCTGACCTCATGCTCCTGTAATTCGGCATCTGTTGCCACAGAAAGCGGTTTGGCGCGCTCCACAGCCAGAATTTCCTTGATAACAGGCCCACAATCATTCTCTGCTAGATAAACAGTTAATTGGTCACCAGGATAAACAGTTTCCAGCCCGAAACGGCTCAATGCCGAGTGATGCAGAAAAATTTCATCCTCATCAAAACGCACAAACCCATACCCTCTGCGTTCGTTATACCAAACAACAACCCCTTCATATTTTTTCTCTTCTTCAGTCATTTCACCCCCTAAACCAAACACCTCGTATTTATGGTTGTATTGAGCAAACAGACTTGGGGCTCTTTTATTACAGGTAAATCTTGATTAATAAACAACCATTAGATAATCATGTTCGTGTTAATCTTTTTATGCAAGTTTTGCCTATAAAGACTGTGCAGTAGCCTAATAAGCAACAGCTAATGTAAAAGGCGTATGGTTGTGACAGATAAAGGAAAGCTAGAATGCGTGTTGATTTCAAAAGGTTGTTTTTGCTGAACTTGCCTATGATTTGTTTGGCATTTATCGGGCTTATAGCCTCTAGCCAGCAAGCCTATGCGCAGATTGATTCGCAGCTCGAAACAAATGGATGGAAAGAATTTACCTTTGATGACCAGCGGCAAAACACCTTTAGACAGGTTGGTGAGGGTATTATTGAGATCGAAACAAATAAATCTGTTTCGATTGCTTACCTGCCCTTTGATGCAACAAAGCTGGATTTGGGCAAAACCGCTAATTTAGTCTTTGAGTGGCAACATGAAGGCCAGATCATCGACACAGATGTCTCTAAAAAAGGCGGGGATGATCGTATTCTGGCAATTTATCTTGCTTTTCCCTACCAGCCTGAACATGCCAGCCTTAAAGAAAAATTATTAAGGCCTTTGGTGGTTGCTTCGCAAGGCCGGGATGCGCCGGGCAGATTATTAACATATCTGTGGGCAGGCGCGCCAAAGGTGGGGAGTTGGTTTGAAAACCCCTATACGGGCAAGGCAGGCTATATGAAAGTTATTCAGGGCGCCAAAGATGGCAGTGATAACGCCAATATCTGGCATAGCCACAAAATTAATATTGTTAAAGATTTTCAAGCTAGATTTGGTCATATGCCGCCCACACCAGCCTATGTAGCTATCGGTGTGGATAGTGATGATACGATGATGCGAGCGGTAACGCGGGTACGCGGACTTGAATTTGTGAAATAGGGTAAGCCTGATATCTTAGATTAAATATCTGCTAATTCTTGCTTAGCTCTATCTATGGCAGCGACCATCGCCTGTTCTGCTGTTTTAGGACTAGTAGCTTCTTGAACTCCGGCATTATGCGTGATAGCGCGTGAGGCATTCACAAGCCCGCCTGTCAAAGTGCCATCTGTTTTCTGGATGAGCCCAGAACAGGCCTCTGCTGCGCTAGCGCCTTGCGCGCCATAGCCCGGAATTAAAAATAATGCAGAGGGCAATAATTTACGCAATTCTCGTGCTTCGCTCGGGCCAGTAGCTCCGGCTACGATCCCGATATCCGATAAACCTGTGATTGGATCTTTTGCCGCTTCAATATAGGGGAAAAGCTGATTTGCTAGATGTTTGTAAACGGGCATCATCGCACCGCCGCTGGCAGCCAGATTTTGCTGCTGGATGTCTGCTGAGCCTTTATTGGAAGTACGTACCAGAATAAATAGCCCGCTGTTGGTTTCCGCCGCTTGTGCAAAAAACGGCTCCAGACTGTCCATCCCTAGATAGGGATTGATGGTCAGCGCATCTGATGCAAAAGCAGCCTTACTTCCCAGCCAAGCTGAAGCATAAGCACGTGCAGTCGAGCCAATATCGCCGCGCTTAGCATCCATAATTACCAGCAGACCCGCTTCTCTTGCAATTTGGGCTATCTCAGCTAGCACTGCCATGCCGCCAGCCCCATGCGCTTCAAACAAGGCAGCTTGCGGCTTTATCGCAGGTACTCTGTCTTTGGCAGCAGCAATTGTACAAAGGCAAAAATCTCGAAGATGGGAAAGCGCTTCTATACTGCCAAGCGCCTGCCCCGGCCCACCAAAGGCGGTTGGCATCAGGTCTGGATGCGGGTCGAGGCCAACACATAATACCGTACCGCTGGTCTGGATAGCAGCAGATAAGCGGGAGGCAAAGGCTGGCATAGACATAAGGCTAGCGCAGCCCCAGCGCTTCACGGTAGGTATCAAGAAGGGTTTCTTGCTCTGCCAGCACTTCCTCATCCATCGCACGGATACGTATAATTTGGCGCATGGTTTTTGGGTCAAATCCGGTGGCTTTGGCTTCAGCAAAGATATCTTTGATATCACTCATCAGGGCTTTTTTCTCTTCTTCTAGCCGTTCAACACGTTCAATATACTGACGTAGCTGGTCTGCCCCTTTGGTTGGTGTGACATCCATTTTTTAATTTCTCCGTTCCGGTAAAGTGCGATGATAGCTTTATCTGTGCGCCGCGATTTGATGCGGGTTTATTTATGATTATCTGCCTTCTGGAAGGCCAATTTTTGGGCCTCTGTGGCTTCTGTCTGATATTTATCACGCCATTCAGCATAGTCCATGCCATAGACATAAGCGCGTGCCTCTTCTTTGGATATGTCCAGCCCCTTTTCTTTGGCTGCATCCTGTATCCAACCAGACAGGCAGTTGCGGCAGAAGCCTGCCAATGTCATCAGGTCAATATTCTGTACATCAACACGATTTTGAAGGTGCGCGCGCAAGACCCGAAAGGCGGCGGCCTGCAATTCAATTTCTGTTCTATCATCTAAGGTATTGAGCTTAGACATTTTCGCCTGCCTATCTTCTATTAAGACGTTTTATTTAACCGTCCTTGTTTTCCTACAGACAAGGGGGGAAGGCAAGTATTCTTGTTTAAAAAAATCTGCAAGCCAATGCTAAAATAGAAATTGAAAAAACTTTGCCTCACCTAACATTTAATGTTATTTAAGAAATGTTTCGAAATCTTTCTGGAGTCTCAGGATAATTGGAAATGACAGACCCTATTGCAGATAGCGCGGCAAAATTTGAGCGCATAAGAAAAGCACACCAAAATGAGGTGGCCGAAGATTATGTGGAAATGATAGCTGAGCTTATTGAAACCACAGGGGAAGCGCGCGCGGTTGATTTAGCGCAACGTTTTGGTGTCACCGCGCCAACCGTGAATGCCACTATTCAGCGACTGCAAAAAGATGGGCTCGTGAATTCACGCCCCTATCGCTCTATTTTTCTGACCGAATCAGGTCAGCAATTAGCCATAAGCTGTAAAAAGCGTCATCAGATTGTGCGTAATTTTTTGGTTGCGCTAGGCGTGGATGAAGAAACAGCAGAGCAGGACGCAGAAGGGGTAGAACATCATGTTAGCCTCCAAACATTAGACTGTTTTAAGGCATTTTTACAAAAATAATGGCTCTATTCGCGCGTCATATTTAACGGGCTAGCCAATAGCTATTATCGCGGGTACGTCTAGGGCTGATTTTTATGGATGTTTTGGCAAGTGGGCCTTGCCATTCTGCTGGATATTTTGGCGGCATGGCTCCTTCATTTACGGCTAGCCATGGGCGCGGACTGTTCAGATTTAGCGGATAGCTGCGCTGATAGTGATTGCCTTGGCTGCGAGCGTTAGCAGGCAGAGGCAAGGCGATATAATACCCCTTATCTGCTAAATGCCAATGCAACAGGGCGGCACTTGCACGGCTATAGGCAATAAGGGTTCTTGCGCCAGTTTGCGCAGCTAGTGCGCTCGTTTTCTCGGCCATGGCGTCCCACCCCCGCAAGCGGCGAAGCGGGTCAGATTTAGGGGTAAGCACACCAAAACTGCCGGCGGCCAGGATTACGCCGAGGCAGGCTGTTATAAACAGATTAATGACCAGAGCTGGCAGCATCAATCTAGCTAGCCAGTTTGATAGAGGCTGGGTAGCGGTAGCGGCCAAGAGGAGAGCCGCCGCAGGATAGCTGGCTGCTGCCCAATTTGCATTCGCCTCACTCAAGAAGGCTTGCAGGCAAATCGCCGCAATAATAGGCCAGATAAAGAAATGCAAACCGCCTAAAAGGCCAATGCGCATGTTCCGGATAATAGGAAGGGTGATTAACGTAGCAAAACTAACTGGGCCTAGAACAGCAAATTGCGAGAGTAGGAACGCGCCAAGAGAGGCAAAAGAATAGCTCTGCTTTTCCAGATTAGCATTTTCGCTCAAATGAAAGAGGGTGACAAACTCATTCGATAAGTTCCAGACCCAAGTTGGTGAAGATGCCAGCACAACACCGGCTAAGAAGACGCCCAACCCCTTCAAGCGTGGGCGCGACCTATCGCCAAAAATTAGCAAAAATAATAACAGGCAGGGGATAAAATAAAGGCCAGCATATTTGGCTAAACTGGCTATGCCTATCGCTATTCCACCTGCGGCCATATAAAATAGGTAGGGCGAATGTGATTGCCCATATGTTTGATGAGCGGCCAGCACAAAATATAATGCGCCTGCCCAGAAAGGTAGCATTACACTATCTGTAGACATCACAAAACTGCCTAAGCCTATCGCTGGCAAGCTAAGCCATAAGAGCGCAGCGATGCGGCCACACATATCTCCGCTACCATCTTTTGTAAGGTGCGTGCCGGCCTGCCATAAAATCAAACTGGTAATGAAGTGCAAAATCGGCCCAGAGGCACGAAGGGTAAATGCTGATTGCCAGAAGAGCATGTCAACCATCCCTAATAGCCAAGCAATTAAGGGAGGTTTAGAATAATAGCCAAGTTGTAAATCCTGCCCCCATAGCCAATATTGTGCTTCATCTACACCTGGTCCAAGAGGTGAGGCGGCGATGGCGTATAAGCGTAGCCCAGTGATACCAACCAATATTCCTAAAACAACGCGCGCGCTGAGATACCTTTGTAAAAAGGGCTGGGCTGCCTGTGTTTTGCCAGATAAATCATGCATGCCGAATTCAGAGTTCACTTTTGCTATTCTGCCTTGCTGAAGTAATGGCATAAAATTGCGCATCATTACAACTTGAATGCGCACTGCCCCTGCTCTAGCTTTAGGGCAGGCACAAGTTGGTAACAAACAGGTAAGATGAAATAGGGCAAGAGCATGCAAGATAGCAGCGCACAAAAAGAGGCAGAAGAAATCATTGAGGAGTTTTCCTTCTTTGATGATTGGGCAGACCGCTATCAGCATCTTATTGATCAAGGTCGGCGGCTTGCGCCATTAGACCCTGTTTATCAGATTGAAGAAAATCAGCTAAAGGGATGCCAGTCTGTCGTCTATTTTACGTCTATGTGTGATGAAGGGGGCGAGGTGCATTTTAGGGCCTCATCGGATGCAGCGATTGTACAAGGTCTGATAGCGCTGTTATTGCGTGTATATTCAGCGCGCCCACCACAGGAAATCTTAGCGTTGTCCCCTGATTTTCTGGAAAAAATAGGGTTAGATAAGCATCTATCACCAACGCGCAAAAATGGTCTGGCCAGCATGGTAGAAGCCATTAGACATGCAGCCCAACACCATCTATCCGCTTGAAAAAATCATTGCTAATCTAATAAGCCCTACCCATTAGCCTTACTCATTAGCCCTCTGGGGCACGTTCAGCGCGCGGTGTGCGGCCATAAACTTCGCGGTAGCATTTAGAAAAATGTGACGCAGAGACAAACCCGCAAGCGAGCGCTATCGACAAGATAGACATAGAAGTCTGGCGCAGCAAATGGCGTGCACGAGCAAGCCGTAAATTCAAATAATATCGGGTTGGGGTGGTTTGCAGATATTTTCGGAAAAGCCGCTCTAGCTGACGGGTAGATAAGTTGGCTTTGCGCGCCAGCTCGGTTTGTGAGTAGGGCTCTTCTAACCCTTCTTCCATATAGCTAACCACGGCGAGTAATTTTGGATGTGATACACCAAGGCGGGAGCGCAACTCCATACGCTGGCGGTCGCTAGGATCGCGGATCCTATCATGGATAAATTGCTCTGATACTTGCGCTGCCAACGTGTTTCCGTGTACCTGCGAGATGAGATACAAAATCATATCCAGTGAGGCGGTGCCACCCGAACAGGTAATCCGCGTATCATCAATTTCAAACAGCTCATTGGTAACTTCCAACAACGGGAATTCTTCGGCTAGCCCGTCAATATTTTCCCAATGGATGGTGCAACGTTTTTCATCAAGCAGGCCAGCAGCTGCCATCAGATAGGTGCCTGTGCAAATCGCCCCAATAATACCGCCATTACGGTCCAGCTTGCGAATAACATTCAAGGTTTCTCTGGTACAATATTTTTTGATATCAAGGCCAGAACAAGCAAATACAAGGCGACAAGTTTGCAACAACTCCGGGTCGCCATCGGCGGTAACCACCACACCATTTGAGGCCTCAGTAGGCCCGCCTGTTGGGCTAGAAATCACCCAAGTAAACAGCTCCTGCCCAGCCATCCGATTGGCAGCGCGCAAAGGTTCAATCGCCGAAGCAAAAGCAAGCATCGAGAAGTTGGGTATAAGCAAAAATCCAACCCTGAGAGGCCCAGCGCTCTTGCTAGCCTGCAACAGGCTTCTGATTTTTTCATCCTTCATTCCAGCTATCATGGATGAGGGCCTTATAAAAATTTTTCTCTACCCTATGAGCTTTACTGCAATTTATTTATCAGAACAGCAAAAATTTCACTAATCAGGCGTTTTTTTGTTAATCTTTGTCGTGTAACGCAAATGGCTATAGCTCGCTTTAGGTGCTGAATGGAGGCGTGTAAACCTGTTAAACTCTTATAATGTGGTGCAGGTAACCATATTGTCTAGAGCTTTAATAAAACGGTTAAAAACTCAAAACCGGGTAGGGAAAAACAATGAAAGATATCGATATCGCTAGAGCGGCTACAGCCAAACCTATTCAGGATATTGCCGATGGGCTATCTATCCCTGCCTCTGCGCTAAAGCCTTATGGTCATGATAAGGCTAAAATTGATCTGAACTGGTTGCAACAACAGCCCACACGCGAAGATAGCAAGCTGGTGCTGGTTACAGCTATCAACCCGACCCCCGCTGGTGAAGGCAAAACGACAACCACTGTGGGTCTGGGGGATGGGCTGAACGCTATTGGCAAGCAGGCTATTATGTGTCTGCGTGAGCCTTCTTTGGGGCCGTGTTTTGGGATGAAGGGCGGGGCTGCAGGCGGCGGTTATGCTCAGGTCATCCCGATGGAAGATATCAATTTACATTTCACTGGCGATTTTCATGCGATCACTTCTGCGCATAATCTGCTATCGGCAATGATAGATAACCATATCTATTGGGGCAATGAAGAAGCGATAGATGTCCGGCGTGTGGTGTGGCGGCGCGTATTGGATATGAATGACCGCGCCTTGCGCCATAATATGATTTCTATGGGCGGGGTTGCCAATGGTTTCCCGCGCGAATCTGGCTTTGATATTACGGTCGCTTCTGAAATTATGGCTATTCTCTGTCTGGCAAATGATATGGCTGACCTGCAAGCCCGGCTTGGCGCTATTATCATTGGTTATCGCCGGGATAAAAGCGCGGTTAGTTGTGCAGATATTCAGGCAGATGGCGCGATGACGGTGCTCTTAAAAGAAGCGATGCAGCCTAATTTGGTGCAAACACTAGAACATAACCCTGCGTTTATTCATGGCGGGCCTTTTGCCAATATCGCGCATGGCTGTAATTCAGTTATTGCGACCACTTCGGCGATGAAGCTATCTGAATATGTGATTACTGAGGCTGGATTTGGCGCGGATCTAGGGGCTGAAAAATTCTTTGATATTAAATGCCGCAAGGCTGGGCTGTCACCAAAATGTGTGGTGCTGGTTGCCACTATCCGCGCGCTAAAAATGAATGGCGGCGTTAGCAAGGAAGATTTAGGGGCAGAAAATGTTCAGGCAGTGCGTCAAGGGGCGGCTAATCTGCAACGCCATATCGAAAATATCAAACAATTTGGCGTGCCTGTAGTGGTGGCCATCAACCATTTCATTTCAGATAGTGATGCTGAGGTTGCTGAGGTACAAAAAATATCCAAAGCAGTCGGAGTAGAAGCTATTTTGTGCCAGCATTGGGAGAAAGGCTCTAAAGGGACTATGGCGCTTGCAGAAGCGGTAGTATCGGTTTGTGAGGCTGATACGGCGCAATTTGCCCCTCTTTATACCGATGATATGCCTTTATTCGAGAAGATCAAAACCATCGCTACGCGCATTTACCGTGCAGATGATGTGGCAGCTGACATGAAGATTCGCAATCAGCTGCGTGATTTCGAAGCTGCTGGCTTTGGTCATCTGCCTATTTGTATGGCAAAGACGCAATATTCTTTTTCTACTGACCCGAATTTGCGCGGCGCGCCAACCGGCCATATTGTGCCGGTACGCGAAGTGCGCTTATCTGCTGGGGCTGGGTTTATTGTTGTGATTTGCGGGGATATTATGACGATGCCTGGTTTGCCGCGTAAACCCGCTGCGCAAAATATCCGCCTAGATGATGATGGGCAAATTGAAGGGCTGTTTTAGTAAGCAGCGTGTGCTTTGGCAGCAATCAAAACTAGCAGGTGGCACCGCCATCTGCTAATCTGCCGCACATGAATATAAAAAGACCAGAACAGCCTGAGACCATCACCTCTACTTCAAATGCAGAAGTGAAAATGTTGCGCGCGCTGCATGAGCGTAAATATCGCCGCCAAACAGGTTTATTTTTGGCCGAGGGGATGCGCCATTGCACCGAAGCCTTGTCAGTGGGGTTCAGCCCGATGCGTTTGGTCTATGCAGCTGGGCGCGAAACTGATAGGGGGATGTCTGCACTTATTGCGGCATGCAAGGCAGCTGGTGGCCGGGTCTTGCCAGTAACGCCCAATCTGCTCTCGCGGATCAGTGGCAAAGATAATCCGCAAACTGTTATTTCTGCGTTTCCTGTGCGCTATCAGGAGCTGTCACAAATTATGCCAGAAGGAATATGGGTAGCCCTTGATAGGGTGCGCGATCCTGGCAATCTGGGTACGATTATGCGCACAGCTGATGCGGTCGGCGCAAAAGGTATTATTTTGATAGATGAGTGTACAGATGCCTATTCGGTAGAGGCCGTGCGTGCCTCTATGGGGGCAGTTTTTAATGTCGATATTATCCAGACAAGCAGTGCAGATTTCATGCGCTGGGCAGAAGGCTGGAAAGGGGAGATTGTGGGCACGGCCCTGCCGGCATCAAAAGACTATCGAACGGTAGCATGGCAACAGCCTTTGATATTATTGATGGGCAATGAGCAGGCCGGTCTGAGCGATACGCTATCCCAGCAATGTACCCAGCTTGTGCGCCTGCCTATGCTAGGGCGCTCAGATAGCCTGAATTTAGCTGTGGCAACTGGCATCTGCCTTTATGAAGCTATTCGTTAATTTGGACGATGTGAGCAAATAACTCTTTGTTTCAAATGTTAATGGTACTTCAATATTGTGAGTTTTCACAATGGAGAATTTGACATTTGCTGAAACAACAAAAGAGCCTATTGAGAGCGGCAAAATCTGGCAATTTGAAAAGAATAGAGTTGCTGTTAAATGAAGGTGTTGAAGTGAACTGTTTTGTTGAAGACAGTGAAACTCGTGATGAAATTACACCTTTGCATGCCGCTGCACTTAGAGGTCAACTTAACGCCATTGATCTATTGCTTTCAAAAGGTGCAAGTTTGAATGAGAAATCTAAAATCCACCAAAGGACGGCTTTTCTCTTTAGTATTTTAAAGTCACAAAGATATACCGCACGGAAATTTATCAAAGCAAATGCGGATTTGGGTGCGCTAGATAGATATGGAAATACAGCATTTCATTATGCTGTTTATTGCAATGATATAGAAATTATTGACGATTTTTTTGACAGGAAACTTAATGCAGAAATAAAAAATGATGATGGAGAAACTCCACTTCATACAGCTGCATTTGAAGGAAAAATTCTTTCGGTAGAAAAATTAATAGCTCATGGTGTTTCCTTAAATGAACAAGATTTCATTGGGCGAACACCTCTTATGCGGGCCACATATTATTTAGAAAATATAAAAACTGTCGAACTTCTCTTAGCGCATGGTTCGAGTGTTGAGCTTGCTGAGTTTCGTGGTTATACGCCCTTGCATGGAGCGGCTCTTAAAGGCAACTGCGAGGCGGTAAAGGGACTGCTTGATTATGGCGCTGATGTTAGAGTTGTCTCAGACTTTGGACTGACACCTCTTCATAGTGCCGCACTGGGCAATAATTCTGCTACTTTTTACACATTACTAAATAAAGGGGCGGATATTGAGGCATGCACCGATTACAAGAGAACTCCTCTTCATTTTGCCGCTAGCGTGAATGCTTTTAATTCTATTCAGGCACTGGTTCAGTATGGTGCAAACAGGGCTGCTATCGATTATGCTGGCTCATGGCCACTTGATTTATTTTATCCTAATTGCTCAGAGGATGATGATGATATAATGAAGCTTTTGGAACCTGATTTACCTTTTGTTGATAAATTATTGTCGATGTTTTTCAGATAACCAGCGTGCGTATAGGGCTTGGCCGATAGCGCGCCCTTCTGGTCTGTCCTCACGAATGCCCAGCTCGCCTGCTTCTATCTCGCCGCCAGCTGCGCTTGCAAAACGGTGGTATAAAGCATCTGTTAGCGCTGACTGCACGGCTAGGGTAGAGGTGCGGATGGCGTAAATCGTAGCGACCATTAAAAGCGGGGTATCTGATAGCAGGCGCGTACAACAAGACAACAGCTCTGGCAAATTCTCGTTTAACTGCCAAACTTCCCCTTTCGGCCCACGCCCATATTTTGGCGGGTCTAGCAAAATCCCATCATATTGACGACCGCGCCGCACCTCACGCTCGGCAAAGCGCAATGCATCATCAGTGATAAACCGAATAGGCGCCTCAGAAAGGCCGGATAGATCGCGATTACGAAAGGCTTGTGCAACTGCTTTTTTACTTGCATCCAGATGGGTAACCTCTGCGCCAGCTTTCGCAGCATGCAGGCTTGCAACGCCTGAATAAGCAAATAGATTTAACAGGCGTGGCGGCTTCTGATAGCGCGCTATAAAGCGTTTGATTTGTGTCTCTGTCCAACGCCAATGTGGGGATTGTTCTGGGAAAAACCCTAAATGCCGAAACGGGGTAGGCATCGCTTCAAATTTCAAATCGTCAAATTCCAGCACCCATGTTTCTGGCAGATTCTTGTCTAGCTCCCATTTGCCGCGCTCCTCATCAGAGGCAGCAAAGCAGCCGGAAGCACTCTGCCAAACTGATTTATCTAATTGCGGCCCCCATAGGGCTTGCGGCTCTGGACGAATAAATAAATAGGGCCCGAAACGCTCTAGTTTCTGGCCATTACCACTATCCAATAATTCATAATCGGTCCAGCCATCTGCAAACAAATTCTGGCCTATTTCAAACGCTATCTTCATGACGCCAGATGATGCCTGTTCAACCTGCTTGTGGCAAGAATAATTGAGGTGAGTAGTTAATTATCCTATATAAGAGGGCATGTTAGTATAATCTTAAAATTAAATTTTAAGATTCTGCCAATCACAAAAAGAGATTTTAAAATGGATGATACTGATAAAAAGATTTTAGATCTTCTGCAAGAAGATGCCGCCCAGCCTGTTGCCGATATTGCCCGAAAAATTGGTCTGTCTGTAACGCCTTGCTGGCGGCGTATTCAAAAGCTTGAAGAAGCAGGCATTGTTCGAAAGCGTGTTGCCTTGCTTGACGGCCAGAAATTAGGCTTAGGCATGAGTGTTTTTGTAGCGATCAAAACCGACCAGCATAATGCAGATTGGCTAGCTGAATTTGCCGCTAGCATTTCTGCCTTTGATGAGGTGGTGGAGTTCTACCGGATGAGCGGCGAGGTGGATTACATGCTTCGTGTGGTGGTTCCGAACATGGCGGCCTATGATAGCTTTTACAAAAGGCTGATAAGTGAGGTAGCCCTGACAGATGTTAGCTCCTCTTTTGCAATGGAAGAGATTAAATATACAACAGCCCTACCGGTGGGCCCTATCGGCGGGCGAGAGCAAGAATAGCCTGTAACGCCTCTGCTTGTTTCTCAAGGCTGTAGTTGTTCTGGATATTTTGCTGACCAGCGATACTGGCAGCCTTGCGAGCAGATTTATCGGTGAGAAGATGCGTTAGCGCATCTGCTAACGCCTCAGGATTACCGCGCGGAAATATCAGCCCCCCATAGTGGAGTGTTGCCTCCTTATTCGTGCCATCTGCGCCTAAAATATCGCTGGGGCCATCTGTATTGCTGGCCACAACGGGCAGCCCCGCCAACATTGCTTCACCCACAATCAGGCCAAAGGGCTCTTCATGTGAGGGTAGGCAAAAAATATCTGCTGCTCTGAAACAGGTGGCTAAGTCATCTGCCCAGCCTTTTATAGTTAAATTTTTGACCCCTAATTGCTCTATCTTGGATGCAAGGGCAGCGCTAAGCTGACCTGTGCCATAAATTTCTATATTACTGGCAATATTCTTGGCCTGCAGGATAGCCGCAGCGTCAATTAAATCGGCAAAGCCTTTTTTCTCTACAAACCTGCCAGCCGCGATAATAACGGGCACTGTATTATTACTGGTTCTATTATTATTGGCCTTGCCCGCCTGTTTTTCTGGCAGGGAAAACCCATGCGGCAGAATGAAACTTTGCGGGTGGTCAGCTTCTGCAATGCCGCGGCTTTTAAAAGTGGTTTTGGCGCGTATCGCTGCAGCAGAAGACAGAAAAATAATATTCTGGGCTTTTTCCAGATGCCGTACCTTGCCAGAGTGATTGATACAAAATTGTGGCAAGGCAAGGCGTGATAAGCCGGTCAAGTGGCGCGCATTATGCACCAGCATTGCGCTAGCATGTAACAAAGTTGTCCGGGTAGAAGGGGTAAACAGAAAGCCTGTTTGAATATGGAATTTCAGCCAGAAAAGCGGAAAGGTCTTTATCACTACATTAGGCTCTTTTGCGAGTATAGGCGATACGCTTGCGCCCTCAGGCAGAATGACCAAATGGTTATAGCCAGCGATATGCAAGGCGCGGCTATAGCTGATAAGCGCGTTTGCAATGCCACCTGGCTGACGGTCTGTGGTGACAGAAATTACACGTTTCACAAGCTGCCCTTATCGTTATTTTGCTGATTATGCTGTGGGTTGGGTTTTAGCTCCAATGCTTTCCCTTAAAGTTGCACATAAACAGCTTTTACTTCTGTATAAGCTTCCATTGCGTAAATTGACCCCTCGCGGCCAAACCCAGATTGTTTGGAGCCTCCAAAAGGTAGGCCGGGCGGGATCAGGTTATAGCTGTTTATCCAAATATTGCCAGCCTGAAGTTGATCTGCCACACGGTGTGCACGGCTTATATCCCGTGTCATAATACCAGCGCCCAATCCAAAAGGGGTGTCATTAGCGCGGCGCACCGCTTCTGCTTCACTTGCAAAGGTCAGCACAGACATAACTGGCCCAAAAATTTCCTTTCTCACACAATCCATCTCATCTGTGCAATCGCTCAAGATAGTTGGCTCAATAAAATATCCGCCCTCTAATTCCTTGGGATGAACTTGCTTGCCGCCTGCAACAATCTTTGCGCCCTGCTGTTCAGCGGTCTTTATATGTGCCAACACGCTTTGCATATGCCCCTCAGAAATCATCGCACCGATTTGTGTTTCGGGCTGCATGGGATCGCCAATAACCATCTCTTTAGCGCGCGCAGTTACGGCGTTAGTGAATTTTTCGGCTAGGCTGTTTTGAACAAAAACGCGCGTCGCATTAGAGCAAACTTCACCTGAGGTATAGAAATTTGCATCGAGCGCGGTCTGTACCGCCAAATCGAAATCACAATCATCAAAGACCAGCAATGGGGCTTTACCGCCCAGCTCAAGCGTAACTTTTTTCAATGTTTGCGCAGATTGCGCCATGATAAGTTTGCCAGTATCCACGCCGCCAGTAAGGGAAATTTTGGCAATCTGTGGATGCGCACAAATCGCCTGTCCAATTTCATGGTCACCATGCACAACCTGAAACAGCCCTTGCGGCAGGCCAGCAATATCAAATAGGTCTGCCAGCGCATTTGCGGTAAGCGGGGTTTCTTCCGATGGTTTCAGGATAAAGGCGTTCCCTGCTGCCAGCGCTGGTGCCGCCTTCCAGCAGGCCACCTGCACCGGATAGTTCCAAGCCCCAATGCCGGCACAAACCCCTAACGGGACACGCATCGTATAGCCTATCGCCTCTGGCCATTTATGCGAGGTGCCATGATAGGTAGCTGCAAGGGATGCAAAAAACTCAAACGCTTCTGCCCCTGAAGGAACATCAGCGCTCACGGCCTCAGCATAGACTTTACCAACATCCTGCACTTCTATTGCGGATAGCGCTTCATTATGGTCACGTAGAATTTGTGCGATATTGTTCAATATCCGGCTGCGCTCATGCCCAGCCATAGCGGCCCATTTCCTTTGTGCCTCTGCGGCATGCTGGACGGCTTCATCCAGCATATCTGGGCTGGCCGGCTCAACAGACGCAATGACCTCGCCTGTAGCAGGGTAAATTTTATCAAAGGGGGGGAGCTTGCTTGCCACCTCTTTGCCATTGATGATGGACCGGATAGTTTTAATTGGCATCGCACAGCCCCTTAAAAGAAGATATAATTCACCTATTTTGGGCTTGCCCCAGACAATAAATCAAGTCAATGCTGATCTACATTGAATATCGCGGATTTTATTTTTTAAAAAAGAGCGGAGGAGGCCAAGAATATGCCTAGTAATAATTAATATGCCTAGTGATAATCTGGATATTACCCCACTTGATGAGCAGACTGCCCGGACGCAAATGGCGGCTCTGTTTCGGCTCGCTGCTCGTGAGCGCCTGCATGAGGGTATTTCAAACCATTTCAGCTATGCGCTCTCTGAAGATGGACAATGTTTTTTAATGAACCCTTATGGGGTGCATTTCTCGGCTATGAAAGCCAGTGATATGATAGTGTTGGATACCGCAAACCCGCCTGATCTGTCAGACCCCAAAATAGATATCACCGCTTGGTCTATTCATGGGGCGATCCATAAAGTTGTGCCATCTGCGCGTTGTTTGGTGCATTTGCATTCTCAATTTGCAACCGCGCTTGTTTGTTTGAAAAACCCAGATCTGCCCCCAATTGACCAAACTAGCGCTCGTTTTTTTAATCGCCTGTCTTGGGATATTGGATTTGATGGAATGGGTATTGGCGGCGAAGGGGAGCGCCTTGCAAGTTGCCTTGGCAATCACAATGTTTTGATGATGGGCGCGCATGGTTTTTTGGTGGCGGCCCAAACACCTGCGTTGGCGTGGGATATTGCTTATCATCTGGAACGGGCGGCTAAGAATTATATCACGGCACTTTCTACTGGCCGCGAGGTGAATATACTACCTGCCAATATTGCTGAGAAAACAGCCCAGCAATGGGAGCAATATGAACGCGATACTAATGGCTATCAGATGCATCTGGATGCCATGATGGATGTGCTGGATGGCGGTGATGATAGCTATCGGCACTAAGGCTCTACCCCTTTGGATATTTTAAAAATTAAGCTTATTGAGCGAGGCAGTAAGTGAGGAAGCATGTCTGAGTTTAAGGTTACGGATACGTCCGGTTTTGAGGTTACCCGAAATGGGATTTCACGCGCATTAGAGTATTTTGCAGAGCGCGGGTGCTGCCGGCTATTTGTTTTAAGCGATCCGTTTTTAGTTTCTAATGGCCTTGCGGCGCAAATCGAGGCACGTAACCATAATCGCTTTCAAATTTCTATCTATTCTGATTTTTTCGGTGAGCCAAAGCTGACCTCGGTACAAGCAGCGATGCTGGCGGCGCGCGCATTTAACGCTGATGCGGTGCTGGGTATTGGTGGTGGCTCTGGCCTTGATATGGCAAAGATTGTAAAAACTTGCATAAATACGGGCCGGGACGTGGCTGATTTTGTAATGCAGGCAAATCAGTTACCTGCGCTAAACGCACAGCTACCTTCGGTGATGATACCCACAACTGCTGGTACTGGCTCTGAAGCTTCGGGAACAAATATTCTGACGCTGGAAAATGGAAATAAGGGCTGGGTATGGGGCCCTGAAACGCGCCCTGATTTAGCCCTGCTTGATCCGCATTTTAGCGCATCTCTTCCTGCAAACCTAACCGCATGGACAGGAATGGATGCGCTGGTACATGCGTTTGAAGCGGCCAGCAATCGCTATACGCATCAAGGGGCACAGCTCTATGCGCATCAAGCCATTCGTTTATCGGTAGATGCCCTGCCAAAGGCCGTGCATAGCCCAGATGATCTGGATGCTCGCACAGATATGCTCCTCGCTAGCTATTATGCGGGCTGTGCAATCCATCTATGCTCTACCTCTATTGCACATGCGCTAAGCCATGCATTAGCCAGGTTAGCACCAATTAATCACGGGCTAGCTACAGCATTAGCGTTTGAGATTACGCTGCCCTTTGTGTTAGCTGCAGAGACCAAAGACATGCAAAAAGCTGCTGCTGCCTTTGGTGTATCAGAGCTTAGGGCTATGCCAGATGCGCTTACGCAATTTATGGACAGGGTGGGGGTTGAGCGGCGCTTACCCGAAGCGTTTGGCAAGTTTTCAGCAGACGATTTAATGCCGGTATTACGATCAGATGAAATCCAGCCTATGCGAGAGGCTTGCGTGAATTATGCGAGCGATGAGCAGCTTTTCGATTTTGCTAAGGCGCTGCTTGGCTAGCGGCCCTGTCTCAAGGCTTCCTTCCAAAGGTAGTGTCGCTCAGCTGTCTCTTTATGGCTGATTTAGACTATTTGTGACGCACATACAGCGCACTCTTAGACATCAAGAGCGGATGTAACTGCTAGATAGGCCAGATAAGCGGCTGAAATGAAATAGAGGAAACCCTTCAAAAAAAGGGGGATTGGATTAGTATCATTATGGCCAGACGACAACGCAGCCGCCGTCAAAAACAATCAACAAGCGGCGCAACTTCGCTTTCCCAACCAGCTTTTTCTTTTATTCAAAACCATCTGCCTGCACTGACCCCGCTCAGCCAAGATCAGCTAGAGACTATCCATCATGCCTCGCTAAAGCTGCTAGAAGAGACAGGTATGGAAGTTACCAGTGCAGAAGCACGGGCTTTTTATAAAGGGGCTGGTGCTGAAGTGGATGAGGCATCAGAGCTGGTAAAATTACCGTCTGAGATGGTGATGGATTTGCTCAAGACAGTACCATCTAGATTTACCCTTACCCCAACTAATCCGGATAGAGCGCTAACTATAGGCGGTAATCACATACATTTTGGCATGGTATCTGGCGCCCCTAATGTGCATTGCGCTTTGCATGGGCGGCGAACCGGTAATTTTGCCGATTACAAAAACTTTATTAAATTGGGTCAATCATTTAATATCTTACATTTTTTTGGCAATCAGACGTTAGCCCCAAACGATTTGCCGGTAAATACCCGCCATCTAGATACCACAGCAGTTAATCTGACTTATGCGGATAAGGTGTTTTTATCCATGTCTATTGGGCGGGTGCGGGTGCGTGATGCGGCTGAAATGCTAGCTATTGCCAGGGGCATTACCCTTGATGAGCTTGCGGCCTCGCCAAGCTGTATTACTAATGTGAATATTAACAGCCCACGCAAATTTGATACCGAGATGGCAGAAGCGCTGATAACGCTGTCTGGCATGGGCCAAGCGGTGGTCGTGACCCCCTTTACGCTGATGGGGGCGATGACACCAGTTACCTTTGCTGGCGCACTGGTTCAGCAAAATGCAGAAGCATTGCTGGGAATTTGCCTAACCCAGATTGTGCGCAAAGGCGCGCCAGTGGTTTATGGTGGTTTTACCAGCAATGTAGATATGAAGTCAGGCGCACCTGCCTTTGGAACGCCAGAAAATAGCCGCGCCAATATGGCCGGTGGGCAGCTTGCCCGGCTTTATAATATTCCTTATCGCACCAGCGCTTGTTCAGCCTCTAATGCGGTGGATGCGCAAGCGGTGTGGGAAACGCAGATGGCGCTTTGGGGCGCGGTTAGCGGCTATGGTAATCTGATTTATCATGCTGCTGGATGGCAGGAAGGTGGTCTGGTTGCCTGCTATGAGAAGCTTGTGGTTGATTGTGAAATGCTGCAAGCGATGGCATCCCTACTAGAGCCGGTAAAATTTAGTGACGATGATTTGGGCTTGGAGGCGCAAGGCGAAGTCCCTCCCGGCGGCCATTTTTTTGGTGCGAGCCATACCATGTCCCGCTATCGTGACGCGTTTTATGCGCCGTTCTTGTCTGATTGGCGTAATAATCAGGCTTGGTTAGAGGCTGGTGCGTCTACCGCCCAAGACAAGGCCACTGAAATCTGGCAAGAAATGCTGGCTGCGTATGAGAAGCCGCCCTTAGGACAAGATAGGGTAGAGGCTATCGATGCGTTTGTGGCACGGCGCAAAGAAGAAATTGGAACAGATGATATCAGCGGATAAAGCTAGCAAAACCGTCTTAGTTGTTGAAGGCAACCATGAAGGGTTAGTAACAAAGGCCAGCGATGGTAGCCTAATTGGAGCCGCAGAACGCTATGGCGCGGTGCTGCAAGGCTTAGACAAAAATGCCCAGATTACCATTACCCGTCCGCATTTTGCTGCTGACCCTGCCCCGCCTGTGCATTGGCCAGATATCAAAGGGGTGGTGTTTACTGGTGCTGGCGTTTACTGGCAAGCGGACGCAGATGAAGCAGCACCAGCCCGAAAAATAATGGAAGCAGCTTTTGCGCGCAGTCTGCCCGTATTTGGGTCATGCTATGGCATGCAGTTGGGGGTTGCTGTATTAGGGGGGCGCATGCAGGCCAATCCGTTAGGGCCAGAAATTGCGATTGCCCGTGACATTCAAATAAATGACGCTGGCCAAAAACACGCATTATATCGAAACAAACAAGCTAGGTTTGACGCCTTATGCATGCACCGTGATGATGTGCTGGATGCAGGGCAGGGGCTATCTGTGTTATCTGGCAATGCGCATTGCGCGATACAGGCCGTGGCTGCCAAAACGCCTGATATCTGCTTTTGGGGGGTGCAATATCATCCTGAATTGCATTTCAGTGATATTGCCAGATATCTTGAGCGCTCCGATATTGAGGGGTTTTCTAAAACCTCTGATGCCATTGGTCTAAATGCTCCTGCAGGGCTAAGCAAAGATAAAATTGTTGCAGATTTTCATGCCCTGAATAAAGAGCAGTATAAAGAAGAGGATAAAGAAAGGTATAAAGAAGAGGATGAAGAGGCATTAAAAGAACGTTATAGTCTTAGTCCAGCGTTATTAAAACGCTCGGTACATGAGTGTGAGCTGTCCAATTGGCTGGCCAGTTTTTAAGATGTAATAAAATGACTAAGATAGGGAGTTAAGATTATGTCAGCATATTGGATAGTAAGAGTTGCGGTGCGTGACGCAGAGAAACTTGGCGCTTATGCGCCATTGGCGGCAGCGACGGTAGAGACATATGGGGGGAAATATCTGGCACGTGGCGGCGCGCATGAAAGCACCGAGGGTACAGATTATCCGCGCAATGTCATTGTTGAATGGCCAGATTTGGCAACCGCACAAAAAGCCTATCACAGTCCTGAATATGCAAAAGCAAAAGAGGTGCTAGCCGATGGTGCAGACCGCTTATTTGTGATTGTTGAGGGGTTGGAAGGCTAGTTCAGCTTTTAACGGCGGCGCAGAATAAGCCAAACAAGGGCAGAGCCCAGACCCATAGTCATCAAAGCAATGCCCCATGCGGTTACGTCTGCTTCGCCGCCAGCAATATCTAGAACAAAACCAATGGTGGGAGCGCCAAGTGCAGCTCCGCCAAAGCCGATGATTGTATGCACGGCTAGCAGCGCACCCCTATCATGCTCACTAGCAGCTGAAACCGTACCGGCGGTCAGTGAGGCTGAATCAAGCATAATGGTGATATTGAAAAGTAAAGCTAATAAAAGGATAAGATAGAAATCAATAAAGCCTGATAGGCCAAACAAGATGGCAGTTAGTGCTGATAATGCGCCAAAGCGGGAGATAGTGCGCGCCCGCGGATAGCGAAGACAAAAGGATGCCCCGATAATAGAGGCAGACATACCAATGATAGCAAAAACTGAAATAAGTGTGGATAAAGAGGCTGCATTAATCGTTATCTGATAAGTACTAGCGGCAAAAATCAGATAGGCAAACAACCAGCCACGATAGGCAAATAGCTCAAAATTATGAGCGCCATAAGCAAAAATATAACCAAGTGCAGCCCTATTTTTAAAAGCAGGCCGGAAATCTAGCGGATGCCGCTTGGCACCATCCTTTGCTTGTGCAGGCTGAGCTGGGCGGACAGCCAGAATAACCAGCAACGCGGCAATAAGGCTAAAAATTGCGGCTAAAAGAAAGGCATTTTGCCAGCTCGTATAGCTATAGACCCAGCCCATCAGGAAAAAAGAGAGCCCTGTGCCAACCCCAAAGGCAGAGGTATAATAGGGAAGCAATTTTATTCTACTCTCAGTCCCTAGCCGTGCATTCAGAATTTGCAAGCCTGGCATATAGGTGCCTGCAAGCCCGGCCCCAACTAGCGCCCAGCTAAGGGCAGCACTCCAAAAGTCAGAGGCAAAAAGTGCAAAACATAGCGCGCCGATAAAGGCTAGGAAGCTTGCAAAAATATAAATATATTTCGCATCAATTCTGTCGGTTAGCCCAACCAAAACCGGTGTTGCCAAAACATAGCCAATAAAATATGCCCCGCTAATCCAGCCTGCCGAGAAGTTGGATAATCCCCAAAGGGGCTGTAAATCCACCAAAAACAAGGGCCATGCGGCAAAACTGACCATGCTTAGCACTTCAGCAAGGCAGACGATAGCGAGAAGGGCTACTGGATGGGCGGTTAAGAAATAGAACATATTGACGTGGTTTGAAATTTCATCATGCTAGGGTGTAAGATAGAGCTCAATCATTTCTGTGTATAGAAAAACCTTCTTGCCTGCCTGAAACATGGCAAAAGAAGGGTTTGTTTAGGTCAAAAGCTTGGAAAATATGCGTAGTTTGCCATCATTAGGCATGTTGAAAGCTTGGCTGGCTATTGCCTGTTGGGGGATATCGCTGCCGTTACTGTTAATGCCTAGCCCCGCACCAACCGCGGCGATGAATTTTGCTGGCCTGCTATTTTTGCTGTTCTTAGGGGTGGCATTCCTGCGCTTGAGCAAACAATCTTATATCATTGTGGCGGCTTTGTTTTTCATTGGCGGATTGGTTCTGCCAGACTGGCCAGATTGGGAACAGATTAAACAAGCTGGCAGTTTTGTTCTTATCTTTGCGTGTTTAATGCCAACCCTTACGCTTGTTCGTGTGACGGCTATGACGATGCCATCTGTTAGCCGTACACAAGATAAGCTGGCGGCGTTGCCTCCTAAATATAGCGCATCAGGCTTGCAGCTAGCGAGCCAGATATTAGGGGGCGTGATGAATATCGGCACGTTTGCGCTGGTGTCTGCTGCGCTGCCGGCAGAAGCATCAGAGGAAAGGCGGAAGCTCGCCGCCGAAGCTGC
>JADHLI010000038.1 GCA_016780775.1 Alphaproteobacteria bacterium | reverse complement strand
TTTGTTATGGCTAAGCATAAATTTATTATGTACGGGCCTTATCCTAGTGAAGAGCTTTGGCGGGTAAATTTAATCGGCTTGATCGGACTTGTTGGGCTTGGTTGGGTACTTATTGAACGCCTACCATATCGCAAGCAGGCTGGGGCGGCATTATTAACTTTATATCCGCTATTGGCCTTTATTTTGCTAACCGGTGGTAATAGCGAAGCAAGTTTTGGAAATGTCAGCTTATGGCTTATTATTGGTCTTGGCATTATTTCGGTTGGGCGAATGGGTAAACGCGGCTTTTTAGGCACAACCTTTGCTGAGTTTAGCGGTCTAATCGGCTTTACTGGATGGGTTTTTGTTATCTTTAATGCCGTTCGCGGCATGGCCGCGGTTGATTTTGGCCTTGAGCCAATAGATACGCGTGACTGGGGCGGGTTATTAATAACTCTAGTGGTGGCTATTTCGGGTATTGTTGCCTCCCTTCCATTGGGAATTATTCTTGCCCTTGGACGCCGCTCTGAAATGCCTGTTGCGCGCCTGCTATCTACAATTTTTATTGAGTTTTGGCGCGGTATTCCGCTCATCACGGTGCTATTTATGGCGTCGGTTATGTTACCGCTATTCATGCCAGAGGGCGTCAATTTTGATAATCTGTTACGCGCACTTATCGGCGTGATGCTGTTTTCTGCTGCTTATATGGCGGAAGTTATCAGGGGCGGTCTGCAAGCGATTGATAAAGGGCAGTATGAAGGCGCGCAAGCTATGGGCCTGTCCTATTGGCAAACCATGCGTCTTGTTATTCTGCCGCAGGCGTTAACGCATGTTATCCCGGGCATTGTGAACACCTTTATTGGCCTATTCAAAGATACAACGCTCGTTTCTATTGTTGGCATTTTTGATTTGTTAGGGGCAGGGCAGTCTGCGATATCAGATGCTGCTTGGTCGACACCTGTGCAGGCGCTAACCATGTATATTTATGTAGCCCTGCTATTCTTCGTGTTCTGTTTTGGCATGTCACGTTATTCAATTTATATGGAAAATAAACTCAGCAAATCTCGCTCACACTAAACAAAGAGCAGGGATTACAGCCGGAGGCCATTATGGCGAGTAAAGCAAAAACGAAATCTATTATCAGCGACGAAGTCATGATTAGCATGGATAATGTCAATAAATGGTATGGCAGTTTTCATGTACTTCGTGACATCAACCTAACGGTTAACAAAGGAGAGCGGATTGTGATTTGTGGGCCTTCTGGCTCAGGTAAATCGACCCTTATTCGCTGCTTAAACAGGCTAGAAGAGCATCAAGCTGGCACCATCAATGTGCAGGGTATTGAGATTAATAACGACCTGAAAAATATTGATGAGATCCGGCGCGATGTTGGGATGGTTTTCCAGCATTTCAATTTATTCCCACATCTGACTATCCTAGAAAATTGCACGCTTGCCCCTATTTGGGTGCTCAAAATGCCTAAGGCTGATGCAGAAGAAATCGCAATGAAATACCTAACGCGTGTAAAAATTCCAGAGCAAGCGCATAAATATCCTGGCCAGCTATCTGGTGGCCAGCAGCAACGTGTGGCGATTGCACGCTCGCTATGTATGGAACCAAAGCTAATGCTGTTTGATGAGCCAACATCTGCACTTGATCCTGAGATGATTAAAGAAGTGCTGGATACAATGGTACAGCTAGCTGAAGATGGTATGTCTATGATTTGTGTTACGCATGAGATGGGCTTTGCCCGCAAAGTTGCAAACCGTGTGATTTTTATGGATGAAGGCCAGATTGTTGAGCAGAATGAGCCAGAAGCCTTCTTTAACAATCCGCAATCTGATCGGACTAAGCTGTTCTTGAGCCAGATTCTAGATCACTAAAATCGGCTAAATTTTATCTATCTCTCAATGGGGGCGTCTGTGTCGCGCCCCGCCTGATGACTATTTTTCAATGGGGGCGTCTGACGCGCCCCGCCTGATGACTATTTTTCAATGGGGGCGTCTGACGCGCCCCATTGAGACCAAGAGCCGTCAAACAGGCGGATATCTGTCTTACCCAATATCGAAAGCGCTAAGGTCAAACCAGCAGCAGTAACCCCAGACCCGCAAGTAGTTACACAAGGCTTGCCCATATCAAAGCCGGCATCATCAAACAATTTTTGCAAAGTCTCTGCAGGTTTTAATTTGCCGGTTTGGCTATCAAGCAGGCTGTTAATAGGCAGGTTAAGAGAGCCTGGAATATGACCGGCACGCAATCCTGCGCGCGGCTCTGGCACAGCCCCATTAAATCTATCCGCAGCTCTGGCATCAATAATCTGGTCAGCTTCCCCGCTTTCTACATCTGCGCGGAGGGCATCAAACAGGATAAGACCAGCTTGTTTTGGCATGCCAGCCTGAAAATTGCCGTGATCTGTTTTTGGATTGCCAGCTTCTGTCTGGCCGCCTGCTTCCTTCCACGCGGTCATGCCCCCATCAAGCACGCATACAGCTAGATGCCCGAAATAACGCAGCATCCACCAAGCCCGGGCAGAAGATAAAAAGGGCGAATTATCATAGACCACTATTTGCTTATCGTTATCCACGCCAATATCCCGCATCGCTTTTTCAAATATAGCGGCATCTGGCATCATATGGGGCAGGGGGTCTTCCTCATTCTTGATATTATCAATGTCAAAAAACTGTGCGCCAACAATATGCTCTACGTCAAATTCAGTTCGCCCATCACGCCCCATGGTTGGCAGAAAATAGCTGGCATCAAGAATAGTTATCGCTGTGCTATCTTGCGCTAGCAACCATTGGGCAGATACAATATTTGTTTGCATGAAACGACCTCTAATCTGTTATGTTTCTAACCAGTGAGGGACAGGTAAATTCTTGGCACGCAGAAAGTCAGGGTTCCAAATCTTAGATTGATAACGCTGGCCACTATCGCACAAGATGGTACATATCGTATGGCCAGGGCCCATTTCCTGTGCCATTTTTACGGCCCCCGCAACATTTATTGCACTAGAGCCGCCCAGCAAAAGCCCTTCTTTCTCCAGCAAATCAAATAAGATAGGCATCGCTTCTTCATCACTTACCTGAACAGGCATATCTATTTCTAGCCCTTCTAGGTTAGCGGTTATACGCCCTTGGCCGATACCTTCTGAAACTGAACCACCTTCTGACTTTAACGTGCCATGTGCGTAATGTTCATACAAAGCAGAGCCCATAGGATCGGCAATGCCAATCTTTATATCCTTGTTTTTTGACCGCAAATAATCTGCGGTTCCGGCAAGTGTCCCACCAGAGCCTACCGCGCAAATAAAACCATCAATCTGGCCATTGGTCTGTTCCCAAAACTCTGGTCCTGTTGTTTTGAAATGACCGTTTTTATTCGCAGTATTGTCAAACTGATTAGCCCAGATAACCCCGCCCATCTCGGTTTCACGCAGCTCATTCGCAAGCCGTTCTGAGGTGCGCACATAATTGACTGGATCACGATAAGGTGCAGCAGGAACCAACCGTAAATCAGCGCCAACCACCCTTAATGCGTCCTTTTTTTCCTGACTTTGGGTTTCTGGCATGACAATAACGCAACGATAACCTTTCGAGCGCCCTACAAGGGTTAGGCTAATACCTGTGTTACCAGCAGTGCCCTCAACAATCAGCCCGCCCGGCTTTAGCTCACCACTTGCCTCTGCGGCTTCGATGATGGCTTTGGCAGCTCTGTCTTTTACAGACCCGCCGGGATTCATAAATTCTGCCTTGCCCAATATTTCGCACCCCGTCATATCAGACAGCGCATTGAGCCGGATAAGCGGGGTGTTGCCGATAAGCTCTGAGAAGTTTTTGCGGTTCATTTAATTATCTCTAGCTGGAGTTGGTTTTTTTAAAGAAAAGTCTGAAAAACTCCCTATCAACATACTAAGAGGGCAAGAGGATTTCCAGATAATTTGGTATAAAGTCTGAGATAGAGGTAAAAGAAACTCTGTTGGTTTATCAGCAAAGGCTTGTGTTTTATAAAATTTGGCGCAAAAATTTTGCTGTTATAGTTCTACATTTAAAATAAATGTGAGGGTTTATGCGCCATCTCATCCTTCTAAGGCACGCCAAATCTGATTGGTTTTCAGGAGCCGACACTGATTTTAAGCGGCCAATATCGAAGCGGGGACAGCGCGACTTGGCGCTTGTAGCCGCCGCTTTGCGCCCCTTTTTGACAGGGAAGATTTTGTGTTTGGTATCTTCTGCATTGCGCACACGTCAAACATTTGATCTTGGCGCTAGCTATTGGCCAGAAATGACATCACACTATGAAGATAGTCTGTATGAAGCGAGCGCGGCTGAAATTAAACAACTGATTGAGAGGAAAGTCGCAGGTATAGATACAATAATCGTCATTGGGCATAATCCGGGATTGAGCATGCTTGTGCATGAACTGCAACCTGATAGCCCTCTACATATGCCAACCAGCTGTGCTTGCGTGCTACAGGTTAATGATGGTCAGCTCTTATCTGGAATGCCACTAGTCGCCTTTCTCTCGCCAAAATCACTAAAAGAGAGTGGCTATAAAAACGCCCAAAAAGAGCAGGAATAATATGAGCAAGATACATTTAGCTGGCCAATTTCTAGCCAAAGCCAAACAAATGGGCGATGCGCCACTTTTTTTTGATAAAATAGAAGGCCAATGGCAGGCGGTGAGCTATAAAGAAGCGGCAGGGCGGGTTGGCGCACTTGCCAACAACCTTCAAAAAATGGGATTACGGGCTGGCGACAGAGTAATCCTTTGTGCTGAGAACAGCTCTAGCTGGGCCATTTGCGATCTGGCCATTTTGGCGGCAGGGGGCATTGTGGTGCCTGCCTATACCACCCATACTTTGCGCGATCACGCCCATCAGCTAGCTGATTCAGGTGCCAGTTTCATTATCTGCTCCGATAGTAAGGCAGGTGCATGCCTGATGGCGGTCGCCGTGCAAATACAGCCAACACAGCCAATTAAAGCGGCGATTATAATCCCCAACCCTTCTAAGAGAGCTGAAAAAAGCCTTCAAGACAACAATGCCCCATTCCCTATCTTGCCAGTTGAAGAGATGTGGCAGCCGGCACAAGAAAAGTTTTCTTGCGAAAGCGGCGGGCAAGAAACCTGCTGTATTATCTATACCTCTGGAACAGGCGGTCAGCCTAAAGGGGTAATGCTGAGCCATGCCTCTATTCAGGCGAATATTGATGCAGCGTTTGAGCTTTTAGAAGAGGGACAAGCAGCAAAGGGGGCAGTGTTTTTATCTCTGCTACCGCTTTCGCACGCCTATGAGCACACCGCTGGCTTGCATCTGCCAGCACAGATAGGCGCGCAAATCTATTACTGTGAAGGGTCGGACAAAATCGCAGCCAATCTGGCAGAAGTGCGCCCGACCCTTATGACTGCTGTGCCGCGCCTTTATGAAGTTCTATATGACCGCATTACCAAAGGGGTAGAGGCTAAGGGCGGCCTTTCTGCAAAACTGTTTCATAAAGCAGTTCATTTAGGGTGTAAAAGATGGCGGGGTGAGCCATTAAGCCTTAGGGAGCGCGTGCTTAACTGCATCTTGGACAAGCTTGTGCGCAAAAAGGTCGCGATGCGCTTTGGTGGCAGGCTGAAATATTTTGTCTCCGGCGGGGCTGCGCTAAATCCTGAAATCGGACGCTTTTTTCTGGGGCTAGGCGTAAACATCTTGCAAGGTTATGGGCAAACAGAGGCATCGCCCTTAATTTCTGCTAACAGGCCTGGCGATATACGTATCGAAACAGTAGGCCCTAGGGTCAGCGGGGTAGAGGTTAAATGCTCTAGCGATGGTGAGCTGTTGGCCAGAGGCGCTTGTGTTATGAACGGCTATTGGCAAAACCCAAAAGCAACAGAAGAGACGTTGCGCAATGGCTGGCTGCATACTGGTGATTTAGCAGAGATATCTGAAGATGGCTTTATCACTATCACGGGCCGTAAAAAGGATATGATTGTGAATTCAGGCGGGGATAATATTGCCCCCAGCCGTGTAGAAGCTGAATTTCTGGTTCAGCCTGAGATAGCCCAAATTATGGTTGCAGGCGATAAGCGACCTTGGCTAGCAGCTGTCATTGTCCCAACATCAGAGATAAATGCACTGCCAGAAGCAGAAAAACTTGCCCAAATAAAACAAGCAGTGAGCCGTGCAAATAGTGCGTTAGCGGCGTTCGAAAGGGTGCGAAAATTCATTCTGCATGA
>JADHLI010000022.1 GCA_016780775.1 Alphaproteobacteria bacterium | reverse complement strand
GATACGTCAGTAAAAACTAAACTCAACCGGCTAGAAGCCGCAATGAAGGGTGTAGCGTGATGGATATTCGTGCTGCTGAAATTTCAGCAATCCTCAAGGATCAGATTGCCAATTTTGGAAGCGAGGCAGAAGTTGCAGAGGTAGGGCGTGTGCTCTCCGTAGGTGACGGTATTGCCCGTGTGCATGGTTTGGATCAGGTGCAGGCTGGTGAGCTTGTAGAGTTTGATGGCGGCATTAAAGGTATGGCGCTAAACCTTGAGACAGATAATGTTGGTATCGTTATTTTTGGCAGCGACCGTGGCATTAAAGAAGGTGATACAGTTCGCCGGACTTCATCGATTGTGGATGCGCCTGTCGGTATGGGCATGCTGGGCCGCGTTGTTGATGCGCTCGGTAATCCTATTGATGGCAAAGGTCCTATCGAAGATGTTAAGCGTTCGCGCGTCGAAGTTAAAGCCCCGGGCATTATGCCGCGTAAATCTGTGCATCAGCCAATGCAAACTGGCCTTAAGGCGATTGACAGCCTTATCCCTATCGGGCGTGGTCAGCGTGAGCTTATCATTGGTGACCGCCAGACAGGTAAGACCGCCATTGCAGTAGATACCTTCATCAACCAGAAAGCTGTTAACGAAGCTGCAGGGGATGATAATTCTAAAAAGCTATTTTGTATTTATGTCGCTGTTGGCCAGAAGCGCTCAACTGTGGCGCAGATTGTGCGTTCGCTAGAAGAGAACGGCGCGATGGAATATTCCATTGTTGTTGCCGCAACCGCATCTGACCCGGCACCAATGCAGTTCCTAGCTCCGTACACAGCTGCGGCGCTGGGTGAGTATTTCCGTGATAATGCCATGCATGCCCTGGTTGTGTTTGATGATTTATCGAAGCAGGCTGTTGCTTATCGCCAGATGAGCTTGTTGCTGCGTCGTCCACCAGGCCGTGAAGCTTATCCAGGGGACGTTTTCTATCTGCACTCACGCTTGCTAGAGCGTGCTGCGAAGATGAATGACGATAATGGTGCAGGCTCCTTGACCGCTCTGCCTGTTATTGAAACACAAGGCGGCGATGTGTCAGCCTTTATTCCAACCAATGTGATTTCTATCACAGATGGTCAGATTTTCCTTGAAACAGACTTGTTCTATAAAGGTATTCGCCCAGCAGTGAATGTGGGTCTGTCGGTTTCACGTGTGGGTTCTGCTGCGCAGATCAAGGCGATGAAACAGGTTGCAGGTTCAATTAAGCTTGAGCTGGCACAGTATCGTGAGATGGCTGCTTTTGCGCAGTTTGCCTCGGATATGGATGCCTCAACCCGGCAATTGCTGGAGCGTGGTGCGCGTCTGACTGAGCTTTTGAAACAGCCACAATATTCTCCAATGCTTGTTGAAGAGCAGGTAGCGGTGATTTTCGCTGGCGTGAAAGGCTATCTGGATAATATCGCCATCGCTGATATTGGCCGGTTTGAAGCTGGATTGCTGGATACCTTGCGCGGGTCAGGCAAAGATATTCTGGCTGCCATTCGCAATGATAAAGCCATTTCGGATAAGACAGATGAGATGCTGCATGCCACAATTGGCGCATACGCAAAGAGCTTTGCATAGTAGATAGCCGGCAAATGGCCAGATGCAACATGCTGGCCATGCGGTGTAATAAGGAGCCCCACAGATGCCAAATCTGAAGGATCTGAAAACCAGAATTAACAGTGTTTCTTCGACGCAGAAGATCACTTCAGCTATGAAGATGGTAGCTGCAGCGAAACTGCGTCGGGCTCAAGAAGCAGCTGAAAGCGGCCGTCCATATGCAGCGCGTATGCGTAGTGTAATAGCTTCATTAGCCGCTAAAGCGGATAAAAATTCTGCATCGCCTCTGCTGGTCGGCCGCGAGGATGTTAAAACACATCTGCTGGTGATGATATCTGCGGATAAAGGGTTATGTGGGGGCTTTAACGGTTCTATCGCGCGTCTGGCTCGCCAGAAAATTAACCGTCTGGAGAGTGAAGGCAAAAAAGTTCAGGTCTATGTGGTTGGCCGCAAGGCAGCGGATAGTTTGGGCTCAGAGCTAGCAGGTAAAACCTTTGCGCGCATCGAAGGCGTTCAGGGCGGGGTCATCGACTATGGCAATGCTGCGGATATTGCTGAGAAGATTATCTCTGGTTTTGATGATGGCAGCTTTGATTCTGTCTCTATGGTGTATAACCAATTCGTCAATGCGATTAGCCAGAAAGTAACCCATACTTCGCTTATTCCAGCTGAGGTCGATGCCTCAGATGCGGATAGCGCGGATGAAGGCAGCTTTTATGATTATGAGCCTGAAGAGGCAGAAATTATGGGCGCATTATTGCCGCGCAACCTTTCTACTCAGCTATTTAGCGCCTTGCTGGAATCTTCTGCTGCTGAATTAGCGGCACGAATGACAGCGATGGATAATGCGACCCGAAATGCTGGCGATATGATCGATCGCCTGACCCTTGTTTATAACCGAACTCGTCAAGCAAACATTACCAAAGAGCTTATCGAGATCATCTCTGGTGCTGAAGCACTGTAACGATACGTTTAACAAACAACAAAGACGCTGGAGTAGCGAGCTATGGCAAAAAATGCAGTTGGAAAAGTCAGCCAAGTTATCGGGGCTGTTGTGGATGTGAAATTCGATGGCGCAATTCCCGATATTCTGAACGCTTTGGAAGTTGATAATAACGGCCAGCGTCTGGTGCTTGAAGTTGCCCAGCATTTGGGTGAAAACACTGTGCGTACCATTGCGATGGACGCTACCGAAGGTCTGGTACGCGGTGCTGTGGCAACAGATACTGGCGCGCCCATCACTGTGCCGGTTGGCCCAGAAACATTAGGGCGCATCATCAATGTTATCGGCGATGTCGTGGATGAAGGGAAAGATATCAAAGCCAAGGTAAATTACCCTATTCACCGCGATGCCCCTGCCTATGTTGACCAGTCTACCGAATCAGAGATTCTGGTGACAGGCATTAAGGTTATTGACCTGCTCGCACCTTACGCAAAAGGCGGTAAGATTGGCCTGTTTGGTGGTGCGGGTGTGGGTAAAACCGTTACCATTATGGAACTGATTAACAATGTTGCGAAAGCGCATGGTGGTTACTCGGTTTTTGCAGGTGTGGGTGAGCGTACACGTGAAGGTAACGATTTGTACCATGAGATGGTCGAATCAGGTGTTATCAAGACAGATGGCGAAGGCTCAAAAGCGGCGCTTGTGTATGGTCAGATGAATGAGCCTCCGGGTGCGCGCGCACGTGTGGCACTAACAGGCCTTACATTGGCAGAATATTTCCGCGATGAAGAAGGTCAGGACGTGTTGTTCTTTGTGGATAATATCTTCCGCTTTACGCAAGCTGGCTCAGAAGTGTCTGCGCTGCTAGGCCGTATCCCATCTGCGGTGGGCTATCAGCCGACATTGGCGACAGATATGGGTGCTTTGCAAGAGCGTATTACCTCAACCAACAAGGGTTCTATCACCTCCGTTCAGGCGATTTACGTACCAGCTGATGACTTGACAGATCCGGCACCGGCAACCTCTTTTGCCCACCTTGATGCGACGACAGTTCTTTCGCGTCAGATTGCGGAACTTGGTATCTACCCTGCGGTTGACCCGCTTGATTCAACATCACGTGTGCTTGATCCGCGCGTGGTTGGTGATGAGCATTATAACACCGCCCGTGAAGTACAAGAAGTGTTGCAGCAATATAAGTCATTGCAGGATATCATCGCGATTTTGGGTATGGATGAGCTGTCTGAAGAAGATAAGCTAACTGTCTCGCGTGCGCGTAAAATCCAGCGTTTCTTGTCTCAGCCATTCCATGTTGCTGAAGTCTTTACAGGTACCCCTGGTGTATTTGTTAGCCTTGAAGATAACATTAAGGGCTTTAGAGGCATCGTTTCTGGTGAATATGACCATCTGCCAGAGGCGGCGTTCTACATGGTTGGCACCATTGAAGAAGCAATCGAAAAAGGCAAGAAACTGGCAGCAGAAGCAGCATAAAGCTGGTTTGCTGATTTCTTGTGAACACTAAATAAGGGAAGACAATCATGGCAGAAACCACCCAACTTGAACTGGTAACACCGGCACGGGTTATGGTCAGTAAGGCTGCTGAGATGGTTGTCGTTCCCGGCACTGAAGGCCTTTTTGGCGTATTACCCCGCCATTCTGCACTTCTTGCTAGCCTGCAACGCGGCGTTGTTGAGGTCTATGAGGCTGGTAAAGTTATCGACCGTATTATGATAGATGGCGGTCTAGCAGATGTAACCCCTGAAGGGGTGACTATTCTTGCAGAACGTGCTGTGGACCTGTCTGTCACCTCCTCACAAGAGCTGAAAGAGCGTGCCCAAAACGCGGGTGACGCTGAAGCTGAGTTCTTGAACTTGGCAGCAGAAGCGCTTTAAGCTTTAAATCATCTAATAATAAAAAGACGCCAGCTCTCTAGCTGGCGTTTTATTTTGGATATCTGTTCTGGATATATTGTTTAGGTGCTGCTGCCCCTAGCTTTAGACGTTCTTTAAATGTTGCTCAAAGCTCGTCATGATATCTTCATAGACAGGACGCTTAAAGGGCACAGCAAGTTTTATAAGCTCATCAGGTGCCATCCAGCGCCAATTGAAAAACTCCGGCTCTTCGGTCTCAATATTGATATCGCTATCGGCTCCAATATAGCGCAGCGCAACCCATTTCTGGCTTTGGCCTCGATAACTTCCGCCCCAAAGCCGATCGGCAAGGGGAAGCGGAATATCATAGTTTAGCCAATCAGGATGAATAGACAGGATAACCGCGTTGTCAGTGCCTATCTCTTCACGCATTTCACGGAAGCAGGCCGTTTCAACATCCTCCCCTTCATCAATGCCGCCCTGTGGCATCTGCCAAGCCTCGGCCCGGTTATCAATTCGCTGACCACCAAAAATATGGCCATGTTGATTAATAAGCATAATGCCTACACAAGGGCGATAAGGGCGTTCAGAATATTTCAAGGGGTGGCGCGCATCAGCCATTAGTACCGGTCTTTCAGCTATTAAGGTTAAGATCTTTAAAAATAGTCAGGCCTCGAAGTAAGTCTAAAGCCCGTGCAAGCTGGAAATCTATTTGCGAGGGATCAACAGGCTCATCTTCTTGTTCATCATCATTATCTGCATTCTCACTCGCTTCGTTCTCGCTACCATCTAGTGCGCCGCGCAAATCTTCCTCGCGGATAGGGCCTTGGTTAAGTTTTTCAATCCGCGCAAGGGCAACTTCAATGTCAGGGGCAATGCCTTTGGCCTGAATAGATACACCAGAAGGGGTATAATAGCGTGCGGTAGTCAGGCGTATAGCGCCATGACCTGGCATCGGCATAATGGATTGCACTGAACCTTTGCCAAAAGAGCGCGTGCCCATCAAGATAGCACGACGGTGATCTTTCAACGCGCCTGCAACAATTTCTGACGCTGAAGCAGAGCCTGAATTTATCAGCACGACTACAGGCAGGCCATTGGTAATATCGCCAGGGCGTGCATAGGCATGTTGGATGTCGCTATTGTCGCGCCCACGGGTGGAAACAATCTCACCACGTTCCAAAAAGGCATCTGTTACTTTAATTGCCTCAGAAAGCAAACCGCCCGGATTATTGCGCAGGTCAAGCACAATGCCGGTCAGGCCATTTTCTGCTTCCTCGGTTAACTCTTCGACGGCCTTTTTCAGTCCCGGTGATGTTTGCTCAGAAAAGGTAGTGATACGGATATAGCCAATATCTTCATACAAACGCGAGCGCACCGAACGAATTTTAATCTCATCCCGAATAATGGCGACATCAAATGGCTCATCATCTGCCCGCTGAACCGTAATATTAACCTCTGAGCCAATAGGTCCGCGTAATTTCTCCACCGCCTCTGATAATGTAATGCCAACAATGCTTTCATCATCCACAGAAAGAATAAGGTCTTCAGGCTGCAATCCAGCATCAAAAGCAGGGGTGTCATCTATCGGAGAGACAACTTTTAAAAAGCCATTTTCCATGGTGACTTCAATGCCTAGCCCGCCAAATTTTCCAGTCGTCTGCTGCTGTACTTTTTTGAAATTATCATCAGGCAAATAGGTAGAATGTGGGTCAAGCGAGGTCAGCATTCCATTAATCGCAGCCTCAATAAGATCCTCATCTGTCACGTTTTCTACATAATTGGCGCGCACACGTTGAAATACATCTCCAAACAGGGTTAGTTGACGATAGGTATCATCGCTATCATTTGCGCGAGCAGAAGTAAGCCTTAGATCTCCGAAGGTGGCTATGCCCGCAATAACAGCAATAATAGCTAGGCTTGTAACAGCCCCGTTTTTAACAGATTTGAACAACATCTTTGCGCCTCAAGGTTTATCTTGTCTGATATAGCTGACAGACAGACTATTTTCCAGTGTGTCAGCCTGATTAGTTGAGATCAAGCCTTCTTATGCTCATCTGGTTTGTTATCATTATCTATCGGTTAAGCTGGCTGAATAAGCGAGCGTCCTTCCATAATTTCAGGTACTTCTAAACCCATTAAATATAGCAAAGTAGGTGCCAAATCTGCCAAACTGCCATCTGTTAAAGTAATCGGGTTAGCTTCACGCCTGCCATGCACTAAAATACAGGGCACAAGATTGGTGGTATGGGCGGTATGCGGACATCCCATTTCTGCATCCCACATCACCTCACAATTTCCATGATCAGCGGTTACAATCATCACACCGCCAGCTCTTTTTATCGCTTTTTCTAGAGTGCCAACCGCATTATCAACGGTCTCAACAGCCTGAATAGCGGCCTTAATATCGCCTGTATGCCCAACCATATCAGGGTTCGCAAAATTGATAATGATTAGGTCGTGCGTGCTTTCCAAAATCGCTTTTTCTGCATTGCTGCACACCGCTTGTGCTGACATTTCGGGTTGCAGATCATAGGTTGCTACCTTTGGTGAGTTTACCAATTGTCTGTCTTCTTGCTCAAAAGCGGCATCTTGTCCGCCATTAAAGAAAAACGTTACATGCGGATATTTTTCGGTTTCAGCAAGGCGTAATTGCCGTTTACCAGATGCGGCAACGACTTCCCCAAGCCCGTGGCTAAGGTCAGGCGGGCTCAATAATGCTGGGATAGCCTCTTTTAAATTCTCTGCAATCGGCGTGACAGACAATATAGGTCCTGTAAAGGGTAAGCTAATTTCTGCTGTATCAGGCAGCTGATAGCTGGTGTTTTCTGGTGTAATGAGCGCATAAGCAATTTGGCGCACCCTATCGACACGGAAATTAGCAATGAAAATACCATCGCCATTAGCCATCCCTTGATAATCGCCAAGACAGGTAGGAGAGATAAATTCATCACTCTCACCGCGTGCATAGCCTGCGTTGATGCCGTCCATCACTTCTGCATATTGGTGGACTGCGCACCCTGTTATAACCAGATCCAGAAAGCTTTGTGTGCGCTCCCAGCGATTATCTCTATCCATCGCAAAATATCGGCCACAAAGGCTGGCTATCTGGCACCCCTTTGGCACGCGGCTAATAAAGTCAGGCACGCTGTTTGCCGCATCCTGTGGCAGGGTATCGCGGCCATCTGTCAGAATATGTAAAACAACAGCAATGCCTTGTGCGCAAAGTATCTGTGCAAGGGCAAGGACATGGTCGCTATGGCTATGCACGCCCCCTTTTGAGGTCAGGGCAATGAGATGCGCGCGCCCACCAGTTTTTTTCAGGTGGCTGGCAAAATCCTGTAATGCGGCGGCGCCTGCAAGTTCCCCGCTTTCACAAGCCCGCGACAGGCGCGGTAAGTCCTGCAAGATAACGCGCCCAGCGCCAATGGTCATATGTCCTACCTCTGAGTTGCCAGGCTGACCTTCCGGCAAGCCAACAGCAAGCTCTGAGGCAGCTAGGCGGCTGGTTGGATATTCTGTCATCATCCGGTCAAAGATAGGGGTGTTAGCTTGCGCCACTGCATTATGCTCAAGCCCATCTGATAATCCCCAACCATCCATGATACATAAGACTACCGGTCTATTTTGTGTCATTTTTCATCTGCCTTTATTCGTAGCGATTATGGGAAAAAGGATGGTCTATTCGTTATAGCTTTAACCGCAGATAGGGGCAAGCAAGCCAATTTGCAGCGCCCGTTAATTACCGCGATGATAAGGGTGATTTTTCAAAATCATTTCAGCACGATAGAGCTGTTCTGCCAGCATGACCCGGCAAAGCATATGCGGCCATGTTGCACGGCCAAAAGCAATCATTTTGCTGGCGCGTTTTTGCAGGCTGTGATGATGGCCATCTGCCCCGCCAATCGCAAAATAGCACCCCGCCACCCCCTCATCGCGCCAAGTGCCGATAAGCTTGGCAAGCGCCTCCGAAGAGGTGTCCTGACCTTGCGGGTCTAGGCAGACGAGCCTGTGATGAGAAGGTGCGTTCCTGTCCAGCCAATCGGTAATTTTTCCCGATTCGTCTGCTTGCCGCTTAACCCCAGATGGCAGACTGGATTCAAATGCCAATAGATTCCCGCCATAAGGCAGACGGTTCATCCAGCTAGTCACCAATTCTGTCTCAGGCGAGGGCTTTGCGCGGCCAATAGCAAGGATGTTCAGCTTCATAAGATTAAAAGACCTAGCCCTGTCAGGCTAGCTGACATGTACAACTTCATCAGTGGATGAGGGTTGTGTCCACATGCGCTCTAATGCATAGAAATCCCTGACCTCTGGCCGGAAAATATGGACAATCACCTCAGCTGTGTCCAGAAGCACCCAATCCGCTTGTTGCATGCCTTCCTTGCCCATAATAGCAATTCCAGCTTTTTTGAGTTTAAATTCAATGTGATCTGCCATCGATGCAACTTGGCGGCTTGAAGCGCCAGTCGCAATAATCATGTAATCTGCGATGGTGGATTTTCCGGCGAGGGGGATGGTGACTATATTCATGCCCTTGTCATCGTCAAGCGATTGCCGCACGAGATCTTTGACCTGTTCAGGGGCCAATCCTGCTAACGCGTCGCTGATGGTCTGTCTCCTTGTATTTTGACCGGCCTTAACTTTCAATATTAATATAAAGTCTAAGCTTAGTTTATCGTGAATTTACCTCTCGGGCAAGTCAGATAGTCTTCCTGCTGCGCAGCAGGGTTGCTGAAAGGGGATTGTGGCTGTGCAAGTGAAATACCCAGCCCCCGCCTGTTCCATTTGCGTATGAACGGCCAAGCTGGCGTGCTTGTTTATGGCGATGCCGACGTCCCAGCAGTGATGCGCCTTGGCTAGCCAGAGCCTGCCAGCCATAATTTGGCCTGTTCATAACCAGAATAGAGGTGTTTCTAGCGATATCTGTTGCACGTTTCCACTGCGGAAACTGGCTTAGATTATCCGCGCCCATTATCCAGACAAGCTCTGCATGGCGGCAAACCTGCCTTAGTCGTTCAAGGCTGGCAAAGGTATTAAAAAGTCCTAGCTGCTGTTCTAAATCTAGGCAACGCAACCAGCTATTTCTGCCAGCAAGCGTGCGCGCTCTTGTTAGCCGTGTAGGGAAATCAGCCATATTTTGAGCAGATTTTAGCGGGTTCTGCGGGCTAACAAGCCACCATACTTCATCTAGCTTGGCAAGCCTTCGTGCTTCTTTTGCAATATAAAGATGCCCCTCATGTGCCGGGTTAAAAGAGCCGCCCATAATGCCAATGCGCAGCCGATAGCTAAAACTAGGACAGCGCGCCATAAGATGGCGTCTATCTGGCCTTTCTGGCCACCAGGATTTAGGGGCGTGTTTGGCCATGCCCACGCACAATATATTTAAAGCTGGTCAACTGGTTTGCGCCAACTGGACCTCTGGCATGTAATCGGCCGGTAGCGATACCTATTTCTGCGCCCATGCCAAATTCACCGCCATCTGCAAACTGGGTAGAGGCATTGGCCATCACAATGGCGCTGTCAACAGATGCAAAAAAAGCTTCCTGCTCAGTTTTGTCTTCGGAGAGGATGCTTTCAGTGTGGCCAGAACCAAATTGCTGGATATGGCTGGTAGCTTCACCCATATTTTCTACTGACTTTATAGCGATGATGGGGGCAAGGAACTCACATCCCCAATCCGTTTCATTTGCAAGCTTAACATCAGGATGCAGGGCGCTAATTTCTGCTGCGCCGCGTACCTCACAACCAGCTTTAATAAGGGCAGTGGTTATATTGCGGCCAATTGTGTTCACGACATCTTTATGGATCAGGATAGTTTCCGCTGCGCCGCAAATTCCAACACGGCGCATTTTGGCGTTCACGGCTATTTCTACTGCTTTTTGTAGGTTAGCAGCTGGTGAGATATATATGTGGCAAATTCCTTCCAGATGCGAGAATACAGGCACACGTGCTTCCTCTTGAACGCGCCCCACCAGCCCTTTGCCGCCGCGCGGAATGATAACATCTATTTGGCCGCTGGCTGCGAGCAAAGCGCCTACTGCCTGCCTATCTGGGGTGGGGATCATTTGCACTGCATCAACAGCCAGCCCCGCTGCTTTCAGCCCCTCACGCATCAGCCCAGCCAGCAAATAGCTGGTATCTTGCGAATCGCTGCCACTGCGCAGAATACAAGCATTGCCTGACTTAATGCACAGGCTAGCTGCATCCACGGTAACATTTGGGCGCGATTCGTAAATAATGCCGATAACACCTAGTGCGGTAGAAATGCGGGTAATATCCAGCCCGTTTGGCTGGGTCCATCTGGCAAGCTCTACACCTAGCGGGTCATCTAGTATAGCGATAGCTTCCGCGCCGCTTGCCATTGCTTCAATCCGCTCATCATTTAAAGTCAGCCGATCGATAAAGGCATCATTTAGCCCAGCAGATTGCCCCCTAGCAATATCGCGCTGGTTAGCAGCGATAATATCGGCCTTTGCGTTCCGAATTCTGCGCGCTGCTTCGCACAAGGCATTATTTCGCATATCTGCATCTGTCTGGCCAATTTCCAGTTGGCTGGCACGTGCCGCCACGGCCATATCTGTGATAAGCTGGCGCGCATCATTTGCGTTTAGGGGCAGAGTTTCTTTTGTTAATGCGGTCATGTCCTATCCTTTGTCAGCCCAGAGTTGGTTTTTAGGCCTCAATTTATTGATTGATTATCTGCAAGATCACCACGCAGGACAAGGTCATCTGCATGAATAAGTTCTGCGCGCCCTTCATATCCTAAAATGGTTTCGATTATCTGGCTTTTCTGGCCTTTGATTTTCTCGGCCTCTTCAGCGCTATAGCCTGCCAGCCCGTGGCCCAGCTCCTGGCCAGTTTCATCCATGATTTGTATAAGATCGCCTCTCTCAAACTGTCCGGATATCTCTTTAATTCCAACAGGCAATAGAGATTTTCCCTTTAACAGGGCCGTTTGTGCGCCCTTATCCACAATAATCTGGCCTTTTGGGTCTAGCGCGCCTGCAATCCAGTTTTTACGGGCTTTTTTAGGTGAAGTGCGGCGGTGGAACAGGCTATATTTAGCCCCTGTTAGTAACGCAGATACAGGTCGTGTAGCCCTTCCTTTACAGATTATCATATCTGCGCCTGCTTGCGTGGCGATGCGGGCGGCGGCCAGTTTGGTTGCCATGCCGCCAGAGGCAAATTCTGCATTTGCATCTCCGCCAAGGGCTAATATTTCGTCATTGATCTGCTTAATCTCCGGAATATGTTCAGCATCCTGTGTCTGATGCGGGTTTTTTGTATAAAGCCCGTCTACATCAGATAACAAGATGAGCAGGTCGGCTGAAATCATCCCTGCCAGACGCGCCGCTAGCCGATCATTGTCGCCGAATCGGATCTCATAAGTTGTAACTGTATCATTTTCATTAACCACAGGCACAAAGCCTAGCCCCAATAATGTTTGGATGGTGGAGCGCGCGTTAATATGGCGGCGGCGTGTCTCGGTATCTTCTGGAGCCAACAGGATTTGCGCAGTACGAATATCATGGTCGCGCATAGCATTTGACCAAAGCTGAGCGAGCTCGACTTGGCCAATGGCGGCAGCGGCTTGTTTTTCTGGTAATTTAATGGCTCCTGCAGGTAGCTGCAGATGCTGGCGTCCTAGCGCAATAGAGCCAGAAGATATCAACACAACTTGCGTGCCGGCTTGCCGAAGGCGAGCTACATCGGCGCCAAGTTCCTGCATCCAGTTAGAGCGCGCCTTGCCAGTAGCGGGGTCAACGATTAGAGCAGAGCCAATTTTGATAACCACCAATTTCGTATTTTTCAGCAATTTTTCAATTGTACTCATGGTAATAATGGGCTCCAGCTTTCCGCCGCCCCTTCACCTTCTTGGCTTGCGCGTTCTTCTTCTGCTTTACCATCCTCAATTGCACTATAAATATGGCGCAAAACAGGGGTTACATTAAGGCCAGTTACCGAAGAAAGGGCATGGATATCTGGACCTGCCCCTGCATCAATAAAGGCCTGTTTTAATTCATCCAAATAATCTGGCGGCGCGGCATCGGCCTTAGTTAGGGCGATAATCTCCCGCTTTTCGGCTAGGATTTCTGCATAGGCCTCTAGCTCAGCACGGATGATTTTCCAGTCTTTTATAGGGTCGCTTGCAGTGGCATCGATCAGATGTAGCAGGACACGGCACCGCTCTACATGGCCAAGGAAACGATGCCCGATACCTGCCCCATTATGCGCCCCTTCGATAAGGCCAGGAATATCTGCCATAACAAATTCATGATTATCTACGCCAACCACCCCTAGATTGGGATGCAAAGTGGTAAAAGGATAATCGGCAATTTTTGGCTTGGCAGCAGAAACGACAGATAACAATGTGGATTTGCCTGCATTTGGCAGGCCAACTAGCCCAACATCCGCAATGAGCTTCAAGCGAAGCCACACCCACATCTCGGTACCTATTTCCCCACGCTGGGCTTTTCTGGGTGCGCGGTTAGTAGAGGATTTAAAAAACGCATTGCCTTTGCCGCCGATTCCGCCAGAAGCGAGGATAACCTCTTGGCCTTCACGGGTAAGATCAGCCAGCACCGCACCGCCATCATCAGATATCACTTGGGTGCCTACAGGTAGCTTGAGGATGATATCTTTGCCTCTGGCCCCTGAGCGATCGCGCCCAGACCCTGGAATACCAGCATCTGCTTTGAAATGTTGTTGATAGCGGTAATCTATCAGCGTATTTAAACCGCCAACACAGCGTGCAATCACATCCCCGCCGCGTCCACCATCTCCGCCATCTGGTCCGCCCATTGGCACGTTAGCTTCTCGCCGGAAGCTGACCGCCCCTGGTCCACCATTGCCAGAACGCGCAAATATTTTGGCTTGATCAAGAAACTTCATTTCTGTGTGCCTATCTGGGGAGTAAGCAGACCAAAATAAACTGGCCTTAAAAATAAGAAGGGGATGAAACCGCAAAAAGCGGGTCATCCCCTGTAACAATATTTTGCGCTGATTTAACGATGCTGCACCATGCTAGGTGCGCGTTCTTTAAATCTGGATTATTCTGCGGCTTTGGCTTGTTCCACAATAGAGACAAACATTCTGCCGCCAGCTTTTTCCCGAAATGCAACATTTCCAGGACGCAACGCAAAAAGGGTATGATCCTTACCAATACCTACATTGTCACCCGGGTGAAACTTTGTGCCGCGCTGACGAACAATAATGTTGCCAGCTAGAACGTTTTCGCCGCCAAACTTTTTCACGCCGAGGCGACGACCAGCCGAGTCGCGACCATTTCTGGAACTACCACCTGCTTTTTTATGTGCCATCGGTCTCTCTCCTTATGCTTTCTTTGTAGCAGCTTTTTTAGGAGCTGCTTTTTTGGCTGCCGGCTCTTTTTTGGCTGCTGCTGCTTTTTTAGCTGCCTTCTTTTCCGCTGGCTTATCTTCTGCTTTCTTAGCAGCTGGGGCAGCCTTTTTAGCTGCTGGCGCCCTCGCAGAAGTCAGGATATCTGTTACCTTCAATAGGGTAAGATTCTGCTTGTGGCCTTGTGTGCGGCGATGATTTTTCCGGCGCTTTCTGCGGAAAATTATAATTTTTGGGCCTCTGGTCTGGCTTACCACCTTAGCTTCAACAGCTGCATCAGCTACCTGCGGCTTCCCAATGGTGATTTTATCGCCATCGCCCAGCATAATAACCTCTGACAAGGTTATGGTTTCACCTTCTTGGGCTTCCAGCTTTTCAACCAGAATGGTATCATCTTTTGAAACGCGGTATTGTTTTCCGCCTGTTTTCACCACAGCATACATGGCGACATCCTAACTAAGTATGTATAACTTTAATTGATTTTACAGCTTTTGCGTTATCGTTGTAGTCTGACAGACCCAACACATAGCAAAAGCCATGAGCGCTCGGAATATACTGATTAGCCTAGAATTGTCAAGCCATTATCGGGTTTTTGCCTAGCCTCCGGCAAATTCCCCGCTATAGGCGTTATCATAGGGCTTTGCTTCCATTTCTAAATGCAATTTATCGCCATCATAAGGGTGCGCGCGCGCAACCTCTTCATTTAGCGTGATACCTAGCCCAGGCGCGGTTGGTACGATGACATGTCCATCTTCAACCACAATAGGATTATTAAGCAAGCGCGCATGAAAGCCGCTCATATTATCGATCATCTCTGCTATCAAGAAATTCGGGGTTGCAGCAGCAAACTGAATATTCGCCGCTGCTACAATAGGCCCACAATAAAGATGCGGTGCAACTTGCACATGCTTTACCGCTGCCATAGCAGCGATTTTGGCCGCCTCACGGATACCGCCAACACGCCCCAGATCAGGTTGCAAGATAGCGGCGGCACCATGGTCAAGAAGAGATGCAAATTCAGACGCCATGCATAACCGCTCACCTGTAGCTATAGCTATTGACACCGCTCTTGCCACCTTTGCCATTTCAGCTGGATTATCAGGGGGTATCGGCTCTTCAAACCAGAGTGGGTCAAATTCGGTAATAGCTTGTGCCAGACGAATAGCCCCTGCGGCGGTAAATTGGCCATGCGTGCCAAATAGCAGGTCACAATTTCCGCCTACCGCTTCTCTGATTTTGCTACAAAACTCACGAGAGCGTGCGATATCTGCACCTGCGGGCATATGTCCATCAAAGCTGGTATAAGCCCCTGCGGGGTCAAATTTAACAGCGGTAAAGCCTTCTTTGTTTTTTTGGGCAGCGCGCTCAGCAGAGGCATCGGCATCATTATAGAAATCAGCCGCTGTCTCTCCCTCATCTGGATAAAGATAGGTGTAACAACGCAACCGGTCATGCACGCGCCCCCCTAACAGCGCATAACAGGGCATATCATGGGCTTTACCAACAATATCCATCATTGCGATTTCCAGCCCACTCACTACCCCGGCAACGGTCGGATCTGGACGCTGGGTAAAGCCGCTACTATATGCGCGGCGCATAAAGGTCTCTATATTATGCGGGTCTGTCTGAAACAGATAGCGTGCAAACATATCGTTTGCCAGTTTTGCGGTAAGATGGGCAGAAAAGCTTGCGGCATAAATTTCGCCATAGCCGATGATACCGCAATCGGTTACCAGCTTGACGAAAATAAAATAGCGGCCCCCAAATCCAGGTGGCGGGTTACCTACAACAAAGGTTTCGCATTCAGACAAGCGCATTTTGGCCTCCCAATATCCGCATATTCAGCTTAAACTTAGGGTAATTACCAGTGTGCTGAGGCAACAGTTTTTTGTCAATTTACCCAGAGTTTTTTATTAATTTATAGGGCGTTTTTTTGTCTCAATTTAAGTGCGTGACCTGAATATCTATCCCAAGACGCTGATATTAAAATCCCCGTTTAGGGTTTTGTTAGTTTTGATGAAAAGATTAATAGCGCTACCTTTAAAAAATATTTAAGCCAAATCTCATTAGAAAAGGAGGGGAAACAATGCGGCGATTACTGCAATTTGCAAGAGATCATATCATTCTGGTTTTGAGCGCAAAATTTATGGCAGGACTGGTTATTGGTTTTGGTCTAGGAGTTTATTTTCTGCCTATTCTAACAGCAGAGAAAGGTCTGTCTGAGACAGAGCTAGCTGAATTAACAAGCACTGCACAAGCACAAACTCAGCTTCGGCAAGGCATTTTTGTGCGCGATATAGAAGGCTCAGATAGATTTCATTGGGGAGATGGCACCATTTATGTCAGTGATGCGCGTATCTGGCTGGATGGGTCGATTGCACCTGGGCCAGATTACCGGCTCTATTTGACCAAAGGCCAATATACCACAAAGGATAGTTTTCTAGCGGCTAAATCTGATGCCCTGCAAATTGCGCCGATAAAGGCGTATAAAAACTTCTCTATTGATGTGCCAGATGGGCTAGATATATCAGATTATGACGCTGTTATCATCTGGTGCGAGGCGTTTTCTGCTTTTATTACCTCAGCGTCTTTGCGTTAATTTAGGACGCCATTTTTTGCAGCATTTCATGGGCAGCGCGGTGTCCAGAAAGCACCGCTTCTTCTGCCCGTGCGCCGCTGGCTGGCCGTATAGGTGATGCCGCTACCGGATGCCAGTCACCTGCGGTTGCTAGCAGGCTACCAGTTTGTATTTCCATGAAAGGCGTATCTGCACCAGCTGGCTGGATTACCTTGGCATAGCGCCAACGATGGGCACGTTGATACCCCCAATTAAGCGAGGTGTTATTGTGTTGGCGGGCAAAATCAGCAAGCAGATCAGCTGTAATTTTTTCTGCTGGCGATTCGAGAAATTTTTGGGAATAAGCAGCACTAGCCTGAATAGTGACCGCTCCTGATGGGCTAGCCCCTGGCCGGCTCGCCTCACAGCTTGCCCATCCAATAATACCCTTATCTATCAGCACTGGTGCTAGATTGTCTGGCACCTGCTGTAGTTCAGCCATAACGATCCAGCTGGGCGCATAGCGCACGCCGGCGGCAACATCGCTCAGCTGTTGTGATAGGGGTTGCAATAGCCGCGCTGCTTGCGGAGCTGGCGCTGTGAGCAATATATGCTGGCAATGGTAATGCGGGGAGCCATTTTCGCTAGGGGATTTGGCATGAAGGGTAAATCCGCCTTTATCCAGTCTGTCGATTTTTTCGATTTCCACCTCTTGCTGAATAGCCAAGTCTGCGCCGATAAAGCTTGCGATATCACGCATCGAAGGCTGGCCGCTAAAGGCTGTATCGCGCCCGGTTGCTGGCCATAATCCTACAATGCCCTTAGCAGCAGCTTGGTCGCAAATATCTTTGAAAATTGGGCTATGGGCGGTAACAAACTGGGCGCCATGGTTAAATAGCAAGCCTGCATCACGCCGGCTAGACATGCGCCCGCCAATGCGTCTACCTTTATCAAGTATCAGGATTTTTTTACCTGCCGCGGCCAAAACTCTCCCTGCCATTAGGCCGGCCATTCCTGCACCAATAATGATTATCTCTGCCTGCATCTGGTTACTATCCCTTTTAAAAACTGCGGATATCTTCTCAAATAGATAATCACTGGCAATTGGCAAGCCATCTGGTTATCTTCGCATTCATGACTGAATTAACTGCATTAAATTCCTTGCGTCTGCCAGAACCTGAACAGATCACAGCAGATAGTGCGCTCGCCCTTTATGAAGCCTTGCGCCCTTTGCTGCCAGACGCGAGATCTGGTGGCAACCGTAAGGCTGCACGGTTGCTGGATTTGCTAGATGAATTTGATGCGCTGATACTAGATGGCTTTGGCGTCATTAATGTAGGCTTTGAGACTGTTCCGGGTATTGAAACCCTTCTAGAAGAGGCAGCAAGGCGGCAAATAGATGTGCTGGTGCTCACCAATGGCGCTAGCCATCCATCAAAAGTTTCTGCCAAGAAATATCAGGGCTGGAACTTGCCGCTAGCGTTTAAAGATGTGATTTCCAGCCGTGATGCGCTGATAGCCCATCTGCAAGCTATAAAAGGCGGGCAAGGGTGGATGGCCCTTGATACAAATGTTACCCCACCTAAAAATATGCAGGGAAATGAGGCGCTATCGGTATCGGCATTAGCATCGGCAAAGGGATTTGCCATGCTAGGGAGCACAGCATGGTGTGCGGCTGATCAAGAATTATTTGAGCAGAGCTTGCGGGATAACATGCGTCCGGTCCTAATCGGCAACCCGGATGTTACCGCTCCACTGCCAGGTAGCTTCTCTGCTGAACCAGCTTACTGGATAGCCAGAGCCATGAAAAAGCTTCCCGCCCTCCAGCCAGTTTGGTTTGGCAAGCCGCATTCTCTTGCCTTTGAGCTGGCTTATAACCAGCTTTGTGCGCGTGCTGGAAAACCCTTGCGAAAATCACGTATCGCTATGGTGGGGGATAGCCTGCATACTGATATTCTGGGCGGATTGGCCTTTGGATTGTGCACGGTTCTGGTAACAAGTTATGGGCTATTGCGCGATCATAATGTGGATAAGGTCATAGCTGAAACTGGTATTGCTCCTGACTGGCAGGTACCACATCTTTAAGTCGGTTAAAGCTGATAAGATGCATCCAATGTCCCCTGCTATGCAGTATAAGGGGCAAAAGATTTAAGAGATGCCTAAAATGCAAGAACAGAAAAAAATTCTGGTGACAGGTGCTGCTCACCGCATTGGCGCAGAATTAGTCAAAGCGCTAGCTCTGGATGGCTGGCATGTGGTGCTTCATTACAATAGCCGCCATGATGAGGCTGCAACATTATGTGCAGAATTAGCAAATAAAGGTCATGTTGTTGAGGCTGTATCTGCTGACCTTAGCCAGCCAGATGCAGCAGATAAGCTTATGGATGCAGCGACAAAATCTGGTCCCCTTCAGGCGCTTATCAATAACGCATCGCTCTTTTCTTATGATTGCGCTAGCAGCGTTTCAGCAGAACTGATAAATCAGCATATGACGGTTAATCTCAGCGCACCTGCCTTGTTAACAAAGGCTTTATACAGCCAGATCCCTGAGGATGAAAAGGGGTGTGTTATCAATATGTTGGACGCAAAGCTGTTTGGTATTAACCCTGATTATTTTAGCTACACTCTTTCTAAAGCGGCTTTTCACGCCCTGAATCAGATTTCGGCGCAAGCTTATGCTCCGCGTTTGCGTATCAATGCTATTGCGCCCGGGATTGTTTTGCCTTCCGGTGGTCAAAGCCAAGCTGAGTTTGAAAAATCACATAAGCGAAATTTGTTGGGTCAAGGCGCGCTGATACCAGAAATTGTCGCTACAATGCGGTTATTACTTTCTGCTTCATCTATGACTGGGGAAGTAGTAATTCTGGATGGTGGCGCGCATTTGCGTCCCCCTGCTCGTGATGTTGCGTTTCTTGAGGCTTAAAATATGATAACCCCCCTATCTAGACGATTTATGCTGAACGGCATTGAAGTGACCTGCTCTATCGGCATTCATGATTTTGAACGTGAGACCCCGCAACGTATCACCGTTGATGTTGAGGTTTTGCTGGATATTAATGCTGAGCCTAGCGCTGATGATATTAATGAAGCAGTGAATTATGATGATATTCACCAGCATGTTGTGCGTATTGCGACTTCGCGCCATTTCGATTTGCAAGAAACACTGGCACGCGAGATTTTTGACACGCTAGGCGCTATGCGTGGCGTGCATGGCCTGTCGGTTCGCACGGCTAAGCCAGATGTTTATAAAGATGTTGCTGAGGCGGCGTATCAGCTTTCCTCGCTTCATGCCCTATCATAATCCAAAACAGGTTTTACAAAGGGGCGCACAGGTTATTTTTCGATAGATTTTAGCCTGTCTTTCAACATTTCCATTTCGTCCTGCAACGCCTTTATAGCCTCATTTTCGGCTAGGTTCTGATTAGGCAAGCTCTGATTAGGCAAGTTAGGGCGCGCCTCTGCAGATTTATCTGGGGCAAAATTATGGTTCTGACTTATCGCGTCTAGCGAGCTTTCTAACGCCTGGCTGGCCAGCGGATGCAGGCGTGTAAACGAAGCCATTGTGCGCTCTAAATATCGTGATAATAGCGGTTCTATCGGACTTTTATAGGCGGCAATGATCTGCGATAGCACATCAACAGGCAGCATCTGACGGCCCTCTTGTTCAATCTCCAAAATCACCTGAACTAATGTTGGGCGGGTTAAATCCTGACCGCTCTTCGCATCTAGAACCTGTATTTTCTGTCCTTTGCGCACCATCTCTGAAAGCTGGCTCAACGTAATATAACAAGATGTGTTTACATTATAGAGGCGGCGATTCGCATATTTTTTAATCGTGATCACAAAACAGGCTCCAACCAATTTTATATGGTGCAATGCAATATAGAAATTTGCATATAATGCAACGGAAAAAGGAAATTATTTTGCGATGCAATACTGTATTATCAACTGTATAAAGGGGCTAATCACCTGCATTTCAATAGGCTGGCTGTATCATTGGCGATGTGTTTGCAAGCATGTTAGATTAGCCAGATGAAAATAAAACTCCAGACGAAAATAAAACTATGGCAAATATCTTTTACAGGCAGGTGCTAGGATGAGCGTTGATGTCGCTGAAATAGAGGCCTATTACCGCCAGCCAGACGGGCTGGCTGTTGCCGCGCTCCTGCGTCAGGATCTACAAAGACTTCAAACCATCTGGACAGATCCAAAAGCGTTGTCTGCTCTGGTTGCACAGCAAGAGGCGGTAGCGGTGGGGTTTCCTTTTGCACTGCTTGCGCAAAGTGCGCTGCCTGCGGTGTTAATGCCTGCTGAAACAGGGGCGTTGGCTTGGCCCGGTCCGGCCGGGGTCATGGTGGCCAGTATTGATAGCGCTGCTTGGCCTCTCGCCACCGAGATGTGCGACAAGATTTTTGCCATGCATGTGCTAGAGCATGTCAGAGATCAGCAAGGGTTTTTGGGTGAAGCGTGGCGGTGTTTGCGTGGCAGTGGGGAGTTGGTATTAATCGTCCCGCATCGGCGTGGATTTTGGGCACATGCCGATAAAACGCCCTTTGGTCAGGGGCGCCCTTTTAGCCGCAGACAGATTGTGCGCCAGCTTGAACAAGCAGGATTTGAGGTGGAAATCGTCAGGCCATCTCTATTTGTTCCGGCATTAGGTTTGCGTCTGCCAAGCTCCATAGGTTACCGGTTCAACCGGCTTGGCCGTTTCATTTGGCCTATGTTTGGTGGGGTTTTGATAATTCGTGCGATAAAAAAACTCTATTCCTCCCATCAAGTAGCGAACCCAGCATTGCGACACCGTGTCAGGCAGTTTATTGTAAGGCAGCCAGCAGGTACAATATCGCCGAAAAATCGGCATCTATGACCCCTTTTAATGGATAAATTATGGCGATGAAAGAGGCCGGTATGGAAGAGACGTTAGCGGACTTGCGAGAACAAATTGATGCGCTGGATAGCCAGCTTTGCGAAGTGCTTGCAGCCCGGCTGGCGCTCTCGCGTAAAGTTAGTGCTACAAAAACAGGCGGCGCACAGGTTTTCAGACCAGCGAGAGAAGCGCAGATGTTAGGAAAATTGCTAAGCAATGCTCCTTCTGCGTTAAAGCCGCTGATTCCAGTTCTTTGGCGCGCTATTATTTCTTCCAGTATTGCTGAACAGCGACCAGATTTTACCATTGCTGCTAGTGCGCAAATGCGCGATTTGGCAACAAATTTTTCGGCCGGGCAATTACAGCTAGTAAATTATAATACAGCAGAAGAAGCGATGCAGGCGCTTGCAGATAACCAAGCAGATATTGTGCTGCTTTCACCAGCGGAGCTTTTAAGCCTTGTTAGCCAGTTAGGGCCAGACAAGACAGCTGTTGTTATTGCCCGCCTGCCACTGGTAATGCCAGAGGGTGGTCACAGCAAAGATGCAGCCGCTGATACATCTGAAGATGGGTGGCCGCTAGATGGGTGGCCGCTAGATGGATGGATAATCGCGCGTCCCCCTTTTGAAAAGAGTGATAAAGATTGCGGCGTTTTTTATCATACTGATGGAAATGGAATTGAGGTTAGCGCGCTTTCCAGCTATGAGAAGAGAGCAGATGTACAGATGTTAGGTGTCTGCACTGCTATTTGCCCATGAAAATACCCGTGATAACAATTGAAGTGATTTTATAAATATGACCGCTCCGCAGCCCAAACAGGCGATTGCTTCTATGCTATCCTACCGGCCTTCTTTTGGCGTACCATCTGCTGGGCGCCTCATTCGGCTATCTGCTAATGAAGGGGCGCTGGGATGCTCGCCAAAAGCGTTAGAAGCCTTGCAGAAATCAGCAATTGATCCCAGCCGCTATCCTGAAATTCAGGATCACCAGCTAAATGAAGCGATTGCAGAACGTTATAATCTGGATGCAGGGCGCATTCTGACATCAAACGGGTCGGATGAGTTAATTAGCCTGCTGACGCTTGCTTATCTCGAGCCGGACGATGAGGTGGTAATGAGCGAATATGCGTTTTTGGTGATCCCGCAAGCAACGCAAATCGCTGGTGGTGTATCGGTAAAAGCAGCGGATATTGATATGACGGTTAGCGTTGATAATTTGCTAGCTGCTGTCAGCGAGCGAACAAAAATTCTGTTTTTGGTCAATCCAAACAATCCGACCGGCACCATGATTCCGCAAGAAGAGGTGGTGCGTTTGCACAAAAATCTGCCGCCACATATTTTGCTAGTTCTAGACTGGGCTTATGCTGAATATCTGGAAGATGGGTTTTCAGACGCGGCTGCACGGATGGTTGAAGAGCATAATAATGTGGTGATGACCCGTACCTTCTCAAAGCTGCATGGCATGGCAGGGCTGCGGCTAGGATGGGCATATTGTTCCCCTGAAATCCTGACTACGCTAGCGTCTATTCGCGGGCCATTTTCAGTTAATCAGGCAGCGGTTATGGCCGGAATCGCTGCTGTAAAAGATACCGAATTTCAGGCAAAATCTGTTGCTCATAACCGGAAATGGATGGCAGTTTTGCCAGCTTTTTTAAAACAGCTAGGCATTGAGGTTATACCTTCTGAGACCAATTTTATATTGATGCGTTTTGAGCCGTCCAAAGGGGTAACTGCTGTTGAAGCGGAAAAATTCTTCTCGGCACGTAGTATTTTATTGCGCACGATGGGCGCTTACGGGCTGGGCGATTATTTACGCATGTCGATTGGCACAGATGAAGAAATGGAGATTCTCAAAGACGCCTTTATTGCGCTGATGCAATCAGGTGGTCAGCCAGAATAACCGGAGCCAATATTGTGCAGAATAAATTTATCTCAGACAAAATTGCAATTATTGGTATTGGCCTTATTGGGGCATCCATTGCGCTTGCCATAAAGCATAAAAAACTGCCTTTTACAGTCGCTGTATATGATAGAGACGAGGCCGTTCGTGCCGAGGCTCGCGCGCTGTCTATTGGTGACAGCGTTGCAGATGAATTAGCCAAGGCGGTTGTCGGAGCTGGCCTTGTGATAATGGCGGTTCCAGTTGGCGCGATGGCATCTGTTATGCAATTAGCAGCCAGTCATTTGTCGCCGGGATGTGTGGTAACCGATACAGGTTCAACAAAGCGGTCTGTGATTCGTGATACCATAGGTCTGGTTCCTGAGGGCTGTCATTTTATTCCCGGTCACCCGCTAGCTGGCACAGAATTTTCAGGGCCTGGTGCTGGTTTCCCTTCTCTATTCGAAGGGCGCTACTGGCTGATACTGCCGAACGGTGCGGATGCTGAAAAAGTCTCCGCCCTTGAAGATCTGCTCGCTGGGCTTGGCGCGATGACTGAACAGATGAGTGCAGATTACCATGACCGAGTGCTGGCGATCACCTCGCACCTGCCGCATCTTATTGCTTATACCATTGTCGGCACAGCTGTTGATCTGGAGCAGGATTTGAAAAATGATGTGATCAGATTTTCGGCAACAGGCTTTCGTGACTTTACCCGAATTGCCGCTTCAGATCCGACCATGTGGCGAGATGTCTTTTTAAATAATGATGAAGCGGTGCTGGAGATGTTGCAGCGTTTTTCTGAAGATTTATCCTATCTGCAACGTGCTATAAGGTGGAAAGAAGGCGATAAGCTATTCGATATGTTCACACGTACGCGCGATATTCGCCGCTCCATTATTGATGCCGGTCAGGACTAGCGCTATCTTGCTCAGCTAGCTGAACATAAGCACTATCAGATATTTGGCGTATTCACGCGTCAATAGCTTGGCAGTTGGCCAGTTCGCATACCATTTTTTTGGTTGCAGGTCAGGTGGATTGACCGGTAGCGGGGTTATTGCGACATTTGGTATGATACGCTGAAAATACAACAAAGCGCGCGGCATGTGATAATTAGCTGTTACCAGCGACAGGCTAGAGAGGCGATGTGTTTGCACCCAATTGCGCGCAGCAAGCGCATTGCCTCTGGTATCAATGGCGGTTGCGTCTAAATCAACACAGCAGCTAAAAATACGCTGCTGGGCGCTCGTTCTTGCAAAGGTTTCTGTTAGGCTGGTCTTTGAGATGCCCTTGCCAACACCTGTTATCAGCATGCGCGAAGAGGCGCCCTGTTCAATTAGCCGCAAGCCCTCATTAATACGCAGCTGCCCACCTGTCGCCACAACTAGCCCATCGGTGAGGCTATCTGCAAGCGGTGTTTTTTGTGGCAGGGTAAGCGCAAAATGTTGAAGGCAGGCAATAAAGCCAAGCGACAAGAAAAACAGGATTGCAAAGCTGGCTCTGAGCAGTTGTTTTGGTGATAACGCTTTCATGTGGTTTGCCTGAAACACTGCTGATTAAATTCTGGTATAAAATGAGATGCATAAGGCTAATAATAGCTATCATTTATTACCAGCCTAAACCATATACTTATCGCTAAAATACACTTAATCTTAGGCAAAAACGGCCTCTCACTCAACCAAACATGAGCTAAGAGAGAAAATCAATAAGCAGGTGAGGTTTTTGGTTCATGCTTTTGACATGTGCGCAATGTAAGACAGTTTTCAGGATAGATAATGCGGCGCTTTCGCCAAAGGGACAGCAAGTACGCTGTTCGGTATGCGCACATATCTGGCATGTCAGTGCGCCTGCGTTAGGGTTTCAGCCTGATCGCAGCGATTTTAACGATATTTTGCGCAAATTACGCCTGCCTGCAGCAATATTATTATTGGTGATGTTTATCAGTGGTGCATTATTTTCGTTCCGTGGCCCGTTAACAGCGCATTTTCCTAGCCTAATATCTTCTTTTAATGGAGTTGGTCTTGCCATTGAGCCAGATCTGGATGTGCTAGAGATTCGCAATTTACAAGCAAGCTATCAAGGGAATTTGCTGCGGGTGCGCGGCCAAATTTACAATGCGGACAGCTTTACAGCTCACGCCGCCCCTTTGCAGATGCAAGTGATCGCTGCAGATGAAACGCTATTAGCGAGTGAAAGACTGTTACCTGACCATAAATTTATTCCGGCTGGCGGCATAACAGATTTTTTTGTGCAAAAAGAAATAAAAATGGGCACGAACGCTGAAGTGCGCGTTGATCTGCTACCAGAATCATTACTGCTAGAGCTGTTTTAAACAGGTTTTAAGCAAAAGGGTTTTCTTCGCAAGCAAGCAATTCTTCGACAGTGCGTCGGCGGCGCAGCAGATGCGCTTTGCCTTGATATACAATCACTTCTGCCGCCTCTGGACGGGTGTTATAGGTTGACATCATCACCGCGCCATAGGCGCCTGCAGAAAATACCGCAAGCAGTTCACCTTCCTGTATCTCTGGCATATCTCGGCCCTCGCCTAGATAATCACCTGTCTCACAGACGGGGCCGACAATATCGGCAAGTCCGCTGGCTTTGCTTGGACGCAATACGGGCTCAATCCGGTGAAACGCTTCATATAAGGTAGGGCGAATCAAATCATTCATCGCACCATCAACAATGATAAACCGCTTATCCTCACCCTGTTTAATATAGTGGGTACGTGTCAGCAACAGGCCGTTATCAGCAGCAATAGCCCGCCCAGGCTCAAAGCCCAGCCGGTAGCCGCGATTGCTGAAAATACGGGTAACCAGAGCGCCATAGGCGGCAAAATCTGGTTGACCATCACCATGATAATCTACCCCTAGCCCGCCCCCTAAATCTAGAACAGGCACCTCCAGCCCTTCTGCACGCAGACTATCTGCTAGCTCTAGCAGCTCAAGATAGGCAGCTTCAAATGGCGCTAAATTAGTCAGCTGTGATCCGATATGTACAGCAAGCCCAGCTGGACGGATAGCGGGGTCAGCTGCAATTTGCCGATACAGGGAAGCTGCCTCACCATCGGCGACTGGAATACCAAATTTGGTAGAACGCTGGCCTGTTGAGATTTTAGCATGGCTCCCTGGATCAACATTCACATTCACCCGCAAGGCAACAGGCGCAGTGATGCCCATCTCTGATGCGATAGCACTAATATGACGCAGCTCAGCTTCTGATTCGGCATTTATCTGGCCAATACCAGCTGCTAACGCTTGGCGAATTTCATCATCAGATTTACCCACCCCTGAAAAAACAATTTTATTGGCGGTTATGCCAGCTGCAAGGCATCGTTGCAGCTCGCCGCCAGAGACGATATCAGCACCTGCACCCTCGCGTCCTAAAAGAGCAAGAATACCAAGTGATGAATTGGCCTTTAACGCATAATGTACAACGGTATCAAGGCCAGCTAGCGCATCGCAGAAAGCATGATAATAGGCAGCAAACCCATCACCTGAATAGACATAAAGAGGTGTGCCAAACTGTTCTGCTAGCAAGGCTACCGGCAGGTCTGATATCATTAGCTCACCAGCTGAATTACGATGAATATGGCGCATATTTTGCCTAACTATACATTAAATTATTAGCTTTAAATCCGTAGTTTTTGCGTTAGTTTGCTGGTCCGGCTTCGCTGATCTCTGATGGCCGTTGTGGCTCACCGCGTTTCCCGCATGCACTTAGACCAGCTGTCATTAGGGTTAGCGCGGCTATGATGCATAAAGTTCGTATCATATTGGCTCCATTTTTTAGATGTTGCTATGAGGCATTAAAAAAAGTGGTTCTATTTTATGAAGGCAGCTCTGGCAGCTTTAATATGGGCCTCTACTTCCAAAGGGGCTGTACCGCCAAAACTATTTCGCGCCTGCAAGGCAGAATCGATAGATAACACCTCATAAATAGCCTTATCCAGACGCGGTTCAACTGCCTGCATATCTGCGAGCTCAAGCCCATCTAGGGCGCAGTTCTGGCTGTCTGCCAGCGCAACCAGTTTGCCAGTAACGTGATGTGCATCCCGGAATGGCATATCTAAAACGCGCACCAAATAATCAGCTAAATCTGTAGCGGTGGGATGTCCTTTTTCAAGGGCTGCCCGCATGGCTTCTGGTTTGGCTTGTAAATCAGCAATCATGCCAGTCATTGCCGCTAGGCTAAGGCTAAGCGAGGCTTCTGCATCAAAGACAGGTTCTTTATCCTCTTGCATATCTTTTCCGTAAGCAAGTGGCAGGCCTTTCAAAACAGTGAGCAAAGCCATCAGATCGCCAATGATACGTCCAGGTTTGGCACGCACCAGTTCTGCGGCATCAGGGTTTCGCTTTTGCGGCATAATAGATGAGCCAGTGGTAAACGCATCTGATAGGCTGATAAAGCCAAATCTGTCTGTCGACCAGATAACAATTTCTTCAGCCAACCTCGATAGATGGGTTGCACAAATTGCGGCTGCTGCCATGAATTCCACTGCGAAATCACGTGCTGATACTGCGTCCATTGCATTCGCCATGGGCCGGCTAAACCCGAGTAGCTGGGCTGTTTGATGCCGGTCTATAGGATGCGGGGTTCCAGCTAGCGCAGCCGCACCAAGGGGTGATTCATTAACGCGCTTCCGGGTGTCGGCTAGGCGGCCACGATCCCGGCCAAACATTTCCACATAGGCCATCAGATGAAAAGCAAAGCTAACTGGCTGGGCTGTTTGCAGATGCGTGTAGCCAGGCATAACGGTTCTGGTGTGGGTTTCTGCTTGGCTTAACAGCGCTTCTTGTAGGCCAGCAAGCTGGTTATCTAGCTGATCAATTGCCTCTCTCAGCCATAGCCGGATATCGGTGGCAACCTGATCATTTCTAGACCGCGCAGTATGCAGTCGGCGTGCTGGGTCGCCTGTCAGCTCTGCTAGCCGCATTTCGATATTCATATGGATATCTTCTAGCGCATCAGAAAATTCAAACACGCCCTCATCGATTTCTTTTTCTATCGTGGCCAAGCCGGCGCAGATGGCGTCTAAATCATTAGATGAGATAATATTCTGTCCTGCCAGCATTGTGGCATGGGCTACAGAGCCGGCAATGTCCTGTTTATACATCGCCTTGTCATAGCTGATAGAGGCGTTGATATCGGTCATTAATTGGGACGGCCCGCCCGCGAATCGGCCTCCCCAAATAGAGGATGAGGCTGTCTTTTTTGGTGCATTTTTGTCAGGCTTTGTCATAATGCCACCCTACCTTAATTTGAACCAGCAGGTCTACAAACAGACCTATGTTCAGCGAAATTCGATTTGTTTTGCACGCTTTTGATACGCGCTTTGCTTTATAGGATAGAAATGAAAAAGAATCAGCCCCTAAATATCCAGCGCCGCCACCTGTTAGCGCGGCTACCGCATTACGCAGCAGCAGGGGCAGTTGTCTTTGCTGGATTAAAGGGTGGTTTGCACACCCAAATTGCCAAGGCATCAGAACAAAGCCTGACACTTGTGCCGGCCAATGGCAGTTTGCCTGACTTGGTGGTTAAGAGTGATACAGGCGAGAAGCGCTTATCAGCACTAGCTGACCAGCATCTGGTGATAAATTTCTGGGCAACATGGTGCGCGCCTTGTGTAGCAGAGCTGCCAACACTTGAAGCGGCTGCAGGTATTTTGGCCGCCGATAATATCAAGCTGGTGCTGATATCTATGGATAGGGGCGGACCTGAAGTGGCGCGTCCATTTTTGCAAGAGCGGGGTGTTTCAACGCCGCTTTCTTTGTATGACCCGCAAGCTGAGGCAGCGCGTGCGGTTGGGCTACGGGGTTTGCCCACGACTTTACTGGTTAAAAAAAACCAGGCCGAATATGCAGTGCATACCGGCCCAGCAACATGGGATGATGCGGCTGTTATAAAACAGCTTCGCGCCTACCTATTGAGATGAGATTTATCAAAAGAGATTAAATCTCTTTGTCAAATTCTGGTACGGCATCGAATAGATCGGCTACCAGCCCGTAATCGGCTACTTGAAAAATTGGGGCTTCTTCATCTTTATTGATGGCCACAATAACTTTGCTATCTTTCATGCCAGCCAGATGCTGAATTGCGCCTGAAATTCCAACTGCTAGATAAAGCTCAGGGGCAACAACCTTGCCTGTCTGGCCAACCTGATAATCATTTGGAACAAAGCCAGCATCAACAGCCGCGCGTGAGGCACCAACCGCCGCACCCAGCTTGTCTGCAACGCTTTCCAGCATCGCAAAGTTGGCGCCATCTTGCATGCCGCGTCCGCCAGAGACAACTATATCAGCAGATGTTAATTCTGGACGTTCAGATGAAGACAGCTCAGATTTATCATAAGTAGACAAGCCCTTGTCGCCGCCGCCAGATACTGCTTCTATTGCGGCTGAACCGCCAGTATCTGCGACCGCTTCAAAAGCAGTGCTGCGGACTGTGATTATTTTCAAATTATCACCTGACCTTACAGTCGCTAACGCATTGCCTGCATAAATTGGGCGCTTGAAAGTATCGCTGTCAATCACTTCGATAATGTCAGAGATTTGCGGGACATCACAAAGAGCTGCGATACGCGGCATCACATTTTTACCAAAGGTAGTCGCCGGTGCCAGAATGTGGCTGTACTCTCCTGCCAGACCTGCAATCAGCGGTGCCAGATTTTCTGCTAGGCCATGCCCATATTCCGCGCTATCGGCTAATAGAACTTTGCCAGCGCCCTCAATAGTAGCCGCAGCAGATGCAACGCTTCCACAGTTTTCGCCTGCGACCAGTAAATGCATATCGCCGCCAATTTCCTGTGCAGCGGCAACTGTGTTTAAGGTGGCAACATTTACCGCCTGATTATCATGTTCAACAATAACGAGAATGCTCATCATATCACCTTTGCTTCGTTCTTTAATTTATCTACTAGCTCGGTTACAGAGGCAACCTTGATACCTGCCTGACGGGCTTCTGGCTCTTCTAC
>JADHLI010000007.1 GCA_016780775.1 Alphaproteobacteria bacterium | reverse complement strand
AGGTACTTAAAACCACGGCTGGTAATTGAATCCGCAATGGCAACCGGGTCAATGAAGGGAACCTGGAGCTTTTCGGAAACCTGCGTTACCGGGAAAGTAACTCCGGACTGATACGCACCCATAATGGCAACAACGCCCTTACGTTCCAGTTTTTGCAATTCAGTAATACCGATTTCAGGCTTGCCCTGGGTATCACCATCAACCATCTCGAGCATGGCACCGCCAAGCGCTTTGATTCCGCCATTTGCATTTATCTCTTCAACAGCCAGCTCATGGCCACGGCGATTGTTGACACCAATAGGGGCAACCGAACCACTGAGCGGGAGCAGGATGCCAACCTTGATTGTTTCTGCAGCAGAAGCTGTGAATGTTGGGAGCTGCGTCAAGACTGCAGCAACTCCCAATGCCTTAATTATTGATCTTCTCAACGCCATTAATTCCTCCATGGGGTCATTTTTAATGTATTGAATATTAGATTTCTATTATTGATTTCTAAATTATTAGAACCGCTAGCGATAACTATATTCATATAATCGTACAAAGTTCAATAGCTGGTTATGGAATAGCCAAGTAATGTAGATTTAGCTTATTTTGCTATCTGAAAATTGTTTGATATAGTTAGGAGCATAGTAATGACTATTTGAGTTTTGGGGAGCCGCCAGCCATGACCGCATCTATATCCACCATAATGGCTTCTCTGGCCAAATGCTCACAGCCGGGTTCAGGCGTGACAAGACTTCCCTTTACTGACCAGCATCGCCAGGCCAACGCAATGATAACCGCCCTGATGGAAAAAGCTGGGCTGCACGTATCGCTGGATGATGCAGGAACCCTCGTTGGACGCCGGCAAGGGCCTGAGGGTGCGCCGACCCTGCTGATGGGATCGCATCAGGACAGCGTTCGCAATGGCGGCCGATTTGACGGGGCTATGGGGATCATCCTGCCTATCCTTGCATTAACGGATTTGAAAGATATAGAACTGCCCTTTGCGGTTGAGGTATTGGCTTTTCCCGATGAAGAAGGCGTTCGCTTCCCAACCACGCTGATCGGCTCCCGCGCTATTGCGGGCAGTTTTGATATGGATGTGCTTTCCTATCATGATGCCGATGGCATCTCCCTTAGGCAGGCGATGCAGAGTTTCGGTCTCAAACCTGACAACATCCCTCAGCTCGATCGGCGTAACAGCCGTATACTCGGGTTTGTCGAAGTCCACATCGAACAGGGGCCGATCCTTGAGGACATGAACATGCCCGTGGGGATTGTTACCTCAATTGCCGGGGTTGACCGCTTCACAATCAGCATCACTGGCGTGGCCAATCATGCCGGCACCATCCCCATGGAAAAGCGCAAAGACGCGCTGGTGGCAGCTTCTGAAATGGTGCTGGCGGTCAACCGCTTGGCCACGGAAAGCAACGGTGGCAAGGCCACGGTTGGCCAGCTGGGCGTTTTCCCCAACGCCGTCAATGTGATCCCAGGGCAGGTCGATATGACCCTCGATATCCGCTTTGATAACGATGCAAGTCGAGACCAGCTGGGGGAGGATATCACCACAGCAATGGTAGCTATCGCAGCCGAGCATGGCACTGAAATTGTTATCACCAAAACCTATAGTCAGGCGGTCACGCCATGCGATGCCGTCTTTCGTGAAAAGCTGGCAGAGGCAAGCCGGCAGGTTCAGCCCGAAACCATAGAGCTGTCATCAGGCGCTTTCCACGATGCCTCGGCAATGGCTGATTTGTGTTCAGTTGGGATGCTGTTCGTGCGTTGCCGCGAAGGCATAAGCCACCACCCTGATGAGATGGTGGAGGAAGAGGATATGGCACGAGCAGTAGAGGTGCTGAAACGGTTTCTGCTCGACCTAGACCCCGACAATTGATGCTATAGCAGATACACCCAAAAGGGCACTCAACGGGTATTAAAAATTACTGGGGAAAAGCCGCGCTGCAAAGTTGGCTGGCAACTTGCTGCCAGACTTTAGCTTTTAAAGGATTATAAATGACAAAATATAATTCTGATTTTGCTCCCAACGTTTTGCGCCAGATGAATCAACAAACAGATAAAACCCATGGCCATCACCATATTTACCTGGCGTATTAATTTTCTTTACAGAGAGAGCTGTTAATCTATGCAATTTATGTGAACCCATTCTAGTTCACCCCACAATTATGATTAGATTCTATCGGACAGCAACGGACACGTCCATCACTTTTATTCCCATTTTACCCCATAAAACAGGAGCTTATAGAGAATAAAAGATAATAAAAGGAAATTTTTTTTGAAGAATGTGGCGGAGGGGAAGGGATTCGAACCCCCGGAAGGAGTTACCTCCTTCAACGATTTAGCAAACCGCCGCCTTCAGCCACTCGGCCACCCCTCCGCAATAAAGGGCTAAATGGGATTGCTCCCCACGGCGTATGCCCCTTCTTCCTAATCCTGTGCGGCCAATCTGTCAATTTTGAAAAAGACTTGATAGCCATTTTCACGCATTTTTTTATCTGTTTAGCTATGGCGGCCTTGCAAACCGCCCGCGCCGGCCGGGAAAGCAGATAGCCAGCCCCCATTTTGGCTGTTATATTCTGAGGAATACCAGTTATCTAAAAAACCAGTCATCTAAAAAACCAGAACATTTAAAAAGAAACCAGAACATCTAAAAGAAGAGTAGCGATGGATAAGCTAACAGGGATGCGCGTATTTACCCAGATCGCCACCATGCGGTCTTTTAAAAAGGCAGGGGAGCGGCTAGGCATGGCCCCTTCGGTGGTATCCAAACATCTCAGCGCATTAGAGACAGAATTGGGCGTGCAGCTGATAGAGCGCACTACCCGCACTGCCCGCCTGACCGAAATGGGGGAGCTATATTTATCCAAATGCCGCTCTATTCTGGATGAAATAGATGATATTGAAACCACCTTGGTCAAGGAAACAGGGCGCTTGAAAGGGCCGTTAAATATCAGCGCGCCACCTGGCTTTACCCATCGCCATATTGCCCCGCATTTGCCCGCTTTCTCGCAACTACATCCAGATGTAAATCTGAACCTGATTAGCGCCAATAATGATAGCGGCCAGCTTTTGCCGCAGGTGGATTTGGATATCCGTATATCAGAAACCAGAGTCCATGAAGGGCATGCGATACAGATTCTGGCTGGCAATCGGCGCCAACTGGTCGCATCGCCGCACTATCTAACCCGTTTTGGCAGCCCTAAATTAGTTTCAGACCTTGCTGCGCATAAATTAGTCACCGTGGAAAATGGGCTGGATAGCAATGAGTGGCATTTCAAAGATGCCAAGCAAAATATCAGTACCTTTAAAGCGCGCGGCTATCTGCGTCTAGATAGCGGTGATGCCATTCTCCGCTGTATTCTAAATGATGGGGGGCTAGCGATGCTGCCAACCTATATTGTTGGGCGGCATATTACCTCTGGTGCGCTTCTACCTTTATTGGAAACACTCGTGGATGAGCGCACCCCTATCCATGCGGTTTGGCGCCAGAAAAATCACCGCCTGCCAAAAATTGAGGCATTTCTTGCCTTTTTGCAACAGCTCTATGGCGATATACCCTATTGGGATGCGGTTACAGAAGAGAACAAAAAAGCAGCTATGCGTGCCTCAAAATAGGGTGCCGTTCAAATGCGCTTTACCTGCTATTTCAGCTTTTCTTTTAGTAATTGATTTACCATCGCAGGGTTCGCTTGACCGCCTGATAGCTTCATTGTTTGGCCAACAAAAAAGCCAAATAACTTATCCTTACCACTGCGATATTCATCAACCTTATCTTGATTTTCAGCCATCACCTGTTCAATCAGCCCCTCAATAGCGCGGCTATCTGAAACCTGCTTTAGCCCCTTTTCTTCAATGATATCTGCTGCCGGACTTCCAGTTTCAAACATCTCAGCAAACACATCCTTGGCAATCCGTCCAGAAATTGTGCCATCTGAAATCAGGTCAACAAGCGCGCCTAATGCATCTGGGCTAACCGGGCTATTTGCTAGCGTTTTACCTGCCTTATTTAGCGCACCAAACAGCTCTGAAGTCATCCAGTTAGCCACCAGTTTTCTATCCCGGCCTTTGCTCGCCTCTTCATAGAAACTGGCCGTCTCACGCTCTTCGGTCAGCACGGACGCATCATAAGAAGACAGCCCATATTCTGAGACCATCCGAGTTTTGATATCATCCGGCAGTTCTGGCAATTCAGCTTTAATCTCGTCAACAAATGCCGCAGTTAGTTGCAATGGCAATAAATCAGGGTCTGGAAAATAGCGGTAATCATGGGCATCTTCTTTGCTACGCATCTGGCGCGTAGCACCTGTGCTGGTATCAAACAGGCGGGTTTCCTGATCGATAGTACCGCCTGCTTCTATCACTTCTATCTGGCGCTCCACCTCATAATCAATCGCCTGCATGATAAAACGCACAGAGTTTAAGTTTTTGGTTTCTGTGCGCGTGCCAAGTTCGTCGCCCGGGCGGCGCACAGACACATTCACATCAGCGCGCAACGAGCCTTCTTCCATATTGCCATCACACGTGCCTAAATAACGCAGTATAGAACGCAACTTTTTGATATACGCGCCTGCTTGCTCAGCAGAGCGCAGGTCTGGACGCGAGACAATCTCCATTAGCGCCACACCAGAGCGGTTCAAATCTATATAGCTTTTTGATGGATGCTGATCATGCAGGGATTTTCCAGCATCCTGCTCTAAATGAATACGCTCAATGCCGATATCATGGGCACTGCCATCGGCTAGCTCGATAGTCAACACCCCCTCACCCACAATAGGATGTTTAAACTGGCTTATCTGATATCCTTGCGGCAAATCCGCATAAAAATAGTTTTTCCGGTCAAAAACACTATAGAGATTAATGTCTGCTTTTAGCCCTAAACCTGTTTTCACGGCTTGACGCACACACGCTTCATTAATGACAGGCAGCATCCCTGGCATTGCTGCATCCACGAGTGATACATTTTCATTAGGCCCCGCACCAAAGGTAGTTGAAGAGCCTGAAAATAGCTTTGCTTGCGAGGTTACTTGGGCATGCACTTCCATGCCGATAACCACTTCCCAATCGCCTGTTTGTCCAGATACTAAATTAGACATTTTTTTGTTCTCTTCTCTTCCAACTCACTTTGACGCTATTAGTTCATCATCGCTGCATGGCGCGGCGGCTGCCCTGAAAAGCCTGCCTGTTTTTCAAGGCATGCGGCCACCGTGTATAACGTGTCTTCACGGAACGCACCAGACAGCACCTGTAAGCCTAATGGCAAGCCGCAATCACTAAATCCAGCTGGCACCGAAATTCCCGGAATACCTGCCAGATTAGCCGGCACGGTAAACACATCATTTAAATACATGGTGATAGGGTCGTCTTGTTTAACCCCCAATGGAAAGGCTGCGGTTGGTGTTGCCGGCGTTAAAATCGCATCCACCCCTTCAAAGGCTTTATCAAAATCATCCTTGATAAGTCGGCGCACCTGCTGAGCCTTCAAATAATAGGCATCATAATACCCTGCAGACAGCGCATAGGTACCTATCATTATTCGGCGTTGAACCTCATCACCGAAGCCTGCTGCTCTGGTTGCTTCATACATATCATCCAGCGAATGCCCCGCTTCGATACGCGCGCCATAACGCACCCCATCATAGCGAGCCAGATTAGAGGAGGCTTCAGCTGGGGCAATAATATAATAGGCTGGTAGCGCATAGCGGGTATGTGGCAGCGATATAGGCACGAGCTCTGCACCGGCTTCAACCAACCAGTCTTGGCCTTGTTGCCAAAGCTTGGTTATCGCTTCATCCATACTATCCATGACATATTCTGCCGGAATGCCAATTTTCATACCCTTAACACTTGCGTGAAGTGCAGCTTGCAAATCAGGCAAGCTTGCATCCGCAGAGGTAGAATCCTTTGCATCATGCCCAGCCATAGAGGCAAACATCAGCGCTGAATCCGCCACATCACGGGTAAAGGGTCCAGCTTGATCAAGCGAAGAGGCAAAGGCTACAATTCCCCACCGTGAACACCGGCCATAGGTAGGCTTCATGCCCACAACACCGCAAAAAGCTGCTGGCTGGCGGATAGACCCGCCTGTATCGGTTCCAGTTGCGAGCAAAGCAGAACCAGCCGCCACCGCGGACGCAGACCCACCTGATGAGCCCCCAGCTGCTAAATCAGCGCCGCCTTGCGCACTCCACGGGTTGACCGCTGCTCCAAAAACAGAGGTTTCATTAGCAGATCCCATTGCAAATTCATCACAATTGAGCTTGCCTAGCATCACCGCGCCATCTGACCAAAGCTGGCTGGTAACACTACTTTCATATTCCGGAACAAAGCCCTTTAGGATAGCTGAGCAAGCAGTGGTCGCAACGCCTTTGGTGCAGAACAAATCCTTCACCCCAACAGGCAAGCCTTCTAACGGACCTGCTGTGCCATCGGCAATACGCTTGTCACTCGCCGCTGCCATTTCCAGCGCTTTTTCAGCCGTCATACAAACATAATTATTCAAGGCTTCGGTAGCGGTAGCCGCTGTAAGATAAGCGTTTGTCAGTTCGGTTGCGGAAATTTCTTTATTCTGCAGGGCAGCACGCGCTTGTGTTGCGGTTAACTCTAAGTAACTATCCATTATTCAACTACCTTTGGCACAACAAAAAATCCGCTAGCCTGCTCTGGGGCATTTGCTAGTATATCGTCAACCTTATTGCCATCTGTAACCTTGTCAGCACGTAACGGCAGGCTGTGGCCGGTAACACTTGCCAAAGGCTCGACATTTGCAGTATCCACCTCGCCCAGCTCTTCAATCCAAGACAGAATAGCTCTCAGCTCACCAGCGATTTGTTCCTGCCGCTCTTCTGGCACATCAAGGCGCGCCAGCCGGGCAATTTTTTTAACGGTATCTTTATCAACAGACATGTTATAAGACTTTCATGAGATGCAAATAATTTTTTCCATGATGTTCACCACCAGCTAATTAGCAGTGAGTATGCCTGTCTGCAAGCTTTACCAAACGATAGACCAATTGTCATCAGGCCAAAGGCTATTAGGCCTTGATATTGGCAAGAAAACTATTGGTCTGGCCATTAGTGACCCAGATTTGCGCGTTGCAACCCCGTTGCGGGTGCTTTGGCGCAAAAAATTTACCCCAGATGCGCAAGAACTAGCCCAGACAATTTCTGAGAATAATATTGGCGGATTGGTTCTTGGCTGGCCAATTAATATGGATGGCTCACAAGGCCCGTCCTGTGATTCTGTTCGTGATTTTGCGCATGCTTTTCTGCGCTTAACTGATATAGCTATATGCTTTCAAGATGAAAGGCTATCTACAAAAGCGGTGGAGCAAGAGATGATAGCAGCTGATCTAACCCGCCAGAAACGCCATTTACGCCGTGATGCGCTAGCGGCCGCTTGGATTTTGCAATCCGCATTAGATAGTCTGCCGGCAAATAATTAACCGTTACAGCCGCCGCGCTGAATAGATTTTTGGTGAAAATAACGCTTCTGGCTAGACGGCAAAACCAATTTTCGCTAAAAGACATCTCAGAATGAATAGCACCCTCGCAAACGCGCCTGCCGCACAGCTTTCTGGTCGCCATCTTTTGGGGATTGAAGGGTTAGCTGTTCCTGAGATTCAAAGCCTAATTTCCCGTTCCAGCTATTTTGCCGATGTAATAACGGGCAAGGTTAAGGATGATAGCATAGCCGATATTTTGCGCGGCATCTCCATTGTTAATCTGTTTTTTGAGAATTCTACGCGCACCCGCGTCTCTTTTGAGGTCGCCGCCAAACATCTAGGGGCATCTGTATTGAACCTTTCTGTTTCCGGCTCTTCGGTAAAAAAAGGAGAAACGCTGATAGATACCGCGGTGACGCTAAACGCCATGCATCCCGATATTTTGGTTGTTCGCCACCGCCATGCTGGGACACCGCTACTGCTTAGCAAGCATGTTGATGCGAGTGTTATTAACGCCGGCGACGGTCGGCACGAACACCCCACACAAGCATTGCTTGATGCGCTGACTATCCAGCGTAGATGCGGGCAAATAGCCGGTCTAAAAATTGCGATTTGCGGGGATGTCGCGAATAGCCGCGTTGCGCGTTCTAATTTATATCTACTCGGTGCGCTTGGCGCGGATGTACATTTTGTAAGTCCATCTACCTTGCTGCCTGCCGGCATAGACCAATTCGGTGTTCCAGTTCACACAGACCTAGAGGCCGGGATAGAAGGCGCGGATATCGTCATGATGCTGCGCTTGCAGACAGAACGAATGCAGGGGCGTGAAATCCCTAGTCAGCATGAATATTTCAACTTGTTTGGTTTAAACACTGACAAGCTGATGCGTGCCGCCCCCAATGCGCTGGTGATGCATCCCGGCCCAATGAATAGAGGGGTTGAGATAGATTCTGTGATTGCAGATGATGCAGAAAAAAGCCTGATTTACACGCAAGTGGAAATGGGGGTTGCAGCGCGTATGGCCTGCCTTGAGGGATTAGCACACAAAAAGTCGGAGGCAGCATGAGCCCTAAATTGCTGTTTACAAATGCGCATCTGATTTGTCCTGAACAAGGTATAGATGGCAAAGGCTGGCTAGTAACAGAAGGCGGCAATATCACTGCTATCGGCACAGATGATAAGGTTGCTTCTGAGGCTAAAGATTCTGAGCTTATTGATTGCAGGGGCGATATTTTGGCACCTGGCCTTGTTGATATGCGGGTTAAGTCTGGCGATCCAGGCGCCGAACATCTAGAGACCTTAAGCAGCCTGAAAGACGCTGCTGCACATGGCGGTATAACCTCATTTGCTATACTGCCCTCAACCGAGCCAGTCATAGATACAGCCGCCATGATAGATAGCCTGCATTTGCGTGCAAGCCGCATCGATGGCCCCTCCTTACATTGCTATGGTGCGATAACCAAAGAGCTGGAAGATGACCAGATGGCAGAGCTAGGCATGATGGCAGGCGCAGGCGCACGCGCCTTTGCCAGCGGCACTTTATCTGTCCAGAACGCCCAGACTATGCGCCGGATTATGACTTATGCCAGCATGCTAGACCTGCCAGTTATCCATCATTGTGAGGATAAAAACCTGACAGAAGATGGGGATATGAACGAAGGCGAGACATCAACGCGTCTTGGCATGCTAGGCCAGCCTGCCGCAGCAGAGACAATTATCCTGCAACGCGATATTGAGTTGGCTAAACTAACTGGCGTGCATTATCACGCAGCCCATATTTCAACTGCAGGCGCAGTTGCCGCTATCCGCAAAGCCAAAGCAGAAGGGGTGCGCATCACTGCTGATACCGCTCCTCCTTATTTTATGCTGAATGAGCTAGCCGTTTCTGGCTATGATGCGGCGTGCAAGCTGAACCCGCCCTTACGCACCGAAGCGGACCGCCAGGCCCTGCTTGAAGGGCTGCAAGACGGGACGATAGATGCGATTGCCTCTGATCATGTGCCCGTAAATCCAGATATGAAAATGCAGCCCTTTACCCAAGCAAGTACGGGCGCATCTGGAATTGAGGTGCTTTTATGCATGACCTTACGGCTTGTGCGTACCGGCACATTGTCTCTTTCCCGCGCTTTTGAGCTGATAAGCCGTAATCCTGCGCAAATCCTAAAGATAGATGCAGGCAGTCTGAAAGTAGGCATGCCAGCCGATCTTGTGCGTATTAACCCAAATATGAGCTGGATTATCGAAGGGCGCGCTTTTAAGTCCTTATCCCGTATCACACCATTTGAAGGCCAGCCTGCTGAAGGCAAAGTTACTGGATTATGGATAGCTGGCGCTCCTGTTGCGCTAGACCAATGAGTGATCTCCCCTCTTCTACACTTTATATTCTAGCTGTTGCGGTTGGCTATGGACTAGGCTCCCTACCCTTTGGCCTTATCCTGACACGGCTATTCACTAATATGGATATCCGCACAATAGGATCTGGCAATATTGGGGCTACCAACGTGCTGCGTACGGGCCGACCAGAATTAGCATTGGCAACCTTGCTGCTAGATGGCGGCAAAGGCGGAATAGCGGTGCTAATAATTGCAGCTTTGGCCAGCGAAGATTTGGCTGGCAAAGATATCGGGGCTATTGCAGGATTTGCGGCAGTTGCCGGGCATTGTTTTCCGGTTTGGCTGCGTTTTAAAGGCGGCAAGGGTGTAGCAAGTGCGATAGCAACGATATGTGCGATAAATTTTCTGACAGGCTTGATGATGATAGCCTGCTGGCTGGTGGTTGCCGCCCTGTTCCGGATATCCTCACTTGCCGCACTTATCAGCTTTTTCTGTGCTGCTGGGTTTGGCTATTTCTATGCAAGCCTGAGTGATATCCAGATTGGCGTTATCCTTGTTATATCTGCATTATCGATTGCCCGCCACCATGCGAATATCCGCCGCCTTGTTACCGGTCAGGAAACACGAATTTCCTTTGGCAAAAAGGACGGCTAGCCCTTATTGCAGGCGATGTTAGGTTAAGTTGTTTTTGTTTACTAAAATTTAAGCCTCTTTGTTTATGCTAACACGCATGGATGACAAAGACCTTATCGACAGATTGCGCCTTATTCGCACCAGCCATATTGGCCCCGTTACCTGTCAGCTCTTACTTCGGCGATACAAAACGCCCAAAGCAGCGTTACAGGCGATACCTGAATTATCTGCGCGAGGCGGCCGAGCGCTTAAATTATGTTCAAAAGATGTTGCCGAAAAAGAGCTCAGCCAAATTCGTAAAAGCGGTGCAGAACTTATCTGTCACGGCCAAGAGCAATATCCAGCTTCTCTGCTACCTTTTGATGATGCCCCTTTTATACTGACCGCAAAGGGGCATATAGGCCTGCTACACCGGGCTGGTTGCGCAATTGTTGGCGCGCGCAATGCGTCTATTAATGCTACCCATCTTGCCCAGAAACTGGCCACAGAGATTGGCCAGCAGGGTTTTGTTATTACCTCTGGATTGGCACGCGGGATAGATGCGGCTGCCCATCATGGCGCCCTGACGAGCGGAACAGTTGCGGTTCTGGCAAATGGGATTGATGAGATTTATCCGTCTGAGAATGCCGGTTTATATAGATCGATTGCCGAGCAAGGCTTGCTGATAACAGAAATGCGCTATGGTACCAAGCCTTCGCCGCGGCTGTTTCCCTCGCGTAATCGCATCATAGCCTCATTATCGAAAGCTGTACTGGTCATAGAAGCTGCGTTGCGTTCTGGCTCACTAATCACAGCAAGAGAGGCCGCAGATAGAGGCATAGAGGTGATGGCCCTGCCCGGCTCACCACTTGATCCGCGCTCGCAAGGTACGAACGGGCTTATCCGCGATGGCGCAACGTTAGTGCAAGATGTTGATGATGTATTAAATGTACTCTCCCAAGCAGACAGAATGGAGGCACCGCCGCCTGAACCTTATCAAATTCCCAGCCTTGAGGTAGTGGAAGTTTCGGAAAAAGAGCGGGTGGAGATGCATAAAAAATTGCTCGAAAATATTGCACATGATACGATTGCAGTTGACGAATTGTGCCGCTGGTGTCATGTCTCTGCTGATATTGTGCAATCTTTTTTGCTAGAATTAGAGTTGGCAGGCCAAATTCAACGACATTCTGGAAGTCGTGTCTCGCGCCTAATTCCTAAAGATTAGCATCTGAAATAATTGAATAAAGATTGCAACCGGCAGATAGTTTATAAAAGGGCATCAAGCGGTATGAAAGTTGTTGTTGTCGAATCACCGGCAAAAGCCAAAACCATCAATCAGTATCTTGGCAGTGGCTATAAAGTCCTCGCTTCATATGGTCATGTTCGTGATTTGCCTTCCAAAGACGGGTCTGTACAAACCGATAATAATTTCGAGATGAGCTGGCAAATGTCAGATCAAGGTAGCAAGCGGATGAAGGATATCACCACTGCCTTGAGAGATGCAGATAAACTCATCTTAGCCACTGACCCTGACCGTGAAGGCGAAGCCATTAGCTGGCACGTCTGTGAGTTATTAAAAGACCATCGCAAAGCCAGCACCATCCCGGTAGAGCGTGTGGTGTTTAATGAGATAACTAAAAGTGCAATCCTGAAGGCCATTGATGAGCCTCGCGAATTAGATATTGATCTAGTAGATGCCTATTTGGCACGCCGCGCACTAGACCATCTTATTGGCTTTGGCATTTCGCCGGTTTTGTGGCGTAAATTGCCAGGTTCGCGCTCTGCGGGGCGGGTACAGTCCGTTGCTTTACGCCTTATTTGTGAGCGTGAGGCAGAAATTGAAGCCTTTACCGCAAAGGAATATTGGTCTGTTGACACACTTTTCCAGACAAAAAAAGACGAAAGCTTTACGGCGCGCATCACCCATTTGGATGGTGATAAGCTAAACAAGATGAGCCTGACTGGCGAAGCGATAGCCACACAGACAGCTGCGCGTATCAGAGCAGCAGACTGGGCTGTATCCACTATTGAAACAAAGCGCGTACGCCGCCGCCCTGCCCCGCCTTTCACCACATCAACCTTGCAGCAAGAAGCTTCGCGAAAGCTTGGTTTTTCAGCCAGCCGTACCATGCAAATAGCCCAAAAGTTGTATGAGGGCGTGAATATTGGCAGTGAGACAACAGGTCTTATAACCTATATGCGAACCGATGGTGTGCAGATGAGTATGGAAGCTATGGGACATCTGCGCAGCGCTATTGGGGCGACCTATGGCGAGCAATTTGTTCCCGAAAAGCCGCGCTTTTACAAATCAAAGGCCGCAAACGCACAAGAAGCTCATGAAGCTATTCGCCCAACCGGTGCTAACCGCCCACCAGAAGATATGCGCCGTTTTTTGGACCATGATCAATTTCGTTTATATGATTTGATCTGGAAGCGCACATTAGCTAGCCAGATGGCTGATGCAGAGCTAGACCAGACGGGTGCAGATATTTCCGCCAAAAAAGACCAGATAATCATGCGCGCCTCTGGCTCTGTCATTGTCTTTCCAGGCTTTTTGAAAGTCTACCGTGAAGGGTTTGATGATGCACAAAAGGATAGTGAAGATAGCGAAGGCTTATTACCTGCGCTAGCCCAAGGGCAAGAGTTGCGAGTTCAAGACGTACAACCAGAACAGCATTTCACCCAGCCGCCACCGCGTTATACAGATGCAAGTTTGGTAAAAAAGATGGAAGAGCTGGGAATTGGCCGGCCATCTACCTATGCCAGCATCATGCAAGTTATTGAAAAGCGTGGCTATGTCGTTAAAGATAATAAGCGGTTTATTCCAGAACATCGTGGACGCATTGTTTCTACCTTTCTTGCGAATTTCTTTAGTCGCTATGTGGAATATGATTTCACCGCCTCGCTCGAAAACCAGCTAGATGAAGTATCAGATGGCAAGCTAGATTGGCGGCTATTACTCCGCCAATTCTGGACCCATTTTGCGAGCTCAACAGATGAAGCGATGAACTTATCTGTACCAGAGGTGATGGAAAAGCTTGATAATGAGCTAGAACAGCTATTTTTCATGCCTGATGAAAATGGTCAGATTGCCCGGAATTGTACCAAATGCGGTGCAGGCAGACTGGAACTTAAACTCGGCAAGTTTGGCCCCTTCCTTGGCTGTGACAACTACCCTGAATGCCGTTACACAAAGCAAATTACCTCTGTTGCAGATAATGATGATGATGGGCAAGAGCTAGATGGCGATAAAATGCTTGGCATGGATAATGTAGCCAATCTGCCGGTATTATTACGCAAAGGCCCTTATGGTTTTTATGTCCAGCTTGGAGATGCTGAAGAGAAAAAGCCAAAACGCGCTTCTTTGCCGAAAGGCACGGCTATTGCTTCTGTTGAGCTTGACTATGCGCTTGGGCTGTTATCTCTGCCGCGTGATGTTGGCGCCCATCCAGAAACAGGCGATATGATCCAAGCAGGGCTTGGACGCTATGGTCCATACCTTAAATATCAGGGTAAATTTACGAGCCTGAAAGAGGGTGATGATGTGCTAAGCGTGGGGATTAACCGCGCCGTTGCTCTACTAGCCGAAGCTGCAAAAAAATCTGGTCGCGTTCTTGGCCAGCATCCAGATGGCGGCGAAGTGCATGTTAAAGCAGGTCGTTTTGGCCCTTATTTTGAGCATAACAAGTTGCGCGCCCCGCTTGGCAAGTCCCTGAATATTGAAGATGTAACGCTGGAAGATGCACTCCCTATTCTGGCTGCAAAAGCTGCTGCTCCTAAAAAAGCCGCTAAAAAGGGCGCAGCTAAAGGTGCAAAAGCCAAAAAAACGGCTACTAAGAAAACGGCTACTAAGGCCGGGGCAAAGAAAAAAGCAGCCGCTAAAAAGGCGTCGGCTAGCTAGCTGATCTTTTAAAATGTTAGCTAAATAAATTTTTGTTGTAAGCTTTAGGATAAATTTTTGTCAAAACCTGAGGATAAGCTGCCAGATGATGCAGCAATAAAGGCCTATATTGATGGCTGTGAAAAACCGCCTAAACTGCGCGATATAGCCCGATATTTCAGCCTTTCCGCTGGAGCACGGCCAGCCTTGCGCGCGCGCCTGCACGCTATTGCAACTGAGGAAACTAGCCAGTTTTCCGCTGCAGATGATGCATCAGACCTACCAGAAATTGTACTCATTGAAATAACTAAAATTGACAGGGACGGCACCGGATTTGCTGTGATTGCTGGCCAGACAGGCGAAGGGCAGCCGATTATTGAAATACTGCCTGATAATAAAAACAGGCGTGCGCTAAAACGCGGTAGCCGCTGTCTTGCGCGTGTAAAGGCTGGAGCTGACGGGCTGCGTGGCAGTATTATGCGTATCTTGCCTTCCCAGAAAACGCGTAGCTTTGGGCGTGTTTTCCGTTCCACACAGCCAAAGGGACGGTTTAAAGAACAGCAAGGTGAATGGATGCTAGAGCCTGCTGATAAGGGCGGTCGCAGACCCCTGCCCCTGCTAACATCAGAGCAGGAAATAGAAGAAGATTTTCTCGTTGAAGCTGAGCTTATTAAAAACCGCCGTGGCCAACCTGCGGCGCGTATCTTGCGTATTTTAGGTCCCGTTGGAGAGCCAGACACCCTTACCGCTCTTGCTATCGCTGAGTTTGATTTACCGCATTATTTTAGCGATGAGATGCTAGAGCACGCACAGGCCGCTAGCCTGCCAGACAGCGATGAGCGAGACGATATCCGTAATATCCCGCTGGTCACTATTGACGGGGAAGATGCCAAAGATTTTGATGACGCTGTTTTTGCTGAACCAGCGGCAGATGGTGGATGGCGGCTGATTATTGCTATTGCGGATGTGGCTTATTATGTGGGCGAGAATAGCGCATTGGACACCGAAGCACGCCGGCGCGGCAATTCGGTTTATCTGCCTGGCACGGTCATTCCCATGCTTCCAGAAGCCTTATCAAACGGCCTATGCTCGCTGCGCCCCAAAGAAGATAGAGCGTGCCTTGCGGTGGAAATTTTTATTGATGCGAAGGGCAAGAAAATAAGCCATAAATTTTTGCGTGGGCTTATGCGCTCAACAGCAAGGCTAACCTACACACAAGTTCAGCAGGTTATTGATGGGCTGCAGGATGAAGGGGATTTAAATCTGCCCGCCGGCACGCTTCATCATCTGATAGTCGTCTTTTCTATCTTGAAAAAAGCACGGGATAAGCGCGGCGCACTCAATCTCGACCTTGCTGAGAAGCGCATCATCATGGATGAGGATGGAAGGCCAGCAGAGGTAAGTTTGCGGCGCCAGCTTCCTGCCAATCAGCTGATCGAAGAGATGATGATTCTGGCCAATATTTGCGCCGCTGAAACGTTGGAAGCCGGCAGGCATCTTTGCGTTTTCCGTATCCACGACCAGCCAGATCCAGAAAAGATGGATCATTTACGTGAACTGGCAGAGGCGCTGGATATTCTTTTTGCCAAAGGCCAGGTTATCACCCCACACCGCTTTAATCAGGTTATAGAGGCAGCAGCAGGCACGAGCAGTCAAGAGGCTGTTAATGATGCAATTCTGCGGTGTCAGGCGCGGGCAATCTATAGCCTTGATAATGCAGGCCATTATGGGCTTGGCTTGACACGTTATGCACATTTTACCTCGCCTATTCGCCGCTATGCAGACCTGCTGGTCCACCGGCGCCTTATTGTCGCCTGCAAGCTAGGGGATGAGCCGGTTACATTAGAGCGTGAAGCCGCAGAAGAGATTTGCCGCCATATCTCAGAGAGTGAGCAGACAGCCGCTAAGGCAGAAAGGCGCACTATCGCCCGTTTGTCAGCCAGCCTAATGGAGACCCAGCTAGACAGTTTAATGGACGTTACCATAACAGGGGTCACACATGCTGGGCTATTTGCGGTTATCGCAGGTGGTATTGCCGAGGGATTTGTCTCGCGCACCACCCTACCAGATGATTTTTATGAGCTAGATGATAAGCAGGTTTCTTTAACAGGGATGTATTCAGGCTGGCGATTTAGTGTGGGAGAGACGATAACTTGCCGTCTAACAGGGGCAAGTGTGGTCAGCGGGGATATTAATTTACGCTGGCATTCTGGTGGCAGCCAGGGGTCACCATCCGCCAGCCGCAAAAAACATAAAAAACGCCCCTTTTCTGGAAAATCAGGCAAAGGTAGGCGTCGTCGCTAATTTTGTGCTGTAATACTTGACATTGGCGCTATATTCCCGCATATAGCGTGGACGTTTTTTAGACTAATTTTTGTTTTGGAGCCTTGCAATGGCAAAGCCAGCAACCCTACAGATTAAGCTTGTTAGCACCGCTGATACCGGCTTTTATTATGTGACCAAGAAAAACCCACGCACGAAGCCTGAAAAGCTTGAGCTAAAGAAATATGATCCGAAAGCGCGCAAGCATGTGCTATTTCGTGAAGCCAAAATCAAGTAAGGCTCGCGCCCCTGCGCTGCGCCTTCATGGCTTTATAGAATGAGATGTGCTTTAAGGTTCATCGGGTCTACTTGTGATATCGCCGTCATATCTGATGATGGCGATTTTGCGTTTGAGCATAGTCTTGCTCTTCCCGATACGTATTCAGCGCTTCTAACCAGCTTATATGATATTTTAAAAGGGGCAGACCCATCTGGGCGCGTGAAATTTGTTGGCGTTAGCCTGTCTGGGGATTACAGCCCGAAAACAGAACGCCTTTATTGCCCTTCAATAGCACTGATCAACGATCAAAACTTAAAAGCTGATCTGCAAGCCTCGCTAAACCGGGAAGTATTTATAGCAAGCCATGCCCATATATTGGCGAAATCTGCAAACCAACTGCCGGAATTTAAGAGCGCTACAAATATCTTTAGTTTGTACCTAGATGATGAGGTATGCGCAGGTCAGCTAGTAAATCAAACGCTTGTTACGGGCGCAAATGGGCTAGCGGGGAATTGGGGGCATATCTGTCTGCCTTGGCCGGTAGAGTTTGAGCTTGAAGATAGGGACTGTGCGTGTGGGCGCTCTGGCTGTCTTGGCCTGTTTGTTAGCCGCGCGGCCCTATCACGAGAATATCTTTTATTAAGCGAGCGAGAAGTGCCAGCTGAAACAGTTTTTGCCCAAGCTGAGCAAGGCGACATTGTTGCCGAATCTGCGATACAGGTATTTGAGGATAGGCTAGCACGTGGACTGGCTATGGTTATTAATTTAATGGACCCGGAAGTTATTGTACTGAGTGGACGCATGAGCCAGCCGAGCCGTCTTTTTATTAATATACCGCGAAAATGGCCCGGCTATGTGCGGGGCGGGGCAAACGCAACAAGGCTGGTAGGGTTTGCCAATACACCAGAAGAGATGCGCCGATTATGCCTGCTTGGCGCAGCCAGCCTTGAAAATATCGAAGCTGTTTAAAACGCAGAAAATCCCTTTTTTAAGAGCATTCAGGCCGACTAAGCGGCTTCACTTCTGTTAGCTTAGCGTCAATAGCAAAATCCCCGTAATCCACCTCATAATAAGCGACTACGCCATTCGGCTGTAAATGAAAGGTGATTTCATATTCTGGCACTGCTGCCACACTGCTAGGGTCAAAATATGCAATATTAACTGGGTAGTAGCTGTTATTGGCAAGCGTGCCTAAAATGTCTTTATTTTTGACTTCTTGGCGTGTGCCAATAACCGTACTAGTGCGCTTAATGGCCCTGTCTGGCTCAGCTCCAAAAAAGATATTGGCTGAAAAGAGTTTCTCGCCCTTCTCTGCACGTTCTAGCAAAGCTTTTGTATGGGCAATTGGAAAATAAACCTGTTCAGGCAGGCTAAGAGCCACATTTGGTTGCATCGAAAAATAAGCCACTGGCTTGTCTGTTACTGGCGGGATGCTGGCATAACCATTAAACTGCTTTTCTTCTTCATAGGTAGAGCGTTCGTCCACCTCAAAAGAATAGAGATTGCCTGATTGTCCTTCCCATGATTCAAAATGTGAAGCTAGGAGCGCGCTATCGCCTGTGTCATAGGCAAATTCAAGCAAATAATCCTCAGATGAAATCCACCCTTCGCAATCTTTACGCATTAAAAAGTTGGTTTTGCCAACAATATTAGTCATTTTGGCATCGTTACCAGATGATAAAAGACCCATCTCATAAGTCGCTTCATGCGCAACCAATTCAATTGCCCCTGCCTCTAGACTAAACCCTAACAAGCCAGCGCAGACCGTTAGCCCAAATTGTTTGCTCATATTCTCTCGCATCTTTTCAGCTTTTTCCTGTTTTTTACGATACGGCTTATCCTTAATGCCCATTATTATGAATTCGCACTATATAATACAATAAAATAGATGGTTTTCTTCTATCGCCAAGCCTTTAGGACGGCGTGTACCCTATTTTATGATGGTTACACCTAATCAAAAGCATCTATTTTTGACGCAGGCGATTTTAACAGGTCAAATATAATTGGCCAAATGGAACCGATTGATAGTTTTTAGATGACATCTGTAGATAAACTGATCACCACCTCCTCTGCGTTAAAAGAGGCTATAGCCGCGCTAAACACGGCAGAATTCGTTGCCATTGATACAGAGTTTATGCGTGAAAGTACCTATTATCCGCAATTATGCCTGGTTCAGTTATGTGCAGGCAAACATGCTTTTTGTGTGGACCCGCTGGCAGATGGGCTAGACCTCTCGCCACTTTTTGATTTGCTTGGTAATGCTGCGATAACAAAGGTGTTTCATGCTGGTCGACAGGATCTTGAAATATTCGTCCATTTAACCGGCAGCGTTCCAGCCCCCGTTTATGATACGCAAATCGCTGCAATGGTTTGTGGTCTCGGTGATCAGGTTGGCTATGATAAATTGGTACAGCATTATAAACATCTGCAAATTGATAAATCCTCACGTTTCACGAATTGGAGCCAACGCCCTCTATCGGATAGACAAATTCATTATGCGCTAGATGATGTTATTCATCTGGCTGACATTTACCCCCGGATTCGTGCCGATTTAACGGCCAATGGGCGCGATGAATGGGTTCGAAGTGAATTGGCTAGTGTTGGGGATATACAACTCTATCAGACAGACCCTGATAGCGCCTATAAAAGAATAAAGGCACGTAATAGCAAGCCTGCACAGGTAAATCGGCTGGCTCAGCTTGCAAGCTGGCGCGAGCAAGAAGCCCAAAAGCGCGATGTGCCACGCGGACGTGTGTTGCGGGATGATACGCTTATTGACTTAGCTGGCAGCAATCCAAAATCATTAGCAGATTTAAAGAAAATCAGGGGCTTTCCAGGCGGCGAGACAGGCAAATTTGGGCCACCCGTCATAGATGTTTTGAAAAAAGCTAATGCAATGCCAGAAACAGACTGGCCGATGCGTGAGAGACCGCCGCAACGCGAACGTCCCCCCGTGGCAGTTATCGAAATGCTTAGGGTATTGTTAAAGCATGTTACCGAAAGCCATAATGTAGCCCCGCGCCTAATTGCGAGTGCAGAAGAACTAGAAAAGCTTGCCTTTTCAGACGAGGCAGATATTCCAGCGTTGAAGGGGTGGCGGCGCAAAATTTTTGGCGATGCGGCTCTTGCCATGAAAGCAGGAAAGCTTGCAATGACTGTGCAAAAGGGCAAAACAAAACTGCTCTCCCTTGAATAAACAAAGAAGAGCAGAAAATTCTAAATGTTCAGAAATTTTAGTTAGCGTTAAACGCACCACCATCTATCAAAATATTCTGGCCTACAAGATAGCCAGATGAAGCTGAGCAAATATAGGCGCAAGCAAAGCCAAATTCATCAATTTCACCTAGCCGGCCACATGGATTTTTACTTTCTAAATCTGCGCGCACCTCTTCGCGGGATTTGTTGCTTTCCCGCACCGCTTCATCAATGAGAGATTCGATACGCGCCGTATTATACTGGCCAGGCAACAACCCGTTAATCGTCACATTATGCTGTGCTACCTGACGGGCAAGGCCGCCCACAAAACCAGTCAGCCCAGAGCGCGCACCATTTGATAGGCCCAAACGGGCAATTGGCGATTTAACTGACCCTGAGGTGATATTTACAATTCGGCCAAATTTGTTATCGATCATTGGGTCAATAACAGCTTTTATCAGCTCGATAGCGGTGAGCATATTTGCATCTAGCGCCTTGATCCAATCTTCGCGCGTCCAATCACGAAAATCACCTGGAGGCGGGCCACCAGCATTATTGACCAGAATATCAACATGACCTGCTGCAGCAAGCACTTCTGCACGTCCGGCCTCGCTCGTGATATCACAAGCAATCGTTTTCACATCCACACCTGTCTCTTCGCGAATTTGGTCAGCAGAAGCGACAAGTTGCTCTTCGCCCCTAGCACACATGACCAGATTGACCCCAACCTTGGATAAGGCGCGTGCACAGCCAAAACCAAGTCCTTTTGAGGATGCACAAACTATCGCCGTCTTTCCCTGCAGACCAAAATCAAGCATCTGTTAAATCTCCTATTTCCCGTGCTTAAAATTAAATTCTAATGCATTGTTATCTGGCATCATCACCTGTTTGACAATACCAAGCGTGATAGGTTTTTTTGCCGCTAACGCCGCCATGTCAATCGCAGCCACTAATTGATAGGCAGAGGTAAAATTGCGGGGCATCTGCGTTATCATATAGCTGATAACATTATCAGGAACACTACATTGCCTATCAGCAAACATATTTTGTAGCACCTGCACTAGTAAAACATCATCTGGCGCGCTAATTTCCTGACAAGTAACCGCACGGAGCCTAGATCGTAAATCATCTAGCGCACAATCCATTTTCGCGGCACTTTGCCGGCTCAGTAGCAAAGCAGTGCCGTCAATAGAAGCGATATGGTTAAAGAAGTGAAACACCGCTTCCGGATCGTAATCTGCATCAAGGCTAAAATTATCTAAAACAAAATGCGTATCAGCAGAATCAACAATCACCTTGATATCTTTTAGTTCGATTAGACGCCGCGCACTAGAGAACGCTTCAAACACATGCGATATATGGGTCTTACCGCACCCCGACGCGCCAAAGATATTTAATACGCGATAAGGCAGTGGCCAGTCTGGCCATAAAGAAAGCCATTTCATCGCGCGTTCATTAGCTGAACCAATGATGAAATCATCTTCTTTATAAGAAGGGGCAAGCGGAAGGGTTAGGGGAATTTGGCGCATGAGGCAATATCGCTATTGGCCAGAATTGCGTTGACTAGGATTAATTCGCAGCTGATAAGCGTTATCGCTAGCATCAAGACGGTAGCCAGAGGCAAGGACAGCCATCTGCAAAGCTTCAACAGGTCCTGAAATCTGCAGTTTTAAAATCCCGCTTTCAGCTGTCAGGCTATGCACTGAAACAGCTGTAACCACAGGCAGCTCTGCCAAAATTTCCTGAACGCGATACCAGCTAGCTGGCGAAACTGCGCTTACCTCAACAAAAACATCATCACGCCCACCAACAACATATAAATTAGCCTGCCGCCAGCCTGTCTCCAGCGCATCAATCACCTGCAGCTGAAATTCCTCAAAAACAATTTGCATGCTGGTTTGCCCATCCATAGCCAATTGCGTTTCTGCGATTGTGGCTAATTTTGTGCCATCTTGGTTAAATAGAGTAGCCTGCATCCGCAAAGCAGGCTGTGTCGCGCTATAGTCCAAGCCTGCATAAAGAAGTACAATTTGTACCGCCCCAGCAGCCTCTGCTGCTTTCTGAAGCGTTTGGATATCTCCATTTAAAAACAGACTGCCTTTTAATTGACGCTCCAGAACAAAATCAGGCTCAAGAAAGGCAGTGCGCACAAGACTGTCGCTTTGCATTTCCAGCGTGCGCCAGCTATCCAGCCATAAAACATTGCGCGTCCATACCCTCACACCGGACGGATCCTGCCAAATCGGTAATAGCAAAATTGGCGCGGTGATAAGCTCTGCCCATTCCAGGTTATTTTCGATGAGCGCTGCACGCATACGCGCTGCATCAAAACAGATATCTATATCCGCGATATAACGCTGGGCAAGTGCATTTTCGTTATCAATATGAATAAAATCTACAAAATTAGCCGCATTTAATGCGGTCATCGCCGCTGCACCTTCTTGATTAGGAACAAGGATACGGCGCAGAATTTTCTGATAGGCTTTATCCGTAGCAGCTTTTATCGCCTGCTCTCTTGCCAGCGTTCCAGTGGTAGCATTTTCATCAAGATGAATATTGGTAACCGCGTATACATCAGCACTACAATTATCTTGTGCCTGCACAGCCCCGTTAAAGGCTAAACACAGCAGCATTATTGTGATATGACAAACCCAACGATGCAATGTATTCATTCCATAAGTAATTTTAAGTCTATCGTCCAGCCGATGATATAGCTGTTGAAAGTGGCAGAAAATGGAAAAAAAAGATAGCCCCAAATCCCCATTAACCTATCGGGATGCAGGGGTAGATATTGATGCAGGTGATGCGCTGGTTTCAACGATTAAACCTTTCGCTAAAAAAACTATGCGTGCAGGGGCAAACCCCGATCTGGGTGGTTTTGGTGGCCTGTTCGATCTAAAGGCAGCTGGCTTTAAAGACCCGATTTTGGTGGCAGCGACAGACGGGGTTGGCACCAAGCTTGAGCTTGCCCAGCAAGCTAATATGCATCACGGGCTAGGCATTGATCTAGTGGCTATGTGCGCCAACGATATTCTAGCCCAAGGCGCGATGCCATTATTTTTCCTAGATTATTTTGCCACCGGCCATCTTGCGCCAAAAGTAGCAGCAGAAATCATCGAGGGGATTGCAGATGGCTGTGTGGAAGCCAGATGTGCGCTTATCGGCGGAGAGACAGCGGAAATGCCGGGCATCTATCCTGCGGGCAGTTATGACCTAGCTGGTTTTTGTGTGGGTGCGGCTGAGCGCGGCACCTTGCTACGAAAAGACCAGGTATCCGAGGGTGATAAAGTTATTGCTCTTGCCTCTTCTGGGGTACATGCTAATGGTTTTTCTCTCGTGCGTAAGCTGATAGAGCGCGATGATCTTAAGCTTATGGCCCCTGCCCCTTTTGCCCCTTCTGTCTCGCTTGCCGAAGCATTGCTCGCGCCAACACGTATTTATACAGATGCCGTCAAAGCAGCATTGGCGGCTGGTAGGGTTACCTCTGTATCGCATATTACCGGAGGCGGGCTTATTGAAAACCCGCCGCGTGTCTATGGCGATAATTTGGCGATGCGTCTAGATATGACAGCCCGCCCTGCCCCTGCCCTGTTCAAATGGTTGAAGCAGGAAGCCGCTTTGTCTGATTTTGAGCTGGCACGCACCTTTAATTGCGGCATAGGCTTGCTTATCACCACACCAGCAAAAGATTCTGAAAAGGTGCTAGCTGCTATTGATGCAACAGGCGAGCCTTGCTGGCTTGTTGGCGAGATTAGCGCGCGGACAGAAGATGCTATTCATCTTGATAAGTTCACACAGGCCTTTTCATGAGCAGGGCAAATAGCCAGCTTAAAATCGCTGTTCTTATATCCGGGCGCGGCAGTAATATGCAGGCTCTCGCAAACCATGCGGAAACGCCAAATGCAAGTTATCAAATTTGCCTTGTTGCTGCAAATAAACCAGCAGATGGGCTTTCTATAGCTAGCGATGCAGGTCTTTCCACCGCCCTGATTGACCGCAAAAGCTACACCAGCAAACAAGATCATGAGCGCGCGCTGGCAGAAGCAATTGAGGCAAGCGGAGCAAACTGGATTTGCCTTGCTGGCTATATGTCGGTGCTCTCAGCCGACTTTATCGCCCGCTTTGAGGGAAAAATAATCAATATTCACCCCTCTTTATTACCCGACTATAAGGGGCTGCACACCCATGAGCGCGCACTAGCAGATAGCCAGAAATTTCATGGTGTCTCAGTACATTTGGTTACACCCGTCCTAGATGATGGTGCAGTGATTGCGCAAATGCGCCTGCCAGTGCGGAGCGCAGATACACAAGAAAGCCTGTCTGCGCGCGTGCTAGTGCTTGAACATATCCTGTATCCAATGGTGATAGGCTCACTCGCAAGCGGCGCTGTTACGCTTGATGCAGGACAGGTGTGCTGGCAGGATATTTCAGTTGCTAATGCGCTTAGCTTGTCAGAAGACACCACCCTTATTTTTGGGTAGATGGCTAGCAGGTAAATTATTTGCCACACTCTTGATTTAGATGCCATGAACAGGCATAAATACGGGTAAATGAATTCTCAAATATTCGGGGGCATTGACGGGAATGAACACAGATAAATTTGATAAGCACGCAAAAGCTAATCTAGCCTTTTACGAAGGCTTCATGAATTTTTCCAAATATACAGTTATCGCGATTGTGATCACATTAGCGCTGATGGCTTATTTTCTAGTTTAAAATACTTTAGAAAATTTTATATTTAGGATAAGAAAAAGGGCATTCTGCAGTTCAGCAAAATGCCCTTTTTAATGTCTTTTCTGGTTTTATGTCTATTCTAGGCAAGCCTTAACCGACAATCTCATCTTCTGTGAAGAAATGATTGATTTCGATTGCGGCATTTTCATCACTGTCTGAGCCATGTACAGAGTTTGCTTCGATAGATTCAGCAAAAGCTTTGCGAATAGTGCCTTCATCAGCGTCTGCAGGGTTAGTTGCGCCCATCACTTGACGGTAAGCAGCAACCGCGTTTTCACCTTCTAGAACCTGAACTACAACTGGGCCAGAAATCATAAAGCTGACCAAATCATTGTAAAAAGGACGCTCAGCATGGACGGCATAAAAAGCTTCGGCTTGCGCCTTTGTCATATGAATACGCTTTTGTCCAACGATGCGCAGGCCTGCTTCTTCGATTTTAGCATTGATTGCGCCAGTTAGGTTGCGCCGTGTTGCATCTGGTTTGATGATAGAAAAGGTACGTTGAGTAGCCATTAAGATAATCCTTACATATTTTAGAGATGCAGGCGGTGCCTGCGACAAAAACTCATCTGCGCGCCTTATAACAAACCTCGCTGCTAACAAAAAGGCCTGAATGCATAAAAAAGCAGTAATCTGCTGGATATTTATGTGGATGCGCGGCTAGCACGAGCATCGCCATCCCTTTATTGCCGCTGCGACCAGTTCCCATTTTCATCTTGGGCAAAATAGCGACATTGTAAATCTTCGCGTGCGGACCAGTCTTTCCAGCATTGCCGGGCAACATGCACTGCCTGCTCATCGCTGCCATCAAACAAATTGAAAACGCGTTTAAACTTGCCTAAATCAGGGGGCACCATGCCAGAAGTTAGTGCGATAAACTCGGCTGTAATCTGGTTTTGGTCAGGGCGGGAAGACACCCAAACCGGGGCATGCTCAGCCCCATCCCCATCATCTAGGTTATGGGCAAGAAAACTTTCGGGCTTTTGTGTCCATAATGCGGTGCTAATTGCATCAAAATGAGCCTCTCTTGCTAAGATCAGCATTTGTTGACCAGATGCCACCACCTTATCGCTTAGCATTGCCAGTGGTGTGGCAATGTCATCAGACTTTAGGTGGTAGAAATCAATTTGTATGGGCGCTTTATCTTGCATTGCTAATTTTGCAATTATTCCCTTTTTTATTTTGGGTTTTTTATTCTGGATTTTGCCAGTTATCTACCAGCTGGTTCAGCAAGCGAACGCCATAGCCCGTTCCCCCTTTTGGAACGGTTGGCCGGTCTTTATCTGACCATGCCTTACCAGCAATATCTAGATGCACCCAAGGGGTATTATTTTCGATAAAACGCTCCAGGAAACAGGCTGCGGTAATAGACCCGCCATAGGGTCCGCCAATATTTTTCATATCCGCAATATGGGACTTCAGCATATTATCATAGGCCTTGCCCATCGGCATGCGCCAGCTTGTCTCCTCAACCTCGCGCCCTGCTTGCATTACCGCTTCTGAAAGAGTGTCATCATTAGAGAATAGACCGGCATGTTCCTTGCCAAGCGAAACCAAAATAGCGCCTGTCAAAGTAGCCATATCGACAATCGCTTGTGGCTTAAACCTGTCTTGCAGATAAGTTAACACATCCGCTAGCACAAGCCGGCCTTCTGCATCTGTATTGATAACTTCAACTGTTTGACCAGATAGGGTAGTGACCACATCACCCGGACGCTGGGCGTTTCCATCAGGCATATTTTCAACCAGCCCGATAATACCTATAACATTTTGCTTTACCTTGCGGCCAGCCAGCGCATGCATCGCCCCAGCTACGCCCGCAGCACCGCCCATATCCCATTTCATATCTTCCATACCCTTGGCAGGCTTTATAGAGATACCGCCTGTATCAAAACATACCCCCTTGCCAACCAGAGCAATCGGCGCTTCATCACCGCCGCCCATCCATTTCATAATCACAACAGCAGAATCGCGCACCGAGCCTTGCCCCACCCCCAACAAAGCGCCCATGCCTAGCTTCTCTAATGCAGCTTCATCAAGCACTTCGATTTCGAGGCCAGTATTTTCTAGCGCCTGACAGCGCTTGGCGAATTCTACAGGATACAGAATATTGGCAGGCTCAAAGACCAGATCGCGCGCTGTAAACACCCCATCATAGAGCGGTTTACGCGCTAGCCAATCATCAGACAAATCATCCTTGCGATCGGTAGTGATAGTCAACGAAGCTTCTAGCGGCGGCTTTTCCTGCTTGGTAAAATAATGGGGGAAATGATAGCTTGCCGCATACGCCCCGCCCATTACCGACATCAGCACATCATCCGCAAACACAGCTGCATCAACTTGCAACTGACTAAAATGCGTCACTTTCATGTGCGCAAATAATTTTCCGCCCCAATTTTCAGCTGTCATACCAGCAAACAGGCCGCTGCCAATACCGCCCACCAATACCGGACCTTCATTGGTGTGAAGCGGCATGAAATTACCTGATTTTCCAGTGAAATCTGCAGCCTCGCAGGCTTTTGCGATAAAGGCTTCTTGGGCGGCCGAAGCGGCATGTAAAAACCCTGTATCTGCGTGCATTAACACTAACCTAGCCGCATCTATCGGGCCTGAAGAAAACTCAAAGCGTAGTCTTGCCGACATATCTATCTATTCCTTAACCGTTTGGGTAACTATGGGCTGCCAGATTTCCTTGAATAAAAGTGCGGTCGGCAGCTAAAAATATTTTCATCCCTTTATTTAGGATAACAACCCTCCATTATCCAGTGATTTCTAAATTTTTATCGCGGCGGCAACGCGCCTTTGCACATCCAATCATCCATTTAAAAAACATATCTGTGTTTTGAAAAGCCACTTAATTTATGTTAAGAGAAGAAGATCTTACGAGTTGCAGTCGTACTAAAGTGATAGAGGGTAGAATTATCCTGTGTCATCGGCTGAAACAGAGCCGCAACGGAACAACGTTTTTATGAATTTAAATCTATATTTGCTAAAGCATTTTTTTATGAGCAGCCTGCTTGTACTGCTTGGCCTTATCGGCGTGGTATGGCTCAATCATGCCTTGCGGATGCTAGAATTTATTGTCAGTAAAGACAGCTCCTTTAGCGATTTTATATTACTTTCATTTTTTCCTATCCCCTTATGGCTTGTCATTGCTATGCCAATGTCAGCATTTATCGGCGTTATCTGGGGAATTAGCCGATTTTTATCTGATCGTGAGTTGATAGTGATGCAGGCAGTGGGTTTTACACCATTGCAATTTGGCCGTGTGCCGATATTTTTTGGCCTGCTTTTAACAACCTGCTTATATGTGAATAGTATCTATATTCTTCCTGCCAGCTTTTCGAAATTTAAAGAAGTGCAAGCTGACGTGCGCGGCTCCATTCCAAAGCTTCTGATTCAAGATAATATCTTTATCGATATCGCGGATGATCTTACTTTATTTGTTGGTGAGCGGACCAGTCAAAACGAAGTGGGGCGCGTATTTATCCAAGATTCTAGAAATCCAGACGTTACCGTCACCTTCACTTCTGAGCGGGGGCGCTTTTCTTCCATAAATGGCCAGCCAGTATTTTTGCTCTTGAATGGTCAGCGAACCGAACTTACCAAAGATGGCCAGTCAAATGCCCAGCTGACCTTCGAGACCCATTCGCTAGATATTAGCCAGCCTTCTGCCAGCCCTTCCCAGCGTTTGGTTCTAGATATGAATGAGGATAGCATACATAATCTGCTTGACCCCAGCACAGCTGCCAATCCTCGCTTTGCACGCGAGAGAATGGCGATGGGGCATTATCGCCTTATCTCTCCGTTTATGGCATTAGCAATGGTCATAATGGCGGCGGCAATTATGCTACAGGGACATTTATCGCGTGAAAAAATTGGCCAACGTGTTCTTTTTTCAGCACTTACAGGTATCTTGGTTCAAACCTTAGCTATTTTATCGCGTAGTGTGACGGTATCTTCGCCTGCTACGTGGCCGTTAATGTATCTGGCTGTTTTGCTGCCTATCGGTTTGGGAATATTTATGTTGTGGCGACCCTTTTGGCTCACTGAGCTTCGTTTAGCAGTGATCTCGACCGCGCAAAATCGGCAAAAACCAGAGAGGTCTGGCTAACATGTCATTTGCCTTACCAATGACCTTATTTAGTTATCTCTCACGCCGTTATTTGCAAATCGTGCTGGTAGCCACATTTGGGCTTGTCGCCTTTATTTCCTTTATCGAAATCGTTGAAATATTGCGCCGTGTTAGCAACAAGGCCCCCGATTTATCAGCACTTTATGTGGTTTTGGTTAGTCTGTTAAATATTCCCAGTATTTTTGACCAAGCTTTGCCCTTTGGCGTATTATTTGGCTCCATCACTTGTTTTCATTTGTGGAGCCGAAGTCATGAATTTTTAGTAGCCAGAGTGATGGGACAAAATATTTGGCAAGCTTTGATGCCAGTAATGATCACCGTATTTTTACTTGGCTGTGTTCATGTTGCCATTATTAATCCAGTCGCCTCTGCCTCTGCTAAACAATATAATTTTGTAATGAAATCAATATTTGGGGAAGTAGATAAATCTGAACTCTCTGTGCTGACCAACGGGGTATGGGTGCGCGATAGTGATGCCTCTTACAATGTGATCATCAATGGGGGCTCATTAGAGGTTAAAAACAGCCTTATTATCGACCCTATTATCTATCACCTTAATGAACAGGGGCAGCTATTATGGCGCACGCGGGCAGCCAGCATGAAGCTAACAAAAAATGGCTGGATTATTGTGGATGCAGTAAAGATTACTAATGCGGGCGATAGCAGCATATTAGGGGATGTAATTATGCCAACAGTTCTACGCCCTTCTGATTTATCTGAAAGCACCTTGCCGCCAAAGACGGTCAGTATTTATCGTCTACCAAACTTTATTGAAGTTCAACAACGGGCAGGCCTGCCTGTTAATCAGCATTTAGTATTTTTACATCAACTCCTTTCAACGCCATTAAAACTTTTAGGTTTAGCCTTGCTTGCGGCAAGCTTTACCTTGACCTCATTTTCGCGGCAAACAAAGGTACGCCTTATTTTGGTTGGGGTTGCGTCAGGCTTTGGCATTTATTTTTTATCAAATTTTGTTTATTTACTTGGCAGTTCGGCAAAACTGCCACATCTATTAGCTGGCTGGGGTCCAGCCATCATGGTATGTTTACTCAGCGGATTTCTGCTTGCCAGAGCTGATGAATAATCTCGCTATTTTCAGGATGTCACTACTTATGAGACTGCTTTCATTTCCCCCTATTTTAGCAATGCTAACACTTTGCGCTTTACGCTGGCTGGCTTGTCTATACAGAACCAAGCTGCGCGTAACCGCTATAAGTGCATTAAGTTTCCTCGCTATATCCATAACAGCAGTAGAGGCCAATCAGCGTGTATCCGTTGTTGCATTAGTGAATGGGGAGCCAATTACTAGCCTTGATCTTGAAAACAGAATGGAGTTTTTGCGGCTTTTGAGCAATCTTGAAATGAGTGAAGCTGATTTCAGAGCTGATACCTTACAAAAATTAATTGTTGAAAAAATTAAATTTCAAGCTGCTAAGGAACAACTTGCCCAATATATAGGTGAGGCCAGTAGTACAGCGCGCCGATTAATCGACAATAATTTCACCAAAGATGGTAAAGCCGGTAGCCAAGTCCTTAGTGAGAGAGGTATTTCAACCGCTACGGTAACCGAGCAATATGTTGCCGATATTTTGTGGGGAAATGTTTTACGTATTCGCTTTCCACGGCAATTTGAAAATCTAGATAATCTTGCCAAATTAGAATTGGAACGGCTGGAAAAGGCGCAAAACGAGCCACAAATTAAACTACGGGAAATTCTGCTTCAACCCAATCCAAACCGTCCAACAGAAAAGACTTTGGAACTCGCAGAAAAGATCGTTGGCGCGTTAAAGAAAAACTCAGACTTTACGAATATTGCCTCTCAATATTCAGAGGCAGCGACAGCAGCGCAGGGTGGCAGGGTAAACTGGATGCTTGTCTCGCAATTACCAGCCCCATTACGCCAGCCCCTGATTGAAGCTAAACAAGATGCGGTTATTGGACCGTTAGAGTTTGAGGGTAGGATATATATTTTGAAAAAAGATGGGTTTCGTGAATATGGCTTATCTGATCCAAAGGCAGCCAGCCTCACACTTGTCAGAGCGATACTACCCGTGCTTTCTGATGCTTCAAACGCGGAAAGGATTGCTGCAGGTGAGCAGATTGCCGCGCAAACAGCAGACCTTAAAACATGTGCTGAGATGGCAAGTTTAAATGAACGCCTAGCTTCTGGCGCTTTGCCTTATCTCCGAGATTTGCAGGTTGGCTCCTTATCGCCGCAACTTCAAAAAATCATTATTCCTCTTCAAGTTGGTGATAAAACCCCTCCTCTTGCCTTTGCGGAGGGGATGACTGTGTTTATGGTATGCAAACGCAACCAGCCTAAGATAAAGCTGCCGGATATTGAAATCTTGAAGAAGGCAGAGTTTGAAAAACTTCTGACGAGCATTAGCGGGCGGTATCTGTTGCGACTACAACGCAAGGCTGTGATTGATTATCGCAGCTAAAATTAGAGGCAAATTTGTGTCAGATTCTGTTACACATCAACAGCCTGTTGCCAATTTACAGGCGCTGAAACCATTAATTTTAACCCCTGGCGATCCAGCTGGCATTGGCCCTGAGATTAGCCTTAGGGCATGGCAAGCTGGCAACCATAATATGGTTCTGCAAGGCGATATTGGCCATCTTCGTGAAATTGCACATAATGCCAAGCTCGCGCTTAATTTTGCTGAATATGAAACACAAAGCTTTGCAGACAATCAACATACCATCTGCCATGTTATACATACCCCATGGCCATCAGCCCCGAAGCTGGGCAGGCCAGATGCGGCGAATGCTGGCCAGATAATCACCGCAATTGAACAAGCCGTAGCAGGCGTAAAAAATGGGCAGTTTTCAGCATTAGTAACAAACCCTATTGCTAAAGATTATCTTTATCAAGCAGGCTTTGAATATCCTGGACACACCGAATTTCTTGCGCATTTGGATGGACATGATAAACGTCCCGTGATGATGCTAGCGAACTCAGAATTGCGGGTAATACCGCTTACCGTTCATATCCCCCTTAATAAAGTTGAAAGCAGCATAACAGACGCAGATTTATCGGAAACTCTCATGATTTCCGGTGATGCGTTAAAGCGCTATTTTGGCCTTTCCAAGCCTCATATTGCGGTAGCTGGGCTGAACCCACATGCTGGCGAGGCAGGCTATCTAGGGCGATTTGAGGTAGATAAGCTTACGCCATTCCTAGCTGCTTTTACTAAAGATGATATTCAGGTATCTGGTCCCCATTCAGCTGACAGCCTGTTCCATAAAGAAGCACGCAATAGTTATGATGCGGTTTTATGTATGTATCATGACCAAGCCCTGATCCCAGTAAAAACAGTTGATTTTTTCAATAGTGTAAATGTCACGCTAGGGCTGGATTTCATCCGCACTTCACCCGATCACGGCACAGCTTTTGATAGAGCCGCAAGGCTGAATGCGCGCCCTGACAGCCTGATAGCTGCTATCAAACTTGCCCTTCAAATGGCTCTTAACGCACATGGAAACTGATAGCAAAATACGCCACATCCAAGAGGCTGTAATGGCATTGCCGCTTTTGCGCGATTTAGTGCAAGCAGCTGATCTGAAAGCACGCAAATCGCTTGGACAGAATTTCTTATTTGATTTAAACCTCACCTCTAAAATTGCACGTGCTGGCACACCTTTTGCCAACACAGTGATAGAAATCGGTCCCGGTCCCGGCGGGTTAACCCGCTCCCTGCTTCTTGAAGGGGCAAAAGAAGTTATTGCGGTAGAAAAAGACAGGCGGGTTATCGGCTTTCTTGAGCATCTTGTGAAAGCAGCCGATGGCCACTTAAGCGTCATTGAGGCAGATGCGCTAGCTGAGCCTGTTTGGGAGCTTGGCACAGCCCCGCGCCAAATCATTGCCAATTTACCCTATAACATTGCCACTACTTTGCTGTTGCAGTGGCTAGAGCATGCCCCTTCATTTGCTTCTTTTATCCTAATGTTTCAAAAAGAAGTGGCAATGCGGATCATTGCTAATCCGGGCGATGCAGCCTATGGGCGTCTGTCTATTATTACCCAGTGGCGTGCTGAGGCTGAAGCCATCTTTGACATTCCGCCTGAGGCCTTTATTCCACCGCCAAAGATTACCTCAACCGTGGTGCGCCTTATTCCGCGCGCTAAACCTCTGGCTGACTGTGAGCCAGCCGACCTTGAAGCGGTAACCGCTATCGCATTTGGCCAACGGCGCAAAATGCTGCGCGCTTCGTTCAAAGCCTATGGCGGGGCAGATTTTATCGAGGCCGCAGGCCTTGAGCCATCTAGCCGCCCGCAAGAAGTGCCAATAGAAGGGTTTTGTGCGTTAGCACGCCTGTATCACGAGCATCAAAAAGAACGCTAGTTGCTGCTAGTTGCTACTAGCATCCCGCAATTGTTTGACAAAATCACTCAATCCTTGCTGGCGTTCAATTCGCAAGCGTTCTGCATCTAGAATTGTTTGAACCGCCGCAACAGATTGCGCCAAATCGTGATTAATGATGACATAATCATATTCAGGATAATGGCTCATTTCATCCGCTGCTTTCGCCATCCGGCGCGCTACCACCTCTGCGGTATCCTGCGCTCTGGTCAAAAGCCGCCGCTCTAACTCTGCTGTCGAAGGTGGCAGTACAAAGATAGAAACCAAATCTTGACGGGCCCGCGCTTTGATCTGCTGGGTACCTTGCCAGTCAATATCAAACAGCACATCGTGCCCCCCTTCCAAGGTCTTACCCACCACCTCCGCTGGCGTGCCATAGTGATGGTCAAACACTTCTGCATATTCCAAAAAATATCTTTGATTGATTTTAGTCTTGAACGCTGCCTCATCCATGAAGAAATAGTCTTTTCCTTCAACTTCTCCTGGGCGGCGGCGGCGGGTTGTTGCCGATACTGACATGGTCAGCTGGCTATCCTGTTTCAAGAGTGCTCTTGCAATCGAAGTTTTCCCTGCACCAGAAGGTGAGGACAGCACGAGCATAAGGCCACGACGTCTAATCATATCAATTTGCTCATTTCAGTTTGCTCATTTTTATTTATCTTGTGATTTTAATTTTCTATATGTTCGGACATTCCGGTTATGGGCGTCCAGTGTTTTTGCAAAATTATGCCCACCCTTGCCATCTGCTACAAAATACAGATAGTCGGTTTCTTTGGGGTTGGCGGCAGCCCGCAAGGCATCTTCTCCTGGATTTGCAATAGGGCCAAGTGGAAGCCCCCGCATCCGGTAAGTATTCCAGCTATGCGGATTGTTCAAATCTTTTTTTGTCAGCTGTGTGGGCAGTGCCGCCTCGCGCACCAGACCATAAGCCACCGTAGGGTCAGATTGCAGACGCATTTTCTTGTAAAGCCTATTTACGAACACCCCACTAACCAGTGCGCGCTCGCTGGCACGGCCAGTTTCCTTTTCAATAATAGAGGCCATTATAAGCAGATCGCGCGGTGATTTATAAGGCAGTTCTGCGCGGCGCTCTGCCCAAATTTGGGCAAGAGTTATTTCCATCTTTTCCTGCATAATCGCTAATATCGCACGCCTATCCATACCTTTGGTATAGTAATAAGTATCAGGAAAAACACTGCCCTCAGGAGGGGGACGCAAAATAACCGAACTCAGGCCCTCTGCTTCATTCAAAGCCAGCATAACATCATAGCTGCGCCAACCTTCGATTATTGTTATTCGCCGCTGGTAGGTTTTACCACTATTTAATAGCTCCAGAATTTGAGCAAGGCTTGCTCCGGCTGGAATTTTATATTCGCCAGCACGTGGCTGAAATCCGCCGCGTTCTAGCCAAGCCACAATATCCAGATGCAGGGGGTGCGATATCACCCCTGCTTGCTGCAATTTATGTTTAATGGCAAAACGCCCATCGCCGCGTTCAATATCTATCAGTATAGCTGTGGTGTGCGGACCTTGCTGACTGCGCAAGCTATCCGCAAACAAATACCCCGCCATTGCCGCTACAATCCCCAGCATTGCTGTGAAAATAGCCAGCCGAAGGGCAAGGCGTTTTAATCTTGAGGGTTTAGCTTCTGGAGATGCGGTTTCCGGCGCACTCACTAGTCAACTTTGCCTATGATGAGAGACGCGTTCGTGCCACCAAACCCGAAAGAGTTTGACATAGCATTGCGTACTTCACGCTTCTTTGCCTTCAGTGGTACCAGATCCAGCCCATCTAAAGCTGGCTCAGGATCATGCAAATTCAGCGTTGGTGGGACCACATCCTGCGCCACCGCTAAAGTAGAGAATATAGCCTCAATCGCGCCAGCCGCCCCCAGCAAATGGCCGGTTGCACTCTTGGTAGAGGACATAGAAATATTGGTATTATCGCTGCCCAAAAGCCGGCGCACCGCATTGGCCTCTATAACGTCACCTAAAGGAGTGGAAGTACCATGGGCATTTATGTAATCTATTTCATCTACCTCTAGCTTAGCACGTTTCAAGGCCGCTGCCATCGCCCGGTACCCGCCATTGCCATCTTCAGCAGGGGCAGTGATGTGATAAGCATCACCTGATAGCCCATAACCTTTCACCTCGCCATAAATCTTAGCGCCTCTGGCTTTTGCATGTTCATATTCTTCGAGCACCAATGCACCGGCGCCCTCACCCATCACAAAGCCATCCCGGCCTGTATCATAGGGGCGTGAAGCTACTTCAGGGCTTTCATTATAGCTAGTGGACAGCGCGCGCGCAGCAGCAAATCCGGCAATACCTAAACGGCAAACCGCTGCTTCTGCCCCGCCTGCCAGCATTACATCCGCATCATCAAAAGCGATGAGACGCGCCGCATCCCCAACCGCATGCGCCCCTGTCGAACAGGCGGTAACCACTGCGTGATTAGGGCCGCGATAACCATAGCGGATAGATATTTGGCCAGAAATTAGATTTATTAAAGCAGAAGGAATAAAGAACGGGCTAACCCGGCGCGGACCGCGCGCATTCAAAAGCTCGCTTGTCTCAACGATAGTCTGCAAGCCGCCAATACCAGATCCCATCATCACACCTGAGCGATCCTGATCATCGATATTCTCTGGCTTCCAGCCGGAATCTTCCACCGCTTCTACACCAGCAACAATACCAAGCTGGATAAAACGATCTAGCTTGCGCTGTTCTTTTGGCTCAATGAAATCATCCATATTCAGCGCGCCATCGCGCTGATCTTGCGGGACCTGCCCAGCTATCTGACAAGCTAGATCGTCAACCTCAAATCCGGTTATTCGTCCAATACCGCTTTGCGCATTTAGCAGGCTGTCCCAATTATGTTTCAGCCCCGCACCTAGCGGTGACACAATACCCATGCCTGTTATCACAACACGCCGCATATCATCCTCACTCCGCTTCTAGCACTGCTAAAGAAAAACGCCCTCTGCCAAAGCATTGCATCAGTCATCCATACTGGTGCCGCAGGCGCAGGGCGTTTTATATGCTTTAAATTAAGCTGCGTTTTCCTGCAAGAAATCAACAGCATCTTTAACTGTCAGAATTTTTTCAGCAGCGTCATCAGGGATTTCACAACCGAATTCTTCTTCAAACGCCATAACCAACTCAACCGTATCAAGACTATCAGCGCCTAAATCATCAATAAATGATGCGCCTTCGACAACCTTATCACCGTCTACGCCAAGATGTTCAACAACGATGCCTTTTACGCGATCTGCAATATCACTCATTTTTATCTTCCTTAAAAGCTTAAGCTAGACCAGTTAAACTGGTTCTCTGCCCATCAGTTTCGCAGGGGATATCATAGTTATCACCAGAATACCAGTCAAAAATACCACCTCAAAAACACTCGTAATAAGGTTTTTCAATAGGCACTAAAAATTCCCCAAGCAATTCAACCAAAGCATATTACAGCATAGCCATTCCGCCATTTACATGCAAGGTTGACCCAGTTACATACCCTGCCTCATCACTGGCTAGATACAAAGCCGCCGCGGCAATTTCATTTCCTTGCCCTAAACGCCCAGCTGGCACATTAACCAGCAGCTTATCTTTTTGCTCATCACTTAGCGCATCTGTCATGGGCGTTTCAATAAAGCCGGGGGCAATTACATTTACGGTAATACCGCGGCTTGCCACCTCTGCTGCCAGTGATTTGCTAAAACCGATCATACCTGCTTTAGACGCCGCATAATTTGTCTGGCCAGGGTTACCTGTAACACCAACAATAGAAGAGATAGAGATAATCCGGCCCCAACGCGCTTTCATCATCGCGCGCATAGCGGTTCGACATAGGAGCATACTCGCAGTCATATTAACCTCCAGCACATCATCCCATTCAGCATCTTTCATACGCATAAACAAATTATCTTTAGTAATACCGGCATTATTGACTAGAATATCAACTGAACCTGCCATTTCTGTTGCGCTAGCTACCATCGAGGAAACAGCTTCCCGGTCTGATAAATTGGCTGTTAACACATGGGCACCACTGCCCAACTCCGCTTTTAGGCTTTCCAGCTTTTCTGCACGCGTGCCGTGCAACACCACTTGCGCGCCCCGCGCGTGCAACGCCCGCGAAATAGCACTGCCAATACCGCCGCTTGCGCCAGTAATAAGCGCAGATTTTCCAGTTAGATCAAACATCATATATTCCCCTTTTTAAGTTGGCCTTACAGTCACGCTGTTCTTTATAGATCAAAGGCCTTTTGGATGTCTTCTAGCGTATCAACAGACAGAATTTCTGCCTCTGGTGCCGCACGCTTAGCAAGCCCAGACAAAACTTTGCCTGTACCAAGCTCTAGGAAGCGGGTAACACCATTCGCGACCATAAATTCCATTGTTTCGCGCCAGCGCACACGTCCAGTTACTTGGGCGATTAGGTTTGCGCGCAATTGCTCGGCACTACTCTCGGTCGAAGCGGTAATATTACATACCACGGGTACCTGCGCAGACCGCATTATTGTGCTACCCAGCGCTTCTGCCATCACATCTGCAGCAGGTGCCATCATAGCACAATGAAAAGGCGCGCTTACTGGCAGCGATATTACCCGGCGCAAGCCCTTATCCCGGGCAATTTCCATTGCTGCTTCTACGGCCTTAGTCTCGCCGCTTACGACAATTTGGCCAGCCGCATTATCATTGGCAATCTCAACAAGACCTGTGGATGACGCAGCTTCTATAACTGCATCAGCAAGCGGAATATCTGCCCCAAGCAGGGCTGCCATTGCGCCCTCTCCCACAGGTACAGCTTTTTGCATTGCCTCACCGCGCAAACGAAGCAGCGATGCCGTGCTAGCCACTTCTATACTCTGCGCTGCGCAAAGGGCTGAATATTCCCCTAAAGAGTGGCCAGCAACAAAATCACATAGCTGATTAATTGGCTTGCCCGTTACCTGCTCAATTGTCCGCAATGTAGCCAGTGAGCTTGCAAATAAGGCAGGCTGGGCATTTTGGGTAAGTTGCAATTCATCTGCTGGTCCTTCTGCCATCAAACCAGAGAGATTAAAATCCAATATATCGTCAATTTCAGCTAAAATATCGCGTGCAGATTGGCTTTCGCTAGCCAAGGCAGTTGCCATGCCTGGTGTTTGCGATCCCTGTCCTGGAAATAAAAAGGCTGTTTTTGCCACCTTAACCCCTCCGTTAAATTTATTACCCTTGGCAGTAATATCAGAAGTATCACCGCCCATATATAGGCATTATCAGTACGCACGAATCAAGACTTGATTTTTACAGCCTTTTGCGGCATAACCCAGCTTCTCGTAAATGGGTTTATTGGCTAGTCGGGCATGTTGTTCGATTTTAGTTTTTATTAAACCTTTATTATCCTTGCCAGCTTAATGCCGAAAAGAGCTGGTTCGTTTGAGGCAATACTGCGTTCAGACAATAAGCCAAAAGGAGACTTACATGCGGCTTTATGAAAGCGTGTTTATCGCACGCCAAGACGTTTCTACGCAACTTGTGGAATCGCTTACAAAAGATTTCTCTGCCATCATCGAAAACGGTGGAGGCAAGATTCACAAACATGAATATTGGGGTCTGCGCGCCCTTGCCTATCGGGTCAAAAAGAACCGTAAAGGCCATTATGTAATGCTGAATATCGAAGCAGATAATGACACGCTAAGAGAATATGAGCGGATCATGGGTCTGAACGAAGATATTCTTCGCTTTATGAATATCTCAATCGATGAAGTTGAAGAAGGCCCTTCTGTTATGATGCAGGCACAAAAGGCCGAACGGTCTCCGCGCGGTGAGCGTAGCGACCGCAGCGACCGTGGGGACAGAGACAACAAACCTGCCCCTGCTCAAGAAGCTGCGAGCGAAGCACCAGCAGAAACAGCAACAAAAGCAGATGGGGAGTAAGCGATGACAAAGCTAGAAATTACACGCAGTGCTGTACGCAGACCACAAGGTCGCCGTCGTAAATCATGCCCGTTCTCAGGGCCAAACGCCCCGCATATTGATTATAAGGATGTGAAGCTTCTAACCCGCTTTACTTCAGAGCGCGGAAAAATTGTTCCTTCACGTATTTCTGCAGTTTCCGCAAAAAAACAGCGTGAGCTGTCAACGGCTATCAAACGCGCCCGTTATTTAGCGCTGATGCCATATGTGATCAGCTAAGAGCGGGAAAGGATACATAAAACATGGAAATCATTCTTCTTGAACGTGTAGATAAGCTTGGCAAGCTTGGCGATGTCGTCAAAGTAAAGCCAGGATATGCACGTAACTATCTTCTGCCAACTGGTAAGGCGCTGAGAGCAAACAAAGCCAATATGGAAAAGTTTGAAGCCGAACGCGCGGACCGCGAAAGCCGGAACGCAGAAGCTCGTAGCTCAGCTGAAGACGCTATGAAAGGCATGGGAGGGCTGTCCGTTATTCTGGTTCGCGCTGCTTCTGAAATGGGTCAGCTATTCGGCTCTGTTTCTGCAAGAGACATTGCCGATGCAGTTGGCGAAGCTGGGCATAGCATCGATAAGCGTCAAGTGGTTATGGACAAGGCTATCAAAACGCTTGGCTTGTTCCCAGTGAAAGTAAACCTGCACGCAGAAGTGCAGGTAGAAGTTATTGTGAACATTGCGCGCTCTGCTGAAGAAGCCAAAAAACAGGCTGAAACAGGTGCAGCCGTTGTAACAAACTATGACGCTGAAGAAGAAAGCGTCGAAGCTGTTGCAGACGCTGCTATAACAGAAGCAGAAGCTAACGCCGAGGTTGCTGAGGAAGCCCCTGTAGAAGCTGAAGCAGGCGATAGTGATGATGAGGCAGCCAGCTAGCGTCTTTGTTGCACCTAACTTTTTAAAGCCCTATGGAAATATCTATAGGGCTTTTTTTTAAAGTTATCCACAGTATCCCCAGACTTAACATCTAGCATTTGCGAATATTATTGGTAGACTATTTTTCATGTCAGAGAATTCTTCCGATCCCATTATTGCCACCCTTCCCGGTATCACGGCTAGCCATCAGCCGCGTAGTTTGCCGCAAAATATTCAGGCAGAGCAAAGTTTTCTAGGCGCCTTGCTTCTGGATAATTCTGTAATGGATGGGCTGGAAATCCCGCTTCGAGCAGAACATTTCCATGACCCTGTGCATGGCCAAATTTATGAGGCAGCAGCACGACTTATCGGGCGTGGGCAGCTCGCAAACCCTGTTACCCTAAAAGCATTTTTTGCGAATAGCACCGCCTTTGGTGATGAGGGCGCTGATGCCTATCTGGGCGACTTGGTAGATGGGGTTATATCGGTATCAGATGCGCCAAACTATGCCGATGTGGTGCATGAAGCCTATCTTAGGCGCGAATTAGTGCGCATATCAGATCAAGTTACCCATGATGCGCAAAATCCGGACTTAGAAAGACCGGCCATGACGCAAATTGAGGCAGCTGAGCAATATTTGTTTTCGCTCGCTGAAACCGATAGCTCTGATAATGGTTTGCGAAGCTTTGAGATGATTCTGGGCGAAACTGTGCGCATGGCTGAATTAGCGGCCAAAAATGACGGACATTTGTCTGGGGTTAGCACTGGGCTGACCAGTTTGAACAATTTGCTTGGTGGTTTGCAAAAATCAGATTTGATTATTCTGGCAGGACGTCCAGCGATGGGTAAGACCGCACTAGCAACCAATATCGCTTTTCATGCGGCTTCCACCACCCGCACTGGTGAAGAGCCTGTACCTGTGGCCTTTTTCTCTTGCGAGATGTCAGCAGAACAGCTGGGAACACGGATATTGGCTGAACGCTCTGAAATTGATTCTGAAGCCATCCGGCGGGGCAACCTATCTAGCGCAGAATTTATGGGACTAGTCGAAGCTAGTGATCAGATAGCAAAAGCGCCTTTTTATATTGATGATACACCTGCACTTTCGGTTAGCCAGCTTGCAAGCCGGGCGCGCCGCCTGAAACGCACCACAGGTTTAGGGCTTATCGTCATTGATTATCTACAGCTTCTGCAAGCCCAGCTTGGCTCGCGGCCAGAGAACAGGGTTCAAGAAATTTCTAATATCAGCCGCTCCCTAAAGGCAATTGCGAAGGAACTGGATGTGCCTGTTCTAGCGCTATCGCAATTATCGCGTGCGGTTGAGCAGCGTGAAGATAAGCACCCTAATCTTGCAGATTTGCGCGAATCAGGCTCCATTGAGCAAGATGCAGATGTGGTAATGTTTGTTTATCGTGAAGAATATTACCTAAATAAAAGTGAGCCTGTTCAAAAGGAAACTGAAACCGAAGAGAAGTTTAATCTACGCTATCAGCTCTGGCAGGAGCGGCTTGAAAAATCAAACGGTACGGCTGAAATTATTATCGCAAAACAACGTCATGGTCCTGTTGGTATCGCTAATGTAAGCTTTGAAGGCCGGCTGACTAAATTCTCTGATCTTGCAAGCCCTGACAGTTTGCCAGATAATTTTTAACCCCCTTTTCCTTTAATAGCCGGTAGGCCCTTCCAGAAGACAAAGATGACCTCATCCCAGCTTCATATTGACCTATCAGCACTTAGCGATAATTACCGCACTTTGCATAGCCTGACTGGCCAGACAACAAAGACGGCCGCTGCGGTAAAGGCAGATGGTTATGGGCTGGGCATGGAAGCGGTATCGAGCGCTTTATATAAAGCTGGCTGCGCCATATTTTTTACCGCCCAAATAGATGAGGCGATAAGCCTGCGCGCTGCCTTTAGAAACAAAGGCTATGATGGCGCGACTATTGCCGTCCTAGAAGGCCTGCGCGGTGAAGACCTTGCCCTTTATGATGCGCATAGGCTAACGCCTGTTATTAATCATTCCGGACAGGCAGAGGCTATCACAGCCTATCAGCGCCAGTCTGGTAAGCACCTGCCTGCTATTTTACATATTGATACAGGTATGAACCGGCTTGGATTTGGCCAGGATAGTCATTATTTATTAACAAGCGATAACAACCCCTTAAAAGAGCTGAAGCTTTGTTTAGTGATGAGCCATCTTGCTTGTGCAGACGAGCCAGAAAATGATTATAACGCCTTCCAGCTGGAACAGTTTCAGCAGCTAACCGCCCCTTTTGCTGGCATTCCGAGGAGTTTATGTAATAGCGGCGGTATTTTTCTGCCCCCTTCATATCATTTTGATTTAACCCGCCCGGGCATTGCCCTATATGGAGCTATGCCTGACCCAGCTACGGACAACAAATACCTAAAACCAGTTGTGTCTTGGCATGCAGATATCGTTCAGATACGAAACCTTAAAAAAGGGGAATGCGCGGGCTATGGTGCCATGTTTACCGCGGATGCGCCTACCCGCCTTGCCACCATTGCCACTGGTTATGCAGACGGCTATGCGCGGGCATTATATCAACCGCAGCACAATAAAATAGCAAAGGTGGAAATTGCGGGCAAAATCGTGCCGCTAGCTGGACGGGTATCTATGGATTTACTTATCGCAGATGTCACTAGTCTGAGCGATGCGGAACTGCAATCCGCAGACAAAGCCTGCCTATTGGGAAGTCATTACGGATTACACGAAATGGCCGCAGATAGAAATACAATCAGCTATGAAGTACTAACAGGTCTTGGCGATCGACTAACGCGTCTATATGATGGGGCAGACGCAAGCTGACACCCCTTTATAAAAGACTTATAGATGCTTAATTTTATTGCAAATATCGGCAAAGCAAGTTTGAATTTTCTGGCCTCTATTGGCCGGCTGACCCTTTTTGCCGCCGCTGCTATCCGCTGGACAATATTTCCGCCCTATTACGGCAAGCAATTACTGCGGCAAATGCTAGATATTGGGTTTTTCTCGCTACCTGTCGTGGGTCTAACCACTCTCTTTTCAGGTATGGTTCTAGCCTTGCAAAGCTATACTGGTTTTGCCCGTTTTTCCGCCGAAGATACCGTTGCCACGGTAGTGGTGCTATCGGTTACGCGCGAACTTGGCCCTGTACTAGCCGGATTAATGGTCGCTGGACGCATTGGCGCGTCTATGGCCGCAGAAATTGGCACAATGCGGGTAACAGACCAGATTGATGCGCTAGACACACTATCCACACGGCCCATGCAATATCTGGTCGCCCCGCGCCTTTTAGCAGGAACACTCTGTCTGCCTATTTTGGTGCTGATAGGGGATATAATCGGGGTTTTGGGCGGCTATCTTGTAGGGGTTTACCAGCTTGGCTTTAACCCTGGTATTTATCTCGCACGTACTATGGAATTTTTAGAAGTTTCAGATGTAACCCTTGGCCTAATTAAGGCTGCAGTATTTGGATTTTTAATTGCACTTATGGGATGTTATCACGGCTATAATAGCGGCCGCGGGGCTGAGGGTGTAGGCCATGCCACAACCAATGCGGTGGTGTCTTCTTCTATTCTGATTCTGATTTCCAACTATCTTGTTACCGCGCTGTTTTTCGGGTAGGGGCTAGGTATGAACGCAAAAAAAACATCATCGAAAATCAACCCGAAAATAACTATTGAAAATCTAGTCAAACATTTTGATGGCAAGATAGTGCTCAAAGGCATTAACTTGACCGTAGAGGCAGGGCAGTCTTTATGCATTATCGGCACTTCTGGTTGCGGTAAATCTGTCACGCTTAAATGCTTACTTGGACTGGTAACGCCTACCTCTGGCTCTATCAAAGTAGATGGGGTTGAAATGGTTGGCCAGACTAGGTCTCAGCGGGAAGCCGCATTAAAGAAATTTGGCATGACTTTTCAGTTTGGGGCGCTTTTTGACAGCTTGCCTATCTGGCAAAATATTATGTTCCGCCCCCTTCAACAAGGTGCTGTTACCCGCCAAGCAGCACGTGAAGAAGCCCATCATATTGCGACACAACTTGGCCTGCGCGCAGATGTGATTGACCAATTTCCAGCAGAATTGTCTGGCGGCATGCAAAAGCGTGTTGCCCTTGGGCGTGCTATCGCTGATAAACCAGAAATTCTGCTGTTTGATGAGCCAACCTCTGGGCTTGATCCCATCACTGGCGGGGTTATTGATAATCTTATTCTTGACGCCGTGAAACGTCTGGGGGCAACTGCGTTAACCATCTCTCATGATATGGCCTCTGTGCGCCGGATAGCTGACGTGGTGGCAATGATCCATGAAGGACGTATAATCTGGTGTGGCCCAGCTTCAAAAATGCATGCAAGCGGTGTCCCAGAAGTTGACCAGTTTGTGCATGGCCATCCAGAAGGTCCGCTAACCACTAAAAAAACTGTCAATGCTCAGAAAGCGAAGGCCTAGATGGCGCGCACTCTCTCGCAATATCATTGTCAGTCTTGCGGCGCGGTTACTGCTAAATGGAGTGGTAAGTGTGATGCATGTGGAGAATGGAATACGCTAAGTGAGGAACGGGTTGAAGCAACACCGGGCAAAAAGCGCAAAGCCGGCGGACGTGCCATAGAGCTTGTACTGCTAGCCAAAAGTGAACAAACCAGCCCTGCACGCCGTCTGGTTACTGGCTTGGAAGAATTTGACCGCGTTACTGGTGGCGGGCTTGTCGCAGGCTCGGCCATCTTAATTGGCGGCGATCCAGGGATTGGTAAATCAACTCTGTTATTGCAATTAGTATGTAAACTTGCCGCTGCTGGACGTAAAGCTGCCTATATTACGGGCGAGGAGTCAGCGGATCAGGTGCGCATGCGTGCCCAACGCCTAGGCGTTATGGATAGCACTGCTACCCTTGCAACCGCAACCAACGCAGTAGATATCGCCGAGACGGTTCGTTCTACACCGGATCTGGATTTGCTGGTTATCGATTCTATCCAAACTATGTATGTACCGAACCTTGAAAGTGCGCCTGGTACGGTCTCGCAAGTTCGAGCAGCTGCCCATGAGCTTATCCGGGCGGCAAAAACCAGTGATGCGGCAATTGTATTTGTCGGGCATGTTACCAAAGATGGGGCGATTGCTGGGCCTCGCGTGCTAGAGCATATGGTAGATTGTGTCTTGTATTTTGAGGGTGATAGGTCGCATCATTTCCGCATTTTGCGCGGCGTTAAAAACCGTTTTGGCGCAACAGATGAAATTGGCGTCTTTGAGATGTCTGAACAGGGTTTGCAGCAAGTACCTAACCCCTCTGAGCTATTTCTGGGCGAGCGCCAACATAACGTAGCTGGAACAGCTGTTTTTGCTGGGTTAGAGGGGACCCGCCCTTTATTGGTAGAAATAGAAGCGCTAGTTGCACCCTCCTCCCTTGCTAGTCCGCGCCGCAATGTGGTGGGCTGGGATTCTGGCCGGCTGGCGATGCTGACCGCAGTTCTAGAAGCTCGCTGCGGCGTGCCGCTATCAGGCAGGGACATTTTTTTAAATGTTGCGGGCGGCCTGCGCATTGCTGAGCCAGCTGCCGATTTGGCTGTCGCAGCCGCGCTGGTATCATCTGTTAGTGCTAAACCGTTGCCAGCACGCGCAGTCTTTTTTGGCGAGGTTGCCTTATCGGCTGAGCTGCGCCAAGTGCCGCAAGCTGAAACACGGCTAAAAGAAGCTGCAAAGCTAGGGTTTGAGCAAGGTTTTATGCCAAAATTTAGCAAAAAAGTCATGCCTCCCTCTGGCATTTCCACCACCCAGCCAGATAATCTGTCTGATTTCATAGAATTGTTATCGGGGCGTTATTGATGGGTAATAAATGCTGCATTTTTCGCTGTATCTGTTCTATTCTGGAACGGCGTTTATCTTTGCCAATATGCGATAGCCTAACAGCTAGAGAGGGCTAAATAATGCCTGCATTTGATTTTAGCAACTTAACCTATTTCGACTATATAGTTCTATTTACCATCGGCATATCAGCAGTATTTTCAATGTTACGCGGGATGACACGCGAGTTTTTAGGTCTGGCAGGATGGGTCTTAGCTGTTTTTATCGCCGTAACCACCGCACCAACTATCAGCTCATGGCTATCTGCCTTCATTAAAGTGGAAGGGCTTACTGAAATCCTAGCATGGGCGCTACCTTTTGCTGGCAGCATTGTTATCTGGTTCATCCTAGCATCGCTGATATCGCCTGGTCTGAAGCGTGCTGGGCTAGGCGCGCTTGATACCTGGTTTGGTATATTGTTCGGCATATTACGCGGTGTGCTATTCTCCATGATTCTTTATAGCGGCTGTGTGATTTATGCTGGCGAGGAAAGTGATTTAGAGGACGGCATTTTAAACAGCGAGAGCAGACCTTATATAAGTAGCCTTATCAGCTCTGTTCAGGATAGCACCCTGCTGCCTTCCATTATAACAGAAAGCCTTGACGCCATTCGCCTTGATATGGACACACCAGACCTAGGCAATGAGATAGGCAATGAGATAGGGAATGCGGTTACTGAAGGTGCAGAAGATGCAGCCGATAAGCTTGACCTGCTTGCAGATGAAAAAAATTAACCACGCAGCTTATAAAAAACTAGGTGTTTTTATATCCTGTAAGACTTCAGGCAATAGACGCCGCAAGAGGGGTATGCTACGCTTCAGCCTTCCAGAATATGTGCGTTCAGATACCGGTTTAATGAGATGATGAAACGACTAGCTGACCTGCCTGAAAGTGACGGGCATAACCAAGACAGCTTGCAAGAAGAATGCGCTGTTTTTGGAATCTATGGCAATAGCGAAGCACATCTGCTTACCGCACTTGGATTGCATGCATTGCAACATCGCGGACAAGAAGCCACTGGCATGGTTAGCTTTGATGGCGAAAAGTTCAACTATTTCAAAGGGATAGGTCATGTTGGTGAGAATTTTAGCGCTGGCTCCAAAACCTTAAACGATTTAAAAGGCCATGTTGCCATTGGCCATAACCGCTATTCGACCACTGGTTTGAATGAAGTACGCAATATCCAGCCTTTCCTGACAGAAATGGGTTTTGGCAATTTTGCCATTGCCCATAATGGCAATTTGATTAATGCCGAACGCTTGCGCACCAGCCTTGTGGAAACTGGCAGCCTGTTCCAATCCACCACCGATACTGAAGTAATTATCCATCTGGTTGCCCGCTCACACCAGAATGATCCCGTTGGCCGGCTAACCGAAGCCTTGCAACAAGTGTCCGGGGCTTATGCGCTGGTTAGTGTGGTCGATGATCAACTGATAGGCGTGCGCGATCCAAACGGAATACGTCCGCTTATCTTGGGCAAGCTGGGTGATGCCTATATTCTGGCTTCTGAGACATGCGCCCTTGATATTATTGGCGCAAAATTTATCCGTGATATTGAGCCTGCCGAAATGGTGGTCATCTCTAAAGACGGTATAAAAAGCCATAAAATAAGCACCAAAAAGCCCTCGCGTTTCTGTATTTTTGAATATATTTATTTTGCGCGCCCAGATTCCTCCCTTGAAGGTCGGTCAGTTTATCAGGCCCGCAAGGATATTGGCGGTGAGCTTGCTAAAGAGGCAAATATCGCAGCTGATTTGGTTGTACCTGTACCTGATTCGGGCGTACCCGCAGCACTTGGCTATGCCCAGCAATCTGGTATTCCTTTTGAGCTTGGCATTATTCGCAACCATTATGTTGGGCGCACCTTTATCCAACCCACCGAAGCAGGGCGAACTTCTGGCGTAATGATGAAGCATAACGCCAATTCTGAGATTGTTGCTGGCAAGGATATTATCTTGGTGGATGATTCGATTGTCAGAGGCACAACCTCACGCAAAATCGTTACAATGATGCGTGAAGCTGGTGCAAAATCGGTGCATATGCGCATAGCAAGCCCGCCCACCACTAACCCATGTTTTTATGGTGTGGATACGCCTGAAAAAGATAAATTGATGGCGGCAAAATTGACCATAAAGGAAATGTGCGCCGAGATTGGTGCTGACAGCCTAGCCTTTATATCCATTGACGGGCTATATCGTGCGATGGGGGAGAAAGCAAGAAACCCTGATCTGCCACAATTTTGTGATGCTTGCTTTACTGGTGAGTATCCGGTTATTGAGACCAGCTATAATAAGATAGCCTGAATAAGGTTAAGATTTTCAATAAATTTCAAGGATCAAACCCTGAGCCATGTCACAAATTTTATCTGATAAGGTTGTTTTAATCACTGGGGCTAGCCGTGGTATTGGAAGGGCAGCTGCGCTTGCATGCGCAGATGCAGGAGCAGAACTTATTATTACAGCCCGAACCGTTGCTGGTCTTGAAGAACTTGACGATGAGATTAGCAAGGCTGGCGGGCAGGCCACCATTGTTGAACTTGACCAGAGCGATCATGAAGCGATGCCGCGATTAGCACAAGCGATTGGCAACCGTTGGGGACGCTTAGATGGATTTGTAGCAAATGCTGGCCAGCTTGGGCAAATGGCGCCAATGCCCCATATTGATAGTGAAGTTTTTGAACGCACTATTGATATTAATCTGGTTTCTGTCTGGCATCAAATTGCCGCCCTTGATCCGCTTTTACGCCGATCACACGCAGGAAGAGCGGTTCTGGTATCCAGCACAGTCGCCCATGGTGCGCATGCCTTCTGGGGCGGTTATGCTGTATCTAAAGCTGGGCTGGAAGCGATGGGCAGAGTGTGGGCAGCTGAAAGCGAGCAAACTAATCTGCGTATTAATATGCTAAATCCGGGTGGTACGAAAACGGCGATGCGCGCCGCAGCTTTTCCTGGCGAAAATCCAGATACCTTGCCAACGCCCGAGGATATAGCCCCTGCCTTTGTTTGGATGCTAAGTGGCGAATGTACCAGCCAAGGTGAGCGCTACCGTGCTGCTGATCTTATTTAACTGCCCTGTTATATAGGCCTATAGGTCTCTAAGCCGTTCTGGCAATAATGCGGCTACCAGCGGTTGTTCTAAAAAATCAGGCCTGCCACCTATCCGGCAAGCAAGGCTATGTGCCAACAACCCAGCAAGGGTTAGACCGCGCGCGCCAAGAGCAGTGAGCATATATCTGGTATCTGTTATCTCGCCAGCAACAGGCAGCCTATCCGCTACAGCAAGGCGCAACGCACGCCGCCCTGAATAGCTATCAGGAGACGCAGCAAGGCTTTTTAATGCCTCAGGCATCAGCGCGAGATTTTGGTGATGACCTTCTTTGGTAACCTCTCTTCGCTCATCGGGATCAAAGCCTGCCCCAGCGATTTGCACCCCTGCCCCGCATGGCAGCAAATAGCCAGAATAATTTATGGCCATTTTAAGCGGGGATAGGGCTGTATTCTGCGGCATATAGCTTAGCTGGCCAGAGGTTATTTGAAACTGCTTTTTTGGCAGAAAGCCGCTACCTATAAGCTGCGGGGTTGCCGCACCGCCGCAATAAATGATGTGGCTTGCGTTGAAATGTTGGTCGTTATGGCACCTAATTTGCCAGTCCCCCTCTTCACCGCTTACCCCAGCCACCGCAGCATTGGTATAAACAGGGCTATCAGCCATCAGCGCCGCGCAATAGTCAGGCGGCGAGACCACCCCGCCAGCAGAATGATATAACCCGCCCATGCCAATATCGATCCCAATCTTATGGGCAACATCCTTAGGCGCAAGAAAGGTAGCTAGATCCTCTGGAAAGCCTTGTGCGGCTAATTTAGATTGCCGGGAAGCTTTTCGTTCTGAAAAATCTAGGCTCACAACACCTGAAGAGATAATAAGCTGATGCAATTCAGCAAATTTTCGTGCGTCCGCGAGCGCAGAAATAGATAGCCGCGCGGCCGGCATATCCCCAACACTTAAAAACGGCACTAATAATCCTGCCGGATTACCAGAAGCGGCAGTAGCTATCTTTTCTGCCTGCTCAAGGATGAAATGGGGAATATTTAGCTGTGTCAGCGCATGTGCCATCGCCGCACCAGCTATTCCGCCGCCAATTATGGCTACCTGTTCAGCTGGACGAGTTTGCGTGCGGATAAATCCCTTATCATAAACACCTTTTAGCATATCGCGCTTGCGCCCAAAGCCTGGGGCCTTTTCAAGGTGAAAGCCTGCTTCGCTTAGATGGGTGCGGGCCTGCCGTGCAACGGTAAAACTTGCCAACCTTGTTCCTTTTTTGGACAGCCGAGCTATCTCATGGCAAACAGGTTGTGACCAAAGTTCAGGATTTTTTGCTGGGGCAAATCCGTCCAAAAACCAGAAATCAGCCGCAAAAGATAAGCGGGGCAAAGTGTCTTGTGCCTGCCCATAATGAAGCTGCACCCGCACCTGCCCCCCTAGCATGGAAAAACGATGCACCCCGTGCCAGCGGCGCGGCCAGTTTGCTATCAAATCATCTGAGAGGCTGGCTAATTCAGGAAAGGCATCATGCGCATAACGTGCATCTTTTGCATCCAGCGGCGCCCCTTCAAAGCTGATATAATCTATTTGACATCTGCTATTAGACGCAGCGATCGCCTCGCACAGAGCCAACAGGTTCAGCCCTGTTCCAAATCCAGTTTCTGCAATGGTGAGGTGAGAGGCATCTGCTAGCGCATTTAAAGCCCCGCTGCCATCAACAAATACATAACGGCTTTCAGCTAGCCCATCTTCCGCGGAGAAATATACATCCCCCACATCAATAGCGCGCAAAATTCCGTCATCAAAAGAGACAGAAGCAGGCGGTAATTGCGGCAGAGGCTGTTGTTCCATGACGCTTATCTCTAGCAGTATTGCCGGAATTTGTCTGCATCTGAAATTGGGTTTAATTCGCATGCGGCTGAAAGTATTAATGCCGCTATACTTAAGCATAGGGATGGCATGTTTACCCATCTCTTGGAAAAACAAAAGGAAGTACCCCATTGGAAGGGGAAAAACCTTTTATTATTGTAAGGCTGATGGATTTTACTGAGATAGCGATATGGTCAGACTAGCCATTCTCATTCTTCGGCATATGCTGTCATCTGGACAGCTAAAGATATCGCTTCCCGGCAAACCAGATATCGTGGTTACGCCGCGCAACAGAGTCTGGAAAATTAGAAAAAGGCAGCAGCCTAGTAATGGGGTCTGCATAGGGATTAGCCTGCAGCACCCTGCTGCTTTATGGGCGCTCATATTGCGTCCAGACCCTCTGTTTGGTGAATATTATATGCGCGGCGAGTTGACCATTACAGAAGGCTCATTTGAAGATTTTGTTGCCTTCTTATTCCAGAATACGCAAAGCTGGCGCCATAGCCTGATTGGCCGTATCTATTGCCAGTTCTGGGAGGTTATTGGCTGGTTTGCATCTTTAAATCCGGTCGGGCGCTCACGCAAGAATGTTGCCCATCATTATGATTTAACTGACCAGCTATTTGATCTATTTTTAGATGAAAACCGGCAATATTCATGCGCCTATTTTCAGTCAAATGACGATACGCTAGACATTGCGCAAAAACAGAAAATGGCCAGATTGGCTGCCAAGCTTCATCTGCAAGAAAACATGAAAGTTTTGGATATTGGCTGCGGTTGGGGCGGGCTTGCCACCGCACTCTCCAAATGCGCAGATACTCTAAATATCACGGGTATTACCTTATCCGCTAATCAATATGCTTATTTTAAAAAATTAATTGAGGAGAAGAGCCTTAACAAACAGCTATCAGTGGAATTGTGTGACTACTGCAAACTGGGAAATCGCCGCTTTGATCGTATTATTTCAGTTGGCATGCTCGAACATGTAGGCAAGCAGAATCTAAATAGATTTATGGCTTCTATCGACCGGCATCTAGCCGATAATGGGGTGGCAGTTATCCATTCTATTGGCCGCAATGGCCGACCTTGTGCAACCAGCCCCTGGCTTATTAGATATATTTTCCCCGGTGGCTATCTGCCTACCTTGCGGCAGATGATGCAGGCCATTGAAAAAACGACACTAAAAGTAACTGATATTGAAATAATGCGGTTGCATTACGCTGAAACCCTGCACCATTGGCGCGCGCGCTTTGAAGCGCAAAAGAACCAGCTTCCAGAACATTATGATGAAGCCTTTATCCGTATGTGGCGATTTTATCTTATTTGTAGTGAAAATTATTTCAGATATGCGCATGGCATGGTATTCCAGATTCAGCTGGCTAGACGTCATGAAGATGTGCCGCAGACCAGAGACTATATCGCTAATGAAGAAAAAAGAGTTTTAAAGCTGTTATGAGTGCGCCTAAATCAAATTCAGCCGCCCCTTTTTATGAGACCAAATCTTTAGATGAGATGAGCCAAGCTGAATGGGAATCTCTATGTGATGGTTGCGGAAAATGCTGCGTTCTAAAGCTAGAAGATATAGATACAAAAGAGGTCTATAGCACCGATATAGGCTGTAAATTACTAGATTGCGCCTCAGCACAATGCCAAAATTATGAGAAACGCAAAACCTATGTGCCAGATTGTGTGGTATTAACACCAGAAACACTTGGTCAAATTAGCTGGATGCCAAAAAGCTGTGCATATCGGCGTCTGCATGAGGGGCGCGGCCTAGCAGACTGGCATCCGCTTATTTCAGGAACGCCAGATAGCGTTGCACGCGCAGGCCATTCAGTCGCTGGACGGATTTTTCCCGAAGGCAGTGTTGACGATGCAGATATGCCTGACCATATCGTGGATTGGGATACTGAATAATGCCTATGAAATAAAGGTAGGGTAAACAAAGATAGCGTAAACAATTGTAGCGCAAATAAGGGTAGAGCAAACAAGGATAGAGCAACATGAACACCCGCTGGATTTTAGTGATACTACTGACCGCAATGATGATAGCCCTCATCTGGCGTAATGAGATGTCAGATATGGCAGATCCTAGCTGGACAAAATGTAAAGAATCGTTACTGGTCCAAACCCTAACAGGGAGTTGTACCCTGCGATATGAGGGTGAGACAGAACCCTCATAAATGCACGCAATCCTATGGCTATCCCCTTCGCTTGTGCAGAGATAAAAACAGATGGCGCATAAAAAAGATAATCAAAGAATGGTACGTAAAGGCGATTTAGGCGAGAAAATCTGCGTTAGCTGCCATAAACCTTTTGCCTGGCGTAAAAAATGGGCTCGCGATTGGGATCAGGTAAAATATTGCTCTGAGCGATGCCGCAGGCAAAAAGCTGACTAGGTATCTTCATCTGGAATAAAGCTTCGCAAATAGGCCACATTATCTGCCTCCTCGGCAGGTTTATCCCAGCGAATAGCATGAAAACGCGGAAACCGCATAGCAATCCCTGATTTATGCCGTTTCGATTTATGCAACTGGTCAAAGGCAATTTCGACAACCAGCTTATGTTCCACCTCGCGTACTGGGCCAAACTTGTTAATGGTATGGCTTCGAACAAATTTATCAAGCTGGCGTAATTCGGCATCTGAAAAACCTGAATAGGCTTTGCAAACAGGTACTAACTCTGCCCCATTTTCACCTTCGCGCCATGCCCCAAATGTATAATCAGAATAAAATGACGAGCGTTTTCCATGACCGCGCTGGGCATATAGGACAACCAGATCAGCATGTTTTGGATCACGTTTCAGCTTAAACCAACATCCTTTTGGGCGGCCAGCAATATATAGGCTATCCGCCTTTTTCAGCATGATGCCTTCAATTCTTGGATCTGCCTGCTCTTTCATCGCCTGCAAACTTTCAAAATCAGCTGCCGGCAAGTGTTCAGATAAATCTAGCTTTGGGGCATCTATTTCTGTCATTTCTGCTTCGAGCTTTAGCCGCCGCTGCGACAACGGCAAATTGCGCAAATCGTTATCACCAGCAAATAATATGTCATAGGCACGAATAAAAACGGGGAAATCCTGTTGCATGTGGCTGGTCACACGCTTGCGGTTTAAGCGTTGCTGCAAGTCATTGAAGCTGCCAACATCTTCGGGCGTGCCTGCCAGCACTTCCCCGTCTAACACCCCTTTCCATGACATTTCGGTAATCAGTTCAGGAAAGCTCGCAGAGATATCATCACCAGTGCGCGAAAATAGCCGCACACCATCCTCAGCACTAACCAGCTGGATGCGCGCGCCATCCCATTTCCATTCTACTTGCCAGTCAGCTGGCACAAACCCCTCCCCCATGCTCTCCTCATCAACAGGATGGGCAAGCATCATCGGGCGAAAGACAGCGCGGCCATCAGCTTGCGGGCGCGCCGCCCGCCCTTCCAACCAATCAAACAAATCATCATAGGGCGGAGAAATAAGGGGCCAGATTTCCTCAATTTCGGCAATATCTTTATCAAATGCCTGCGCAAGAGCTGTGCGTGCTAATCGCCCAGACACCCCCACGCGCATCCCCCCTGTGGCAAGTTTTAATAACGCCCAACGCTCAGCCACATTCAGCCTGTCCATATATCCTGCTAGCAACGGCTTGATACTGGCACGCGGCGTGTCTTGCAAACTGGTAATAATCGCAGAAAGGCGCAAATCTTCTGCGGCTTGCGTGCTATTTTGCTCAAGGCTAGCAGGCCATAACAGGGCTACCGTTTCTGCTAGGTCGCCGACAAAATCATAAGAAAGGGCAAAAAGTTCTGGAGAGCTCACCTCACTCGCAAGCTCGCGCACCACCCCTGCTTTGACATGCGCAAAGCTTAGATCGCCTGTCAGCCCGGCAAGTCCCCACCCCCTGTCTGGATGCGGGGCTGTGCGCAACCAGCCAGAAAGATGAGCCAGTTTTACTGTTCGGCGCGGCGAAAAAATCAGCGCCTCTAAAAGTTCGGAAAATCGTCTCATTCCACCGCCTCATCATAACCGATTAGCGATAGCGCCCGCGCAGATATTCCGCGCTCTTTACACGCAAGAATAAGCGCATCCTCGCGGCCATGAGTTACCCAAACCTCGCCCGGATTAACCTCTTCGATGGTGGCGAGCAAATCATCCCAATCCGCATGGTCTGACAAAATAAGGGGAAATTCTACACCGCGTTGCTTAGCGCGTTGACGAACCTGCATCCACCCCGATGCAAAGACATTTAAAGGGTCGCTGAGCCGGCGCGCCCATACTGTATTCATTGCTGACGGCGGCGCAATAATAATAGCCCCTTCCAACTCTTTTGCAGGCTTGCCGCGACTTGTGGAAGTGGCGGGACGTAATTCGCCTAGCTCTACCCCATGTTTCTGATACAGAGTACATAAATTCTGCATAGCGCCATGCATATAAATGGGCGCATTATAGCCCGCTGCACGCAGAAGAGCGATAACCCGTTGTGCTTTGCCTAGCGCATAAGCGCCGATGAGGATAGAGCGCTCTGGAAACAAAGATTTTACCTTCAATAGCCGCTCTATTTCAGCTTTTGGGTCAGGGTGGCGAAAAACCGGCAGACCAAAGGTGGCTTCGGTAATAAATATATCGCAAGGAACAATCTCAAAGGCTGCGCAAGTAGGGTCAGACTTACGTTTATAATCACCAGCGGCAATCAGGCGGGTATTCTGATATTCCACAATGATTTGCGCGCTACCTAGAATATGCCCAGATGGTGCCATACTAATCTGCACATCCCCAAGCTGCATCTTCTCACCATAGCGAAGCGGGGTCTTAATCGCGGTAAAATCATCTCCATAACGCGCAGCCATAATCGCTAGCGTTTCAGGCGTTGCGATTACCTGGCTATGGCCGGGCCGCGCATGGTCTGCATGGCCATGGGTAATCAGCGCTATCCCGGCCTTAACAAGCGGGTCGATATGCGCACCTGCTGGCAGAATGGATAAGCCAGCTTTATCTATTTTTACCCAATCCATAGTATCCTGATAGCTAGGGTTACTATTTTTTTTCTGTGCCAAAGAGCTTGGCATAATTCTCGGCACTGATTTCTTTTAAATCTTCGCGCCAATCTGCACCAATTGCGCCGCCAGCCTGCACAGCCGGACGCCTCAGTAACTTCTTGCGCCACGCATTGACATGCGGATAGGCTTCTATATCGACATTCTGGCGCTTATAGCTGCGTGTCCATGGCAAAATCGCAATATCAGCAATCGAATAGCTATCCCCGGCAATAAACTGACTTACAGCTAAACGTTTATCCATAACGCCATATAGCCGGTTTGCTTCATCAGAATAGCGGTTCATGGCGTAATCTATGCGCGTTGGCGCGTAGAAATTAAAATGATGTGCTTGGCCTAGCATCGGTCCAAATCCGCCCATTTGCCACATCAACCATTCCTGAACCTGTACTTGTCCCCGTCTATCCGCTGGCATCAAAAGGCCTGTCTTTGCTGCCAAATAAAGCAATATAGCGCCTGACTCAAAGACTGATATCGGCTTTTTATCCGGGCCATCATGGTCGATAATTGCAGGCATCCGGTTATTGGGTGAGAAAGCCAGAAAGTCAGGGTTAAACTGATCACCTTTGCCAATATTCACCTGCTTCACATTATATTCCAAGCCCATCTCTTCAAGCGCGATAGTGATTTTATGCCCGTTTGGTGTTGGCCAGTAATATAAATCGATCATGGTCAGGCGCTTTCATTACTTGTAGCAGATAATACCCTTGTTTTAAGGGCAAGAAGAGGGTGATACGCATACCCTAACAAGCTTTTTAAAAAAACCTTGGGTTTGATGCACTTTGGTTTAGATATAGTGTTAATCCACAACAAACAATAGGCCTATCGATGAGGTTGCCGCAACAATTTGCTGACTGGTTTAGTGCGAAGGGATGGAAACCTTATCCCCACCAGCAAGATATTTTTGTGCAATCTGCCGCTGGACGGTCAGTATTGCTGGTGGCACCAACTGGGGCTGGCAAAACGTTATCTGGGTTTCTGCCTAGCCTAATTGAGCTAAGCCAAAATCCGCAAGAAGGTTTGCATACCCTCTATCTCTCTCCTCTAAAGGCACTAGCGGTAGATATTGCCAGAAATCTAGAGACCCCTGCTGATGAAATGGGACTAGATATCACCATTGAAACGCGCACAGGTGACACCCCGCAAGCTAAACGCAACCGGCAACGCGCCACCCCGCCCAATATATTACTTACCACCCCTGAATCACTTGAGCTGATGTTGAGCTGGTCTGATGCAGCTAAGCTATTTGGACAGCTTCGCTATATAATCATTGACGAAATTCACGCGCTAGTGGGAAGTAAACGTGGTGATTTGCTGGCCTTGTCACTAGCTAGCCTGCGCCATATTGCCCCGACTAGCCAGAGTATCGGACTATCTGCGACCATTGCTGAGCCTGAAGAAATGCGATGCTGGCTATCGGCAAAAATCGATAACGTAGCCATTGTCCAGCCGCAACTTGATAAAGATATTCAGATTAACATCCTAGATAGCAAGGCAGCCTATCTGCCATGGGCCGGCCATAGTGCGTTATATGCCGCAGCAGAGATCTATGCGCTGATAAAAGAAAAGCGTCCTGCCTTGATATTTGTGAATACCAGAGCACAAGCAGAAATGATGTTTCAGGCCCTGTGGCGCGAAAATGATCTAAATTTGAAAATTGGTTTGCATCACGGCTCACTAGATGTTGGCCAAAGAAGGCGTATTGAAGCGGCGATGGCACGCTCTGAGCTAGATGCGATTGTTGCCACCTCCTCGCTTGACCTTGGCATTGATTGGGCAGATATCCAGCTGGTTATACAAATTGGCGCCCCAAAGGGCACTTCTCGCCTTATCCAACGGGTTGGACGGGCAGGCCACCAGCTTGATGCGCCTAGTCATGCAGTGATTGTTCCTGCCAATCGTTTTGAGGTTCTAGAAGCACTGGCAGCCCGCCTAGATGTAGAAGCCAAGCGGCTAGATGAAATGCCTCAACATGCCGGTGCACTAGATGTGCTAAGCCAGCATATTGTTGGGCGCGCAGTTGCTGGACCGTTTGATGAGGATAAGCTTTATGCACAGATTATCACGGCCCCACCTTATCGCCATTTATCGCGTGAAGATTTTGACAAGGTTCTGGATTTCGTGGCTACAGGCGGTTATGCGCTGTCTCATTACACCCAGTTTCAGCGACTGGTAAAAGGGGTGGATGGGTTTTGGCGGCTTACCTCGCGCCGGGTAGCTACGCGTTGGCGCATGAATATTGGCACAATCGTGGAAACATCCACGATGAAGGTGCGGATGAAAGGCGGCGCACCGCTTGGCGATATTGAAGAATATTTCGTCCAAAGCCTGACCGCAGGCGATAGCTTTATCTTTGCTGGACGAATTTTAGAATTTGTCGGGGTCAGCGCCCAGCAAGCGATTGTTCGCCCCTGTACAGCAAAAGAGCCAAAGGTCCCTGCGTATGCTGGCGGACGTCTGCCACTAAGCCCGGGGCTAGCGGCACGGGTGCGCGCAATTTTGCAAGACCGGGCCTTGCATCACTATCTGCCAAAACAGGTGCGTGAATGGCTGCACTTACAAGCAGAAAAATCAATATTACCGCCACCAGATAAGTTGCTGGTGGAAACCTTTAAGCGCGGGCAAAAATTCTATATGGCTGCTTATGGTTTTGCTGGCCGGAATGCACATCAGACCTTGGGTATGTTGCTCAGCCGCCGGATGGAACGCCAAGGCTATGGACCACTTGGATTTGTAGCAACAGACTATGCGATAGCTATCTGGTCACGGCATCTCGTCACAACGCCAGAAGCACTATTTTCAAGCGATATTTTGGGCGATGATTTAGAGGAATGGATGGCTGAGTCTACGATGTTAAAGCGTAGTTTCTGGCAAGTTGCCATTATTGCCGGCCTGATAGATAAGCGCGCACCAGGGCAAGAAAAAACACAAAAACAGGTGACGATTAACTCTGATCTTATTTATGATGTGCTGCGCACACACCAGCCTAGTCATCTATTGCTTCAGGCGACCCGCCAAGATGCCGCACGTGGCCTAACCGATATTCACAGGCTAGCTGACTTATTAACTAGCTTTGAGGGTAATATTTTGCATAAAAACCTTAGCCGTATATCGCCCCTATCTGTTCCCCTGCTGCTAGAGGTTGGACGTGAAGCGGTTACCGCTTCTGCAGTGGATGAGCTGTTATCTGATCTGGAGGCCACTCTTTTAGAAGAAGCCTTTGGTTATAGCAGCGAAGAAAAGCTACCATCAGCCCATCAAGGCCAGCTATTATGAGTTGCTGTGCATGAAGGAAGGAAAACCAGCTATTGAAACGCATTTTTGCGGTGTGCGCGTGCAATTAGGTGCAGATGCAAGCCTGTACCTTCCTGAATGCAAAACACTTTTAGTCTCTGATCTGCACCTAGAAAAGGGTAAGGCACAATCAAAAGCAGCCCCCCTGCCTAGATTCGATACAAGTGAAGGTATCGCAAAACTATCTGCGGCTATTACGCGTACAAATGCTAAAGAAGTGATTTTTCTAGGAGATAGTTTTCATACAAACTTGCATGCGTTTCAGCTGCCAGAGATTTATCGGCAACAGCTTATAAATTTGGCAAAAGACAGGGCATTTATTTGGATTACTGGAAACCATGACCCAGACTTGCCTGAATTTTTGCCGGGCCAAATTGTACCAAATTATAGTGCTGCTGGCCTGTATTTTACCCACCAAATAAGGCCAGAAGAAGCGAGTATTTCTGGTCTGATTTGTGGACATTATCACCCTAAGGCGCGGGTTTCACTGCAAATAAGGCAGATAAGCGGCAGGTGTTTTATTCAGGATGAAACACGGATGATAATGCCAGCTTTTGGTATCTTTACAGGGGGGCTAAACATTCTAGACCCCGCGATACAAAAGCTACTTAGCAAAAGGCAAATTGCGCATTTTTGTCACGCAGGCAAGATCTATAAATTTCCAGTGGATCGTAAAGTTTTCTTGAAGAACTAGAAATTATTAAACGTTTTGTGCGTTAGTGTAAAAAAGGGACAGGTTAAATGCGTATTGCGGTTATTGGCGCAGGTATATCAGGGCTAGGAGCGGCTTGGCTTGCAAGTCGCGAACATCATGTAAAATTATATGAAAAAGCACCGCGTATTGGCGGGCATGCGCATACAGTTGATGCGCATTTTAAGGATAGTTCTATTGCCGTAGATACCGGCTTTATTGTCTATAATGAAGCTAATTATCCCAACCTTATCGGTTTATTTGACACCTTGGGGGTTGAAACCCTGCCAACAGATATGTCGTTTTCAGTATCCATGCGTGAGCAGAGTTTTGAATATGAAGGCTCCTTACGCGGGCTAATAGCACAACCCGCCAATCTTCTTCGTCCACGCTTCTGGTCAATGCTATCGGGATTAATAAAATTCTATTCCACTGGAATGGCAGAAAAAGATAAAGGCCCAGCTGGTGAAACCCTTGGCGGATTTATCAAAAGATGCAAATTATCAGATGCGTTTGTAGAAGATCACCTCCTTCCCATGGGTGCAGCTATCTGGTCATGCCCAGCAGAGACTATGCTAGATTATCCCATTCGCTCCTTTCTGCAATTTATGGAAAACCACCGGCTGATGGATTTTACCGGCAGACCAATGTGGCGCACCGTAAAGGGCGGGTCGCGTGCCTATGTTGAAAAAATTGTTGCTGATTTAGGCGATGCAATAGAGCTCGATACCCAGATAACGTCTATCCGGCGCGAGGCAGGCGGCGTGGTGCTGACAATAGAAGGGCAAGGAGAGGTTTGGTATGATTATGCGATAATGGCTGCGCATGCGGATGAAAGCTTAGCGATGATAGAGGATGCAAGTACCCAAGAACGCGATATCCTCTCCAGCTTTTCTTTCTCTGACAACCACGTCATTCTGCACTCTGACCCTAAATTAATGCCAAAGCGGCGCGGCGCGTGGGCAGCTTGGAACTATCTAGAAAATAGGGATAATTCTTTGGCTGTAACCTATTGGATGAACCGCTTGCAGAGTTTGGATAAGCGCTATCCATTATTTGTTACTCTAAATCCTGAGACGCGCCCAGATGCCGCCCTCATTCACCATGAAATCGATTATCAGCACCCAATTTTTGATAGTAAAGCGATACAGGCACAAAAGACATTACCCAACATTCAAGGTAAGAATGGACTGTTCTGGTGTGGGGCATGGACGGCTTATGGCTTTCATGAAGATGGGCTAAAATCTGCTGTAGCGGTTGCCAAGAGCCTGCATATAGATGTGCCTTGGAAAACCCCGACTAACGCTGTGGCACCAATCACGCTCAATGGTAGTAAGCAGTTGCATAACAAACCTGCCTGATATTACACTTCTTTAGGGGATTTAAAGGGCTGGCTATTATGCATGATGTAGCATGTCATCTTGTGATATCACAGATAACTCATATACGTTATGGGCCGCCTGCGCATGTTCTGCATCGCCCCGGCCTGTCTATGCTAATTGATTTGGATCGGCTGGATGTTGCTGGAAAAATCAGCGCATTTTTCTCTGTAAATCGCTTTAATCTATTTTCTTTTCATGAGCGCGATTTTGGCATAAATCACAAATCCCACCCCAATAAGAGCAACCAGCCTATGCCGCTTGCCGATTATATCCGCCAAATGGCTAGCCCCTATTTGAAAGGGCGAAAAATTGAATCTTTAAAGCTACTGGCTTTCCCGCGCATTCTAGGCTTTGCATTTAATCCGATAACTATCTATCTCGGTTATGATGAAAAAAAACGCCCTTGTTTTTATGTCTATGAGGTACATAACACCTTTGGCGATGCCCATTCTTATATCAGTGTTATTGGTGAGGGGGATGAAAATACCCTGCAACGCGTGGATAAACAGCTGCATGTTTCGCCTTTTTTCCCGCTAGATGGCTATTATCGGCTAATGGTTAAACAGCGCGGCGATAATATGAACGTGCTGGTAAATTATGCGCGCGATAAACAACAGCTTCTTACCGCACGCCTGCATGGCAAAATACAAAACCTAGAGACAGGCGGCCTTCTCAAAGCTTTGTTCCTGCAAGGGTTCTGGCCACTTCGCCCCCTATTATCCATCCATGTCGAAGCCTTTAAACTCTTCATGAAAAAATGTCGATTTTATAAGCGGCCTACCCCGCCATCCGAAACAGCCACGCTAGCCACACCTTTAAAACCAAAGAGATGAGTCCAAAAGAATGATGTTATTATCTGGTCAAAAATTAAAAGAAAAAGCGTTTCTAAAACTGTTATCGCATCTGGAATTTGGCTCGCTCGAGCTAACCCTGCCAAGCGGAGAAAAACATCACTTTAAAGGCCGTCAGGCAGGGCCTGATGGGTATTTAAAGATTATTTCACCAAAGGCTATTAACCGACTGTTATCAGACGGAAAAATGGGTTTTTGTGAAGGCTATATGGCAGGAGATTTGGATAGTCCTGATCTGTCTGCACTTATCCAGCTAGCCGTGTTGCATGATGCCTATCTCGAAGAGCATATGTCCTTTGGAAGTTTGCAAACTCTACTCCGTAAACTGTTGCATTGGCGCAACCGTAATAACAAAACAGGCTCGCGTCGCAATATCACTTATCATTACGATTTAGGGAACCAGTTTTATGAAAAATGGCTCGATAATTCTATGACCTATTCTTCGGCGATTTTTGCTGATGGGGAAGATAGGCTGGATGCTGCACAATATCGGAAATATGAACGTCTGGCAGAACTTGCTGACATTCAGCCTGGTGATAAGGTGCTGGAAATTGGCTGTGGATGGGGCGGTTTTGCTGAATATGCTGCCGCAGAGCGAGGCGCCTATATTGATGGCATAACTATCAGCCCATCCCAACATGATTTCGCAAAAACACGTATCGAACAAGCTGGGCTTGCTGAGAAGGCAAATATCCGGATTTGTGACTATCGCGATCTAGATAAAACTTATGATAAGATTATTTCTATTGAAATGTTTGAAGCTGTTGGCGAAGCCTATTGGCCGATTTATTTCGACACGCTTTCTAAATGTCTGAAAAAGGGTGGCAAAGCCGCTTTGCAGGTTATCACTATCGATGATGCTGCATTCCATGAGTATAAAGCTCAGCCTGATTTTATTCAGAAATATATTTTCCCTGGTGGGATGCTGCCATCCATGAAAATGCTAGAAAACCCGCTTGAAAATGCTGGCCTTAAGCTAGATAGGCATGACGGTTTTGCCCTTGATTATGCACGCACCCTCTCACATTGGCGGGAAAAATTCTTATCTACTTGGCCAGAATTAAGCACAATGAATAAGTTTGATGAGCGATTTAAGCGTATGTGGGAGCTATATTTATGCTATTGTGAGGGCGGGTTTCGTGCCGGCATGATCGATGTAAAGCAAATGCTGATCTCCCATAAATAAAAAGGGTTTTCACCAGCTGAAATGCCCTGATCTAGGCTAGATAACAGCACGTAAGAGATGTGTTATTTAACTAGTGAAAGCTTTATTTATGTCCCCTGATGGCATCCCCGCAGATTTTCAGCTAACCAGTGAGACATTTGATCCGGTACGTTTTTTCAGCGGCAAGTTTCTTGCACAAGGCATGTTTGTCGACCGCTTTGGTAGTGTGCAGCGCCGCTTTGCTGCTGAGGTGAACTGTCGCACTAACGATAATCAAACAGAATTACATGAAGCCTTTATATTTGATGATGGCGAGACAGAACATCGCGTCTGGACCATTACTAGAAACCCCGACGGCAGCTATGTTGCCGATACCGACGATGTGGATGGTCATGCCCTTGGCAGTGTCGATGGGCCTGTTTTCAAGTTACAGTATGATTTCTTTTTGAACATGTTTGGCCGGCGCGTGAAAGTTAGATTTAACGACATTATGGTGCGCCAGACAGATACCACGATATTAAACCGCGCCAAGGTATCGAAATTCGGACTTTTGTTGGGCGAGCTTGTTATCACTTTCACCAAAGCCAGCTAGTCCCCAGCTAGATTTACGCCAGCCCTATTTTTTGATTGTTAATGGCGTTTTGGCAAGGCAAACAGCTTTAATAGCTTGGATATAAAAAATCCAGCTACTGGGATATCAGATAACAGCTGATGCGCGCTATCCCAATGGTCATGGTGCAAGACAAGTAAGCCATTATCGTCAAAAATTAGCTCACTCATCCCAACAAGGTCAACATGAAAGCTTGGACGCGATTTCAACTGGCCAGTCATCTGCCATTTTATATAGCCCGCGGTTGGCGATATAGCGACATCTAAAATAACGAATTTGGGTGCTAGCATCACCTCAAACATATGCTGAAAAATTGCTATGAAATCTTGTTTGCCTTCCAGCCTATTAAAAGGGTCAATAAACACTACCTGCTCACTAAGTGTGGCGTCGAGCGCCGCAAGGTTATCAGGGGTGAGTGAGGCAAATAACGCGGCATATTTCTGAGTGTTATCGTGGATATCCATCTTCTGTCTATTTAACCCTTTTTAGCCTATCCGCGCCGCTGATGGCCGGTGAATTTTGTTATCAGCTTTAGATAGCTATTTGCCGGAAGCAGGCGCAGCCACTTCATTTTCCGTACAAACCGCTTGGGAAAGGCAATCTCAAACTGATTGGAAATCAGCCCATCTAGTAGTTGTTTTGCAGCCATCTCGCTAGAAATTAAATCAGGCATAATAAAATCATTCACAGCTGTTGCTTCGGTTTCCACAAAGCCTGGATTTATCAGCTGAATTTTAATGCCCAGTGGCGCAAGGTCAAAATAAATGGATTCGGCTAGGTTTTGGACAGCCGCTTTGGTTGGGCCGTAAGCAGCAGAGCGCGGCAAACCACGATAGCCTGCCACCGAAGCCATAAAGGCAATATGCCCTGCCTTGCGAGCCACCATTTCAGGTATTAGGCCATCCAGACAGTTCAGAATCCCAGTATAATTTACCGCCATATGCTGGTGATAAACAGACAGCTCAAACGCTGCAGCATTTACCGGCTGATAGATACCTGCATTTAAGACTGCTATATCAATCTGACCATTTTGGGCTTTCGCTAGATGAAGCGCTTTTTCTACACTTGCATGGTCACTAACATCTGCTTGAATAGGCATGATATTTGGGTATTCAGCTTGTAAAGCTTCCAGCTTATCGCGCCGACGTGCCACTGCGCTTACCCGGCAACCCTTCCCTGCCATCAATCTAGCAAGGCTTGCCCCGATACCAGAGCTGGCACCCGTAATAAACACATGGCTGTCCGTTTTCATCAAAATATCCACATCATCGTGCGCGCCCCGTTGTCGCCAGATTACCGCGCCCCCCGTCAACAGCCATAACACTGCCCGTAATCCAGCCACTAGCCGCATTATCAAGCAGCAGACAGGCAAGCTGAGAAATATCATTTGGTGTGCCAAGCCGTCCTAGCGGGTGCATTTTTGCAATTCCCTCTGCCATTGCCGGACTAGCCAGAAGCGGCGCGGCCATCTTGGTGTCGCTTAGCGAAGGTGCAATCGCATTCACGCGAATATCTGGGGAAAATTCCGCGGCAAGGGAGCGTACAAGCCCCTCAACACCTGCCTTTGCAGCCCCAATAGCTGCGTGGCTGGTAAAGCCACTAGTTGCCGCAACCGAGCTAAACAGCAGCACGGACCCATTTGCTGCTTTCAAGGCAGGCTGAGCGGCCTTTATTGCCATTGCCGGAGCGCTAACGTTTAACTTGTAAGTTTCAATGAAATCCTCTTCACGGAGCGCAGCCAGAGGTTTTAACAAGATAGAGCCAATTGCCCAGACAAGCCCAGCAATACCGTTGCCATCATCTGCTTCCTTAGCGGCATGGGCAAGGCTGTCTGTATCGAGTGCGTCAGCATGAGAAAAACTGGCCCCAAGCTGTTCTGCTAGTGCTGCAACATCACTCCCAGTCCGGCCAACCAGATGCACAGACACCCCTTTTTTAACCAGATCATTGGAAAGCTGCCGCCCAACCCCGCCAGTTGCCCCAAATATCATTACTTTCGGCATCAAAACTATCCTTTTATCATTTGAAACATACCGCCCTACAAATAGATGGTTTGAAAGGATGGAAAACCAAATAAAGACAGGCTTTCCATTTTCAAATAGGACTGTTAGTTTTACGTTTCGCGGTATTTGCCAGATCAGGCTGAGATAGGATGGTTGGGAGTTTTTGACAATGTTTTTCACACCAGGCACACATAAAGAGCAAGGGTTACTGTACTCCCCTTTAAAGGCCCTGATATCCCCGCGCCCTATTGGCTGGATTTCCAGTATGTCTGCAGATGGGGTTGCCAATCTCTCACCATATAGTTTTTTCAATGCGATTGCTGAGTTGCCGCCAATGGTGATGTTTATTTCTGCACCAGATGCGCGCACTGAAAATAAAAATGGTGAGAAAGACAGCCTTGCTAACATTCTGGAAACCAAGGAGTTTGGGGTAAATATTGTCGGCATGCATCAGGCTGAACCTATGGCCACTTCTAGCCAAGCTGTTGGTGCAGATATTGATGAATTTGCCCATGCTGGCCTTGAAAAAAAGAAGGCACATAAGATTTCTGTCCCGCTAGTGGATGGCGCACCAGCGCATCTGGAATGTACCTATTATGACCACATCACCCTGCCCGATAATGGCAGAGGCGCGAACTCTGTCATGGTGATGGGGCATATTGTTGGCATTCATATAGAAGAAGACATTATTATAGATGGGCTGATAGATGTTACCCGCTACCAGCCTGTAGCCAGATTAGGCTATAAGGATTATGCAAATATCCGCGATGTTTTCGCCATGTCGCCTTAAAGAAACGTCCTTTGGCATCGAAAACCTTAACGTATTGTACAATTTTCTAGCTTTACCACCACATATCCGCGCAACTCAGCAGGTAGTATTTCAACAGCAAGCAACCAGTCTTCAGCAGGAATAACCGCTTTCAGCGGCAACACCCCTTTAACCACTTTTTGCGAGCCAAGATAAATAAATCTGGCGGATAGCGGTTTAGCTGTATCAAACCATGGATTGTTTTTAGAGCCTTGCGCCGCTGGCTCCCCTTCAACATGCAAGCCTAACCCGCCATCAAAAAAGATGATATTTGATTCAACACCGCTATAGAGTTCAGTTGCCACAGCCACTGTTTCACTGGCAATAGTTCGGCAATTTACAGGTGCGCCTATCGCTTGCAGGCGCTGGTGGATTTGCTCAATCGTTGTACCTCTGGCAATTTGCCCCTTGATAAGTCTGGTAAGCTTAGAATCATCAAAAGAACGGGTAAGGCCAAGTGCCTCTTTTTCGGCCTTAATCTCTCGCAAATCATGTTGCAGGCGTTCAACATCACGATTTAATAGCTCAATGCGCTGGGCCCGTTCATACAAAACCAGATCGCGGTCTGCTTGCAACTGACGCTGCTCCAGCGATCCCCACTGCCAGCCAAGCCAGAGCGCTAGTCCCAGAAAAAATAAACGGGCAATCCAGCGCGAATAGATGCTTATTTCACGGCGTCTATATTTTTCTCTGGTTTCAAAAAAATCCATGGGTATGTTTTTTCCCTATCGCTAGAGGGCTGTTTGTTTGCTAGCGTAGTCTCGAATGTTGGCAACATAACGGTTTTATCTGGCTTTGATAAGCAAAAACAATGCCGCAGTCCGGCGCATGTTCCTATCATCAAGCAGTCGAAAAGGTTTTTAAAGCCAGCAAGGAATTCCATGCCCAAAAGAAAAACATCTCCGCGCTCTAGCCCGCCGACCCGCGCATGGCAACGTATGCTGTCTGGTCGGCGTTTGGATATTCTTAACCCAAGCCCGTTAGATATTGAAATTGAAGATATTGCACATGGGCTGGCAAGGGTCGCGCGCTGGAACGGCCAGACCAAAGGTGCCTTTGGCTATTCGGTAGCTCAGCATTCAGTTCTGGTAGAAGATATATTGTCACGCAATGCGCCACGATTGCCGCAGAAATGGCGATTAGCCTGCTTGCTGCATGACGCGCCTGAATATGTCATTGGTGATATGATTACCCCCTTCAAATCCAATCTGGGCAAAGGCTATAAAGAAATTGAGGCGAGCTTGATGGAAGCAGTGCATGTGCGGTTTGGCCTGCCAGCATTATTGCCAGAGGCAATCACAAAATCGGTTAAACGCGCAGATAGAATGGCAGCTTATCTAGAAGCCACTCAGCTAGCCGGATTTGACGAGAAAGAAGCAATACGCCTGTTCTCGCGCCCACGAGGCACCCCAGCAGGTTTATCCCTACAAGCCTTGCCACCTGAAAAGGCAGTCCGCCAATTCCTGCGCCGGTTTGAGTTCTTATCAGGAGAAAAGATCAAAAAATAACGAAAGCTTAATAGCTCATAAAGGGGGGGAGTGAGAAAAGATGGATACGAATCGATTGCAAATAGCTGATGCGCTAGCACGTTTCTACCTGTCACCAGAAGCTGCTGAAAACCTGTCAGGAGAGGATTTTGCAACCCATAAAGCGTCTGTTTTAAGCGCACTGGATAAAGGGGTTTCGCTGACTAGCAATTACCAACCAGCTAAAGCAGCGGTAACCCGCTTTTTAGGTCAGGCTCTAACAGATGCACCGCCGCATCCTGTTCTAGATGCTATTCGCCCTTTTATGAAAGATTTGCACTGGCAAACCAATAAGAATTATCACGGTCATTTTGAAGAAAAATTTTTCGAAAATGAAGCTTTCGCTGAAATCATCGGTCCAAAGGGAATGCTGCGCACTGATGTTTTTCGTGCAGGGCTGCTCCTGATGGGGCCAGAGATAGATTATCCAGATCATAATCACGAAGCCAGCGAGTGGTATAATGTGCTTTCTGGAACTGGGTTATGGCGGCAGGGGGGGAATGCATTTAGCCTGTGTCCACCGCCAAGCGCCATCTTTCACAGCTCATGGGAGGTGCATGCAATGCGCTGCCAGAAAACGCCCGTTCTAGCCTTGTGGAGTTGGGCTGGAAATATGAGCAGTGAGGCGATGCCTGTTTAGTTAAAAATAAAGGTGTAAAATTCCTTGCTAAAAGCATCAAGACAAACTTGCAAGCTTTTAGCTTGTGCGGTAGGGTGTCGGCCATCTACACGCCTTTTGGGGGCATGGTGAAATTGGTAAACACAACAGACTTAAAATCTGTCGGCTGAATAAGCCTTCCCGGTTCAAGTCCGGGTGTCCCCACCATTTAAATAAAAGCTTCTGTGATATAAAAAGGGCGAAGCTATGAAGCTAGCCACGCCCTTATCATTCGTTTTGTCTATATTTAGCGGAACTCTAGCGGAACCAGCTATCTACTAGCGATGCATTTTTTGCAACCCACCCCTTGGCAAAGGCACGCGCATCCATGCGTTCAACAGATAGCGCATAGACCATCTCATTCACTTGCGCTGTTTCAAGCTTCACAGAAGCGAGCATTGCAGCTACCGCAGGATGAGAGCTCTCTAGGCTAGCTGAATAATGGATATGCAACCTTGTAGCATCCCATGCGGTGGGTGCAGATGAATTTGCTAGCCAATTTGGATCATCTGTTGGCTGTTTAATCACCCATTTACTCGCATCATAAGCAGGCTCTTTTAGGACAACTAGGTCATAGAGCGTAAACATATGATGGGGGGTGTAACAGTAAAACACGATATTATCTTTGGCAGATATCGCATTTGCCACCTGTCCCAGCGCCAATGTTTCATCCATTTCTTTAGATCCAGCGTCTGGTCATAGCCATAGGATTTGGCCCGAATACGCTCAATCTTTGTAGAAGCCCACCCCGGCGCACCAATCCAGACATCACCCTGACCATCGCCGTCTTGGTCTAGCTGTGCAGCAATGGTTGGATCGGTTAGATCAGATACAGAATTCAGCCCCAACCTTTGAGCTGTCCCACGGGGTGCACAAATATGCTGGTCACTCAATACCGCATTACTGTTATATTTGACCGACTTTTTATCCATCACAAAACTATCAAACAGATTTTGCTGATTTGGTAGCCATACTTCTGGATGGATATGCATATTGCCCTTATCCATCGCCTCAAAAATCACCTGATTAGTAGTGGTCTGCAATTCCACTTGCAAACCTAGATTATCTTCGATAGCTACAGCAAGAATATGCGCTGTCGCCCGCACTGAGTCCCAGTTTGGAACCCCTATAATGATGTCTTTAGCCTGTGCACTTGCCATAGACATGGCTGCCATCATGGCCGCCAGATAGATGGTAAATCGTTTCATGATTTCCTCCTTTTTGAGTGTTTTCCCCTGCCGCCATACCGAATATTTTCCAGACATTTTTCAAGATGATCACATCTTCGCTTGCCTGTTTACCTGTTTTGCTTTGGCCAGTGTTCTTTCTACCCACTCCTTTTTTAACCACTCTTTTTTTCTGGACCACTTTTTTCTGGACCACTTTTTTCTGGACCACTTTTTTCTGGACCACTTTTTTCTGGGCCACTTTTTTCTGGACCACTTTTTTTGGGGCTGGCTTGCTTAATGCGTTTGCCATAATGTGTTCCCTTTTTCGAAAATGCCTTCCCGCACCCATCTATTTCAAAACCTAAACCCTATTTTATTAAAAAAATAACCCTTATAAGTTGTATATAAACCTAAAAAGAAATCGCCTGAAAGGTAAGCTATCTTAAAAAAAACAAAGACAGACTGGCCACTATCAGGCGATTATGAAATACCTTTTTTAATTGCTTACCTTTTATCCTATTTGTAATTGCTCCCACAAATAAGAATTCAGGTAAAGACCCGGCTCTTTAATTGATACCAATATCTTCTCACAGCCGCCTTTAGACGCGATTGGACAGGTGCCAGCCCAACATATCCAATCGATCTTGTCCCCAGAACACTTGGCCATCTACCACAAAGCTTGGGGCGCCAAAAATATTAGCATCAATTGCGCTTTTAGAATCTTTTGCCACCAGAGCGGAATAGGCATCTGCATTATTTTGCGCATCTGCAACCAAATCATCCCCTGGCAGGCCTGCACCATTCAGCGCCGCAACTACTACTGCGCTATCGCCAATATCGGTTTCCTGTGACCAGATTTGTGTCAAAAGAGCTTCTGAAGCCAACAGGGCGGCTTCTGCGCCATGCGTTTCTCTAGCGGCCATGATGACAATGTTGGCCAAAGGCGACGATGGAGGAAAATGCGCAGGCTTCAGCGTGAGTGGGATATCCAAAAACTGGCTAAAGCGGCTAAGCTCTTGCAGCCGATAGGCTTGACGCTGCGGCGAGCGTTTTGGTAATGGCAAGCCGCCTGTCTCTGGAAAAACAAGGGCTAGATCCATAATGAAAACATTAACCTTGGCATCATGGCTGGCTGCTAACTTGCGAAACCGCTCGGCACCTAAATAGGTCCAGGGGCTAACAGGAGAGAGATAATAATCAATAACAGGTGGGGTCATTTTATAAGTGCCTTATAATAATTTCTTTAAAGATATAGATATGCTCAGATGAGACACGCCCTGCAATAAGTCCTGATAGGCTGGCGATGAATTGTCAAGCATTTGCCAAAAATCCTCGCCTTTCTTGCCTTTCACAGAGGTACCTATTTTTTGAGTTTTATCTGCTAGCTAAATCTGGTTAGATAGAAAATCCATAGCTTTGAGGGGCGAAAACCACGCGCGGGGACTAAGGTTAAAGCAGATGCAAATCGATGAAATCGTAAATACCGACATTCATAAACTAGCTGATGATGGCTGGCGGAAGGAAAAGCGAGATGAGCTTCGCGCAGAAGGGGCAGCCGCTATGCGGGGATTTTTGCGGACAGACGCGCTTACCCGCCTGCAACAAGAAGCACAAGCAGGCTTTTCCAAAGCCTATTTCAACCCACAAACGCACAATATTTATCTAACCGCCTCCGACGAGGCCCTGCCAGATGACCACATTCGGAATATTGAGGTATCCTCATCAAAGGGGTGTATCTGTGATGATGTGATCGCCGCAAGCTCTCCTCTAAAGCAGCTCTATCACCACCCGCTCTTTAAATCAGCTCTTTGTGATATTCTAGAAGAAGAGGCATTATATCCTTATGCGGATAATTTATCGTCGGTAAATATTCACTATGCCCGAAAAGGGGAAGAGCTAGGCTGGCACTTTGATAATTCTTCTTTTGCGGTGACCTTGATGATTACACCAGCATCACAAGGCGGAGCGTTTGAATATGTGCGCGATGTGCGTGATGCAGACGCACAGGATATGGGGTTTGAGATAGCCCAGAATATCCTAAGCGGCAAGCATCCGATTGAGGAAATGCAAATGGGAGCAGGCGATTTGTTGCTGTTCAGGGGACGCAACTCTCTGCACCGCGTCACACCAGTAGAAAATGATAGTATGCGCCAGCTAGCTGTGCTTGCCTATAATAATACACCTGGCATCAGCCTGTCGGAGCATGCCCAGAAAACTTTTTATGGCCGGATTGGGACGATAAGGTAATCAGGGCGATAAATGAATTAAAATATATGAAAGCCCTTCGATGTTTTTTCTGCCTTTATTTGATAACAATCCTACCAGCCGCGCACCAATTATCTCTTATCTCATTCTGATAGCTTGTGTGATGGTGTTTTTATGGCAGCTTGGCCTGAGCGGATTTGAAGAACGCAAAGCCTTTTTGCAGCTTGGTATTATTCCTTCTGTTCTACTAGGCACTGACAAGCTACCCGCAGCGTTGGTATTAGTACCAGACTGGTTAACTATTTTTACGTCTATGTTCTTGCATGGCAGCTGGTTGCATCTAGGTAGTAACATGCTCTATCTGTGGATTTTCTCCGACAATGTTGAAGATTCGATGGGGCCATTTCGGTTTATCCTTTTTTATGCGCTATGCGGGCTTGGGGCTGGCCTATGTCAGGCAATGATAGACCCAGCATCACAAATACCCATCATTGGCGCTTCTGGCGGTATAGCAGGCATTCTAGGCGCGTATATCCTGTTGCATCCACGCGCAACGGTGCGCGTATTTATGCTAATCCTTATTTTTGTTCGGATTATCAGCCTGCCGGCATGGCTGGTACTTGGGGTCTGGATAGCTGGGCAATTTGCAGCCGCCCCTTCTGGCCTATCTGGCGGGGGTGGTGTGGCCTATTTTGCCCATATTGGCGGATTTTTAACGGGCATGGCGCTGATCCCCTTTTTCAAGCGGCGGGAAATTAAGCTACTGGCAGATGACCGGGTATCACCAAGCGCTAAATGGTCGCCTGAACCTACGCCCTTTAGTACCTTAAAGCAGGAAGCACGAGTGCGTTATAAGCGGCAACGCAACGGTTCTGTGCCAACCGTGCAAAAACGCACGAAAGGACCATGGGGCTAGCCATTAGGGCAGCACAGCTTTTGCTTGTCAATCTAAGCGGGCTCATTAATACCGGAGCCGCCAATAAAAGAATTATCGGCATCTCGTCTTGCAGCATAGCCAGCTGCTTCGACTTTCTGAGTAACCAAGGCGGCAGCAGCTTCCACATCTGCTATTTCAAGACCAGTTAACACCACAGCGGTGCCAAACTGACCGGGTTTAAACCAAGGATAAGAGCCAATGCTAACGCCCTCAAATTGGTCACTAACATCAGCTAAAATACCTGCAATAGTCCCCTCACCTATCGCACATTGCACGGTGATTCGCGTTGGCTTTATACCGCCTCGCAAAGTAGGGGCCAGCCCTTTGAACATCGCTTGCAAGATTGACGGCACGCCAGCCATCACATGCACATTTTTAATCCGGTAGCCGGGCGCGGCGCTCACTGGATTATCAATAAGCTCTGCGCCTTCTGGAATATTCGCCATTTTCTGACGTGCTTCGTTAAAATCAATATCTGTGTCTTTATAATGGCGGGTTAAGCGCGCCATAGCTTCAGGATGCCGGATAACAGGCACGTCAAACGCCGCTGCCACTGCCTCTGTAGTGATATCGTCATGGGTAGGACCAATGCCGCCTGAGGTAAACACATAATCATAAGATGCGGAGAGCGTTCGCACTGTCTGAATGATTGTATTTGTATCATCGGCAATAACGCGCGCCTCTTTGAGACTAATCCCAAGGGCGGTTAATTCTTCGGCTAGCCAGCCGATATTCTTGTCCTTGGTTCGACCGGAGAGGATTTCATCCCCTATTACTAAAATGGCGGATTCGGGATTTGGCATTTGCAAAAACAGGCTCCTATTTGCTATATCACCTTGTGATGATGCCGTTTTGTACGTATGGGAGTGCGCTCTCAGATTTGATATTGGCGTGATGTTTTTATCGAAGCTGATATAAAAATTCAAATTATCTATCTAGATATCTATCCTGACCATCTAGCTGTGCATTTCTCGGCCGTAATGTGCGAAGATTTAAAAAGGGGCATTTAGCAATGCGACAAGAACCAGTCATGCTACATGGCGAAGATGGTTTTATCGGAATGCGCAAAGCAGGCGCGCTGGCGGCGCGTGTATTGGATATGATTACCCCGCATGTTGTAGAAGGGGTAACAACAGAGGCGCTAGATAATCTCTGCCATGAATTTATTTTGGACCATAAGGCTATCCCTGCGCCGTTAAATTATAAGGGGTTTCCAAAATCCACCTGTATTTCGCTTAATCATGTTGTCTGTCACGGTATTCCAGGGGCTAAACGCCTGCAAGATAGTGATATTCTAAACATTGATGTCACCGTTATTCTAGATGGCTGGTATGGCGATACCTCACGCATGTTTTGGGTAGGCACCCCATCTGTTAAGGCGCAAAATTTAACGCAAATTACCTATGATTGTTTGATGATGGCAATTGAGGGGGCAAAGCCAGGGGTAACCTTAGGCGATATTGGCTACATTATTCAGTGCCACGCAGAATCGCACCGCTTTTCAGTTGTGCGTGATTTTACTGGCCATGGGCTAGGGCGTGTTTTCCATACCGCTCCGACCGTGTTGCATTATGGCACACCTGGAACGGGTCTGCGCTTGGAACCTGGCATGATTTTCACCATCGAGCCAATGATAAATGCAGGTCACTATGCCACTAAGATCCTCAGCGATGGTTGGACAGCGGTGACAAGAGATAAAAGTCTGTCTGCGCAGTTTGAGCATTCTATCGGAATTACTGAGGATGGAGCAGAAATTTTCACCCTTTCTCCTGACGAGCTACATCACCCACCCTTTAAAAAAGGACCTTAAAGCTATTTAAATTCATTAAAAATTAAGTTTCTTCTGAGATACTTAAACTTTGGTCACCTTTTTTTAGGAGCCGGAGTTTATGGGCAAGCCAAAATCTGAAAAGAAAATAAAAGATTTCACAACTGGCCATCGTGGCCGGATGCGCGAAAAATTGCGCCAGCATGGCGGGGAATCTCTTACCCATCAAGAACTGTTAGAGATGCTGTTTTACGCCAATTTCCAGCGCGGCGATGTAAAGCCAGTTATCAAATCTTTATATGCACGTTTCAAAACGCTTGACCATATTATACATGCGCCCGCATCAGAGCTTATGGAAGTGCCAGGAATAGGACCATCAAGCGTAGACCTTTTAACGATTGTACGAAGCCTTTTCTACAGGCTAGGCCAAGAGCAATTGCGTTATAATGACGTGCTTTCTAATTGGGAGGCCGTACTGAACTTCATGGTTAAGCGACTTGGCCATGAAGCGATAGAAAAATTTATGGTCATTTATCTAAACAGCCAGAATGAGGTCATCAAAGATGAGATAATGTCCTCAGGCACAGTCGACAGAACCGCTATATTCCCGCGAGAGATTGCCAAACACGCTCTGGAATATCGTGCCACAGCACTCATCATTGTGCATAATCACCCGACTGGCCAGCTACGCCCTAGCAAGGCTGATATCGAGATGACCAGACAGGTGAAAGAAGTTTTGCAAACCGTGTCGGTTACCTTGCATGACCATATCATTGTGGGTGGCACAAAAACCGTCAGTTTCAAATCTATGGGGTTACTCTAAAAAACTGGGTAAAAAAAATATAGCCTCTAGGACTTGCTCTCCTCTAGGACTTGCCTTTAGGGGAAATAATTTTTTTTGTGCGGCGAGCTTTAGTGTTTTTAGATGCATTTTTAGGCGGCATTACCTCTTCGCTGCCGCGCACCTCTTCTTTAAACTTTTGAACACCATCTTTTAGCTCATTTGATGCAGAGCGCACGGCTTCACCGGCGCGGCGGGAGGCTTTTAGCAAACTAGGGCGGGCTGCATCGACAGCTTTATCTGCTACTTTTGCTGCCTGCTTGCGCACTTCTGGATTATTAGCTGCCATACGCAAAGCAGCAAATAGCAATTTCCTGACAATCACCTATTACTCCTGTTTTACGCCTATGAGCCTCATTTGAATTTATCCATAAAAATGCGGCAAACCACGCCCAGTCACTATAGCTTTTTGAATAGATAAATGATAGAAAAACTCATCCCACAACGTAATAGAAAGAAAAACAGATGATCCCGCGTTATGCGCGTCCGGAAATGACTGAGATATGGTCTGCGAAGAGTAAATTCAGAATTTGGTTTGAAATTGAAGCGCATGCTTGTGATGCACAAGCCGAATTAGGTGTAATTCCGAAAGAGGCGGCAAAGGCCGTTTGGGAGCGCGGTGATTTTGACATTGACCGCATTGATGAAATTGAACGCGAAACTAAACATGATGTCATCGCATTTCTTACAAATCTAGCTGAATATGTGGGCGAGGAAGCGCGCTTTGTGCATCAGGGCATGACTTCATCAGATGTATTAGACACTACCTTGTCAGTGCAGTTAAGCCGAGCCAGTGATTTATTGATGGTCGGGCTGAACCGCATTTGTGATGCGTTGCATAAACAAGCGCTAGCCCATAAATACACCCCCACTATTGGCCGCTCGCACGGCATCCATGCAGAGCCAACTAGCTTTGGTTTGAAAATGGCCGGCTTTTATGCTGAGTTCGATAGATGCAGAACCCGCCTTGCCGCTGCACATGCTGAAATTGCAACCTGCGCTATTTCTGGGGCGGTTGGCACCTTTGCCCATATCGATCCCGCCGTAGAGGCGCATGTTGCAAAGCAGATGGGGCTGACAATTGAACCTGTCTCCACCCAAGTCATACCACGTGACCGGCATGCGATGTTCTTTTCTGTGCTTGGCGTTATTGCCAGTTCAGTTGAAAGGCTCGCCACAGAAATACGCCATCTTCAACGCACCGAAGTCCGCGAGGTAGAGGAATATTTCAGTGCTGGGCAAAAAGGCTCTTCTGCCATGCCGCATAAGCGCAATCCAGTACTAACAGAAAATTTAACTGGCCTTGCGCGCATTGTCAGAGCTGCGGTTATTCCTGCTCTTGAAAATGTTGCTCTCTGGCATGAACGGGACATCTCGCATTCCTCTGTTGAGCGCATGTTTGGCCCAGATGCCACTATCACACTTGATTTTGCGCTAGCCCGTCTTGCTTCTGTGATTGAAAACTTGCTGATTTATCCTGAAGCGATGCAGGAAAATCTTGATCAGCTTGGCGGTCTTGTGCATTCCCAGCAAGTATTGCTGGCACTGACTCAGAAAGGCTGTAGCCGCGAGGATGCCTATATCTATGTCCAGCGCAATGCGATGCGGGTCTGGAATGAGAAAAAAAGCTATCTGCCACTTTTAAAAGAAGATAGCGATATTGCCACTTATTTAAGCGCAGATGCGTTAGAGGCACTATTTGACCTTGATCAGCATTTCAGACATGTAGACACTATCTTTGAGCGGGTTTTTACACCAACGTCATAGATAGTGAGAGCCGGATCATTAATTTAAGGAAATCAAATGGCTGACAATAAAACGCCCCTATATGAAGGCAAGGCCAAGAGACTGTTTCAAGGAGACGAAGCTGGGACCATCATTCAATATTTCAAAGATGATGCTACCGCTTTTAATGCACAGAAAAAAGATATCATCATCGGCAAGGGTATTTTAAATAATCTGATTAGTGCGCATCTTTTTCCAGCTCTGGGTGAATTAGGTATCCCGCATCATTTTATTGCTCGTACCTCGCCGCGTGAACAGCTGGTAAAGTCGGTTGAGATCATCCCCATAGAGGTGATCATCCGCAATATTGCCGCAGGGTCTATCTGCCCACGCCTTGGCCTGACCGAAGGGGAGAAGCTGGATAATACCCTGATTGAATTCTGTTTGAAAAATGATGCGTTAGGCGACCCGGTGGTAGCAGCAGAACATATACTGACCCTTGGGATTGCTAGCCCCGATGATCTCGTTGAAATTACCGAGATGAGCTTTCGGATTAATGATTTTCTGTCTGGCCTATTTTTTGGTCTGGGCGTGCGGTTAGTAGATTTTAAGCTGGAATTTGGCTGGCTGGAGACAGCAGAAGGACGCCAAATTATACTTGCAGACGAGCTAAGCCCAGATAATTGCCGCCTCTGGGATATAAAGACAGATGAAAAGCTGGATAAAGACCGGTTCCGGCGCGATATTGGCGGGCTAATAGAAGCCTACTCAGATATCGCCACCAGATTAGGTCTTGAAATCCCCGAATTGACCCCGCAAGCGTGACAAAAGCTAAGGAAATTCTATGCAAGTCAAAATAAATATCTCATTGAAAACAGGTGTTCTTGATCCGCAAGGCCGCGCGGTGGAAAACGCGCTATCTGGGCTTGGCTTTACCGATGCAAGTCACGTGCGCATTGGCAAGCAAATTACCCTTGATATAGACGCTGAAGATAGCGCACGTGCCGAGCAACGCGCCGCACGCATGTGTGAGAGTTTGTTAGCTAACACCGTCATCGAAGATTATAGCATTGAAGTCATAGACGCGTCATGAGAAGTGCAATTCTAATTTTTCCAGGTTCTAACTGTGACCGTGATATGATGGTTGCGGTTGAGCGTATTACAGGTCGCCGCCCTGCCCTTGTCTGGCATAAAGACAGCCAGCTAGACCCGGTGGACATTGTTATTATACCGGGCGGTTTTTCCTTTGGTGATTACTTGCGATGTGGGGCATTGGCTGCACGCGCACCAGCCATGGAAGCTGTGATAGACCATGCCAGCCGCGGCGGTGCGGTGTTAGGCGTATGTAATGGCTTCCAGATATTGCTGGAAACAGGCTTACTGCCGGGCACGCTTGTGCGCAATGGCGGGTTAAAATTTGTTTGCCGAGAGGTTCGGCTTGCGGTGCAAGAAACACTGGAAACGCCGTTTTTAGCTGATTTGTCCAATGGGAGCGAATTGCGCATTCCAGTTGCCCATAATGAAGGGAACTATTTTGCTGATGATGCGCTGTTAGATAGTCTTGAGCAGGGCGGTCAAGTTGCCCTGCGCTATGTAGATAATGAGCCTAGTAGAGCGGCCAATCCTAATGGTTCAGCCCGGAATATAGCCGGTATTTTATCGGCAAATGGGCGCGTAATGGGTATGATGCCGCATCCTGAACGGGCAATGGGCAACGGCCATCCCTCAGACGATGGGCGTAAATTTCTGACCTCTGTTTTAGAAGGTGTGGCCAGATGAGTGAAGCCAATGAGATGTCTTTTAATGATGCAGAACAGATGGGGCTATCTTTCGAAGAATGGCAGCTTATCCTAAAACGTCTGGAACGCACTCCGAATTTGTGTGAGCTTGGCATTTTCTCTGCCATGTGGTCGGAGCATTGCTCTTACAAATCCTCTAAAAAATGGCTGAAAACCCTGCCTACTGAAGGCGAGCAGGTTATCCAAGGGCCGGGCGAGAACGCGGGCGTAGTAGATATTGGCGATGGTCTAGCAGCTGTCTTTAAAATCGAAAGCCATAATCACCCCTCTTTTATTGAGCCTTATCAGGGGGCAGCAACTGGCGTTGGCGGTATTTTACGTGATGTCTTTACCATGGGCGCACGCCCGATAGCGCTTTTGAACGCCCTGCGTTTTGGCGATATTAGCCATGAAAAAACCAAGCATCTCCTATCAGGGGTCGTTGCAGGTATTGGCGGCTATGGCAATTGCATCGGCATCCCAACTGTCGGCGGTGAGGTAAATTTTCATAGCTCGTACAATGGCAACATCCTTGTCAATGCCATGGCGGTAGGGCTAGCCCATAGTGACCGAATTTTTTATTCAGCCGCAACAGGGGCTGGAAATCCGGTCATTTATGTTGGCGCGAAAACTGGCCGAGATGGCATCCATGGCGCAACAATGGCTTCTGCTGAATTCTCTGATGAGACAGAGTCTAAGCGCCCAACTGTACAAGTAGGTGACCCCTTTACAGGCAAGCTATTGATGGAAGCTTGCCTTGAGCTGATGGCAGCTGATGCCGTGTTATCTATTCAGGATATGGGGGCAGCTGGTCTTACCTCTTCTTCGGTGGAGATGGCCTCAAAAGGCGGTCTAGGCATGGAAATTGACCTAGACCTCGTTCCCGTGCGCGAAGTAGCCATGTCCGCTTATGAGATCATGCTTTCTGAAAGCCAAGAGCGGATGCTGATGGTTATCAAGCCAGAGCAGGCAGAGACTGCGCGCGCGATTTTTGAAAAATGGGATCTGGATTTTATGCCGATCGGTAAGGTTACCGATACCGAACGTCTGGTTCTTTTGAAAGACAATGAAATTGCTTGTGATATCCCGCTAGCCCCGCTGGTTGATGATGCACCGGAATATGACCGCCCCTATCGCCCAGAAGAGCTGCAACCAGTTCTAAGCACTGCACAATTAGAAAAAGACCTGCCGCTAGCAGATGTGCTTCAGCGACTACTATCAAGTGCTGATTTAAGCTCCCGGCGCTGGATTTATGAGCAATATGACAGCGATGTGATGGCCGATACAATCACTGGCCCGGGCGGGGATGCCGCGTTGGTGCGCATTCATAATACCGATAAAGGCCTTGCTGTCAGCACAGATTGCACACCCCGCTATGTGGATGCAGATGCCTTTGAAGGGGGTAAACAGGCCGTATGTGAAGCTTACCGCAATATCAGCGCAAGTGGGGCAAAACCACTGGCAGTGACAAATAATCTGAACTTTGGAAACCCTGAAAAGCAGGACATCATGGCGCAGATTGTTGGCGCGGTAAATGGCATGGGCAATGCCTGTAGAACCCTGAACACGCCTGTAGTTTCCGGCAATGTCTCTCTTTACAATGAAACAGATGGCATGGCGATACAGCCCTGCCCGGTTATTGGTATGATAGGCATTATCGATGACTGGAAACAGGCTAAGGGATGCGGGCTGATTAATGCCGGCAAGGCTATCTTTGTGGTTGGCCAGAACGGGGATGTGAATGATGGCTGGCTAGGCTGTTCTGTCTATGCACGCGAAATAGCTGGCAGAGAGGGCGGCGCGCCCCCTTCGGTTGATCCAATTCTAGAAGAAAAGAACGGTAGCCTTATCCGCCAAGCTATCGCAAACGAGCTGATAGAAGCTGCCCATGACATTAGCGATGGCGGACTTTTAGTTGCGCTAGCAGAGATGGTAATAGCTGGACAGTGCGGGGCAAAAATCACCTGTCCAGACAGTGGCAGCCTGCATGGCTGGGCGTTTGGTGAAGACCAAGCCCGTTATATTGCGGTTGTATCAGACGTGCCAGCATTCACCGCTTTATGCGCCGCTAGCGATGTTGAAGCGATACAAATTGGTGAAACAATTTCAGAATGCGAATTGACACTTGCTGGCCTACCCCCCATATCAAAAGAAGATATGGCCGCATGGCATAGAAAAACCATTGATGATTTAATGGCCTGACAGGCGCGCTATAAGAAATACAAGACAGCTATTTGAAGCAAAAGAGGTGTCCGATGCCCATGCAGGCTCACGAGATCGAAACACTGATTAAAACAGCGTTTCCCGATGCAGTGGTGACCATTGAAGATTTGCGCGGAGATGGCGATCACTATTCCTGTATGGTCGTCACACCAGCCTTTGCGGGCAAAACCCGCGTACAGCAGCATCAAATGGTTTATAAAGCGCTAGGCGGGCGTATGGGAGGCGAGCTACATGCGCTGGCCTTGCAAACCAAAGCCCCTTAATAAGGTAGCGCGTAAAAAATACAGTAGTTTATTTTCAAAATGGAGGCATAAGATGATGCTAGAGGACAGAATTAAAGAGCGGATTGGCCATAATATCGCCAGTGATGATGTAGTGTTATTTATGAAAGGCACGCCTGTATTTCCGCAATGTGGCTTTTCCGCAGCCGTGGTCGGCGTTCTTAGCCATCTGGGCATTAAATTCAGCGGCGTAAATGTGCTGGATGATGATGAAATCCGCGAAGGTATCAAGGCCTATTCTGACTGGCCAACCATCCCTCAGCTTTATGTGAAGGGCGAATTTATCGGCGGCTGTGATATTATCCGCGAGATGTATGAAACAGGCGAATTGATGGAAATGCTGAACACGCTTGGGATTGATGTGAACCCCCAGCCTATGCAGGCCTAGCCGAACAAACCATCCTTTATAAGTGAGAAAAGCAGGCAAAATGGCCTGTTTTTTTTATGGGGTTTTCACAGGTGGGGTATCTAATCTCCCTTGAGCTTCACTCACCCCTCAAAATCAGGATCAGTGAAAGCCGGGTCCCTCTGACGATAGCGCGTTACATCTAACACCCCTCTGCCTACAAATCTTCTAGGCCGAAGCTGCGTTCATCTATCACTTTGGCGATGCGCAATTGAAACCATGTATAAAATTCTTGGCGGCCAATTTTCTGGGCGACCTTATGTTCGGCATGCTCCCCCCATGCGGCAATCGCTTGTCTATCGCGCCAATAAGAAACGGTGATGCCTAGCCCATTTTCCTCACGTACAGACTCCAGACCTAAAAAACCCGGCTGTTGCTGGGCAAGATCTATCATCCGCTGAGAGGTTAGGCCATATAGCTCCATCTCTGCATCACTGCGCTGGGTGGTGAAAATCACCGCGTAATATTCCTCTGGCCAACCTTTTGTCATTATAACTCTGCCCTTATTTATAAATCTGCCACCGCTTCTCCTCTCATAGCATAGTTAAGAAAAACCGCCAAAAGGGTAGCTTGCGACTTTTGCGTTTCCGCGCTTTTGTATGGAGAGCATAAAAAAAAGCGCCTCTGGGCTAGCCAGAAGCGCTCTATGATATAAGGTCGTTTCGCTAAAAATAAGCGCTTAACGTGAGTAATATTCGATAACCAGATTTGGTTCCATCTGCACCGGATAAGGCACTTCATCCAAAGTTGGAATACGCAGGAAAGTTGCGCTCATCTTATCATGATCTGCTTCGATATATTCTGGAACATCACGCTCAGCAGAGCCAATACCCTCGAGAATAGATGGCATCTGCTTGGCTTTCTCACGCAGCTGGATAACATCACCAGCGTACACAATCACAGAACCAATGTTACAGCGCTTGCCGTTCAGCATCACATGACCGTGATTAACTATCTGGCGTGCCGCAAAAACAGTTGGGGCCAGCTTTGAGCGATACAAAAACGCATCCAAGCGGCTTTCTAGCAGACCGACTAGATTTTGGCCTGTATCACCGCGGCGGCGTGACGCTTCAATATAATATTTTTTAAACTGCTTTTCACCGATATTGCCGTAATAGCCTTTTAGCTTCTGCTTTGCCATCAGCTGGATACCGAAATCGGTAGGCTTTTTGCGACGCTGGCCATGCTGGCCTGGCGCATAAGAGCGAGCATTTACAGGTGATTTCTGACGACCCCAGAGGTTAACCCCTAGACGTCTATCAATTTTATGCTTGGAGGAATGTCGTTTATGTTCGACTTTTGGTGCCATGATTTTACATCCTTTATTGTCCCGGTAGGGCGTAATTGCCGTGGCCAGTCAGCTTGTCTGAAAGGTCAGCGTTCCCAGGAATGGCGCGAGGATAGCGATTTATCCCAAATTGTCAAGGAATTCCGCCTATTTTTCAAAAATCTCGCTCGAACAGCGTGATAATGCCGTGCAGGGTTCGTAACTCTTGTTCGGTGGGGCGCGCACGAGTAAACAGGCTTCGTAAATTCCGCTTTACGGTTGGCGCCATTTCACGGTTGGAAAAAAAGCCCTTTTCATCCAGCGTGTCTTCAAGGCGGCTAAGGAAAAAATCACGTGCCTTAAGTTCAGCTGGCGCAGACAGGCCCTCTATAGCATCCAGTTCCGCACGCTCACTCAGACCAAGAGCGGCAATCCGCCATTCCCATGCCATCAAAAAGACAGCCTGTGCAAGGTTAAGAGAGCTCGCCCCTTTATGCAGGGGCGCTTGGGCAACACAATCTGCCAGAACCAGCTCATCATTATCAAGTCCAGAACGCTCCGCACCAAATAATAGCGCCACCTTTGTACCGAGGCGAACACCCTGCAGCTGTTCTTCTAATATTTTTCTAGTCGCTAGGCGCGGCGCAAATACCGGCTTTTCCATGTCCCGCGGGCGCGCTGAGGTTGCCACCATAAAGCGGATGTCATGCAAAGCATCAGCTAGCGTATCATACACCTCTGCCCTATCCAGAATATCCGCGCCGACCGTGGCCATCGGGCGAGCGGCTGGATTTGGCCAGCCGTCACGCGGGGCTATTAGACGCAAACTCGCTAGCCCACAATTCTTCATTGCCCGTGCAGCGGCGCCGATATTCTCGCCCATTTGTGGACGCGCCAAAATCACGACTGGGGTATATTCATCCAGAAAAACTTGCTGTGAGAAACCAGCCTCACTCATTATCTCAGCCTTATCCATTGTCCCTGCTTATCCATTGTCCCTGCTCATCCATTATCTGGGTACCTGAAAAATAAATAACCCGGCCTAGCCACTATGGATAAGCTTCCAGCACATTCCATCAGACAGTGCATTGACAGACGCATCAATAATATTCGCTGATACGCCGACCGTACGCCAGCGAAGCCCCGTGCTGTCTTGAAACTCTATCAGCACACGGGTAACCGCCGCAGTGCCGCTAGAGCGGTCACTAGCAGGCAGAATGCGCACCTTGTAATCCACCAATTCAACATCTGCTAGCTGCGGATATACTTTAACCAATGCCTTGCGCACAGCTGTATCTACTGCATTTACAGGCCCGTTACCAACCGCCACCTCATGATGGGTTTCCCCATTGACGATTAAAGAAGCTGTAGCTTCGGATTCTACCACCAACTCGCCTCTGGCATTAAATCGGCGTTCATCCATCACGCGAAAACGACCAATTTCAAAAAAAGAAGCTACCCCATCAAGGCGGCGACGCGCTAACAGCTCAAAACTTGCTTCCGCACTGTCAAAAGCCCAGCCGTTAAATTCTTTATCTTTAACTTCGGTTATCAGCCCATCAAGGCGGCTATCTTTTGGATCAATCTCTATACCCACTTCGGCAAATCGTGCCAAAATGTTAGACTTTCCTGTTTGATCTGAAATGAGGTAGCTTCGCTGATTACCAACACTCTCTGGCGAGACATGCTCATAGGTGCGCGGATCTTTCTGGGCCGCAGACGCATGTAAGCCGCCCTTATGAGCGAAGGCAGCCGTGCCTACATAAGGGGCATGGGGATCTGGCAGCCGATTTAGCCGCTCATCAATCGCATGGGCAAGGCTGGTTAGGCGGGGTAGTTTTTCTACCGGAATATTTGTTTGAAACCCCATCTTTATCATCAAATTCGGGATAAGGGTGATAAGATCAGCATTGCCGCATCGCTCACCCAGCCCATTTATGGTGCCTTGCACATGGCGTGCGCCAGCGCGGACAGCAGCCAGTGTATTAGCAACAGCCATGCCGGCATCATTATGACAATGAATACCCAAGCGGCATTCAGGATAAGCAGCTTTAGTGGCAGCAGTGATATCAAACACCTCTTCTGGCAGACAGCCGCCATTGGTATCACACAAAATCACCCAATCTGCGCCACCTGCCAGCGCCGCACCTACACATTTTAACGCATATTCAGAATTTGCCTTATAGCCATCAAAATAATGTTCGCAATCAAACATCGATTCCTGTTTGCAGGCCTTTGCTGCCGCAACAGATTCTGAAATCATAGCAAGGTTTTCTTCTAACGAGATATTCAATGCTTTGGTAACGTGAAAATCCCAGCTTTTGCCTACCAGACAGCTAGAATCTGAATGGGCATTTAAAATAGCACTCAGGCCCGGATCATTTTCAGCAGACCGGCCAGAACGGCGGGTCATACCAAAGGCAACCAGCTGGGCGGTGCCTAAATTCTGTTTTTCGCTAAAGAACTGGTCATCTGTAGGGTTTGCACCTGGCCAGCCACCTTCGATATAATCAAGGCCAAAATCTGCGAGCGTCTGGGCAATAAACTGCTTATCTGCAACGGTAAAATCGATACCCCGCGTCTGCCCGCCATCGCGCAAGGTTGTATCAAAAAGCCAAATTCTGTCGCCGGTCATGTTCACGTCCAAAAAGTTCAGCACGCCAGATTTAGGTCATGCTGTGAAATCATCTGCTTTAACGCATCATCTCTTAGACTATTTAACACAAGCTTGCAAATGAAGCCGTGTAGAATAGATACCTAAATAGGCAGGGGCTTAAGCTAACTTTTGGCTTAGCTTTTCTCCCAGCTTGTTCCATCTGGGCCATCTAGCAAGCGAACACCCTTTGCTGCCAGCTTGTCGCGTATGGCATCTGCTTGTGCAAAATCACGAGCCGCCCGTGCCGCATTACGTGCCTCAATTAGCGCTTCAATTTCTGACCTCTCAATGCCCTCTGCATGATCTGATTTAAACCAGTTTTTGTCCTCTAGCAGGTTCAGATATTTGGCACAGGACAGTAATTGCAATGCAGCTTCGCGCGACCCCTTATTTGCCTCACTTGCAAGGGCTTGCAATCTTGTCAGCGCAAGCGGCGTGTTTAAATCATCAGATAAAGCGGCCATAAATACAGCATCTAACTTATCAGGTTCACTAAGCGGTTGTTTTGCCTCATTAAGCGCAGCTGCACGATATAGTTTATCTAGAATAATTTGCGCGCCTTTAACTAACTTGTCTGAAAAATCAAAGGGCGCACGATAGTGTGAAGAAAGCAATGCTAGCCGGATAGCCTCACCGCGATGGGTAGATAGTGCTTTTGCTACGGTAGTGAAATTGCCAAGTGATTTCGACATTTTCTCACCATCCACAGTCACATAGCCATTATGCAACCAATAGCGTGCCATATGGTTAGTATCATGCGCGCAGCGTGATTGCGCAATTTCATTTTCATGATGGGGAAAGATTAAATCGAGGCCGCCTGCATGAATATCAAACTCTTCGCCCAGATATTCTGCTGCCATGGCCGAGCATTCAATATGCCAGCCAGGCCGGCCAGCCCCCCACGGGCTATCCCAGCTTGGCAGACCTTCTTGCGAGGGCTTCCATAAAACAAAATCAGCAGCATCGCGTTTATAGGGCGCTACTTCTACGCGCGCACCAGCTATCATCTCATCTAGTGAGCGGCCAGATAACGCGCCATAGTCCTGCATATTTGCTACAGAAAACAGCACATGCCCTTCTGCCTCATAGGCAAATCCTTTATCGATAAGCTGGCCTATCATCGCTATCATTTGGGCAATATGTTGAGTAGCACGTGGCTCTTTATCAGGTGCGCTGACCAATAGGGCGTTGGTATCTTGATGAAATTGTTTAATAGTTTCCCCGCAGAGCGAATTGATGGAAACACCCCGTTCTGCGGCGCGTGCATTAATTTTATCATCGACATCGGTGATATTGCGCACATAAGTGACTTTTGGAAAAGTGGCACGCAGTAAATTAACCAACACATCAAACACTACAAGCGGGCGCGCATTACCAATATGGATTTTATCATAAACGGTCGGCCCACAAGCATAGACGCGCACATGGCCATCATCCAGCGCTTGAAAAATCTCTTTTTTGCGCGTTAGTGTATTGTAGAGTTTAATTTCCATTTCAGTTCAGCACGTCATTTTCAAAAAGATCGATAGAAGATGAGTATAAAAGATATCTTCGCTTAAGCAGATGCCCCGTCTAGGCGTTCGATGATGCGCGCATAGCCGATATAGGGCAATAGCCCGCCCATATCAGGGCCCGAACGCATTCCTGTAATGGCCTGTCTTAGGGGCATAAATAATGCCTTACCTTTAGCCCCCGTCTCGCCTGTAATAGCCTTAGTCCAGCTTGACCAGCTTGTGTCATCCAATGCTCCCTTCGGCAGCAAACCAGCTGCCACGCGCATAAATTCTGCGTCCTCAATAATTGGCGTGATAGGTTGATGACAGATATCCCACCATTTGCCTGCCTCCTGAATGGTAACAAGATTGCCCTTTACAACCTCCCAAAATGGGGCATCAATAGCACTGTAACCTGCATCAGAAAGAGCCGATGAAACTTGTGCAAAATGTAGATTCTGCACAAGCTTGGCATTAAGCTGCTGAAGTTCTGTAGAGGAAAATTTAGCGGTTGCACGACCAAAGCTGGCAATATCAAAACCATCAATAATATCCCCTAGCGCAGCTTGTGCTACAACAGGCTCAGATGTGCCAATACGTGCAAGCAAGCTCGCCAACGCAGCAGGCAATATACCCTCACCGCGCAACTGCTCAATGGACAGACTGCCAAGGCGTTTGGATAGCCCCTCCCCTTCAGAGCCAGCTAGCAAGGCCAAATGCCCCATTTGTGGCCGGCGCGCACCTAGCGCCTCAAATAGCTGTATCTGGGCAGCAGAGTTGGTAACATGGTCCTCACCACGCAAGATGGTAGTGATTTCATGATCGATATCATCCACCACAGAGGCAAGCGTATAAATAACCCGGCCATCTTCACGGATAAGCACAGGGTCAGACAGGCTAGACATATGATAGCTTACCGGCCCACGCACCAAATCTTCCCACACAACCTCTTCATGTTCCAGCAAGAAGCGGTAATGTGGACGCCGCCCATCTTCTTCAAACTTAGCAATCTCTGCCGCGCTAAGCGTTAAGCCAGCCCTATCATAAACAGGCGGTCTGCCTGCCATCAATTGCGCTTTACGCTTCAAGCTCAGCTCTTCTTGTGTTTCATAACAAGGATAGGCACGTCCAGAGGCGATAAGCTGGGCAAGTGCATCATCGTAACGCGATAGCCGCGCAGATTGCCTGTCCTCACACGCCCAATCCATGCCAACCCATTGCAAATCAGCGCGAATAGCATCCTCAAATTCAGGGCGCGAACGCTCGGTGTCCGTATCATCAATACGCAGCATGAAGGTGCCATTTTGCTGGCATGCATATAAATAATTTACCAAAGCGGTACGCAGGTTTCCAACATGCAATTTGCCTGTTGGGCTAGGTGCAAAACGCACTTTTATCTTACTCATGAAGTCTCCGATTGGGCAGGTCTAAAGCCAGATGTCAGGGGCAATCTGCGATCACGGCCAAAGGCTCTGGCCGTCACTTTTGGCCCGGGGGCTGCTTGAAAACGTTTATACTCAGCGCGGAAAAGCAGCGCGCTCGCTTGTGCAACAATTTGCGCATCATAACCGCGTTCAACAATGGTCTGGATATCTGCCATCTCTTCGGTAAGAGCGATAAGAATCGGGTCAAGAATATCGTAAGGGGGCAGGCTATCTGTATCTTCCTGATCTGGGCGCAATTCTGCAGATGGAGGACGGGTAATAATTCGCTCAGGGATGACGCAACCGCCGGGCCCCAGCGCACCTTTTGGCAGATGCTGATTACGCCAATTAGCCAGCTCAAATATCTTGGTTTTCCAGACATCTTTAATCGGGGCAAAACCGCCACACATATCCCCATAAAGAGTTGAATAGCCCGCTGCATATTCAGACTTATTACCTGTGGCCAGCACAAGATTACCAAATTTGTTTGATAGTGCCATTAGCAACATACCACGCAAACGCGATTGGATATTTTCCTCTGCAATGCCGCTTTTCTGGCCGGCAAAGCTCTGTTCCAGCATATCATCAAAGGCTTGCATCGCAGGTTTTATTGCAATGCTCTCTAGCGTTAAGCCTAAATTATCAGCAAGGCTTTGCGAGTCCTCCACCGATATACCAGCTGTATAATCAGATGGCATCATGACCACCCGTACCGCATCTGCCCCCAACGCATCAACTGCTAGCGCCGTAACTATCGCAGAATCAATGCCGCCAGACAGGCCTAATACAGCACCTGGAAAACCATTTTTAGAACAGTAATCGCGGATACCAAGTACCAGTGCACGCCACATCGCTTCATTTGCATCATCGGGGCTAGAAACCTGACCAGTTAACATTGCACCAGCCTCACCGCCGCGCACAGTGATGACAGACAAGCTTTCTGTGAATTGCGGCATTTGGCAGGCTAGCTTGCCGCCTAGGTTAAGCGCAAAAGACCCACCATCAAATACCAGCTCATCCTGACCACCAACCATATTCACATAAACAATTGGCAACTCGCTTTCGGTCATCCGCGCAACTGCATGGCTCATACGCTGGTCTGTTTTGCCTGCCTCAAACGGTGAGGCATTCAGTGATAGGATAATTTCAGCACCTGATTCTGACAGTGTTTCGCAGACATCTGCTGACCAGATATCTTCACAAATCGCTAGCCCAACACGCCAACCACGAAGAACAACCGGCCCTTGCAGGCTGCCGGCACAGAAGTTCCGCTTATCATCAAAGACGCCATAATTTGGCAAATTTACCTTATGGCGAACAGCTTTGATCTCACCACCATCCAGAACAAAAACCGCATTAAACAACCGTCCTGCATCGCGTACCGGCGCCCCGCAAATTATTGCAGGCCCGCCATCAGCGGTTGCGGCAGCAAGCCGGGCGATACCTGCATCTACCCTATCCATAAAATCTGCCCGCAGCACGAGGTCATCAGCCGGATAGCCAGATAAAAACATCTCTGGGGTTAGCAATATCTGGCAGCCCTGCTCTGTAGCGCGGGCACGCATATGCAATAATTTATCACAATTCGCGTCCACATCCCCAAGGTGCGGATTTAATTGGGCCAGCGCAATATGCAAATCTGTTTTAGATGATGTCATCGTCTGAAAGACCTTAAATGTCTATTTACCCTGAATACGGCGATGCAGGAATTCACGACCAACTTTTACCCTCGGCTGGCCATCATATTCAATGATATCTGTTGTGGCATAGGTTTCTGACCATTTTTCTGGCAAAAAAGAGCCTGTTCCAACCACATCAACAGGCGCTTTAGCGAGTGAAAACACACGGCATTTATCTGGGCCAAAGCCGCTAGACACAACAATCTTAACCTTCTTAAATCCACCCTTATCCAGCTCCTCACGGATATACCAGACAGCGGCCGCCGATACGCCTGTCCCCATCAGATTTTTCAGCTCACTCTCAGAGCGATACCCACGGATAGCTTCTGGCACATTACGCTCTAGCACTGCATAAGAGCTTTGCGTATCCAAGCCTTGCAAGAACCGTCCGCCATGCGTATCCAGACGCACACTAAGCTGGCCTTGTTCGGCTAAGTTCCTAAAATGAGTTGCAACCTCTAAGGCATCATCTCGCTCTTGGCCAAAATAATCTACCAGAACTGTTAAAGGCCTATCCGGAAAACTATGATGAAACATTTTTGCCGCATCCAGCGTATTACCAGCATAGCCTATCAGCGCATGCGGCATTGTACCCATGCCAGTCTCTTGACCAAAATAGCTTGCTGTTGCGTCTGCAGCGCATCCTAAAAAGCCCTTTGCGCCTACCTTTGCTTGGGCTTTGTTTGAGCCTACCGACGCGCCATACGCCATCAGCTCTGCCATTTCGCTTCCAGCACAATGACGGGCATCCATCGCCAGAAACGCAACATCAGGCAACTCAACACACATCTGATAGGCATTATAAGCAGCCACACACGCACTTCCCAAGCGTTGCAGAAAGATGGTTTCTAAATCGACCAGCTGTGACATCTTCCCAGTGATATATAATAGCGGCTCACCCGCGCCGACCCATGCCCCTTCTTTATGCAAAAGCTCAATCTTAAAATCAGCTTTGCGGCTAGAAGCCATCATTTCTAGCCATTCTGTCGCAAGCCTCGCAGCCAGCGTAACCGGGCGCCGCATAAAAACCGCATAGGTGACCGTTTTATCCCCATGATCTGAGACGATTTGGCGTGTCAGATTAAAATAGCTGTCTGTATAAATAGGCTGCATCTCGGGGCTTGGCCCAATTGCATTATGCTCTTTTGCTTTGTTTGCTGTCACCTTTTCACCAGCTCCCTAACCTTTATCATTCCGAAAAGGTCTATTTTGGCTCATTACTCTAAAAAATAGCCTCTAACTGGCCCTTAAGCTGCAAGCACGTATCAGCCAGCTCGTTTTAGCTTAGCGCTTGCATCGCGGCGCCTTTTCATAAGGTCAGCTAGCAAAAAGGCTAATTCCAGTGATTGCCCAGCATTCAAGCGAGGGTCACAATGGGTATGATAGCGATCACCAAGACCTTCTTCTGTCACCTCAACAACACCGCCAACACATTCAGTTACATTCTGGCCTGTCATTTCAAAATGCACACCGCCTGGATAGGTACCTTCGCTGTCATGCGCGTCAAAAAAGCCCTCTACTTCTTTAAATACGTCTTCTACACGCCGCGTTTTATACCCTGATGATGCTTTGATTGTATTGCCATGCATCGGATCACAACACCACACCACAGAAGCCCCATGCGCCTTCACTGCCTTAAGAAGTGGGGGCAACTTGGCGCGCACATCATTTGCGCCCATCCGCGCTATTAGCGTCAGCCGGCCCGGGCTATTTTCTGGATTCAGCTGGTCGATTAAGCGCAGCAAATCATTGGGCTCTAGGCTAGGACCGCATTTCAGACCAATGGGGTTAGATATCCCGCGCATATATTCAACATGCGCACCCTCAAGCTGGCGGGTACGATCCCCTATCCAAATCATATGCGCAGAAGTAGCATACCAGCCCTTCTCGTCTGTAATGGTATCTTGGCGCGTGAGCGGCTCTTCATAATTTAAGAGCAAGGCTTCATGGCTGGTAAAGAAGTCTGTTTCTGCCAATGCGCGGCTAGTGGAGGGGTTAACCCCGCATGCATTCATAAATGCAAGACATTCATCAATGCGCGAAGCTAGCTCGGAGTAGCGCTGTGCACCAGCGGATACAAATTCAGTAGTCCAGTCATGTACAGCATGCAAATCAGCCAAGCCGCCTTGAGCAAAGGCACGCAACAAATTCAAAGTTGAGGCAGATTGCTCATAGACCCGCAATAGCCGTTCTGGATCCGGCTCACGCTCATTTGGATTAAAGCCGATACCGTTAATCATATCGCCGCGATAAGAAGGCAGCTCCACCCCGTCAAGAACCTCCAAAGGTGAGGAGCGCGGCTTGGCAAATTGGCCAGCTACTCGGCCAATTTTTACAACTGGCATAGAAGCCCCAAAGGTCAGTACTACAGCCATCTGCAAAAAGACCTTAAAGCTGTCTCTTATCATATCAGCGGAGAATTCAGCAAAGCTCTCTGCACAATCACCACCCTGCAGCAAAAACCCCTCACCATTAGCAACGCCGCCTAGCTGGCTACGCAGATTCTGCACTTCACCTGCAAAGACGAGAGGCGGTTTTTTTGCGAGGATTTCCTCAACATTTTTTACCTGCGCCGCGTCTTTATATTCCGGCACTTGTAAGATAGGAAAGTCACGCCAGCTTGATGGTGTCCAGCTCATTTTTTATACCGGCCTTGCCTGTTAGAGCAGATAGCCGCCTCTATGATTGAATTAATGGCTGTTAAAATAGCGGTTTTAGGAAGCAAAAGCAAAGACTTCTGGCGGGTTTTTTTGCAAAGGCTTAGCTTTAAGAAATGATAAGTAAAAACAAGCCTAAAACAGAATAGTTTCTAGCTACGCGGCGTGCGCATAGTAACGAACTCTTCGGCCGCAGAGGGATGAATACCTATCACCGCGTCAAAATCTGACTTCTTTGCCCCCATTTTAACCGCAATGGCCATGCCTTGCATAATTTCAGCTGCATCCGGGCCGACCATATGCACCCCTAAAATTCTTTGTGTATTCGCGGCAACAATCAGCTTCATATAGGTTTTTTCAGGTCTGCCTGACAGCGTATTTTTCATAGCCCGAAATCGGCTTTCAAAAACGTGCACATGAGAATGAGCTTGTTCTGCCTGTTCTTGTGTTAACCCAACACTGGCGATATCCGGCTGGCTAAATACCGCAGACGGCACCGCATCATAGCTGACCGCACGTGGCATACCGCCATAAATAGTATCAGCAAACGCATGCCCCTCAGAAATAGCAACTGGCGTTAAATTTATCCGGTCAGTCACATCGCCTACCGCAAAGATAGAAGGTGCAGAAGTCTGGCTCCATTCATCTACTTTTATAGCGCCGCGTGCATCTGTTTCTATCGCAGCCGCCTCTAATCCCAAACCTTCAATATTCGGCACTCTGCCTGTTGCTGCCATCACCTCATCAGGGGTTAGAACAGTTCCATCATCAAGGGTGACCACGCACGCTTCTGCTGTTTTTTTAACCTCAGCTATCATGCGACCAGAGATAAGATTAATGCCTCTGTCCTTTAGCGCCTCAGCAATATGCTGGCGCACATCCATATCAAATCCACGAAGCGGCAGATCAGCGCGATAGACCAAATCAACCTTACTGCCAAATGCATTAAAAATACCGGCAAATTCAAGCGCGATATAGCCGCTACCATAAATAACAATATGGGCTGGACGTTTTTTTAAATCCAATGCTTCATTGGAGGTGATCGCATGTTCAGCTAGCCCTGGCACATCCGGGGTTGATGGCCGCCCACCTACCGCGATTAAAATACGCTCTGCTGTGTAGCTTATGCCGCCCACCTCAACTTCATGTGGACCCTTTAAACGCCCCCATCCTTCGATAAGGTCTGCACCCGCATTTTTTACAAGCGTGCGATAAATGCCTTCAAGCCGGCTTATTTCTTTATCTTTGGCTGCGATCAGCTCTGACCAGCTATGTGAAAGCCCGTCTATTTGCCAGCCAAATCCAGCTGCATCCTCTGCTTCACCAGCGAAACTTGCGCCATAGACAAGCAGCTTTTTCGGCACACATCCTCTAATAACACAAGTACCGCCCGGCCTGTCGCCTTCGATAACGGCCACGCGCGCGCCATACCCAGCTGCGATCCTGCCTGCCCGAACACCGCCAGACCCAGCACCAATGACAATCAGGTCATAATCATATGCTTTGGCAAATTGGCCCTCAAATTGGCTTTTTAATGGATTAGCATCTTTATCAACCATCTCTTATCTCCATCAAGCTGGCAGAAATTGCGTCAGATAGTCTGTGCCTGATGTGGCGCGCCTTGTCCAGCGCGTTAGCGGTATCAAAGAGAAGTGTTTTAAAAATACCTAGCTTATGGCGTAAAGCCGCATCTATGCTTCATCCAGATTTTCCATCAGATGAGCAATCCTGAAATCTGCTAGATTACAAGAGGGTAAGCGTTCCTCGGACTGAGAAGCCACATGGGCAAGTTGCGCTGAAATAGGCTTCAACTCCTCAGCAAATGCCATGCAGCTCTTAGCGAGCTTGTCTGCTTTTACTTTCTTGCCAGATGCATATTTCGTAGGCAAAAAACGGAAGTAGGTTTGCGACACAGAACCAGTAACACAGCCAAGCTGGGAACAGCCTGAAACTATGGACGGGCTTATTGCTCCGACATCTTCTGTGAGCAACAATGTTATAAAAGATGATAAAAATAAGCCGCTTCCATCAAGGGCAAAACTACAATAGACCAGCAGCTTGTTACTTTGAATTAACTCTAGCTGCAAAATCACTGGCGAGGCTTCTGGATAATATAAAAATTTTCCATTCCCCATGGCGCGCAAATCACCTGTTAGCCCAGCTTGCATTTCTTCTATCACTTGATATATCCAATCTTCTTATATTTTCCGTATTATGTTTTCCATGTGTGACCCCGAAAACATTAAAAACATATTAACGTGATGGAAAAAAGTTATACACAAGACTAGTCCTAAAGATTGAGTTTTTGATAAAAACCGCCGCAATAGGAGTTTACAACAGATAAGCTGACATTAAGATTAAAATTCTTAATTATAAGATGCAGAAAGCGTTTATAAAATCTGTTTCAGCCCCGGGGGAGACCGCCATGACAGCTATCGAAGCTGGAGACCTATTGTGGCAGCCACAAGAAATTGAAAAAACACAGCTTTATCAATTTTCTGTTTATGTCCATGACAAGCATGGTTTTGACTGGGGCGGTGATTATGAACGCCTCTGGCAGTGGTCGGTGGACTACCCCGAATTATTCTGGTCTTCTTTGTGGGATTGGCATGGCATTATTGGCGATAAAGGACAGCGTTTGCTATCCAATGCCGATAAGATGCCTGGCGCACAATTTTTTCCTGATGCGCAATTAAATTACGCTGAAAATATGCTGCAAAATGCAGATGACAGCCCAGCATTCATTGCGTATGGCGAAGATGGCAGATGCACCCGACTGACCCGCCATGAGGTTCGCAACAGAGCATTAGCGCTGGCTGGTTGGATGCAAAGTAAGGGGATTGGCAAGGGAGACCGTGTTGCCGCCTATCTGCCTAATTGTGAAACTTCCTTGATTGCTATGCTGGCCACCGCCAGCCTTGGTGGAATTTTTTCGAGCTGTTCGCCTGATTTTGGCTTAAATGGGGTTGCGGATCGGTTTGGCCAAATCACGCCAAAATTGCTTATTGCTGTTGATGGCTATAGCTATAACGGCAAGGAGATAGATAGGCTTTCTATTGTTGCAGATCTTGCACAAAAACTGCCTTCACTGAAACATGTCCTGATTGATGGCTATAAAAGCGCATCGCCTGAAATAGGGAGCATTCCAAAGGCCGAACTCTTTGCAGATTGTCTTTCTCACCCTCCGATTGATAGCTATTGCCGGGTAGGGTTTAACGACCCACTTTATATCCTTTATTCCTCTGGTACGACCGGTGCGCCAAAATGTATTGTGCATTCCACAGGCGGCACGCTTATCCAGCATATCAAGGAACATCGCCTGCATAGCGATATATCGGAAAAAGATAACATATTCTATTTCACTACCTGCGGCTGGATGATGTGGAACTGGCTAGTTTCAGGCTTGATGATGCAGGCGCGTGTAATTGTATATGAAGGTAATCCGTTTTATCCTGGGCCTGAGCGCTTATGGCAAATCGCAGAAGCCGAAAAGATGACGTTATTTGGCACATCAGCTAAATATATTGATGCAGTGCGCAAATCAGGACTGAAGCCTGCAAAAGAATTTGATCTCTCACAGTTACGACTTTTATGCTCTACTGGCTCGCCACTTTCGTCAGAAGGGTTTGGCTTTGTCTATCAGGCCATAAAAGATGATATTCAACTTGCCTCTATTTCTGGCGGTACTGATATTATGGGCTGCTTTGTACTAGGATGCCCGACAAAGCCTGTCTATGCCGGAGAGATACAAGCGCGCGCCCTAGGCATGGAAGTCGCCATCTTGGATGATGAAGGTCAGCAAATTGAGGGCGAACAGGGTGAGCTTTGCTGCCTTGCCCCGTTCCCATCTATGCCGGTGAGTTTCTGGAATGATAGCGATGGTAGCCGATATCATAGCGCCTATTTTGATGTCTATCCCAATATCTGGCGGCATGGGGATTGGGCTACGCACACCTCTCATAACGGCATTATTATTCACGGCCGTTCAGATGCAACCCTGAACCCGGGCGGTGTGCGCATTGGTACAGCAGAAATCTATCGGATTGTTGAAAGTTTTGATGAGGTGGCAGAATCGCTCGTAATCGGCCAAATGGTCGACCATGATGTTCGCATTGTGCTGTTTTTGCGGATGACAGAAAATGCTAGCTTGGATGATGGGTTGCAATCACGCATTAAAGATGCGCTGAAGCGTCAGGCTAGCCCACGTCATGTGCCAGCTATAATACTGGGTGTTAATGATATTCCGCGCACCCGTTCAGGTAAAATCACTGAGCTTGCTGTGCGCGATGTTATTCAAGGACGGCGCGTTAAAAATACCGAAGCACTCGCAAATCCAGAAGCGTTGGAAGAGTTCAAAAACCGGCCTGAGCTAGCGGTCTAATTTAGCTGATGCAGGAATTGTTGTAAGCCAGAGCTATTTGCAAACTGCTTTCTGATTTTCTTTAATGTTGGAATCATCGCCCGAAGGGAAGCTGTTTCAGCTGCGCTTAGACTTTCCTCATCTGTTATGTCAGCCCCTTTTTGCAAAGGACAGCTTAACAGCCGATAGGTATGGCTCGCCCCTACCCTGTCTGCCTGAATTTTGAATTTTGCTTTAGTGCCGACTGGCCATTTTTCACGCAAGACTAGCAGCAGCACAAAATCGTCAGCGTTTGCTTTTTCCAATGCAGGGGCAGCTAATATCTTGGCTGCTCCCTCTACTTGCCCACGCCAGTTTTCATCCTCATCTAGCGAAGGGGCAGCAGGGTTATCTAAGGCATAGCCTAACCAGTTAATGATATCGCCGTCACGCACCTCATCAAGACTTGAAAGGGGGGGAATATCTGCTGTGCTACCCACAATCCCATCAGGCTCAAAACAATGAATTTCGATTTCACCCATAACCCTGATTATCATCTTTTTTCTCCTGTACTGGCCTTTGTGGCTACGCTTCGATGCTTTCAGCACTAATGCGCTGAGCTTTGATGTTTTGAAATAGTAAATTCGCGCCAGATAATAAACATACAGGACGAAACCACAACCACCATTCCGCAAAGTTGAATAATTGTTGGAACTTCTGAGAAAAGAAGGAAGCCATAAATGCCAGCTAGTGGAACTTGTAAATAACGCAAGGACGCCACCACAACCGCCTCGCTAAAACGGTAAGCTGTGGTAAATGAAAGCTGTAACAAAGAGCTAAACATGCCCAGCGCCACCAGCAGCATAGCCTCCTTTGCAGTGGGTAGTGAAAATTGCGAAGGTAGCAGGAGCAGAAGCATTGAGGCCACAATAAAACCACAACTATTATAGACAAAGGCCACTGTAACTGGCTGATCGCCTTTACCTAGCTTGCGCAAAGTGATGGAAAGGCCAGCTCCGGCAATAGCCGCGCAAAGTCCAAATATCACAGCCGGAGTGACGCTTTGCGAAAACGGGTCTGTTAGCAAAATAATCCCCAACAGACCAACTATCACCGCCATGGTACGATAAATCCCTACCTTTTCAGAGAGTAACAAAGGCGAGGCTAGCGTGATAAACAGCACCGAAGATTGAAACAAGGCCGTAGCTTGTCCAAGGGGAATATTACGCACTGATAAGAACCAAAATGTGATACCCGCCATGCCAAACATTACCCGCACGACCATGGTACGCCGCTGGGTAATGCGCAGCATATCGCGCCCTCTAACCCGCCATGCCACAATAAACAAAATAGGTAGCGAGAATAAAAATCGATAAAATAGCATAGATAGCAAGCTCAGATCGCCAGATAGCATTTTAACAATGCCGCCAGTGATAACGCCAAAACACACCGCTGCAAGGGTTAATAAAACCCCCATAATCTGAGCCGAAAATATCATCTAAAAAGGGTAAACAGCCTATACTGTAAATCTAAAGGGCAATCTGGAAGGAACATTTAATTCGTATAGAAATATAAGTAATTACATCTCAACATTACCATATCGAGGAAAATTAGATATGAAAAAACAACTCCTTGCGATTTTGCTTCTAGCGCTCAGTACGGCTAGCCCAGCATTTGCCGCTGACCTCGTAGAAACGCGTAAAGCCAATTTCAAACAAAGTGGGCAGATTCTAAAAGCGGTTCGCGGACAGATAGCAGCCAGTGACTGGCAAGCAATAGCTGATGGTGCGCAAAAAATTGCCGATTGGGCAGAAAAAATGCCTGAATATTTTCCAGCCAGCGCCCCAAGTCGCGGCGCAGCGCCTTCTATCTGGGAGAATTTTGACGATTTCAAAAGCAAGGCTGCTGATAATCGCAAAGCGGCATTAGCGCTAAAAGCGGCTGCTCAATCTGGTGATAGTGATGCCATCATGGGGGCAGTCCGGACACTTGGCGGAACCTGCAAAAGCTGTCATTCCAAATATCAGGCAAATTAAAGCTGAAGGCGTGTTTTTTACATGCTCAATATAAAGCAGGTTGCCATAAGATAGGTAATTGCGATCCAATAACGCAGATAGCAAGCCATATTAGGCCAAACGCAGTATGAGCGCGCGATATCAACCCGCTATCGCCGCTTATATTTTTATGCCTACCCGTGACCATGGCCGGTATCAAATTTTTTTTCAGCCGAAAATAATACACTGCCATTGCCGCCAAATGCAAAACTATCACAGCAAAAACCAGTTTTTCGGTAATAGCATGCACACGTTCAGCAAGCGGCGATATTGAAGGGGCAAGCGATACAAATGGCCCTTCAAACAGCACATCATCTGTTGAAAAAGCGCCGGATATGCTCATCACTAAACAAATAAGCAGCAGCAAAATCACCGCATAGCCGCCAAGAGCGGAATGTCCAGCCACTTTATCTGCTTTGCCTTCAAAAATTTGCCGCACCACCTTTATTGCTGCAGAAGGTGGACGGATAAAACGGCTAAACTTTGCGGTCTGACTGCCAGCCACACCCCAGACAAGTCGGAAACAGATAAGCCCCATCACCGCCATACCAAAATGCTGATGCACCTCTAACATTTCTGCTTTGGCTGAACCGATAGCTCCAAACACGCAAATTACCAGCATCCAGTGAAATAGTCGCAACGGGATATCCCAAACCAAATGCCCCTCATGGATGTCTTTTTTCGTGCGCATCACTAAATTTAATTACCTCTTGGGCTAACTTATCTTCTTGGCTAACTTATCCTCTAGACTAATTTACCCCCCAGACTAAAACTCCGGATTAAAACTCCAGATTAAAACTCTGGACTAATTTACCCTCTCCGTAAAATTGCCTTTTTGTTTAGAGGTCACTAGCAGCCATAAATGAATTGGACTATTCTTTGTCCTATTATGGAAAATAACATAATTAATGCATCATCTGAAGTCCCAAATGAAATGCTTTTAGCGCTGAAAGCCTTAGATAATCTGGATGCAGACTTCAAAGCGGCGCGTGCGCGCTGGGGCAATCCGCCAGACCGTTTTATCCCCTCAGGCTTTGCGGCTCTCGTGCGCATTATCTTGGGCCAGCAAATCTCACGCGCAGTAGCAAATGCGCTTTGGGCACGCTTTGTTGAGCGAAATTGGCAAGAGGCACAGGCACTAGCCGCGCTAGACTATGAAGCGCTGCAAGATATCGGCCTGTCCCGGCGCAAGGCAGAATATATCATTGACCTTGCGCAAGCCGAGACACAAGGACAGCTAAATCTGGCCAAGCTAGAGCAGCAACCTGCGGATATCTTCACCCAAACCCTTATCAGCTATCGCGGGGTCGGCGGCTGGACCATCAGCAATTACCGCCTATTTTGCCTTGCTGATCTAGATGCATGGCCGGGAAATGACCTTGCTTTGATGGAAGCGGTAAAGCGGCTGAAAAATTTTAACGAACGCCCTTCGCATGCGCAAATGGACGCGCTAGCCCAATCTTGGGCACCTTATCGCGGGGCAGCTGCCTTAATGCTTTGGCATCTCTATGCTTGTCTTGTGCGCGATAGCCGGCCTGTCAGCTAGCTTGCCCCACATACCTCTAGCCAAATAAATCTGCTTGACCTGACGGACTTTCAGCTGCTGCATCCTCATTAAAGGGCGCAACAAGGCTCGCATTGTCATTTTTTATATTCCCTACATCAGGGCTAACGCGGTAAGCATTAAAATAGCTAGCAGATGCAGGCACCAGACAATTTGCCGCCTGTGCCGCGCTGCCATTTAGCCATGTAGACCAGTTTGTAGCAGGCAAAACCAGCGGACAGCGATGATGCAGCTTATGCAAGCTGCCATCAGCAGGAGTGGTCAGAACAACAAATTGTGCAGCCTTGCCTTTGGTATCGGTAAAATATAGGCCGGCCATCGCCATCACCCGCCCATCTAGCAACTGGATATGCCATGGCTTACGTGGGCCAGACCATTCAAACCAGCCACTTGCCACAACCAGACAGCGTGTGCTTATGAACCTGTCTTTAAAGGTAGGCTTTTCATGCACTGTTTCAGCACGAGCATTTATAAGTCTTTTATTTTGCGGGCCAGAGGGGCGACCAAATTCAGCCATTTCAGCAACCAACTCCAATCCACGTGGTCGCAGGATAAGGCTAGATTGCGAGGGCGCGATATTCCAGCGCGGCACCAGATTTTGCAGCACAGAAGTGCCAAAGCGCTGATTGAGCTCGTCATTGTTTGCAGTTAGACTAAAACGTCCACACATACAGCTTTCCTAAATTTGAATTCTCACTCGGGCTTATCGTTCTGGGTCTTATCGTTCTGGGGCTTATCGTTCTGGCTTCTTGCTCTTCTCAGTGCCTAGCGTTAAATTCATAGCCATTAAGATGTGTATCCATAACCTTTTAAAACTACAATCTCCAGAGTTTGTTAAACAGGCTAGCAAATAGAACATGCCCATCACACCATTTTCAGAACATGCCTTGCAACAAGCAGCCACCTGCCTGCAAAAAGGCGGGCTAGTCGCTTTTCCAACAGAAACAGTCTATGGGCTGGGGGCTATCGCAACCGATGATAAGGCCGTTGCCCGAATATTTGCCGCTAAAAACAGGCCACAATTCAATCCGCTTATTAGTCATTTTGCGGATATAGAAGAGGCGCTGGCAGCAGGTGAGAAGACCGAGATTGCTAATCTTCTTGCATCCCATTTTTGGCCAGGACCCTTGACCCTTATCCTAAAGCGGGCCAAGCATTGCCCTATCAGCTTGTTAGCCTCAGCAGGCAATGATAGCGTGGCGGTTCGGGTGCCTGACCATACTATAGCGCGCCAACTACTAGCCCTAACTGGTCTGCCAGTTGTCGCTCCTTCTGCAAATCCTAGTGGGCGCATCAGCCCATCAATTGCCCTGCATGTAGAAGAAGGGCTAGGCGGTGTCTGTGATATAATTTTAGATGGTGGACCGTGTCCTAGCGGCCTTGAATCCACCGTCATTGATTGCCGTGGCAATAAGGCTATTTTACTGCGTCCGGGGCCAATTACAGCAGAACAGATAAAAGAGCAAACTGGCCTTAGCATCACTGCGCCAGCAAACAGCATAACAGATGGCACAGCCCCGCTTACTTCTCCTGGCCAGTTAGCAAGCCACTACGCCCCATTGGCAGGGGTGCGACTAAACGCCACCACTAAACATAAAGATGAGGTTTTTATTGGCTTTGGCGCTGTCCCAGACGGGGTAACCGCTGATTTCAATCTATCCGAAACTGGTGATATTCAAGAAGCAGCAGCGCATCTGTTTGCACTTTTGCATAAGGCCGATAAGTTAGCTCTAAATTCTATTGCCTTTGCCCCCATCCCCATGTCAGGATTAGGTCTTGCAATAAATGACCGTCTCTCGCGTGCTGCCGCACCCAGAGATAGCGGTAAAGTTCTTTAAAAGAACAGCCTTAACAGGGCGTGTTATGCGTATGAAACCAGATTTTTAAGTAAGTGATGGATAAATGAATAATATACACCATTTTAATGACCTGCTTGATGATAAGGATATTTTGAGCCTAGCAGATGATAAAGCCCCGTTCCTGCAGGACTGGCGCGGCAATTATAGCGGCGATGCTGAGGCTGTTTTGTTCCCGCGTAGCACAGCGCAGGTCAGCGCAATTATGCGCCGCGCAAATGAGCAAGGCCTGACCATCGTGCCGCAAGGCGGAAATACAGGCTTGGTTGGCGGCGGTATCCCAGACACCTCAGGCAAAGCTTTTGTATTATCGCTGTCTCGGATGAATAAGGTGCGTTCTTTTTCTGAAGCGAACCGTTCCATGGTGGTTGAATCTGGCTGTATTTTGCAAGAATTGCACAAGCTTGCCGAAGAGCATGATTTGTATTTCCCGCTTAATCTGGCCGCTAAAGGAAGCTGTACCATTGGCGGCAATCTGGCCACCAATGCAGGTGGGGTAAATGTGGTGCGCTATGGTAATACGCGCGATCTATGCCTTGGCATAGAGGTGGTGATGGCCGATGGGCGCGTGATGGATTTGCTTACCCCCTTACGCAAAGATAATACTGGCTACGATTTAAAACAGCTCTTTATCGGCTCAGAAGGTACGCTTGGCATTATCACAGCCGCCTCTATGAAGCTGTTTTCCCTGCCAAAGGCACGTGCAACTGCCCTTGCTGGTATTCCAAACATTGCCACAGGGGTCGAATTATTGGGGAAATTACAAGCTGCAAGCGGTGAGCAGGTCGAAGCGTTTGAAATTATGCCAGATACGCTTTTGAATGTTATTTTTAAACAATTTCCAGAAATTCCGCGCCCGCTAGACCCCATTCCTGAATTTATGATCCTGATGGAAATTGCTAGTTCAGATGAAAAAGACGGCCGCGAAGATGAAACAGGGCGCGTGCCTATTATCGAAACCTTAGAAGGCTTTTTAGCAGAGGCTTTTGAAGCGGAAATGATAAGTGATGCTACTTTGGCGCGGAATGAAACACAACGCCAGCAATTATGGGACATCAGAGAGCATGCCCCAGAATCTACCAAGCGGGAATCTAACCCCGTAAATACAGATATTTCAGTTACCAGAGCAGATTTGCAAACCTTTTATGATAGTGCTGTTGCAGAGGTGCGTAAAGTCTGTCCAGTGACGCGCGTTTGCAGCTATGGCCACCTTGGCGATGGCAATTTGCATTTCAATTTGATTGAAAAAGAAGGCGGTGACCCAGACTGGCTAGATAAAAAAGAACCTTTAAAAGCTGCGATTTACAGAGCGTTGGCTAGCTTAAACGGATCTATCAGCGCAGAACATGGAATTGGCGTGATGAAATTTGAGCAATTAAAGCAGGTTAAAGACCCGGTAGCCCTGTCGCTTATGTCTAACATCAAGCACCTTTTAGACCCTAAAGGTATCTTAAACCCAGGCAAAGTTATCGACTAGTCTTGATTAATGCACGCGTTATTGCCTGCCATGTAAAACTTGTCCCAGCTACATTACCTCAATATTAAAATCATCAAAGGCAAGGTTGGTGACATAATTCAATAGCACCATTACTGGTTCATCATCAGCGGTAGTTGGCGTGCCGTTAGGGGAGAAAATAATCGCAACATTACTACCAAAACCAGATTTTTAGGTGTTTTGATATAGTTTATGGTTGTTTTTCTTTTTTAATTTCCGCCATATTTCAGAGATAATAATAAAAAAGAATAGTGATCGTAAGATGAAAGACAAATGTTAGGAATGGACCGATTACCATAGGATAGGAATGGACAGATTATAGGAATGAAAGGAGAAAAAAATGACACTTAACGCGGGCGATGAGAGCCAGATAAACGCTATTCTGTCTTTTTGGTTTGAAGAGATCACACCAGAGCATTGGTTTACCAAGAATGATGATTTTGACCAGCAACTAAAATACCGTTTTGAGGCGCTGGTCACGCAAGCTCTAAACGGGCAGCTTGACCGTTGGGCGGCGAATAGCGATGGATGCCTTTCGCTTATCTTATTACTGGACCAGATGACCCGCAATATCTACCGCGATACGCCAAAGGCTTTTGCAGGCGACGAGATAGCGTGCGCCCTTTCGCTGCGTGCTGCCGCAGATAAGCGCATTGAAACAGAGAGCCAGGAAGCCAAACGGCAGTTTTTCCTGATGCCAATGATGCATTCAGAAGATATTGCTATTCAAGATGCATCACTGCCTTTGTTCAAAGAGCATACCTCTGAGCGGACCTATGATTATGCAGTGCGCCACCGTGATATCGTCGCCCGTTTTGGCCGCTTCCCACACCGTAATGCTATTTTAGGGCGGCCTTCAACAGATGCAGAAATTACATTCCTGAAAGAGCCTAACTCTTCTTTTTAAAGGTGCTTGATACCGTTTCTAGCTGCGGATTTCACTAAGCTTCTCCCAGACCTTATCAGCAGATAATTGTGCTAAGTCTGGGATATATAAATACACTGCTTTCTGGCCTGTTGGGGCAGACATAGAAGGGTCTGTGTCCGCGCCCATCAACATACAAGTTGGCACATTGGTGCGCGCGCCAAGAAATACTGGCCCAGTATCATTTCCCAAAATAAATTCAGCCCCCGCCATCATGACAGCAAGCTCAGCCAAGCTGGTTTTGGCGGTAACATCAATAACATCCTCGGAAGCTTGCTTTATGAATTGATTTGCATCTCTATCTTCTGCTGTGCCACATAAAACAGGCGTGATATTAGCCCCTAGGCAGCGTGCCGCAATATCGGCAAACAAAGCCGCAGGCCATCTCTTTGACAATTTTGCTTTGGATGAGCCAGCTACAAACACCGCATATTTTTTTGGCAGTTTCATCTTTTGCCCTGCTGCAAGCGCTGACAGAAAATTTAAATTGCCTGTGCATTCTGCTGCTCCAGCCATTTTTACTGCGGTCAGCATTCTATCGCGGTTATTAACTCCAGTAAAATCAGGCATTGGGTCTGAGCAGCCTTTTACCGTGCCAAACCACCGCGCCTTTGGCCGTGCCAGCTTAAAATAAACAGCCGTGCGCGAGGAGCATTGCAAATCAATAATCGCATCAAAGTTACGCCTGAGAACTGTGATTAAGCGCAGGCTGCCAGCGATATTCCAGATAGGTGCGCGCGAATCAATTACCAGCTCATCAAACCAGCCAGCAGGCTTGATCAGCGGGGCAAAGGCAGGCGAGGTTAATAAGGTTATATGTGCATCGGGAAAGGATTGGCGCAAACTTTCAAAGGCATCAATCGCTTGGATAATATCGCCTAGGGCGCCATGCTTTAAGACCAAAATCTGCTTCATTGCCTTCTCTTGCACCAAGCGCACTTGTCTTTGCGCGCATAGATTGCTTCATTTTCCCCAGATTCATAGACTTGTTTTAACATTATGGCTAGTATTATAAACATAGCGAAACCTGCCGAACAGCGCTGCCAATTTGCTAGGAAACATATACTCACCCCATGACTTCTAGCTATCCAATTACAGATATTTTGCTGCCTCATAAAGAGGTGATGACAAGCGCGAATGCAGGCGCCATTGCGCGGATTGTTGCGGATCTTGCCAGTGCTTCTGATCATCCCAGAGCGATTAGTGTTTTTGGCACCCCCATATCAAATCCGCCCTTAAAAGACGTTAATTTTAAGGGTGTAAGCTATTACCGGAAATGGATGTATGGCAAAAATAAAGGATTTTTATATGGCTATCTTGCCCATCTAAAAGCCCATCCAGAGCAGACACCAGAACTGGTTGAAATACATAGCCGCTGCCAGCTTGCAAGACAGCTGAAAACCGCACGCCCCGATTTAAAAGTAAGCTTGTATATGCATAATGATGCTAGGGATATGCAAGGCGGTCAGACACCCGATGAAAGACTGTGGTTAGTGAATAATCTGTCTGCAATTCTTTTTGTTTCAAACTACCTTAAAGATATCTTTATCAATGACTTACCTGAAGAAAAATTATGCGCAGATGCACATTCAAAATATATTGTGATCCCGAATGAGGTTACAAGGACATGTAATCAGCGGCCAGTTAAGCAGAAAAAGATCCTGTTAGCAGGCCGGATGGTTCCCGAAAAAGGGATTTTAGAAGCCTGTGAAGCAGCCGCTCGGATATTGCCTGCCTTTCCAGATTGGCATTTAGATATTGTTGGCAGCACCCATTTTCATACCGCTAAGCCTTCGGAGTATGAGCAGAAGATTAGCCGGACGCTCGCCCCTATCGCTGAGCAGATAACCCAGCATGGTTATCTCCAAGAAGCAGATTTAAGCAAGCTTCAGGCGCAATCTGCTATCGCGCTTGTTCCCTCATTATGGCAGGAACCTGCAGGCCTTACGGTACTCGAAGCATTGGCATATGGCTGCGCGCTTATCACCACAGACAAAGGCGGCATTCCTGAGATTGCACAAGGGCGCGCCGAAATAGTCAGTATCCGCGAGCTCGACTACCGCGATGAGAATGTCCGGCAGCAAATAATCAAAATTTTGGCGGAAAAATTGCATAGCCTGTTATCAGATAATAGCAAGATAGCACGACTTCAGGATAGGGCGTGGGAAGATTATCCGTATGATGCCCGAAATATGGCTGTTAACGCAGATAAGTATAGGATATCCTTGAAGTCTTGATTTACAATTGCAGCTAACTAAGGTAGGCCTTTGTAAACAGTTTCTTGGGTAAAAAAGCTGTAAATTCAATTGGTGATCAGTGACGATGTGCATGGGACTTTTGAAAGGCTATTTTAAAGCCGTCTTAGCGATGTTAGCGCTAGTGTTTTCTGTGTGGGCAAAAACGCTGCACGCGCAAGAAGACACGCCAGTTGATTTCGAAGCCGACAGTGTGACTGTAAGCAACCAAGACGGTAGCATGATAGCTACTGGTAATGTAATGATACTCCAAAATGGCGATGTTTTGCGTGCTGATCAGGTGATTTACAACCCTTCAACAGAAACAGCGCGCGCATCTGGGAATGTCACTATCACTACGGTGGACAATATTGTTCATTCTGCTGAAGAGATGACACTGGATGAAAACTTTACCCATGCAATCGCTAAGCCTCTGTTAACAAATTTATCAGATGGCTCCCGGTTTTCTGCCAGCTCTGGTGATCATGTACAAAATAAACGAACGGTCTTTGACAGAAGTGTCTTTTCGCCCTGTAAATGTGATTATGATAATGGTGAGAGTCCAATTTGGGATTTGCGAGCTTCAAAAAGTATCCATGATATTGAAAGCCGTTCGATAACGCACCAGAATGTGACAATGCGCATTTTTGGTTTGCCTGTTTTCTATTTGCCAGCGTTGGTGCACCCAGATGAAACAATTGAACGCGAAAGTGGGTTTTTGACCCCCAATATAGCGTATTCTAATGACCGTGGAATGACGGTTACCACGCCCTATTACCAAATACTTGGCCCCACCCGTGATGTTGAATTTCAGCCAACGAACTTTCAGTTCAGAGGACAGGGACTAAAGACCATCTATCGCCAGAGATGGGACAATTCTGAGCTAGATGCCATGATATATACGGCCAATCTTGAAACCTTTAAAAAACGCAGAGAGCAAGTTGCCGCAACCGACACTCGTTTTTCCACAGAATTGGGCGAGGGCTGGAAGATGCGCATGCGCTTGTTCCGTACCTCCCAAGATACTTTTTTGCGTCGCTATCGCTATGAGACAGAAGAGCGTTTGGATAGCTATATGGTTGCAGAAAAAATCACTGATAACCGCTACTACCGTGTTAAAGCCTCTGACACACAAGGTCTGCGCGAAACTGACACACTAGACAAAGAACCTAGCCTTCTGCCAGAAATCTATTTTGAAAAAATTACTGATGGACCATTCGCAAACCAGACAATACGCCAGGAGCTATCAGCCCAGTCATTAAACAATGATGAAGGCCATGATATACTTCGCTGGACAGGCCTGCTTGGCACCCGCTTCCAGCATAAGATGAACGGCCATGTTCTGACCGCAACAGGCGATTTACTGGGCACCTATCACGATATTCGCTCAAACGCCAGCAGCTCAGGCGATACGCATGAGGTTGGCCAAGGTCAGGTAATTATGACCGGCGGATGGCAATATCCGCTAGGCATAACCTATGGCAATGGGAACACCGCCTCTGCTATCATAACGCCAAGAATAAAATTCACTGGCATTGAAGGCAGTGATAGAACAGATGATATCCCAAACCGGGATGCCGCAGATTTTCGCCTAGACGAAGCTAACTTGTTTTTAGCGAACCGCTTTCAGGGGCGCGACTTTATCTTGCCTGGCAGCCATGTTGCGGCAGGTGTTTCTGGGATTACCGAAAATAGTTTTCTTGGCGATGTCAGCGGTTTTATTGGCTTATCCTATCGCACCTCTGGCACTCCAGCGGAGAGCATTTCTACCGAAAGCCAGGATAGCTATTCAGATTATGTTACCAGCCTGTCTGCTAGAACGCCGTTTGATCTAACTGTGTCATGGTCAGCGCGTGCTGACCGCAAAACCTTTGAGTTAAACGAATCTCGTGCAAATGCCGTCTATGATAATAATGGCACCTTTGTTGAGGTATCGCATACCCAAGTTGCAGAAAGCTATTTTACCAATAGTGCGCAAGATCGCGAAGAAGTAGCCATCAATGTTACCCAGAGTTTAGGAAGAGGTTTATCATTGACCGCAGAACAGGTCTGGAATCTTTCCGAAGGGCAAAGTAAAAAAGATCAGTCGGTTCTATTATTAGGGTGGGCAGGTGGCTTTCAGGATTGTGTAAATCTATCGCTTGAATATAAGCGCGACCCTTACGCAGACAGAGATATCCAGAAAGTTAGTGAGCTACAATTACGGGTATCATTCAAATATCTCGGCTCTATTACCCAATAACGTTAAACGGTAACACTACTCTTACTTCTGGAAATGCGCTGAGGGGAAAACACCTCCCCAGCTATTCATCTGATATCAGCCTCTTTGATAGTGAAATCGTTGCATCGCGTTGATAGTCTAGCCTGTCATAAAACGCTAGCACATCGATATTATCATCACGCACTTGTAAATTTAGCTTTGGACATCCCGCTGCGATTAAATCTGCCTCAATGCGCTGCATGATCAGCCTGCCTACCCCGCTTTGCTGAACATCAGGATCGACACCCAGATAGTTTACAGAACCGCGATGCCCATCATAGCCAGCCATAGCCGTAGCGATAATGACGCCGTTTTGTTCTGCTACCCAGAACCAGCTATAGCTGTTTACCGCCATCTCCTGAAGCTTGCGCGCAATATCTTTATTCGGGTTATTCCATGGGCGCAACAGGCCTGCCTTCTCCCAAAGCGCAATAACCTTATCGCTATCGCTTTCATCAAAGGGCCGAAATTTTATCTGCTTTTCCATCACGTGCCCTTCCTGCCAAAAAAGAGAATAATTTACTCCACGGTGACCGCTATATTCAAGTTGCGACGCTGGTAACCAATCACCATTAACATGACAGTTGCTCAATGACCCAAGGTGCGTCTGAGTCACTCGGAAAAATAGGATAATGCACTTTGATAACAGTGTTGTTCTCAGCAATCATTGTAACTCGTTTTAGCAAACGCATACCTTTTA